>QCNK01000040.1 GCA_003210135.1 Prochlorococcus sp. AG-424-P23 | reverse complement strand
ATTCTATAACTTTTGACGACGTAAATATGTGTTGGCAACTATCTGCTAATTCGAAAAAAAAATCATTTATTTATCAAGCAAAAGATGTGATTTATACCGCACCTCCACAATCTTTACTCAAGCATTTGAAGGGACCATTAACTAGAAAACTAACTTATAAAAATCGACTTAATAATTTGCCTGATCCAAGTGGAGCTGTAGTTTTTTATTCAGCATTAAAAAAGGAACACATTAAAAAAACATTCTCCAATCATTATCAATTTGTTTCAAAAGAATTTTGTTCGTTATTTGTATCAATTAGTGATGATGGTGATGGAAGAGCGCCAAAAGGTGAGGTTACTTTAATTGCCAGTATCTTTACCAAAACTAAAGATTGGTTTGATCTAGATAAACAAACTTACTTAAAGAAAAAAAATGGTTTCATGAAAAAAATATCCCTTGAATTGGAAAGTCAATTTGATATTGATCCTGAAAAATGGCTACATAGAGAATTAGCAACTCCATTTGGCTTTGAAAAATGGACAAAAAGACCTAATGGAATAGTAGGCGGGCTTGGTCAAAATCCAGATATTTTTGGTTTATTTGGATTATCAAGTAGGACACCTTTTAAAGGTTTATGGTTATGTGGAGATTCGATTTATCCAGGAGAGGGGACTGCAGGTGTTAGTCAGTCTGCATTAATGGTTTCAAGGCAAATTTTAGCTTCCAAAGGTATAGAAAATTTTAGTTTATAAAATTTTGTCTGTTTTCTTTTGCTTCAGCAAGTTTTTTAGAAAGTGCATCCCAATTTTTTTCTTTAATAAGAGATTCCAGTATATTCAGCTTATTTTTAAAATTATTTATAGAGTTTAAAACATTAATCTGATTATTAATAGCTAAATCTAGTCCTAGTTGTTCATTGCCTCCGCCAACTCTCGAAGTGTCAGCAAATCCTGTAGCAGCTAATTTTTGCGAGAGATCTAATAAAGATTGATTATTTTTTGTTTGCGCAGTTTCTATGAGGGCAGAAGCTAAAAATATAGGCAAATGAGAAATTAGAGATACTGCTTCATCATGCTCTTTTGGCGAAGCTTGGCAAATTTCACAATCCATTGATTTTATGAGCTCGGAAATAGTTCTGACTGAATTTAAATCGCTATTTTGAGTTGGGGTAATAATCCATTTTGCATTTTTAAAAAGACCTTCAAAACCTGAATCAACTCCTTTTTTTTCTGTGCCTGCCATTGGATGAGATCCAATAAATAGAGGATGTGAATTTTCCCATATATTTACAATTGGTTCTTTTACAGACCCTACATCCGTTAATATTGTTTGCTGAGGTATTGATGCTACTAATTGTTGCGAAGGACTGATCAAATCTTTTATAGGCAATGCCAAAATTATTAGTTCACATTTTTTTAATAAGCTCAAATCACAGCTAACAAAATTTGCAAGTTTTTTATCCTTAGCTTTTTTTTCATTAAATTCATTATTTGCTATTCCATAAATTGTATGATTTAGACTTTGGAGTTTTAATCCTAAAGAACCACCAATTAATCCTAATCCTACGATTCCAATTTTCATAAATTAATTAATTTAAGACCCTCTTTTATTGATACCAATTTTTTGTATATTAGGTTCATAAATTTTGCATGTTTTCAAATTAAATTAATTATAAATGCTTGAAATTTTAAGTCATCAATATTTGAAAAATTTTTTGAGAGAACAAAGTATTAATTGGGAACACATATATTCTTTTGGGAGGATAGTTTCCAAATGTATTGAAAATGATTCTACCTATCTAATTAATTCAGAAATTTTCTCTAGCTATGATTGGTTAGCTCCAATTTTGATTTCTTTATTTTTAAAGGAAGAGGATTCAACTTTTATTTTACCTAAAGAAAAAATCCAATTCATAAACCAATTTCAGATTGATTCATTAAAAAATCTAGGCTTTAATTTTATTTTGAAAAATGATCAATTTATTTTTGCAAATCATCATGTTCACTTGATAACTATCCAAAATTTTCTTAATGATCCCAATTCTCGTAATCTTAGAAATCATCGAATAGTTTATTCAGGAACTGAGGATATAAAACAGGATTTAAAAGATCATT
>QCNK01000039.1 GCA_003210135.1 Prochlorococcus sp. AG-424-P23 | reverse complement strand
TTTCCTTCACTATCATAAATAGCTAAAAGTCTTGCTTTCTTGCTTGATTTTTTTTCAATTGCCCAAGCCATAGTTGTCGCCCATATTAATTCCGAAACAAAAGCTGGCGCTTTACTAAGGATTCTTAATGTATCAAGCTGAATACCTTGTTTATTAAAGTAAGTCCAACCTTTCATTTCGGCCCAAATTTTAATGATGTTATCTTTCTGTTCAGCTATAACGATTCTAAAGAAACATAATCCGAGAGTTTCTCTAACTTGAATTTTAATTAATAATCCAATGGTGACTGCTAATTTTTCTAATTCTTCAACTTTCATGATTTTGAAAATTAGTCCTTACAGATTTTATGATTTTCCACTTTTAATCTATCGATCTGCTTTTGTCTTTCTTCAAACCTTTTTCTATCATCATCACTGAATTTATCTATGCATAAATGACATTGGATACCCTTTTTATATTCTTTTCTTTTTTGATCTTGAACTGAAACTGGCATTCCACATGCATGACAAATTAAGTAAGAGCCTTTTTCTAATTCTTGATCTAAAGAAACTCTTTTGTCAAAAACATAACATTCGCCTTCAAATAAGTTTTCTTCTTTTGATATATCATCAAGGTATTGGAGGATCCCCCCTTGTAGGTGATAAATATTTTTATAACCTTTCTTTTTAAGCAAACTAGTAGCTTTTTCACATCTGATACCGCCTGTACAAAACATTGCTATATTTGTAGATTCTTTATTTTCTAGATAACTATCTAAGTGATCATCTACCCACCTGGGGAATTCGCTAAAATTTCTTGTATTTGGGTTTATAGAATTCTGGAATGTTCCTACAGAAACCTCATAATTATTTCTAGTATCAATTACGATTGTATTTTGATTTTTAATTAACTTATTCCAATCAGCTGAGTCAATATAAGTCCCATTATCTTGTGAAGGGTTTATTCCATTTATGCCCATGGTAACTATTTCTTTCTTGATTTTTATTTTTAATTTTTTGAAGACTTTCTTTTTTGAATAGTTTACTTTCATATTCAAATTTCTATTATCTGTATACTTATTAAGTAAATTAATAACAATATTAATTACATTTTTTTCAGCACAAATAGTTCCATTTATACCCTCACTTGCAAAAATTAATAAACCTGAAAGATCGTTTTCATTTTCGATTTCTAATAATTTATTTTTGAGATCAATAATTAAGTTTTCTTGAAATGGGAAGAAAGAATAAAGAGAAACTATTTTATAATTTTTGCCTTTCATAAAGAAGATAATGTTTTTTCACAAGTTTCAAAATTTTTGTTAAATGATACTCCAACCTCTTTAAGTAGGTTTCTATCTGATTGAAAAGAAGGATTTGAAGTTGTGAGTAACTCATCTCCATAAAAAATTGAATTTGCCCCACATTGAAAACATAAAATTTGGGCTTCTTTTGAAAGCTTTTCTCGCCCTGCACTTAATCTTATTTTACTTTTAGGCATAAGAATTCTGGCTGTAGCTATCATCCTTATCATTTCAATAGAGTCAATTTCTTTATTATCTTCTAAACCAGTACCTTCAATAGCTACTAATGAGTTTATAGGAACACTTTCAGGGTGCGGATTCATGTTTGAAAGAACTTCTAATAGAGATGCTCTATCGTGATTAGTCTCACCTAAACCTATTATTCCTCCGCAACAAACATTTATTCCTGCATTTCTTACTCTTTTGATAGTATCTAGTCTGTCTTGATAAGTTCTAGTAGTAATAATATTTTTATAATGTTCAGGACTAGTATCAAGATTGTGGTTATACGCGGTCAAACCTGCCTTAGCCAGTCTGGAAGCTTGTTCTTCTGTAAGCATCCCAGCAGTAACACATGCTTCCATTCCTAAATCTCTCACACCGCTAACCATCTCTAACATTGCATTAAAAGATTTACCATCTCTAATTTCTCTCCATGCCCAACCCATACAAAACCTATCTGCACCTTCATTTTTTGCTATTTGAGCTCTTGCTAAAACCTCTTCAACTTGATATTGAGGATGACTTTTGATTTCGCTAGCACTATAAATTGATTGACTACAATACGAACAATTTTCCTCACATCCGCCAGTTTTTACGCTAAACAATGATGCTAATTGAATGTCATATTTGTTAAATTTCCTGTGAACGATTTGTGATTCCCACATTAAATCAATCAGAGGCATATTAAGTATTTTTAATATCTCCTCTCTATTCCAATCGAATCTAATTTGTCCATATAGTGATTTATTCCACTCAGTCATTTTTGTTAGGAAGAATATTGAGAATCTTTAAAAGATTTATTTGTTAATGATTCTATACCGCCGAAACGTCTATCCCTTGATTGGTAATCAATTATTGCTTTGAGAAATTCATACTCATTGAACTCTGGCCAAAGTACATCAGATATATAAATTTCTGAATAAGCTAATTGCCACAAAAGAAAATTACTGAGCCTT
>QCNK01000038.1 GCA_003210135.1 Prochlorococcus sp. AG-424-P23 | reverse complement strand
TATTAATTGCTAGATTATTTACAAGTTTATTTTCTAATAACTCTAATTCTAAAATTTCTTCACTGGAATTTAAATCAGCTTCTTCTAAACTCTTCAACATGTGTTTAATTGACAACTTTTTTTCTTCTTGATTCCTACAAAATTCTATTTTTTCATCCATTAATCCTTTTAAAACTTTAGTTTCTCCCCATAAATTTTTAATCCTTTCGCTCGTATCTCTTGATTCTTGAGAAGATAAGTCATCAATAATTAATCTTCTCTTATCTAATGAGTCAAAGATAAAAGTGTCATTTTGACCTGCAAAATCTATTAATAATCGTCCAAGTTTTTCTAATAATTGTCTATTAATTGATAAATCATTAAGGCTATATTTGGATAAAATTTTATTATTTTTTTTATAAGATTTTCTTTTAATGTTTAGTTCTGAAGAAGTTATTTCAAAACCATTACTAATTAACCAATCATTAATTCGAGAAGAAGAAGAAAATATCGCCTCAATAGCGCAAAAATCTTTTCCTGGACGTATTAAATGTTTTAGAGGTATATTGGTTCCACCAAATAAAGCATTTAGGGAATCCAAGATTAATGATTTTCCCGAACCTGAATCCCCAGTTATGATATTCAAACCTTTTTCGAAATTAATTTCTATAATTTCTATTAAGGCAATATTCTCTATTTTTAATTGTATTAACATGATAAATCTTCCATATAAAAAAATTAACTTCTTTTTAAAAAAAATAAAGGTTTTAAATATATAAAGTTATGAAAGAAGATTTTACCGATTTTATTGAGGTATCTGGACTCTTAAATTATGATCCAGATACAATTTCTAAAATTTACAAAAAAAATCCTAAAAGACTATTAAAAAGACTTTGGCAAACGCTCATACCTATTTTTGCTTACATCTTTTCCGTTGGGTGGGATAAATTAACTGGAAGATTGAAAAATAAACAGCAAGCAAGATTTCGAGCAAGAGAATTAACAAATTTGTTGGTGGAACTTGGACCTGCATTTGTTAAAGCAGGCCAAGCTTTATCAACAAGACCTGATATAATTCCAGGTATTCTTCTGGAAGAATTATCTGAATTACAAGATCAACTTCCTGGATTTGATGGCGATAAAGCTATGGAATTAATAGAAGAAGATTTAGGATGCAAAATAAATGAGATTTTTTTAGAAATTGATAAAAAACCTATTTCCGCTGCTTCTTTAGGGCAAGTGCATAAAGCTAAATTAAAAAATGAAGAGATCGTTGCAATAAAAGTGCAACGGCCAGGTTTAAGAGAACAAATAACCTTAGATCTTTACATAGTGAGAAATATTGCTTATTGGCTAAAAAACAATATCGGATTAATAAGAAGTGATCTAGTTGCTTTGATTGATGAATTAGGCAAGAGAGTTTTTGAAGAAATGGATTATCTAAACGAAGCTGCAAATGCAGAAAAATTTAGAGATATGCATAAACATAACAAAATGATTGCCGTACCAAAAATTTATAAAGCAATAACTTCAAGAAGAGTTTTAGCAATGGAATGGATAGACGGTACAAAATTAACTAATTTAGAAGACGTAAAAAAATTAGGAATTAATCCTGATGAAATGATTGATATAGGGGTGCAATGCAGTTTAGAACAGCTTTTAGAACATGGTTTTTTTCATGCAGACCCTCATCCAGGTAATTTATTAGCTCTTGAAGATGGAAGATTATGTTATCTAGATTTTGGAATGATGAGTGAGGTTTCCAGAGAATCTAGATCAGGATTAATTCAAGCAGTAGTTCATTTAGTAAATAAAAACTTCGATAAATTGTCTAAAGATTTCGTAAAATTGGGATTTTTATCAAAGGAAGTTAATCTAGAACCCATTGTTCCAGCATTTGAAGATGTTTTCATTAACGCCGTTGAACAAGGAGTTTCGAAAATGGATTTTAAAAGCGTTACAGACGATATGTCTGGTGTTATGTATAAATTCCCGTTCAAACTTCCTCCATATTATGCACTTATAATTAGGTCATTACTTACATTAGAGGGAATAGCTTTAAGCGTAGATCCAAACTTTAAAATATTAGGCGCAGCTTATCCATATTTTGCAAGAAGATTGATGGAAGACCCTGATCCACAATTAAGGGAAAGCCTTAAAGAAATGCTTTTTGATAATAAAAAATTTAAATGGGATCGTTTAGAAGATCTACTTGCTAACGCTGCAAAGCAAACAAATCTAGATTTAGAAAAACTTTTAGACGAAGTTATAAATCTTCTCTTTTCTCCAAATGGAGGGTTTCTCAGAAATGAGATAGTTAAAGGTTTAACAAATCAGATAGATTTACTTAGTCTAAAAATATTGAAAAATTTAAATAACTATCTTCCACAATCAATTAAATTTAATACTATCAACGAAAATAACAATTTGAGTGACCTTATAATGTATGTAGAGCCATTGAGAAACTTTTTAGAGATTTTGCAAAAAGTACCAGGATATTCAGTTAATATTTTTTTGAAGAGGGTTCCTCGTCTTATAAATGAGCCTTATGCGAAAGAAATGAGCATTGAAATCGCAAAAAAAGTTACCGAAAAAGGAGTAGTTCGACTCGTAAAGATCGCTGCTGGTGCAAATATCTAAAATGAAGTTTAGTAAAATTTTAATAACAAAATTATTTTTTATTTTAATAAGTTCTCAATTACTTTTTAATATTACAAAAGCTAATGCTGCTGAAGAAATAAAAATTATATACAGTGTTTTTTCTAGAACAATTAAAGTAAATTCATTAAAAACTTATGCTAAAGAAGGTAAATCAACTAAAACATTAAAGAGAATTTTAAGGGCAACTGGATCAACAGATAAAGAAATTAAATCAGTGTTAAGTA
>QCNK01000037.1 GCA_003210135.1 Prochlorococcus sp. AG-424-P23 | reverse complement strand
CGTTATTACCACCGCCATATCCGCCTCTTCCTCCTCTTCGAGAACCACCAGAGCCTCTTGGCTCAGCCTTATTAATTCTTAATGGCCTCCCCATAAGTTCCGTACCTTGCAAACCATCAATCGCTGTAGACTCAATTGCTTCATCTGCCATTTCAACAAAGGCGAAACCTCTTTTTCTTCCAGTATCCCTTTCGAGAGGAAGGGAACAATTTAAAACTTCACCAAAAGGAGAAAATAACTGTAAAACATCTTCACGCTCTGCGCGGAATGGCAAATTGCCAACAAAAATACTCACTTTAAACTCAACAAAGAAAATTTACCTTATTAAAAAAACTACAAAAGGTAGTCTAATAATTTTACTTTTCTATTCTACTTCAAAGCATACCCTTGTTGTAGAAAAATAATTGAGATTCAAAGTAACAATTTTTTCTTCCAATTATTTACCTCCTTTTCAACCTGGGCAAAACCTGTTCCACCTTCACTAGTCCTTGACTTAACAACATTAATAGGTTCAAGATCCACAAAAACATCTTCATCAAATTTGGGGTGAAATTTCCTAAATTCATCAATTTTGAGATTTTTTAATAACTTTTTTTCTTCCAAGCAATATTTAACGATTTCTCCAACAACTTGATAAGCAGTCCTAAAGGGAACATCTTTTCCAACTAAGTAATCCGCTAAATCAGTTGCATTAGAAAAGTCATTTGCTACTGAATCAGATAAATTTTTAATATTAAATTCTATGCCCTCATTAAGTAGAATAGTCATTGCTTTAATACAAGAAGATATTGTCTCTGCAGTATCAAATAATGGCTCTTTATCTTCTTGAAAATCCTTATTATATGCAAGCGGCAAACCTTTTACCATAGTTAACAATGCTTGAAGATGTCCATAAACTCTTCCAGTTTTACCTCTTATTAATTCTGGAACATCAGGATTTTTTTTCTGCGGCATCAAGCTACTTCCAGTAGCACATTTGTCAGTTAATTTTGCGAAGGAAAATTCATCAGTTACCCACAAAATAATTTCCTCTGAAATTTTACTCAAATGTGACATTAATAAAGCTGATGCAGAAACAAACTCTATACAAAAATCTCTATCACTCACTGCATCAACACTATTTTTATAAATCTTTTCAAAACCCAATTCTGAAGCTGTAAAGTTTCTATCTATTTTTATTTTTGTGCCCGCTAATGCCGCAGCTCCTAATGGGGAAGTATTGACTCTTGATCTTACTTCTTTAAACCTTTCACGGTCTCTTTGGAGCATTTCTAAATAAGCCAATAGGTGATGAGCTAAAGATAATGGTTGAGCTCTTTGCATATGAGTATATCCAGGAATTAAGGTATGAATATTGGATTTCGCAAGGTTTAAAAAAGATTTTTGCAAATCAATTATTAAAATTTCAAGATTATCAATCTCTTTTCTTAGCCACAATCTTATATCTGTACCAACTTGATCATTTCTACTCCTACCTGTATGTAGTTTTTTTCCAGTTTCACCAATTAAGTTAATTAGCTTTTCTTCTATACAATAATGAATATCTTCAGAAGGAGGACCAGGAGAAAATTTACCCTCCAAATACTCAACTTTAATAGTCTCTAAACCATTAATAATTTGCATAGCTTCAGTAGAAGATAAAACTTGAGCTTTGCCAAGCATTTTTGCATGAGCAATAGAGCAATCTAAATCTTCTAAAATAAGGTTTCTATCAAATCCAATTGAAGCATTAAACTTTTCAATGAAAGGGTTAAGAGAATTATCAAACCTTTTACTCCAAACTTTTGCCATATTAATCAGTAACTTTAAGTACCTCTAATAAAGCATTTTTTTATATATGTGACAAAAAATTTATTTCAATTGAAAAATAACCATACTTGCATCATCTTCCAAATGTCTATTTTGTCCTGTAAACTCATCTAATTTTTTAAATATCTTATTTAAGATTTCTTGCGATGTATAGGATTGTTTGCATAATTTTGTCAGGGTTTTAATTAACCTTTCCTCATCAAATCTTTCGCCTAAAGAGTTGGAAGTATCGATAACTCCATCAGTGTAATAAAGAACTAAATCATTTTCATTAAGCTTAATTTCACCACAATGATATTCAGCATCTTTCTGTAATCCAAGTACAAATCCTTCTGCGTCTAATTTTATAATTTTCTGTTCTGAACTTTTCCAAAGTAAAGGAGGGTTATGTGCTGCATTAGCAAATCTCAACTTCCTGGTTCTAGGGTCATAATCAGAGTAGAATAATGTCACGAATCTATGAGATTGATCTAAATCATTTATTGCTAGTTGATTTAAATCATGCAGAATTCTATCTGGAGGAAGACCTGTAAGAACCTCAGCACGGAGCATTCCTCTCAACATAGTCATTAAAAGACCTGCTGGAATACCTTTACCCATTACATCACCTATTACCAAAGCCCATCTTGCTTTTTCTTTTCTTTTTTCTGAGATATTCGTCTTTAAACACATAAAATCATAGTAATCACCTCCCAACTGAAGAGCAGGTCTACAATGGGCAGCTAAGTCAATACCATAAATAACTGGGCAATAGTCCGGAAGTAATTGAGATTGAATTTCAGCACCAGTAGAAATTTCTCTATCTACATTCTCATGCTTTTTCTTTGTTTTTATTAGATTAAAATTTTCTAATCCAACAGCTAGACAATTTTCAATAAAGTTAAAATTACTATCTTCTGTGATCGACTGACTAGAAATATCTTTGCTAAAAATGAAAATAAATCCCCTACATTTTCCTCTTGATAAAATTTTTTTTGTTTCAATTTTATATTCTTGAAAATTATTTTTTAAAGCTTCTTCAAGATTTAGAATTTCTTTTATTTTAAAATTTTTAGAAAAATGAAATTTACTAAAAAAACTATTAATTTCTTCTTGAATTGTTAACAATTCATTGTTAGCAGAAATTTTTATATTTTCATTCCATATCGAACCCTCGTAATTTAAAGGAATAATTAAGATTACATTTTCATCAAAAATATGTTTAAAAATTAAGCAAATATAATCAAGTAATTTATCAATGTTTGAAAAAGATTTTAAATAATATGCTAATGAAGATGCAATTTCAGGAAATTTATGTTTATTTTTTAAAGATAATGTAGATTCATTTTTTAAAAAATTTTGAATATATTTGTTTGAAAATAATTTTTCTTTTTGATTATTTTTCACAACAAATTTAATAAATAATATCTTTAAACATTATATTTTACTTTTAAAAATTTTTAATTAAATATTTATTTATCTGCAAGCAAAGCCTCCACAAATTCATAACTATTAAATGGTCTCAAATCTTTTATACCTTCTCCAGCCCCTATAAACCTTATTGGCAAATTGACTTCTTCAGATACAGCTAAAGATACTCCACCTCTTGAAGTACCATCTAATTTAGTAATAATTGCTCCGCTTAAATTTGCTGATTTAGCAAAACTTTTTGCTTGCTTTAAACCATTTTGTCCCTGACTCGCATCTAAAACTAATAATGATTCAACAATTGCATCAGGAGTCTTTTTATCAATAATTCTTTTTATTTTAGCTAATTCATCCATTAAATTATTTTTTGTTTGCAATCTACCTGCTGTATCTACTAATAATAAGTCAACATTTCTTTTTTTTGCAGAATTTAGTGCATCAAAAACTACAGCAGCTGGATCTGCATTTTTTGATTGATTAGATATAACATCCACGTTACTTCTTTCTCCCCATACTTTAAGTTGTTCTACTGCCGCAGCTCTAAAAGTATCTGCAGCAGCTATCAAAGTTTTATAATTACTTCTTGATGACAAATATGCTAACTTTCCTAACGTAGTAGTTTTGCCAACTCCATTAACTCCTACTAGTAACCAGACATTTAACTTACCCTTCAGGGGAACTAAGAGATCTTTTCCAGAATCTTTTATAGGTTTATCGATAATTAATTTTAATTCTTTCTTCAAGAATTTTATTCCTGCTTCTCCACCTACAACTTCCTCGTTTAATTTTGTTCTTAAAGAACTTATAACTTTATCGGTTGAATCAATGCCTACATCAGCTCTAATAAGTAGCGTCTCTAAATCATCAAGAGATTCAGGTGTAAGAGGATCATCTCCTAATTTGTCTAATAATTCAGTAACGAATCCCTTACGTGTTTCTTCTAATCCTCTTCTTAATTTAGTTAACCAATCAATTTCATCTATAGATATTTGATTTATTTTTTTTCCTTGAGCGGCTAACACCATTGCCGACCAAGTAAAATTATCATCAAATTCTCCTAATTTGGGTTCAGCAATAATTTCAGGAGTGCCAGGAATTT
>QCNK01000036.1 GCA_003210135.1 Prochlorococcus sp. AG-424-P23 | reverse complement strand
TTTCATTCATCTTTTCTAAGAAATTTGGACCATGTATCTCATTTTTTTTTAATATCCTATCTACCCATGCATGAATCATTTCATGACATAAAGTACTGTTTATTTCACTATTAGATAATTTACTCAAAATAGGTTTCGATAAGATAATTTCAGAATCTACATGACCATTAATTCTTTTTCTTTTATAAAAACCAGCAGTAGTTTTTAATCTATTATCGCTCCATCTAACTTTTACTAATGGTTGATTATTAACCGCTAGAGAATTTTCAAAATATTGGCTATTAAATTTATGAAATAAAGGTAAAAGAGGAATTACAGGCATTATGGATTAAAATTAGTATTATTTTGACAAAAAAAGCCATCAAAAACTATTTCTTTTCTTAAAGTAATAAAAAACTTAAATCAACATGGATGCAACACTAGTTAAAGATATCGGAATTAAAGCATTATTAGTAGGCGGAGCTGTACTAGTTTCTTTTTGGACTTTTAATGCAGTCAAATTAGTTATAAGCGCCAGAGGAATTAATCCATTAGTGAGAAAGTTTTTTGATCAAATAGCTGCTGGCAGAATTGATGCAGCGTATGGTTTAACTACAAAAACTTATAAAACTCATGTGAAGCGCCAAGACTTTCTTAAATTTTTAGCTAGTTTAAACCTTAATAAATACAGAAATTTAAAATCAGGAAGACCTAGAGTCCAAGAAGATCAAATCATAATAACTTTGAATTTAAAATCAGAAGATAAACAAGATGAGCTCCCATTAGATTTTACTTTCGCAAAATCTGACAATGATTGGAAAATAGACAGAATAGCAAAAGTGAATTAATAATTTCTTGTGAGGCAAAAAGAATTGTTTAAAGAAGAGATAATACATCAACTAGAATTACACCCAAGTAGATTAGATAAAGAGAAAATCATCTCAGAAGCAATGGAAGATGGTTTAGATGATTTTTTTGAGGGCATCCGTATGGCACTTGATCCATTGGTAACTTTTGGTGTAAAAATTGTTCCTGAAAAAGAGAATGAAAAAAGTCAAAATTTTTTATGGAAAGATTTTAGGGAATTAGCAAATAAGCTTATTCAAAGAGAGCTTACTGGTCACGCTGCTCGCGATGCAATTATTACGGCTATGGAATCGGCCACAAAAGAAGAGTGGAATGGATTTTATAGACGAGTTTTAATTAAAGATCTTAGATGTGGTGTATCTGAAAAAACAATCAACAAGATAGCCAAGAAATTTCCCAAATATGCGATTCCTATTTTTTCTTGTCCCTTAGCTCATGACAGTGCAAATCATGAAAAAAAAATGATAGGAAAAAAGCAAATTGAAATCAAATTAGATGGTGTGCGCGTCTTAACTATTATTAGAAAAAATAAAGTAGAAATGTTTTCTCGTAATGGGAAACAATTCCATAATTTTGGTCATATTATCTCAGAAATAGAAAACGTCTTAAAAAAAGATCCTGCACCTCATGACTTAGTCCTAGATGGTGAAGTAATGAGCGCTAACTTTCAGGATTTAATGAAACAGGTTCATAGAAAAGATGGCAAACAAACAAAAGACGCAGTTCTACATCTATTTGACTTATGTCCCCTTGAAGACTTCCAAAAAGGGCGATGGAACACTAGTCAAACAGCAAGAAGCTTATTAGTAAAAGAATGGGTAGCAAAACATTCTTTACTTCTTAGACATATAAAAACACTTGACTGGGAAAATGTAGACCTCGACACCAATGAGGGACAGAAAAGATTTGTAGAGCTGAATAAATCTGCTGTGGAGGGTGGATATGAAGGAGTAATGATTAAAGATCCTGATGCAATGTATGAATGTAAAAGAACACACAGTTGGTTAAAAGCAAAACCTTTCATTGAAGTCACTTTAAGAGTTGTATCTGTTGAGGAAGGCACAGGTCGCAATAAAGGAAGACTAGGAGCTGTACTAGTAGAAGGTGTAGATGATGGGCATGAATACAGTCTTAGTTGTGGAAGCGGATTTAGTGATATCCAACGTGAAGAATATTGGTCAAAAAGGAATCAACTGATTGGTCAACTTGTAGAAATCAGAGCAGATGCAAAAACCAAGTCAAAGGATGCAGTGGCTTTTAGTCTGAGGTTTCCTAGATTCAAATGCTTTAGAGGATTTAAAGCTGGAGAAAAAGTTTAAATTTTAAAAAATAGTATTCCACAAAGTAGTCTGTAAAAAATGTGGTTTTTAAGTAAAAAAACTAAAAATCTTGGCTATAAAATGTAAGAATAATCATAAGGACTTTTAGAGAGACTTATGACAAAGAAAACAGTTTTCAACTTCATAAAAACACCTTGTGGACAAGCAAAATATATCGAATTAGAAGCCAACAAAACTCTACTAGGTAAATTTAGGCTTTTGTGGTTTATCTTAATTGCATCTATTAGAGATTGGAATATTAAAGAGTAAGTTCTTAGGATTTTTCAAAATATTCCCTGGAATATTTAGCTGAGAAATATACAACTAAAAAAGTTGAAATAATTCCAACAATAGTCATATATAAATTATTTGGCGATTGGACATTTTTTAGCTCCTGGATATTTTTTGCCAAACTACCTATTGAGCAATAAAGAAAAGTTCCTGGAATTATTCCAAAAAGACCAATAGCGAAATCTCGAAATTTAACATTATTCAAACCATAAAAATAATTAAGAATACTGAAGGGAAATATGGGAGATAATCTTGCCAAAAAAATTAATTTAAGTCCGCCTTTTTCTACTACTTTTTCCATAACACTTAATTTTGGATAACGACTAAAAAGATTTTTTAGCTTTTTTGCAAAAAAACTTTTTGATACAAAAAAAGCAACTGATGCTCCTAAGGAAGCGGAGAGAAAAACGATAAATGATCCTAAATATGAGCCATATAAAAAACCTGATAATAAAGATAACCAAGAAGCTGGGAGTATTAATAAAACAATTAAAATATAAATACAAACAAACGAAAATATCCCAATTCCAGTATTAAAAAAAAAAGACAAATTATAAATATTTTCAAGAAATATATTCATTCTCAATTCAAAAGCTCGAGTTTTTTTGTAATTCTCTCCATTTGTACCGAACCCTCATTTAATTTAAATCTACATTCATCAACAATATCTTTTGGAGCCTTATCAACAAAATTTTTATTAGATAATCTCTTATTTAAATTATCTAATTCAATAGTCACCTTTTTTAGATCCTTGTTTAGCCTTTCCTTTAATGCATCTATATTTACAAAATCCTGAAAAGGTAAATAAACCTCTAGATCACTTATTATCCCAGAAAAAGATTTAGCAAACTCTTTTTTATCAACAGAATTAGGTTTAAAAATAAATACTTCAGAAGATTTAGTTAAGGTTTGAATATCATCAACTAAAGTTTTTAAAAAATCAATCAATTCATCATTGTCTGAAATTAAATATACAGGAACTTTTTCCGATGGCTTAAGACCTAATTCAGCTCTCAAATTTCTAATCAGCCTAATAATTTCAAAGAGTTGCTGAAAAGAATTATCAAGCTTATTATCAACAAATTTATTTTCGTGAATTGGCCATTTTTGAAGAGATAATAATGCATTATCTGGTTTTAGTTGCAGCACATGCCAAAGTTCCTCAGTAATATGCGGCATAAAAGGATGAATCATTACCAAAATATCATTGAGCACTTTTATTAAAACTTTTTCAGATATTTGTCGATTTTTAGTCTCTTTATTATTAAACCTTTGTTTAGCAAATTCTACATACCAGTCACAAAAATCATTCCATGCAAATTCATATAGAAGTTTCGCAGATTCTCCCAATTTATATTCTTTCAACAAAGCAGCGACTTTTATATTTACCTGATTCAATTTCGATAAAATCCATTTATCACATAACTCTAAAAAAGTTTCATCATTCTCATTAAGAGAATAATTATTGTTAGAAGTTTTATTAATTAACACAAATTTAGTTGCATTCCATAATTTATTGGCAAAATTTCTTGAAGCTTCAACAGTTGAAGATGCATCTTTTTTCCTATCAAAATCAAGCCTGATATCTTGTCCAGCGCCTGCAACTTCTCGAATTAAAGCAAATCGTAGAGCATCAGAACCATATTTATCAATTAATAGTATTGGATCAATACCATTACCTGAACTTTTACTCATTTTTTTATTGTTTTCATCTCGAACTAGACCATGAATATAAACATCCTTAAAAGGAATATTATTTGTAAAAGTATTCCCCATCATTGTCATTCTGGCAACCCAGAAGAAAATAATATCGAAACCAGTAACAAGAACATTATTTGGATACCATTTTTTAAAATCTGGATCATTTGTATTTGGCCAACCAAGGGTTGAGAAAGGCCATAAACCACTTGAAAACCATGTATCCAAAACATCTTTATCACGAACCAATTTAATATTTAATCCAAATTTTTTATTAGCTTCGATTAAGGCATCCTCTTCATTTCTTGCAACGATATATGGAGTATTTTGTTCTATTGAGTCTTGAGAGTCATCTAAAACGTACCAGGCTGGTATTTGATGTCCCCACCACAATTGCCGACTGATGCACCAATCATTAATATTCTCTAACCAATCCTTATAAACTTTCTCCCAGCGTGGAGGAATAAACGATGGTTTTTTAGAATCAATTTCATTAAGACATCCTTGTGATATATCATCCATTTTCAAAAACCATTGTGTTGACAATAAAGGTTCAATTGGCACCTTACCTCTATCAGAAAAAGGCACAGTATGTTTATAATCTTCTATCTTTGTCAAAAGGCCTAAGTTATCCAATTCTTTGATAATTTTCTTTCTAGCCTCATATCTATCTAAATTTTGAAAAATACCTGCATTAATATTTAAAGTGCCATCTTTGTTCATTACATTAATCTGTTTTAAATTATGCCTTTTTCCTATCGCAAAATCATTTGGATCATGGGCTGGAGTAACCTTCACACAACCCGTACCAAAATCTTTATCAACATGTGAATCAGCGATAATAGGTATTTCTCTATCAACAAAAGGAACTTTTACTTTGACACCAATAAATTCTTTATATCTATCATCCTCAGGATTAACTGCCACAGCAGTATCACCCAAAAGAGTTTCTGGTCTTGTTGTTGCAACTTCTAAGTACTTATCTAATTGCTCACCAC
Organism: Prochlorococcus sp. AG-424-P23; assembly: GCA_003210135.1. Lineage (GTDB taxonomy): Bacteria > Cyanobacteriota > Cyanobacteriia > PCC-6307 > Cyanobiaceae > Prochlorococcus_A. Next base: position 1,415 of record QCNK01000036.1, on the reverse strand, counting down.
TTTCAGAAATTAAAGGGTATTTAAAATGCCATAAATGACCATTTACTTCTTGCATTTCAACTTCAAGATCACTTACGGCAGATTGAGATTCAGGGCACCAATTAACTAAATATTCACCTCTATAAATTAAATTCTTTTTATAGAGAATATTAAAAGCCTCAATAACTGCTTCATTTAATTTTTGATCAAGAGTAAATCTTTCTCTAGTCCAGTCAACTGAATATCCTATCCTTTTTAATTGAGAAACTATTCTTCCACCACTTTGCTCTTTCCAGTTCCATGCTCTTTTAAGAAATTCATCTCTTCCAATATCCTCGCTTGTTTTGCCTTCACTTTTTAATTGTTTTTCGAGAATAGTTTGAACAGCTATTGAAGCATGATCAGTTCCCGGTAAACACAAAACATTCTTACCTAAAAGTCTTTGAAAACGTACTACAACATCTATCAAAGCCGTATTAAATGCATGCCCCATATGCAAAGATCCAGTTACATTTGGTGGCGGAATAACAACACAAAAAGGCTCCCCATCATCCTCAGGATTAGGACTAAACGCCTCAAGACTTTCCCATTTTTCTTGCCACTTTTTCTCTACTTCAAAAGGTGAATAATTCTCTAAAGATAATTGATCATTCATCTCTGTCATATGCAAATTTTATTTCAATAAACTTTTTATTTATTTTATCTTGATAGCAGCCAATTAATGAAAATAATATTAGTTTGCAAAAAAAGGCACATTTATTCTACAAAAGTTTGAAGCCAGAACCACAGGAACAACGTTTTGCATTTTTTGGTGTTGAAATAAGAAATCCACCACCGCTTAAATCACCGTAATAATCTAATTTTAAATCTTTCAGTAAATTAAACTTTTTTACATCCGCATATAAAGTGACTCCTTCCGTTCTTGAGATAGGGGATCCATTACATGTACCTGGCCTTAATTTAATATGCATCCATCCTTCGGAACAATTTTTATCCTCAACCAAATCAATCGACATCTCTCCAGGAGAACCTCCAAAAGAAGATTGCCTAGATAATTCTGAAGCAGCGCTTTGACTGATTGAAAGATTGACGATCTCAGTCATTAGAAAGATAATAAATGGGCGATCCAGGGTTCGAACCAGGGACATCCTGCTTGTAAGGCAGGCGCTCTACCGCTGAGCTAATCGCCCTTATGATAAACCATTCTAATGGATGAAGTTGAAATATTTATAATAAGTATTTAAATATTTCATGATTAAGGCAAAATTGAATTAATAAAATTTATCCTATGTCCTCAAAAGATAGATATAACTTGCAAAAAAATTCCGATTTAGAGACTTTAGATAGCTTTAAACTTTTAATATCTAATGTCAAATCATTGAAAGATAAAACTTGGGGATGCCCATGGCAGAAAATGCAGTCTCATAAATCATTGA
>QCNK01000035.1 GCA_003210135.1 Prochlorococcus sp. AG-424-P23 | reverse complement strand
ACAAAGTCACTTGATTTTATGCGAAAAAAATTCCGGGATATGGAGTGTTGAATATTTGCATGAAATTGTTTTTGGTCAAAAAAAAACCCTATGACCTGAAAACTCTTAAAGAGGGTGTCCCGATCATGTGTACAAAAAATAATAATGAACTTGGATTGTCAAATGGGGATATCGGAGTACTTATAGGTTTAAAAAATAAAAGAAAATATCTTTTTAGAAAATTTAATGATAATAACGAAGAAATTGTCACATTAATTGATCCATCTAATTTAGAAAATGTTGTGCCAGCAATAGCTATTACTATTCATAAATCTCAAGGAAGTGAATCTGAGAAAGTAAACATTTTGTGGTCCCAAAATTATAGAAGAAATCAATATGCTGTAAAAGAAAAAAAAGATAATCAAAATTTCTTTTGCAGAGATAATTTTGAAAGAAGGTTATTTTATACTGCTGTTACAAGAGCGAAAAAATCTTTAAATATATATTATTTAAATTAAATTTTATTTTTGAGAAATTAGTAATATCTTAACCACAAGATGTTAGATTAATAACTCGGCTCTGTAAGGCTAATCAACAATTTAAGTCAATTTAGATATTTGTTGAATGCCTAATCAGAAGATTATTAGGCATTTAAAATGGCTTTAAAAAAAGATAGTAACTCTCTTGGTAGTGAGCAGGAAAAGTCTCAGGATGAAGATTCTTCCCTATTAGAGTTAAAGAACTTAGATAACAAAAAAGAAATTGAATCTCAACTATTGGAAGTATCGAAAGGAGATGATAATGAGAATGGATTCCTCGCTTTTGGGTTTAATCAATCGATCTTAAACTCTTTAAAAAATAAAGGGTATAAAAATCCAACTCCTATCCAAAAAGCTGCAATTCCCGAACTAATGTTAGGCAGGGATTTGCTAGGCCAAGCACAGACAGGAACAGGAAAGACTGCAGCTTTCGCATTACCCTTAATAGAAAAACTTACAGATAATAAAGAATTAAATGCCAAGGTTTTAGTTATGACTCCTACAAGAGAATTAGCAACTCAAGTGGCAGAATCTTTTAAAAGTTATAGTTCTGAATCTAGTAATTTTAAGACGGTTGCCATATATGGAGGTACCGACTATCGAAATCAAATTTCTGCATTAAAAAGAAAAGTTGACGTAGTAGTTGGGACCCCAGGCCGAATAATGGATCATATAAGGCAGGGGACTTTTAAAATTAAAGATATAAATTGTCTTGTTTTAGATGAGGCAGACGAAATGTTAAATATGGGTTTTCTTGAAGATATTGAATGGATAATAGATCAACTTCCGGAAAATAAACAGATGGTTTTGTTTTCAGCAACAATGCCTAGTGAGATAAGAAATATAGCAAAAAAATATCTAAATGATCCCTCCGAAATATTAATCAAGAGTGTCAAAAAAGAAACTCAATTAATTTCGCAAAAATTTCTATATGTACAAAGGCATCATAAGTTAGATGCTTTAAAAAGAATACTAGAACTTAATAACGAGGGAGTAATTATTTTTGTTAGGACAAAACTACTTACTACTTCAATAGCTGAAGCTTTAGAGAATTCAGGTCATACTGTGGCAGTACTTAATGGAGATATACCTCAAAATCAAAGAGAAAATACTGTAGATAGATTGAAAAAAGGATTTATTAATATCCTTGTTGCAACTGATGTCGCAGCTAGAGGATTAGATGTTGAGAGGATAAAACTTGTTGTTAATTACGATTTTCCTTTTGACAAGGAAACATATACTCATAGAATTGGAAGGACTGGAAGGGCAGGCAGATCAGGAGAAGCAATTTTATTTGTTAATCAAAGAGAAAAACATTTTCTAAGAAACTTAGAAAACTCAACAAGAACCAAGATTGAAGAAATTAATATACCAAGTAATAAAATAATAAATGAAAAAAGGATGGAGAAACTTATAGATAATGTTAATGAGAGTTCTTTAGCTAAAGATGAAAATGAAGAAAATAAAGCTTTGATTATTGATGTACTGGATAATTTAAAAGAAAAATACTCTATGGATGACTCAAATATTGCGATGGCGGCGATTAATTTAGTAATAGGTAATAAATCATTTTTTGTTAATGACGATGATTCTTGGATTAATAAACAAAATAATAATGATCGAAATAGATCTAATAGAAATAATAATAATCGTATGAGAAATTCAAATAGAAGAAATAATTATCAAAATGATTCTTTTGAAACCTACAAATTTAACTTTGGTAAATTTGATGGAGTTAGAGTTGCAAATATTATATCCTCAATCTGTAATTCAACTAATATAAATGGTAGATCAATAGGTAAGATACAGATTTTTAATGATTACAGTTTGGTAGATTTACCAAGAGACCTGCATAGAGAAACTAAAAATAAATTAAAAAAAATTAAAGTCAGAAACTAGTAATAGAAAATGAAAGCTAACAAATATAATTTCTTTATTTTTGTGAATCTGATAATACTATTCAACTCCTTTAATAGTTATTATTTAGCTCAAACGAAACAAAATTCAATCATAAAATTATTTTGTCTTCAGAGTGTCAAAGAGGAGATGATGAATGCAGAAATGGAATATAGTGAAGAAATTGCTAATGAAACTTGTGATTGTTACTACGAAGAATTTATGCATACTGCAAGTCATCAAGATGCAAAAACAAAATGTAAGTTAGAAACTAAAGAAAATTTAAATCATAATAGAAAAATTTAATTATTATTTTATGAGGTCTAAGAACAATCAAAATCCAATAATTAGACTTTATTTAAATCTGATTGAGGAAAGAAGGTTACTATTTTTTGCTTTTCTTAGTTCCATAATCAATAAAATATTAGATTTAGCTCCCCCTGTAATAATTGGTCTTGCAGTGGATATCGTTGTTAAGGAACAGAATTCATGGATTGCAGGTTTTGGAATAAAAGAAGTTCCAGCACAATTGATTTTTCTTGCATTTGCTTCAGGAATAGTTTGGTCTGGTGAATCCTCCTTTGAATATTTATATTCGATTTTATGGAGAAATTTGGCTCAGCTATCGCAACATAAATTAAGAATAAAAGCTTATGAGCATATCCAGGAATTAGATATGGATTTTTTTGAAAATGATAATACTGGAAGGCTATTATCTATTTTGAATGATGATATAAATCAACTCGAGAGATTTCTAGACCAAGGGGCAAATCAGATTATTCAGTTATTTATAACTGTCTTAATAATCGGGGGCACTATGATTTTTGTCGCTCCAAAAATCGCTTTATTTGCTTTCTTTCCTATTCCAATTATATTTTTAGGATCAATTAAATTTCAAAGGAAGCTTGCTCCAAAATATAGAGATGTTAGAAATAAAGCTGGACTGTTGGCATCAAGGCTTAATAATAATTTAAGTGGAATTCTAACCATAAAAAGTTTTACTAAAGAAAAATGGGAACTTAATAGATTAAATAAAGAAAGTCTCGATTATCAAAGAAGTAATAAGGACGCAATAAAATTATCTTCTGCTTTTATCCCTCTTATAAGATTTGCAATTTTATTTGCTTTTATAGCGATTCTATTAATTGGAGGTTTCCAAACCTGGAATAAGACACTTGATGTAGGTACTTATAGTTTTTTAGTGTTTATTACACAAAGACTATTATGGCCTTTAACTACTTTGGGGCATGTTTTAGATGATTTTCAGAGATCTATGGCTTCAATAGATAGAGTAATTGATCTCATAGATACGCCTATAAAAATAAAAGATGGAAAAATAAAAATTGAACCTAAAGATATCAAAGGAGAAATTATTTTTAATAATGTAAATTTTAATTATCCTGGACGAGATTTAACTTTAAAAAAACATAAATTTCAAAATTGAAAATAATTCAACATTAGGAATTGTTGGTTTAACAGGTTCTGGGAAAAGTACAATAATAAAACTACTACTTAGAATTTATGATAGTAATAATGGGTCAATAACCTTGGATGGGGTTTCTATTAAAGAAATAAATTTGAGGGATTTAAGAAAGTGTATCTCTTTAGTAAGTCAAGAAACTTATTTATTTCATGGCAGTGTACAAGAAAATATTGCTTATGGCTCAATCAACCCAAGTCTTAAAGATATTATTAAAGCTTCAAAGATTGCGGAAGCTCATAAATTTATTGAACAATTACCAGATGGTTATAAAACTATAGTGGGAGAAAGGGGCCAAAGGCTCTCAGGCGGGCAACGTCAAAGAATTGCCTTGGCGAGAGCTGTTTTAAAAGATGCTCCAATATTAATATTAGATGAAGCTACAGCTTCGGTTGATAATGAAACAGAGGCTTTAATTCAAAAATCGTTATCTAAAATCACAAAAGAAAGAACAACTATAGTAATAGCTCATAGACTAAGCACTATAAAAAAATGCGGATAATATTATTGTTATAGATAAAGGTAAAATAGTTGAAAGCGGAAAACATGAAAGACTATTAGATCAGAACAATATATATGCTGATTTATGGAATGTTCAAGTGGGAATTTAGTATAGAATTTCTAAACTATATTAAAAAGTTAAATGATTCAATTACATTACTAAACATACCGTCAACTTTATTCCATCTCTCTTCATTTGTTCCCACAGCGAAAGTGTAAAGTGTGCCTCTGTCAATTACTACAGTAGCTAATTCGTGTCTAGCTTGTTCATTTAAATTTAATTCATACTCTAAATCATAGAAAATATGATTGGATGCCTCCCTCTTATTGGCATTTATAAGTTTTACCTCTCTACCTGAACCTACGGGAGCAATGACTTTATCAATTAATGTTTGACCTACTTCATTTGGGCTTCCTAATTGTTCTAATTGAACCTCTTTATTTACATCAGAAATAACTAAACTTAAGGTCTCATTACTATTTATTAGATCATGATAAATAATTTCAGGTCCTCCATCGACTTTTACTCTAGTCCATCCTGTTGGATACAAAAAGGCATATCTTCCATCTGGACTTTGATAAGCTTCTAATCCTGCATTTAGTCCGCCACTACAAGCACTCAATGTTAAACATAAAAAAATCAAAAATAAATATTTGAAGGGGTTAAATTTAATATTTTTCATTTTGTTTGAAATTACTAACTAAAAACATAATAAGACATTAAAAGCAAACAATTATGGCAATTCAGAATTTTGCGTCTAAATTATCTCTAGAAATAGATTGATTTTGATTACTTATACCAAACCGCTTTCAAAATTAATTGGTCATTTTGAGAAATTCCCAGGGATTGGTCCAAGAACAGCGCAAAGATTAGCCCTGTTTATTTTAAAACAACCTGAAAGTACAATAAGAGATTTTTCAAAAGCTTTGTTAGAAGCACATAGTAATGTTGGTCGTTGCAAAAAATGTTTCAATTTGACTTCAGAAGATGAATGTGAAATTTGTAAAAATACTGAAAGAAATCAAAAACTAATCTGTGTAGTAGCAGAAACTAAAGATTTGCTTGCTTTGGAGCGCGCTAGAGAATTTAAAGGTGTTTACCACGTTATTGGTGGTTTAATATCCCCAATGGATTCTGTTGGCCCCGAACTCTTAGAAATAAGAAGCTTGGTAGAAAGAGTTAGTAAGTCTGAAATAGATGAGATCATATTGGCATTGACCCCTAGTGTTGAGGGAGATACAACAAGTCTTTATATTGGAAAATTGTTAGCCCCTTTTACTAAAGTTACGAGGATTGCATATGGCCTCCCAATGGGTAGTGAACTTGAATATGTGGATGAAGTTACACTTGCTAGAGCCTTAGAAGGAAGAACAAAACTAAATTAGACAATGAGAGACAATAATCTAATCAAGAAAGAAAAAATCCTAAGACTTCCCTCTTGGATAAAATTTCCTATTAGTAAAGCTTCAGAGTTCGAAAAAATACAAACAATAATCAAAAAATCAAATATTCATACTATTTGTGAAGAAGCAAGATGTCCAAATAGATCAGAATGTTATGCCTCAGGAACAGCCACTTTCTTACTTGGTGGATCGATATGTTCTCGTTCTTGTGCTTTTTGTCAGGTAAATAAAGGTAGACCTAGTTCTATTAATATTGATGAATGTACTCAAGTCGCTGAAGCAGTTAAAGTACTAAATTTGAGATATGTTGTTCTAACATCTGTAGCTAGAGATGATCTCCCTGATCATGGTGCAAATTTATTTGTAAATACAATTGATGAGATTAGAAAAATTGATTCAACAATAAAAATAGAGGTTTTAACTCCTGATTTATGGGGCGGGGGTAAAAATTTTGATGAAACTAATAACCTTCAGACTGAGAGATTGAAGATTATTTTAGAAAAAGATCCAATATGTTTTAATCATAATCTTGAAACTGTTGAAAGACTGCAAAAAGAAGTTAGAAGAGGTGCAAATTACAAAAAATCCCTTAGTTTACTAAAAAAGTCAAAAGATATTGCTCCTCATATTCAAACTAAATCAGGCATTATGTTAGGTCTAGGGGAAACATTGGATGAAATAAAAAATACAATTTATGATCTTAAAAAAATAGATTGTGATCAAATTACAATTGGCCAATATTTAAGGCCTTCATTCAATCATTTAGCAGTTAAGAAATATTGGGATCCATCAGAGTTTGAATATTTATATCGCTTCTCTAAGGAATTAGGATTCAAGAAAGTATCTTCTGGCCCATTAGTTAGAAGTAGTTATCATGCAGGTTAACTTTCTTCAATTAAAGAGAGTTTCTTTTCAATTTTTTTCAATATGGAAAAACATTCC
>QCNK01000034.1 GCA_003210135.1 Prochlorococcus sp. AG-424-P23 | reverse complement strand
AATTCCTCGCAAATAATGGGTAGAACTAGAACAAATAGATTAACTTTCGTAGAGATACCCAAAAACATTAACTTTAATTTTTCGTTAGGAGATGAGATAGATGTCAGAATAAATGAAGCCAGACCTTTTTCATTAACAGGCGAACTTTATTTATAATTTTTTCTAAATGATCGAGGGGAAAAAAAAATGTATTGGTTTAATATTTGGTGGGGAATCAAATGAACATGAAGTATCTATATCCTCTGCAAAAACAGTTTTTCAAGCATTTAATTCAGAAATAAACAAACATCGCTTTACTGTTAAAGCTTTTTACATAAGCAAATTTGGAGATTGGCTTGATAGTGATATTTCAGGAAAAATTTTAATTGGTGAAGTTGAAAATAATACAACAAAAAAACAAAGAGTTTTTAATCAGGAAAAAATTAACTTCCTAGAAGGAATTGAATTTCGAAATGTTGATGTTTGGTTCCCTCTTTTACATGGATTTAATGGAGAAGACGGATCGATTCATGGCTTACTGAGATTCTCAAAGAAACCTATAATCGGATGCGGAATTTTAGGCTCTGCTCTTGGAATGGATAAAATATTGATGAAAACAATTTTCGCAAACCTCAAACTCCCACAAGTTAAATATCTAGTTTTTGAAAATGAAGATCTTGACAATGAGGAAGTTAAAAATAAGTTACTTAACAAAATTTTAAAAAAATTAAATTTTCCTGTTTTTGTTAAACCATCAAACTCTGGATCATCCCTTGGTATTTCGAAAGTTGTAAATGAATCAGGAATATTACAAGCATTAAAAAAGGCTCGGGAAATAGATCCAAGAATCCTAGTAGAGGAAGGTTTAGAGGTAAGGGAGATCGAATGCGGAATAATTGGAAATTCAAAACTCTTAACTTCTGAGATCGGCGAAGTAAAGTACGAAAGTGATTGGTATGATTACGATTCAAAATATTACTCAAATAATAAAATAATAATCCCAGCCGAAATAGATTCTAAAATCACAAAAGAAATTCAAGAAGTTGCTGTTCAAAGTTGTAAAGCACTAAATATTTTTTGTTATGCAAGAGTAGATTTCTTTTTAGAAAAATCTTCAAATAAAATTTTTTTAAATGAAATAAATACAATTCCTGGTTTTACAAACAAAAGTATGTTTCCAATGCTCTGGGAAGCTTCAGGTTTAAATATTGAACAACTTGTGGCTAAACTAGTTGATATATCTTTAGATTTATAATTTGAATCAATGTTGCATGGACTTCTTTGGTTACCGTTGCTATTTATCTTTATTTTATTAACTGCCCTAGGATGGTTAGAGAGAAGAAGGCAAAATCTTTTCAGGAACTGGGCAAGAGGTGCTGAACTTTGCAAGTTAGATAGTTCAGCAGCAGCATCCTTAAAAAATGGGGAATTAAAATGGAGTGCATTTGAAGCTGGTAAATTTGAAGAAAAAGATAGCTTTATAATCAAGAAACTTGAATTGGTTGAATTAATGGCCTTAACTTCAGGAGAAGCACCTCTAACAAATGAATCTCAAGGAAAGTGTAGATTGAGACTAGTAGGTGATGGTAAAGAGATGGATGTACCATTTTCAGATGCAGAGCAAGCAAGAGAATGGATGGATAAATTGATGGAAAAAGCTCGATGTGATTTATGAAAACCAAAAAAAATTTAATGTTAGAAGCTTCTTATTTCTAATTTTATTTTTATTTTCAACAACTTTGATTAGCCTTAAAATTTTAAAAAAGGTTAACGTTCAGGATATTAGAATTTCTGGAAGTGAGTTATTTTCAAAGAATGATGTAGCAAAAAATTCATCATTAATATTTCCAATCCGTTTAATTTTTATTAAAACTAATCTATTAGAAAAAGAGTTAAAAGAAAATTTATCTCTGAAGAACATATCGGTAAGTCGACAAATATTTCCTTTTGGTTTGAGAATTCACATTCAAACAAGAATTCCCCTAGCTTATGCCGAAAGGATATTAAATAACGAAAAGATATTAGGTTTTATTGATAAAGATGGAATATTCATAAATAAAAAAAATGCAGAAGAGCAAAATTTAAATAAACTAAACATACAAGTCTTTGGTTGGGAAGAAAAATATAAAAAAATATTATCTGAAATTTTAATTTCCCAAGATAATTTCGAATTTGAATTAGTTAAAATAACCTTCTCATCAAATGGGTTTCTCACTGTTGAGGAGAAAGATTTAAAAACAATATACTTAGGATTTAATCCAAATTTAATAAACTATCAATTACAAATAATTAATAACCTTAAAAATGAATTTAAGAAAAAAAGCTTTATTGAAAAATTAGATAATATTGATCTTACTAATCCAAAGAAACCAAAAATAAAAGTGTTCAAACCCTAATAATTGGAATTGGATTTTAAATAATTTTTTTTAATTATTGTAGTGTTGGTGAGGGGTTTGCATTTAAAACAAAAAATTTAATAAAATAAATATTTTTGGGATTTTCCTCAACAAATTCTTACATATGAGCTTAGTAAGTTCATAATGCACCCAATACCAGTAATTAGATTCCTATTTAGAGATGAGCTTCGGTAACAATCCAAACTTTGATCAATCGAGAGAAATCCTTCCAAGCCAAAATGCCAAAATAGAAGTCATTGGCGTTGGCGGTGGTGGGAGTAACGCAGTTAACAGAATGATAAATAGTGATTTAGAAGGGGTATCATTTCGAGTCCTCAATACTGATGCGCAAGCACTATTACAATCTTCTGCAGAGCGTAGAGTTCAACTTGGACAAAACCTAACCAGAGGTCTAGGTGCAGGAGGAAACCCAAGTATTGGGCAAAAAGCTGCGGAGGAATCTAAAGAGGAACTTCAACAAGCTTTAGAGGGGTCTGATTTGGTTTTTATAGCCGCTGGCATGGGTGGCGGAACAGGTACAGGAGCAGCACCAGTTGTCGCAGAGGTCGCAAAACAAAGTGGTGCATTAACAGTAGGAATAGTTACTAAACCATTCTCTTTTGAAGGCAAAAGAAGGATGAGGCAAGCAGAAGAAGGAATCGCTAGATTAGCTGAAAACGTAGATACTCTTATAGTTATCCCAAATGACCGCTTAAAAGATGTTATAGCAGGAGCTCCTCTTCAAGAAGCATTTAGAAATGCTGATGATGTTTTAAGAATGGGTGTTAAAGGTATTAGTGACATAATTACTTGTCCAGGATTAGTTAATGTTGATTTCGCAGATATCAGATCAGTCATGACAGAAGCAGGAACTGCTCTTCTTGGTATTGGGATTGGTTCTGGAAGATCCAGAGCATTAGAAGCTGCACAAGCAGCAATGAATAGTCCTTTACTAGAAGCAGCCAGAATTGACGGTGCCAAAGGGTGCGTTATAAATATTACTGGTGGCAAAGACATGACCTTAGAAGACATGACCTCAGCATCTGAGATTATCTATGACGTTGTTGATCAAGAAGCAAATATTATTGTCGGTGCAGTTGTTGATGAGGCTATGGAAGGGGAAATACAAGTTACTGTAATTGCTACAGGATTTGAAACAACTCAGCCTTTAAAACAACAAAGAATAAGAAATAGATTATCCAACCAACCTTTATACAATATTTCTGATAATAAAGAAGGTGGTGCCAGTATTCCTGAGTTTTTAAAATTGAGGCAAAATAAAAAAGATATAGATTAACTAGTAAAATAGAGTGACTCGGTTATCTCGCCTGCCTCAAGCATCCCTTGTGGCTGCTACCTTCCGGTCCTGACCAGGTTTAGGCGTTAAAACCGCGAAAGGCCGAGTCAAATTTATTTTAGCAATTCTTGATAAAAAAAGATACATAAATTCTTATGTTACCTTCAGACCTCGCTAAGTATAAAGAAAAATCTCAAAAAATTATTGCATTAACTGCATGGGATTGTATATCTGGCTCCCTCGCAGAACAAGCTAATGTTGATCTCGTCTTAGTCGGAGATTCCTTAGCAATGGTTTGCTTGGGTTACAAATCAACATTGCCGTTAACTTTAGAAAACATTATTTATCATACTAATGCTGTTTCTAGAGGATTCACAAAAAAAATTGAAGAACAACCATTGGTAGTTTCTGACATGCCTTTTCTTACTTATCAATGCGGAGAGGATAAAGCTGTGGAGTATGCAGGGAAAATTATTCAAAGCACCTATGCAAAGGCTGTAAAAGTCGAAGGAGCTGAACCGGAAATACAAAAAGTTATATCAAGGTTAATAAGAATGGGAATTCCCGTTATGGGTCATATTGGACTTACACCGCAAAGCTATTTAAATCTTGGATTGAAGAAACAAGGAGAGAGCTTAGAAAGTCAAGAAAAAATCAAGAGAGAGGCTTCTATTTTAGAAAATTTAGGATGTTTTTCGATAGTTCTTGAACATATTCCTGAGTTACTTTCTAAAGAGATACAAAACAACTTAACAATTCCCACAATAGGAATTGGTGCAGGAAATTATTGCGATGGGCAAGTAAGAGTAACTGCCGATTTGTTAGGTCTTAATGATGATCAACCACCATTTTGCCCGCCTATTATCCAAGGTAAACAATTATTTAAAGATAAATTAAAAGAATGGGTAGCATCCCAAAGACTTAATTAATCTTATCCCACCATTTAAACATGGATATAAGAATTTGATTACTTAGCTCCATACCTTGTGGTTCACTTAGAAAAAATCTATTCCCAATTCTTACTAATAGACCACTTTCAAGAAATCCTTCCCATTCTTCAAGCAATTTACTAAAGTTGCTCTTAAATTTTTTGTCTCCCCAATTTTGTTCTTTACATACCTCATAGATATCTATACCCTCTCTAAGTCTCAAGCCCAACATTATTTTCTCATCAAGTTCTTTGTAGACAAAATCTTTATTGGTGAGAGATAAATCTAAATTTAATTCGTTTTGCCTAATCACCCATTTTTTATATTCTTTACTAACTCTTGGCCTAGTAAACTTTTCCCCCCATGGTGAACTAGTTGAACCTTGACCAAAACTCCACCAGCCTAAACCACTCCAATAAACTCTGTTATGTCTCGATTGATGTCGCGGAAGGCAATAGTTTGAGATTTCATATCTTGAATATCCTGAGTTTTTTAAAATTAAATGGGTTGATTCACTGTTTCTAAAAGCTTCTTTATCACTTGGGAGTTTTAGTTTTCCTAAACTAACTAATTTTTTAAAAACAGTGCCATTTTCAATATTTAAATCGTAAATAGATAGATGCGGTGGTGAAAATGTTATAGCTTTTTTTAAGTCATCTTGCCATTCTTTAAATCCACTAAGTGGCAAGTTTTGAATTAAATCTAAACTCCAGCTTTTTATTAAGCCAGAATCAAATTCTCTCTTCAACCACAAACAAGATTTTTCTGCATCTTCTTTAGAATGACGTCTTCCCGACTTTTGAAGTATCTGATTATTAAAACTTTGTACTCCTAGACTAAATCTATTAATCCCAGCATTTATGAATCCAAAAAGATCATCTTGAGTAAAACTAGCTGGATCAACCTCCATAGTGATTTCAGCACCAAAATCAATTCCATAATTTTCTTTAAAAAGATCAATTAATTCTTTGATTTGGCTTGGATCTAAAATTGACGGCGTGCCACCTCCTACATAAATGGTCGATAGAGGTGATTTATGCTTAATTGACAATATTTCTTTATGTAAAAATTGCAAATATTCTTGAACAGTTTTGCTTCCATAACCTTTTAAAGTTTCAACTTTGTTTCCTAATGGAATAACTGCAAAATCACAATAAAAACACCTTCTGTGGCAAAAAGGAATGTGCACATAAGCACTTCTTGGAAACTTATTCATAATATAAATTCATTTTTAAGCTCCAAAAACTTATTAAGGATCGAAAAAAATAAGATCCTTATTTACTCAATTAATAAATCCTAGTAGATTATAGATATGACAGATATCTTAGTATTAATTTTGTTTGTATTGTCTGGAGCTGCTTCAGGATGGCTTGGTGTTGATTTATTACCAGTAGACATACTCAAACAGGTATCTAATGTTGAAGGTTTTAGAATTGTTTTAGCAATAATTGGTTTTTTTGTAGGGTTAGCAGCTGGTTTTGTATTTCTTCAACTTAGAAAGACGTTTCTTGATCAAATAAGAACAATGCCTACGGACTTACTAATAAGTAGGTCTGTTGGATTAATTTTAGGATTACTTGTTGCGAATCTCCTACTTGCTCCAATACTGTTAATTCCCTTCCCTAGAGAGGTTTTTTTCGCAAAACCCTTGGCAGCTATATTAAGCAATATTTTCTTTGGTGTGCTTGGTTATAAGTTGGCAGATACCCATGGAAGGACATTATTGAGATTATTTAATCCAAATAATACTGATGCATATCTAGTTAATGAAGGTATCCTCCCTGCTGCAAGTCCAAAAATTCTAGATACCAGTGTAATTATTGATGGAAGAATCAATGGCCTATTAAGTTGCGGATTATTAGAAGGGCAATTAATTGTTGCTCAAAGTGTAATTGACGAATTACAAACTTTAGCTGATTCAAGCAGTAATGAAAAAAGGTCGAAAGGCAGAAGAGGTCTCAAGTTATTAAAAGAATTAAGAGATTTATATGGGAGAAGACTTGTAATAAACCCAACAAAATATGAAGGTAATGGGGTAGATGAAAAACTCTTAAAGATTACTGAGGATATGACAGGAACTTTAATTACAGCTGATTATAATCTTTCTCAGATTGCTGAAGTTAAAGAATTAAAAGTTATGAATTTGAGTGATTTGGTTATTGCTTTAAGACCAGAAGTACAACCAGGAGAATCACTTAATATAAAAATTGTCAGAGAAGGTAAAGAAAAAATGCAAGGTATTGGATATTTAGATGATGGAACAATGGTCGTTATTGATGATGCAAAGAATTTTGTAGGAAGCAGATTAGATATTGTCATAA
>QCNK01000033.1 GCA_003210135.1 Prochlorococcus sp. AG-424-P23 | reverse complement strand
CAATAACGATTCATTAATAGTTGTTGATGAACTATATGAAAAATTTAATGGAGATAGTCTTCTTGAATCGATAGATTTTGAAAAGAATAAAAATATACTAATAATCCAATCTCTTTCAAAAAATGCAGGTCTAGCTGGTTTAAGAATAGGTTTTACTTTTGGCAATAAAAGTTTAATTCAGTACATTAATAAAGTTACAGGGCCATATGATGTAAACAGCTTTGCTATAACAGCTGCATTAGCAGCACTTAAAGACAAATCATATATTGATAATTATGTTTTAGAAGTAAAAAAGGCGAGGGAATGGATTTTAAATAAATTTAAATCAACAAAAATCAGAACTCACTTTAGTGGAGGTAATTATTTCTTAATTTGGCCAAAAAAAGATCCTAAAATCTTAATACAACAGATGAGAGAAAAAGGCATTCTTATTAGAAGTATGGAAAACAAAAAAGATATCGGTAATTCTATAAGGGTTAGTATTGGAACTAAAGAACAAATGATTTTTTTCTGGGACAATTACAAGGTCTTAGATTTAATAAATTAATTACTGAAAATATAAATTGTATTTTGATCGATTCTTTTAGATTTTATTTGAAAATCTTTTCCAACATATTTTACTTTAAAATTTTTCATATTTTCGATAAACAAATCAGCATTTGAGAAATCACATTCTTTGTTAATTTTTTTGCTACGAGCAAAGTGAACAGGAATAACTACATTAGGTTTTAGAAGCTTAACTATTCTTGAAGCCTCTTGCCCATCATAAGATTTTATCCCTCCTCCAATTGAAATAAATAAGATATCTGGGCGAGACAAAATAATTTGACTATTGATATCAATATCACCAGCAGCGCCTCCCATATGAACAATTTTAAGATCATTCTGCTCCCAACTCCAAACAGTTGCCATCCCAAATCTTCTTCCATTTACTCTATCGTGTGGTACAGAAATTCCATTTAATAAAATATCCTCAAATTGATAGATTCCTGGCTCTACAAACATTAATTGATTATTAGGATTATATCCTTCATCTAGAAGCCTAGAACTAGCCAAAATAAAATCTGCTTTGACTTCTTTTGGCTCTTTTAAATTGCTTGCACAACCTATTGCTTTAAAGGGATTTATAAGAATCGATTTTTCAGCACTATTAATTAAGAAACTACTATGTCCCAGACTTTTTATTACTAAATTCCTTGCCAATAATGAGGTAGGTAAAAAAGTGCTAAATAATATAAAAAAGAAAATGTTTTTAATTTGAGAAATCATATTATTAAATTTTTTATATTTTACTTTTGTTCAGCCATTTTTAGAAAATTACTAATTAATTTATGACCAAATTGTGTTAATACACTTTCAGGATGAAACTGTACTCCATGTAAATGCTTATATTCTTTATGAGAAATAGCCATAATAGTTGAGTCTTCTAAAGTCGCAGTTATATCGAAACAAGTTGGTAATGAACTTGAATCAACTATAAGACTATGATATCTAGTAGCCACAAATGGAGTCTCGATATCTTTAAACAAACCTTTTTGATTATGAAATATTTTGGATGTCTTACCATGCATAAGTTCTTTCCCAACTATAACCTTACCGCCAAAAGCTTGGGCCAAAGCTTGATGCCCTAAACAAACTCCTAATGTCGGAATATTTTTAGATAATTTTTTTAGTATTGGCAGACAAATTCCAGATTGATCTGGATTACCAGGACCTGGAGATAATAAGATGCCACTAGGATTTAGTTTGATAATTTCATCTAGAGTAATTTCATCATTTCTTTTTACTATTAATTCTCTAGTTATTTCATGCTCAACAGAAAGTTCTCCTAAATATTGAACAAGGTTATATGTAAAACTATCGTAATTATCAATAACAAGAAACATATTTATATAGATTCAAATAACAACTTAATTTTAGGAACAAAAATATATACAGCAATAATAACAGAATTAATGGAAGCTAATAACACTGCTCCTGCAGAAGTATCTTTTGAAATTTTAGCCAAACGACTAAATTCTTCTTTCACTACTAAATCAACTATTGATTCAATAGAAGTGTTTAATATTTCTAATATTAAAACAGACATAATTGTGGCAATCAAAATTACATAATTACTTTGACTAATTTGCAGTAAAAAACCAATCATTAAACTTATGACTGCAAAAATTAATTGAATTTTAAAATTTCTTGAAGTTTTTAATACGTAACTAATTCCACTAAAAGCATACTTAAAACTTTTTAATACATTACTAGAAGTTTTATATGATTCTATTCTATTTTTTAGGGAGTTTATTTTTTTGTCCATAGATTTTTAATCTAATTTTTTAATTAAATATTCCTGAAAATTTAACATATTTTCTAAATCAAGATCATTATTATGTTCCCATCCCAAAAGATGTAAAAATCCATGACTAGCCAACCAGAGCATTTCTTTATAGATTGAATGTTTATATTCATAAGATTGCTCAATTGCGATCTCTAATGAAATAAATATATCTCCCAACTCTATATGATCTAAATTATTTAGAGATTCTTCAGAAATGATTGGAAAAGATAGAACATCAGTTGGTCCATTTTTTTGCATCCATTTCTGGTTCATAAAAGCAATTTCTTGATTAGATATTATCTGTAAGCCTAATGAAAAAGATTTTTTTTCAAAAATGAAATTTGGCAATTTATAATCGTCTTTTTTTAATATTATTTTTATCCAAGATAAAAAAACTTTCTCCCAAAAATTAGACTTAAAAATAAGCTTATTTTTAGAATCTTTTAACTTATTTGAAAATTGAGAAAATTCATTACATTTAAAAACCAAATCTAAATTTATTTCAGAAATAATTTTTTCTGTCATACATTCTTATACAGGAATATTAGGCTTACCTATTGTGGCTACAAGTATTAATATCCCAATTAAAACTAGAAAAGTTATTGAAAAATGAGAAATACTTTTTGAACCCTTCCTTACCATATTTCTCATAGCAAGCTTTATAAAGCTTGGGGGAGCAACTTTTTTTTCTATATTTTCGTTTTTATTTTTCATTATTTATTCAATAGATTCGTTAGAAGAAATATTTATACGTAATAATTCATGAATAAATGGTTCAAGTCCACCATCTAAAACACTATTTAAGTCGTTAGTCTCCTGCATAGTCCTGAGATCTTTTACCATTTGATAAGGATGGAAAACATAATTTCTTATTTGATTGCCCCATGCAGCTTCCACAATATCACCTTTAATATCAGCGACTTCTGCAGCTCGTTGTTCTTTAGCAATCACTAGTAGTTTAGACTTAAGAAGTAACATAGCTTTTTCTTTATTTTGTAATTGAGATCTTTCTTGTGTACATCTTACTGAAATCCCTGAAGGCAAATGAACAATTCTCACCGCTGTTTCTACTTTGTTAACATTTTGTCCTCCAGCCCCACCGGATCTACTTGTTGTAATTTCCAAATCTTTTTCAGGTATATCAAGTGAAATATTGTCATCTAATTTTGGCATAACCTCCACCCCAGCAAAGCTGGTTTGTCTTTTACCATTAGCATTGAAAGGTGAAATTCTTACTAATCTATGAGTTCCTTTTTCATGTTGTAAATATCCGTATGCATATTTTCCATCAATTTCAAAAGTTACACTTTTGATGCCTGCCTCTTCTCCTTGAGATAATTCATTGATAATTAAACTCATTTGATTATTATCGGCCCATCTTGAATACATTCTCAATAAGATCTCTACCCAATCCTGAGCGTCTGTTCCACCAGCACCTGCGTTAATAGAAACTACTGCACCTTCCTTATCGTATTCACCACATAACAATCTTTCAAATTCCCATTTATCTAAATTCTCTCTTAATTTCTTTAAGCCCTGCTTGGATTCCAAAATTATTTCCTCTTCTGGTTCTAAAGAATAAAGCTCAAGAGAGGCATTAGCATCAGAAATAAAAGTTTTCCATTTATCCAACAATTCCAGTTGCGCCTTAACATCATCAAGGATTAACATTTGTTTTTTCGCTTCTTCTTGATTCTCCCAAAATTCAGGCTGAGCAGAAATTTGCTCTAACTCTCTCCTTTTCGCTTTTAATCTTGGAACGTCAAAGACAATCCTGAGCATTACCCAGGCGCTCTGTTAGTTCCGAAAGATCTTTTTTGAAATCTGTAATATCTATCAAAATAGAATTTAATCGTTATTTATAATCTAACAAGCACTTTTGTTTAATAGTATAAACTAAGTATTATTTTTAAAAAATGTCTAAAGTTGAAATTTATACTTGGCAATATTGCCCATTCTGTATTCGAGCAAAATCACTCCTCAAGAAAAAAAATATAAATTTTACAGAATATAAAATAGATGGCGACCAAGATGCCAGAGCATTGATGATTGAAAGAGCTGATGGTAGAAGAACATTACCACAAATATTTATAGATAATGAGGGTATCGGAGGCTGCGATGATCTCTACACATTAGAAAATGAAAATAAATTAGACGCATTATTAAGCTAGATCTTATGAAATTTCTATTCGTGATAGATCCAATAAAAAATATAAATCCCTTAAAAGATTCAACTGCTGCATTAATGCAAGCATCATCAAAAAAAAATATTGAAATTTGGAGTTGTACACCTCAGGACCTTGAGGCTAGAGGGGATGAAGTATGGGCATCTTCCTTAAAAGTTGAAGTAAATCCATGGATTTCTCTCAAAGATAATGATTGCATACCTCTCGCCGAATTTAATTGCATTTGGATGAGAAAAGATCCTCCTGTAAATGAGGCTTATTTATATGCAACCCATCTTTTAGAAGTTGCCGAGAGAAAAGGAGTAAAAGTAATCAACAAACCCTCATCTTTAAGAGCATGGAATGAAAAGCTAGGTGCTTTGAGATACAGCCACTTAATGGCACCTACAATAGTTGCGAGTAAGGTAAAAGATCTTATTAATTTTGCAAATATAAATAATGAAGTAGTCATAAAACCTCTTGGAGGAAAAGGTGGTCAAGGTGTTATAAGGATAAATAAAAATTCTCCAGGTATAAAATCCATTATTGAATTAATAACTTCTCAAGAAGAATTACCCGTTATGATGCAAAAATTTATTCCTGAAGTTATAGAGGGTGATAAAAGAATAATTATCGTAAACGGTGAAGCGATTGGATCAATAAATAGGATTCCTCAAGGAGGCGATTTTAGGAGTAATTTAGCAATGGGAGGAAAGGCTGTACCAACATTATTAACAGAAAAAGAAAAAAGTATCTGCTCAGAATTATCTCAACATTTTAAAGATGAAGGTTTATTTTTTGTAGGTATTGATGTAATAAATGGAATGCTTAGCGAGATTAATGTAACAAGTCCAACAGGTTTAAGAGAAATAGAAAATTTATCCAATAAGAATGTTTCAGAGGAAGTTATTGAAAAATTAGTGGAAATTATCTAGGATTTTTTGCTAAAAATATTTGTTTTACTATAGATTCAAATTTTAATTTAATCTCATCTATTTCTTTCTCTAAAACGGAGCCTGAAACTATACCTGAACCGGCAGTAAATTCAATGTTTTCTTCAATATACCTAGCTCCTCTAATTGCTAAAAGAAATGAAGCATTTCCTGATGAATCAACCCAACCCATTGGAGAAGCATAATTTCCTCTAGGAAAAGACTCAAGAGTATTTATCCAATCAAATGCTGCATTTTTTGGGTAACCACAAACAGCCGGAGATGGATGTAAGTTTTTAAGCAATTCAAAAGGACATATATTTTCAACTTTAGAGAAAATGAGTGTTTGCAAATGAGAAATATCTCCAAATGAATTTACCTTAATATCACTTTCTTTAAAGTTTTTTATTTTTGAAAATTCTAAACATTTAATCAAATACTGTGTTACGTAATTATGTTCCTTTAAGTCTTTAGTACTTTTAAGGAGTTTCTTATAATTTGAATTAGTAGAGATAGTTCCAGCAAGAGCCTCCAAAGTTAAATTAGGTTTATTAAAAGAAAATAATTTTTCTGGAGATGCTCCAAACAAAATATCCTTACTATTTCTTTTCCAAACATATCTGCATGTATTTGGATGATTCTTTTTTAATCTTTTTAAAATTTCTACTAAATCTAATTTATTTCTAAATTTTAATTTAATCCTATTCGCTAAAACTATCTTTTCGAGAATACCTTTTTCTACTAATTGAATTCCTCTATTTACTACTTTTTTCAAACTTATATTAGAAGTTTCTAAGGATTGCAAGAAATCATCTATATTAGGTAAATCAAAACTAGTTTTTAAGTCAGATGATTTTATTAATTCTGAGCCAGAATTAATAACTTGATTTCTAATTGTCCATATTTCTTCAATTAATGTTCTTAATGATGATTTACCTTCAACATGACCATTGATTCTTAACCAACAATTCTTATTATTTTTAATAATTAATATTTTTGGTAAAATAGCTTCCAAACTAGGGACATCAGAAGATAAATTCTTATTATTTAAGTTTTCAGAAAAAGAAAATAAATAAATTATTTTTGAAAGTGCAGAATTATGTGATTCATTAGTTAAGTTAATTAAATTTTTAAAATTCTCAGAATTAAACTCTTTTGCCACCTCAAATCTTTTTGGACCATCTAAAGTAACATATTTACATTTCTCAAAAGCAATATATGAAATACCATTAGATTCCTCCCAAAATGAAGAAAACGGATATTTATTTATAAACAATTCATATACTTGTAATAAATCAATACAAGGAATCTCAACACAAATACTTACTAATCCAGAATTCTCCACTTTCTTATCGAAAGAGGAAAATACATCTTTTAAAAAATCTGTTAAGTTTAAATCATTTTTCATTACTTATTGAAAATAACTAAAAATCATGCAATAAAGTAAAAAATGTAACTCAAATTATAAACTAAATTTAATAATGATCGAATTTTGTGAGTTAAATAAAAATGGACGAAGATAAAAAAAAATTATGGAAACAAGCGATAAAATGGCCGCTTTATTCTGTAGCCATACTTCCTGTTTTAATAACAGGGGCTTATATACTCAATCAGTATGAAAAGGTAAAAATTTATAATTTGATTGCATTTACTTTAGCTGCAATTTTTATATTACTTTGGGAAAACCTAACTAATGATTTATTCGACGCAGAAACAGGAATCGATGAATTTAAATTCCATTCAATTGTAAATCTCATAAAAAATAAAAAAATAATTTCATTTATTGCATATACATCTTTAGTTATTGGTTTATTAATAATTTCAATTATTTCAGTATCAACAAGTATAAACATTTTGATTTTGGTAGCATCTTGCTGCTTCTTAGGATATTTATATCAAGGACCTCCTTTTAGATTTGGCTATCAAGGCTTAGGAGAACCATTATGCTGGCTTGCATTTGGACCTTTTGCCTACTCTGCAGTCTTAATTGCGTTAAATCCTTCTAATATTTACTTAGAAGATATTCCCTGGAAAGTTTCTTTATTACTTGGTTCAGGACCTTCATTAGCAACAACTCTTGTATTATTTTGTTCTCATTTTCATCAAATTTCTGAAGATAAAAAGCATGGGAAAAATTCACCTTTAGTTCGCCTAGGAGCAAAAAAAGGTTCTCAATTTGTGCCTTGGATAATTTTTACAATATATATTTTTCAACTTTTAACTATAGTTACTGGATTTATTCCAGTGTTTTGTATCCTTTATTTGATTAGTTTTCCTCAAGCAATAAGACTTATAAATCTATTAAGGTCTTCTTATAAAAAACCTTCTGCAATAAAAAATTCCAAATTCGTCGCAATAAAATTTCAAACTCTTAATGGAGTTGGCTTAATCACAGGATTAATATTTAATTACTTGCTTAATAAATGAACTTAATATTTAAAAAAAAATCTTATAGCTTTAAGTTATCCACAAAAGTGGAAAATTCTAAAACCACTTATCTTACAAAACTGGGTTGGATAATTAAATTAACAAGTAATGATAAAAAAATTGGGTTTGGAGAAGTTTCACCACTTCTAGAAGAAGACTTAAAAAAATGTGCAACACAACTAGATATGATCCCTGAGAATTTAGAAGTATTTAATTTATCTGAGCATATAAATATTTTTCACCCATGCATTCAATCTGCAATAAATTCTGCATTAGCTGAGATAAATGGGAAAATAATTTTTAAAGAAAACTATACCTTTGATGAAATTGACAAAACAGCCATACTTTTAAATTCTAAAAATGTAATTTCAGAGCTAAATGAAATTAAAAAAAGACAATCTAATATTGGAAAATCAGTAACCATAAAATGGAAAGTAGCATTAAGAGATAACCATGAGGAAGAAGCAAATTTAGAAGAAATTTTAAGCCAAATTGGCAATAATATTAAGTTAAGAATAGATGCTAATGGTTCATGGGGTAGAAAGATAGCTAATAGATGGGCTGATATTTTGAAAGATAACAGAAATATAGATTGGTTAGAACAACCTCTCTGTGTTGATGATATTGAAGGAATGAAAGAACTCAACAAAAAAATCCCAATAGCCTTAGACGAATCACTTTTAAAATTTCCAACTTTGATTGATGAGTGGAAGGGTTGGCAAATTCGAAGGCCTTCTCAAGAAAATAATCCAGTTAAGCTTTTAAGAGAATTAGAAAATAAAAAAGCTTTAATATCTATAAGTACTTCATTTGAAACTGGAATAGGGAAGAGATGGCTTTATCATTTATCGTCTCTACAATTACAAGGACCAACTCCAAAAGTTCCTGGTTTAGCAATGAATAAATTCCCTAATTCGTTTCTATTTTTAAATGAAGCAAAAAAGATATGGGATCAACTATGAAAAATAAAATTCATACTATTGAAGTTGAAAATAATGAACCTCAATCTGTAGAGAAAATTATTGAAAAAATTAGAGAAAATAAAATTATTTATATTAAAAACAAATTTTATGAAGATGGAGATATATTAGATTCAATTAATGAAAATGGGCCAGCAATTATCTTAAACAGTAGTGGTAGTTCAGGAAAACCAAGAAAATGTTTTCACAATTTGGAAAATCTTAAATTATCTGCATTTACATCAGGACAATGGCTAATAGAACAAGGATTTGAATTACAAAACTGTTTAATTTTAAATACTTTACCCCTGAACCATATAAGTGGCTTAATGCCAATTTTTAGAAGTCAAACTTGGGGGTGTGATTGTATTAATATTTCTCCAAATTTAATAAAAAAAACTCGAGAACTTTTACTTTTTACAATAAAATCTAAAAAAAACAAAAAACACCTGATTACATCATTAGTACCTACCCAATTACAAAGACTTTTAGCTCAAAAAGATGGTATTAGTTGGCTAAAAATTTTTGATCTAATTTGGGTAGGTGGAGCTTCTATTTCAGGCGAAACTGCAGAACAATGTATTCAAGAAAAAATAAAATTAGCACCTTGTTACGGCTCAACAGAAACAGCAGCAATGGTTACGAGTTTAAAACCAAAAGAATTCTTAATGGGTTTTGAAAATGTTGGAGAAATACTACCTGATACACAAATAAGAATTAACACACTAGGATTAATCGAGATTAAATCAGC
>QCNK01000032.1 GCA_003210135.1 Prochlorococcus sp. AG-424-P23 | reverse complement strand
TATCTTTTCCTCTAATAATTTATATAAAATAGGTTGCCAAAATTGATCTGAGTTTAAATTCTTAAATAGATTAGATGAATTGATTTCATATCTATTCCATTGAGCAATCATTTCAGGTCTAAAAATCAGATAATCAATAAAATTATTCGTGATCTTTTTTGTCAGATTATATATGTCTCCATCAATTGTCTTTTTATTATCCAAATATTTATTAATCCAATTTCTAAGCGGAAATGATTCTTTAAAACTATTTAATTCTTCCAAGGAATCAATAATGCTCCACTTAATTGACTCAAAATTCCATGCGCTCATATCAATTGCAGGGAAAAAGTTTGTCAATAAAGATTCGGTATACGTTGATATTGTCTTTAATTCATAAAGAGCACTTATTTTGTTTTTTATAGTTATTTGTTCACGTAACCAATTCCCAAAAAAGTAATTGGGCACTACTATTTCTAATTTCTCATTTATAGGAGGAGGACATATTTTTAATTCCTCTGCTAACAGCTCACTAATTACTTCAATTTTGTTTGACTTATAAAGATTGAGCAATTTACTAGATGGTTATATTACTCAACTTTAAATGGATCGATTATTTCTGCATTAGGACATTCGAATTCCCCCACAGCAACAAACTCTAAACGCAGCTTTAAGAAAGTTATAAATTTTTTATCCGTAGATAAAATAGCTGCTGGGGGTGATGGAATCTTTGCTTTAAGATCATCAAATTGGGTGGTTTGCAAAAATGATGGATTTTTTAAAAGCCAAAAATCTATTTCTTTATTATTTTCTTTATAGTTTCTCATCCTCTCTTTCAAAATCTCCTCAATTGGTTCTTCAACAGTTAAAAACTTTTCACTTGCCGCGACGAAAAAATATGTTGTCATTTTGAAATTTAATTTGATGTAATAAGGGACTTCATTTCACGTACAGACTTTTCTAATCCTATCGCTAAAGCCCTTGCAACAATACTATGACCTATGTTTAACTCGTTCATATTGTTAATTGATGCAATTTTTTTAACATTATTGTAGTTGAGGCCATGACCAGCATTAACAACTAATCCAAGGTCATTTGCTAAATGTGTAGACTCTATAATCCTTTGGAGCTCTTTAAACTGTTCAGATCCTGATAGTTCAGCATATTTTCCAGTATGTAATTCTATAAAATCAAACCCTATTTCTTTGGAATAATTTATCTGTTCACCAAGAGGATCAATAAATGCACTTACTTCTATATTTGAATCTTTTAAATTTCCAACAAAATTCTTAAGATATTGCACATTACTTTTCACATCCAACCCACCTTCAGTGGTAACTTCCTCCCGTTTCTCTGGAACGAGTGTTACATAATCGGGAAGAAGTTTTTTAGCAATATCTAACATTTCTGGTGTAGCAGCCATTTCTAAATTTAGTTTCGTTTTTATAGTTTCTTTCAAAAGGAATACGTCTCTATCTTGTATATGTCTTCTGTCTTCTCTTAGATGAACTGTTATTGAGTCTGCACCTCCTAATTCAGCTAAAAAAGCAAATTGTACAGGATCAGGCTCTATAGTCTTCCTCGCTTGCCTTACATTTGCGATATGATCAATGTTTACCCCTAAAGTAGTCATAATTAAAAAATCTTAGTTTCTAGACAATCTAGTAACCGCCCAATAATAGCTAATAAAAAAGTGCAAACACTTAAATTATTAATATATTCGTAAATTGAATTTGAAGAAGAAATCAGTAGATATTTGGTATAAAATAAATCCTCTTTTAGGATTTATGGCTATGTTCATTACCCAGGACATTGTTTTGAGATTATTTTTTAGAAAAAAGAAAATATTAAATGATGGGCTTTCGATTCCCAAAAATTCATCTATCATTTTGGCTCCAACTCATAGATCAAGATGGGACGGCTTAATACTCACTATGGCAATGGGTAGAAGAGTAACCAAGAAGGATTGTAGATTTATGGTTACTAAGTCGGAAATGAGAGGAATACAAGGCTGGTTTTTAAGAAGACTTGGATGTTTTTCAATAAATCAATTATCTCCATCTCTCTCAGCGTTAAGATATGCAATTGATCTTATAGAAAAAGGAGAACAACTAGTCGTTTTCCCCGAAGGGAAAATTAATAAATATGGGAAAAAATTAGTTCTCAAAGAAGGATTATATAGACTAGCCAGACTAGCTACAAAAAAAACAACATCCATTATTATTATTCCTATTGGAATTGCTTACAGCAAAGTATCGCCAGACTTTAGGGGCGAATTTTGTTTATCCCTAGGGAAACCAATCGCAATTAATGATTACCTAAACTCTACTATTAATGAATTTAATAATTTTCTTTATGAAAAAATGATCCAAGAGGAAGAAAAAGCATTAAAAAATGTAGGTAGATGAAACTGCAATAAGTTACTATAAAATTTAATAATTCAATAAGAAAATGAAATTCTTAAAGTTAATCCCTATTTTATTTATATTTTTTGGAAATTTTTCTTATAAAAATGTAGTTCAGGCAGAAATCAAGAATCCAAAAGACTATAAAGTACTCTCAAGTGAAAGTAAAAAGCTTTCTATCTCAAACGTAGAGTATTTCATAAAGAAAGGTGATAAATATATTAAAAATGGGGATTTTGATAAAGCTAAAGATTCTTATCTAGACGCAAGAAAATTAGCTAAACAAATGGCTACTTTTTACTCAGATCTAAATTCATCCTTCAAAGGAGTTGATGCGAGAATACCAAATGAAATGCAAAGAAAAGGTAAGCAAACATTACAAATTTTGGCAGAATCAAATAGGAGATTAGCGAATTTGTATATTAAAACTGAAAAACCTGAGGTTGCAGTACCCATTCTTGTTGAAACTATTAGGATAATGTCTCCTAATAGTCGAGAAGGTAAAGAAGCTTATGAAACATTGATCCAACTAGGATTTGTTGAGACAAAATACAAAGGTTAATTAAAAATTAATTATGATTACTAAGGAAGAGGTCATTAATTTAATCACTACAAAATTACCAAGTTCCCAAGTTTTTGTTGAAAATCTTAAGGGAAATGATCATTTGCAAGTAACTGTAATTGCATCTGAATTCGATGGACTATCATTAGTTAAACAGCATCAGCTAGTATATTCAGCTTTGAAGGAAGAATTGGCTTCAGAGGCTATTCATGCACTGGCACTAAAAACAGAAACACCAAACTAAATTATGGAAAAACTAACAAAAGATAAAATACAAAAACTGATTGACTCTAATCCAGTGATGGTTTTCATGAAAGGGACTAAATTAATGCCTCAATGTGGTTTTTCTAACAATGTAGTTCAAATACTAAATTCTCTTGGGGTAGAGTTTGGTACTTTTGATGTGTTAAGTGATTTTGCGATACGAGAAGGAATTAAAGAATATTCAGATTGGCCAACAATTCCTCAAGTTTATTTAAAAGGAGAATTTCTTGGTGGATCAGACATTCTTATCGAGATGTACAATTCAGGATCTCTAAAAGAAAAAATTGAAATTGAATTAGCGTCTTAAGACAATTAGTAAGTATAAATACTGAATTGATTAATAAAAATTAATATTTTAAATCCATTTTTTATCAAAAAAACCTTTATTTCCATCTCCCTCTGGATCAATAAAACTTGACGGATCTAATATCCATCTTTCAATTAATTTTTCTAATTTCTCTTGATCCTTTGGCTCTAAACCATTGCAATTCCTTAAGGCTTGGAGATAACCTTCACTATATAATTTTAGATCAGATGGCGTATGAAAACGAGTAACCAAGTCCTGGCAACTGTCGCAAATTGATTGAAAATGACGAATTGCTTTGGGATTTTCAAAAGATGTCATAATTCGATAGATTCTGATTTTTTTTTAGCATTTGTTATACCTTATTAAGGATGATTAAAAATTGCCTGGCCAAACAGTAATTAAGAATGCAATCAACTGAGCAAATCTTAGCTTCAACTCCTGGCAGTTCACAAATGCCTGCGAGCTCCCAAACTCCTTCAAGAGTTCTTGTTGTTGAACCTCACCCCACACTTAGAACAGTCCTTGTACAAAGGCTTCGCCAAGACGGTCATCTAGCTGCTGCTGTTGGCTCAGCGGCTGAAGCTGTTGACCTATGCAGAGAGCAATCACCTGACCTATTAGTTAGCGCAGAAATCCTGGAGCAGAACACTGCCATGAGACTAGCCCAACAATTGGGGTCTTCTGTCATAGTTTTAACGGCAAGATCAGGTGTTGAAGCATTAGTTAATCTTTTAGATGAAGGGGCCGATGATGTTCTTAGAAAACCATTTGGACTTGAAGAGCTTGCAGCAAGGTGCAGAACACTCTTAAAGAGGGGAAGGATAGGATTGCAAGAAAAAGTAGAGGTTGGACCTTTAGAGGTTCATCTTCTTTTGAGACAGGTAACCCTTAGTGAGAAGCCTGTAGAATTGAGCCCTAGAGAGTTTGCACTCCTTTGCGCCCTATTAATGCCTCCAGGCATGGTTAGAAGTCGTCAAGAACTCCTAAGAATGGCCTGGCCGCCTTTCAGCGGAGGTCCAAGATCTGTGGATACGCAGGTATTAACTCTTCGAAGAAAATTAGAACAGGCAGGCTTGGGAGAAGGTGGTGGTATAACCACTGTCAGACAGCAAGGATACCGATTCAGTATCGATAATATTTAATTGAGAAAAGCAAAAAGTTCGCCAACAACCATTAAAACTGATAGAAAAGTCAATAATTTGTAAGTCCAAAGGGGTGATATATAAGATATATCACTTATATCAATCCCAGTATTTTCAGAGACAATAACTAAGAATTTTTCGAAATTTTCTACTCTTTGTGGCAAGAGAAAATTATCTCCTTGAACAGTATTAAAGTAATAAACTTTACTACCCTGACTAGTTGGCAAAGATTTGATTAATTTAATATCTTTCCAAGAAATCTCCCAATTTTTTTTCCCTAAGAATTTTGCAATAAAGGTACTTTTATAAGTAATTTTATTATTACTAGTTTCTACATAATCGCTTGTTATATTTATTATCAAATAAAGACCTAAGACAAATAAAAAGATAGAGGGGAATTTAAATTTATTAAGTGAGATAAATGGAATAGGAATTGTAAGCGCTAAATATAAAGAAATCAACGAACTTTTCACAAAAAAATGAGTTTTATATTTTTCTATCATTTCAGAGAGATCCCTTTAATCTGGCAATTTAAAACTGTTTATGTTTAATTTCGCGCCTATTTTATGAGCGCATGCGTACCCACTAAAAGCAACTGCATTTAGGCCTTGACCCGGGAAGCATGAATCCCCTACACAATAAAGATTTTTGATTTTTGTAGTGTTGAAAGGCATTGGCAGAAGTCCAAGAAGCTTATGACTAGGAATTGGTCCATAACTACCCTCGTATCTTCCAAGAAACTTTTTATGGGTTTTCGGCGTGCCAATTTCTTTATGATCGATATTTTGTTCTAGATTAGGTAGGATAGTTGAAATTTTGTCTATAAGAAAATTAAAGTATTTTTCTTTCTTTTGTATATATTCTTTCCTTGTTAGGCCTTCCCATTCATTCATTGATGATGGAGTAAATGCATGGACGATATGTTTGCCTTCGGGAGCTAAAGACGAATCCAGCAAAGTAGGAATAGAAACAAAAATAACTCCCTTTTCACTTTCTAATTCATCCCAATTTTCAACAATTATATGATGACAATTAAAATTTTTGCTTATTAAATTTTTTTCTACCCCGAGGTGAATAGAGACAAAAGAAGGGGAAGGCTTATAGGTTTCTGCCCACTTATATTCGCTTTTTGGAACGTTTTTATTTGCAATTAATCCTTTCTTTTTATTGTTAAGTCCAAATGTATCCCATCTTGTCGAATTGGATACAATAATGTCTGAGTAAAGTTTTTCCCCATTTGAAAGCTGAACTCCTACAGCTTTCCCTTCATTTAAAAGTATTTCAGTCACATTAGCTTTGTAACGAATTTCACTTCCCAATCTTTCAATTCCAGAAACTAATTTCTCTGCTATGGTTCCTACCCCTCCCTTTGGATAATTTATACCGCCAGTATGCCTATCGGTAAAAACCATCCCAGCATTAATCATAGGAGTTTTAAGGGCTGGCATTACTGACCAACAAAAACATTCGATATCGATAAATTTTAAAAGTTCAGGGTCTTTTATAAACTTTCTGGCAACATCTCCGGCATTTACTGGTAACCATCTAGCCAATCCTAAACAAGAAAATGGAGATTTAAAGAAAACTTTAAAAAGATAACTTGGATCTTCTATGGATAAAAGAGGCATTGAATCTAAACATTTAAAGACAGATGCGCAAGTATCGTAGAATTTCTTGATACCTTCTTTTTCTTTTGGGAAATTAGCTGATAATTTACTTATAAATTGTTCGTAATTTTTATCTACAGAAATATTAAAGTTATTTGGGAGGTGATATTCAAGTTGCACTGGATCAGGAATGGTTTCACATTTTTCATTTACATCTTTCAAAGCACGTGTTAATAAATTGGTATAACCTTCCTTTCCAAATCCAAAAATCATTGAAGCTCCCACATCAAAGGTATAACCTTTTCTTTTAAAGGATCCTCCACTTCCTCCTGGAATTATATATTTTTCTAGCACTAAAACCTGAGCTCCTTTCGCTGCTAATTGAGATGCCGTTACTAATCCCCCAATTCCTGAACCAATAATGATTGCATCGAGATTTTTATTATTTGATTTCATTTTCTAATATCTAGGTAGCTTATTTTAATTAATTTCAAGAAGTGTGTGATCTTTATTAAAAATATACTCTAGCTTGTTTTTAAAATTATTTAGTGAATCAACAGATCTCTGTTGATAAGCGTTATACCTCAATCTTTTATCTTTTATTCGTGTAGCAAGTTCTGGAACCAATCCAAATGAAGCAGGCATTGGTTGAAATTTATTTTTTTTATGACTAGACAATATTTCATTTTTATTACTTATGAAGTTCATTAGAGAGCCAATCATTGACTCATCAGGAAAAGTCACAACACTTTTACCTTTAGCAATTAAAGATGCATTAATTCCTGCAAGCAACCCTCCTGCAGCAGCAGCAGCATAGCCTTCCGTCCCTGTTATTTGACCAGCAGCAAAAAGATTTTCTCTTTTTATGAATTGCAATGTCGGTAAAAGTAATTTTGGTGACTCTAAAAAGGTATTTCTATGCATAACTCCGAAACGTACAAATTCAGCCTTTTCTAAACCAGGTATAGTTCTAAATATTCTTTTTTGTTCTGACCACTTAAGATTTGTTTGGAAGCCTACCATATTAAGTAATTTCCCTTTTAAATCTTCTTTCCTTAATTGAACGATTGCATGCGGTCTTTTATTCAATCTGTTTTCTCTATCAAACAAATTTCCCCATTTTGGATTCCACAACCCAATAGATTTCAAGGGGCCATATCTCATAGTATCAATTCCTCTTCTAGCAATTTCTTCTATTGGTAAACATCCTTCAAAGAAGTTAGCAGATTCTTTTTCAAAGTCTTTTAAATTAGCTTGCTCACCTTCAATTAATTCGTTTCTGAAATTCGTATATTCATTTTCATTCATAGGGCAATTCAAATATGCCGGATCTCCTTTATCGTACCTACTTGCTTTAAAGACAATCTCGTGATCAATAGAGTCTCCGTAAATTATTGGACTAGCTGCATCAAAAAAATGACATTCATCAACACCTGTGAAAACTTGAATTTTATGTGATAAATTATCTGAAGTTAATGGACCAGTAGCGAGGATTGTTATATTTTCCTTACTAGGTAGATCAAGTTGTTCAATTCTTTTTATTTGAATTAAAGGATGATTAGATAAAATTTCAGTCAATGCATTACTAAATTTGGACCTATCTACCGCTAAGGCACCTCCAGCTGGGACAGCAAATTTATCTGCTGTTTGAACTATTAATGAATTAAAAATTCTTAATTCTTTTTGCAATAGTCCCGCAGCTCTGTCAGGACTTAATGCCCCAAAACTGTTACTACAAACTAATTCTCCAAATTCATTGGTATGGTGTGCTGGAGTTGATTTGAAAGGCCTCATCTCAACTAATTTAACTGGTACACCACTATTTGCTAACTGCCAAGCTGCTTCCGAACCTGCAAGACCTGCCCCAATTACAGTTACTTCTTTATCTATCAAATTAAATTAATCCTTTCCCAAAAAGTCTCTATTAAATTGCTCTCTAGCAGGCTTTTGGATATTAAATATAACCCAAGCCAAAGCAGCGATAATTGGGGCGAAAACTACGATTGTTCTTAGCATTTTAGAAATTCAAATATTTATAAAGTATTTTACCTTTCAACTGTAAATTTAGAGAGAATTTTTAATTTTTTATTTCATAAGTTAAGAATTGTTTTTCTATTGTTCAACTTGAGATAAAAAGTTGTTTTTTTTTCCTTAAAAAGGGATAATTTCATATGTACTCAATTTTACAAAATGGGTCGCTAGCTCAGCGGTAGAGCATCCGGCTTTTAACCGGCTGGTCCTGAGTTCGAATCTCAGGCGACCCACATTCTTAATTTGAGTTCATTTTTTGAAATTTGCTCATAAAAAATTACAGCATACACAAAATTTTTAATTACATTTTCTTCCAGGAAAATTACATGAATCGATTTTAAAACAGATTTAGTTTAATAATTATTACTCAAAAATCTTTAAGCATTGAGAAGGGGGAATTAATTAAATTAAAGGTTTATATATAAAATAAATTTTTAATTTTAACAAGAATGAAGATAAAGATTCTTCTAAAGACACCTAACATAAAACGAGTTTCCAAAACAACCATTTGAGAGGTGTCACATTAAATTTATTTAAGCAAAACTTCTTACAAAATATAATGCTTCCGTAAATTCTTTAGGATACTAAATTAATGGTACATTTATGTATCAATACTGTAAATTTTAGGTACTTACAAAAATTGAATTTGTAATTTTGAGAAAAAAACGACCAAATACTTTACAAAGCTTCATATATGCTGTTACAATCATTTACATATACATTTATTAATTATCATGACTCCAGAAGCAGAACGTTTTAACGGTTGGGCAGCAATGTTAGGTTTTGTAGCAGCTGTTGGTGCATACGTAACAACTGGTCAAATCATTCCAGGTTGGTTCTAAATCAAAAAAAATACATTCTTTTAGATAGATACAGTTCGAAATTATTAATTTTGCAAATCTTTCTTAAAAGTTATAAACCTAAAATGTTATGAAATAATTTAAAAATTATTTTTTAACTTTTAGGTTTTTTTATATTTAATCTTTATTTATTCAATTAACATTTGTGAGAAAAATTATCATTTCCCTCACTATCAAATATATTTTTAATTTAATTGTTTCTTAATATAAGAAGTTAATCAACACTTATCAATAACTCTCTTTCATTAAATATAAAATAAAGTTTGATCAAATTCATACAAACGAAATAAATAAAAGAACTTATCACTTACCTGATTTTTTATACATTTGGTCTAAACAGGTTGAACATAACAAATGCCCTTTTTTTTTCCAAAAAGTTTTAGTTGATCTCTCTATATCTCTCCTACAAATTAAACATTTAAATATAGGAGACATCCTAAAAAGAAATTATTAAGCAATAAATATATCATTTCATAATAAAAAATTTTTTTACTCACTTCTTAG
>QCNK01000031.1 GCA_003210135.1 Prochlorococcus sp. AG-424-P23 | reverse complement strand
GATAACGGCTTTTACAACTTCAGATTTCTTAACTCCCATATTAGGAAGAGCATCTTTTACAGTTGCTACGATTACATCCCCAACATGTGCATACCTTCTATTTGAGCCTAAAACCCTAATACATTGGAGTCTTTTTGCTCCGCTGTTATCAGCGACTGTTAAATAAGTTTCTTGTTGAATCATTTTTTAACCTCCTTAGCCTGACTCGTTTTATTGAGAATCTCTTCTATTGCCCATCTTTTATGAGCACTTAGCGGTCTAGTTTCTCTAATTTTAACTCGATCTCCCAAAACACATGTGTTTTCGGGATCATGCGCCTTGTATCGTGTAGTTCTACTTACAATTTTTTTATAAGTGGGATGTGGATATCTGTTAATAACAGCAACAACTACTGTTTTGTCCATTTTGTCGCTGACAACAGTACCAATTCTTTCTTTAAGTGCCATAACTAATAATTAAGCAGAAGTAGTTTTAGAAGCAGATTGACTCTTACTGAGAGTTAGTAATTGCGCAACTTGTTTCTTGATAATTTTAAATTTATGAGTTTCATTTAGCTGTCTAGTAGCTTGCTTGAATCTCAAGTCAAAAAGATCTTTTCGTAATTGGTTAATCTTTTCATTAATTTGATCAGAATTTAATTTTTTAAATTCTTTAAAAGACTCTGAGTTTTTCATTGTTTAACCTCCTCTTGAGATTTTTTACTATTTTTTGTCTCGTCTTGATTTTTATCTATGGAGATGAATTTAGTTTTTACAGGAAGTTTGTATTGAGCAAGACGCATAGCTTCCTTTGCAGTTTCCTCAGTGATATCCTCACCACCCATTTCAAAAAGTATTCTTCCAGGTTTTACAACCGCAACCCAAAATTCTGGATTACCTTTACCAGAACCCATTCTAGTTTCAGCAGGTCTCATGGTTACAGGTTTATCAGGAAATATTCTTATCCAGATTTGACCTCCACGTTTTATATATCTTGTCATAGCTCTTCTACTTGCCTCAATCTGACGTGCAGTTACCCATCCACAGTCTTGAGCTTGGAGAGCAAATTGACCGAAAGCAATAGTGTTACCTTTTGAGGCAACTCCCCTCATTCTGCCTCTATGTTGTTTACGAAATTTAGTACGTTTTGGACTAAGCATTTTTTACCTCCTATGAATTCTCATTTGAACGATCCTCAAATTGCTGAGGTCTTCTACTAGCTTTCCTCTTAGGGCTCGCTCCCACAGGGATAGTTTGTTCTTCTTTAGGGAGAACCTCACCTTTGAAAACCCAAACTTTAATGCCTAGAACACCGTAAGTTGTATTAGCTTCACGTGTTGCATAGTCAATTTCAGCTCTCAAAGTATGTAATGGTACTCTACCTTCTCTAGTCCATTCAGTTCTAGCAATTTCAGCACCATTCAACCTTCCCCCTACTTGAATCTTGAGACCTAAGACTCCAGCCCTTTGAGCCCTTTGTAAGGCCATCCTTATAGTTCTTCTAAAGGCGACTCGTTTTTCTAGTTGTTGAGCAATATATTCAGCTAGTAAAAAAGCATCGGCATCTACGCGTTCAACTTCAACAACATTTATCCTAACTTGCCTTGTTCTATCCCCTATAGTTTTTTGAATACCAGATCTTAATTCTTCAATACCACTTCCTTGTCTTCCAACTATAACTCCTGGTCTTGCTGTTTTTAATTCAAGTTCTAATTGGTCAGCTTTTCTAGCTATTAAAACATCACTAATTCCCGCTGCTCCATATTTTTTCTGTATGAAACTGCGAATTTTAAAATCTTCTTGTAGAAGAATTGGATATGTCTTAGAAGTAGCAAACCACTTAGAGCGATGCTCTTGTGTAATTCCTAATCTAAGTCCAGAAGGATGTATTTTATGTCCCATTAGTTTTGTACCTCCGCATTAGTTTGGATAGGAGCAGACTCAACAGAAATACTGATGTGACAAGTCTGTTTCTTAATTGAAAAAGCTCGACCTTGAGCTCTAGGCCTATACCTTTTCATCACAGGACCACTATTAGCCC
This sequence comes from Prochlorococcus sp. AG-424-P23, assembly GCA_003210135.1. Classification (GTDB taxonomy): domain Bacteria; phylum Cyanobacteriota; class Cyanobacteriia; order PCC-6307; family Cyanobiaceae; genus Prochlorococcus_A. The sequence goes on along the minus strand of QCNK01000031.1, from coordinate 7,850 downwards.
ATGCAGAGGAAATGACTAGGGTAGATGGATCCATCCCAAAGTTATGTTCTGCATTAGCAACTGCAGATCTTAGAACTTTGGTAATAGGGTCTGTAGATCTGTAGGGCATAAATTCCAACATAATCAATGCATCTCTATAAGACCTACCCCTTATCTGATCCAAAACTCTTCTCACTTTAGAGGCTGATCCGCGAACATAATTCCCATGAGCAATGGCTGTTTTTGGTGTTTCAGGTGTTTTTGTCATGATTTTGCTCCTTTCTTGTCTCTTATATGACCTCGATAAGTGCGTGTAGGAGCAAATTCACCGAGTTTATGACCAATCATTTGTTCAGTAATAAACACTGGAATGTGAGTCTTGCCATTATGTACGGCGATTGTGTGACCGATCATTAAAGGTAAAATCGTAGATGATCTCGACCAAGTTTTGATAACAGACTTGTCATTGTCAGTATTTTGTTTTTCTACCTTTTCGAGCAAGCTATCTGCTACAAAAGGTCCTTTTTTTAGTGAACGTCCCATGATTATGTAATAGAAATTGTAATAGTAAATGAAGTAATCAAGAGTCTCTTCCTCCTCTACTCCTCTTAGAAACGCGACGACGTCTTCGAACTACTAATTTATTACTTGGTTTGTTCTTTTTACGTGTCTTTAATCCAAGAGCTGGTTTACCCCATGGAGTAACAGGGCCTGCTCTACCAATTGGTGCTTTTCCCTCTCCCCCTCCATGTGGATGATCACATGGGTTCATTACACTACCTCTTACTTGTGGCCTCCTTCCAAGCCATCTTCTTCTGCCCGCTTTACCTAAGCTAGTATTTCTTATTTCAGAATTACCAACTTCTCCAAGAGTTGCATAGCATTCTTTTCGTACAAGTCTTACCTCGGTAGATGGGAGTTTTAAAGCAACATAGTCTCCCTCTTTTGCCATCACTTGCGCACTAGCTCCAGCAGATCTAACCATCTGAGCCCCTCTACCTGCATATAACTCAACACAATGCACACTAGATCCTAATGGCATAACAGAAAGTGGCATTGCATTTCCATCTTCAATAGGAACACTTTCTCCAGATATGACATTTTGTCCGACTTTCACTCCAGCTGGAGCAATAATATATCTTTTTTCCCCATCTTCGTAGAATAAAAGTGCTAGCCTTGCATTTCTATGAGGATCGTAGTGGATAGCTGCAACTTTAGCGTTGATGTTTCTTTTATCTCTTCTAAAGTCGACTAATCTATATTGCCTTTTATGACCACCTCCACGATGACGACAGGTAATAACTCCACGATTATTCCTGCCTTTAACTCTATGTTTTGAAACTACTAGTGATCTCTCAGGTTTTGCACTTGTTATTTCACTAAAGTCAGTAACAACTCTCTGCCTAGTTCCAGGTGTATAAGGTTTGAATTTACGGATTGCCATGATTAAAACTCCTTAAGATTCTGGAAATAGTTGGATTTTGTCTCCTTCAGCAAGACGTACAATTGCCTTCTTGACCTGAGAACGTTTACCGGAAAATTTCCCGACTCTTCTTGTTCTTCTCGGAGGATTCATAGTGTTTACTCCTATAACTTTAACACTGAACAAGGCTTCAATAGCAGCCTTTATTTGTGGCTTTGCCGCTCTATGATCAACTTCAAAAGTATATTGGTTAAGATCTAGTGCGTTTGTAGCTTTCTCAGTAATAACTGGCTTCCGTATTACATCTGCTAAACGAGAATCGAATAATTTACTCATGATGCATAAACCTCCTGAATTTTATCTATCGCTGATTGACCTATTAACAATTTATTAGCATTGAGAATATCAAATACATTTAATTGATCGGCGGCGATTAATTTTACTTTTTCAATATTATTTATGGATTTTTTTATAACATCGGACGGGCTATCAAGAATAACCAAAACTTTTTCAGTTTTTTGTATACCTAATCGAGCAAGGCCATTAATGATATCACTTGTTTTAGGCTGCTTTAGAGTAGATCCAAAATCTTCAACTGCCTTCATATCAGATACTCTAGACATAAGAGCTGTTCTAAGAGCTAATCTACGTTCCTTACGATTCATATCAAGATTGTAAGAACGTGGCTTCGGTCCAAAAATAATTCCACCACCAGGTCTTAGGGGTGTCCTTATTGATCCTTGACGAGCTCTTCCCGTACCTTTCTGTTTGTATGGCTTTCTACCACCCCCTCGCACTTCAGATCTTGTCAAAGTTGAGGCTGTCCCTTGTCTTTTATTTGCTAGCTGCCTAAGGACTGCTCTATGGATTAAGTCAGCCGAAGAAGTTTCTTTGGCAACTGCTAAATCAAGAGTAACTTTGCCTGATTTTTTACCATCCCACTTAAGAGTTTCAAGAGTTGTCATGATTTTTTACCTCCTTTTTCACCTACAACATTATTTGGCTTAATATTTACAATTGAGCCGGGCTTACCTGGAACAGAACCCTTTACTACAAGCAAATTTTTCTGGTCATCAATTTTTAGAACTAACAAACCCTTAGTAGTTATTTGTTTTCCTCCATATCTTCCTGCCATTCTCTTACCAGGATAAATTCTTCCTGGGGTTGTTCCTGCACCTGTAGATCCTGGCGCTCTGTGGTTCTTTGAACCATGACTCATAGGACCTCTGCTAAAACCATGTCTTTTCTGGTAACCAGCAAAACCTCTACCCATAGATTTGCCACTGATATCAACTTTTTGACCAACCTCAAAGTTTTTTACAGTTATTTGATTTCCGATTTCATAAGATGAAGTTTCTTCAACTCTATATTCTTTCAAATGCTTTAAAAGCTCTTCACCTGATTTCAACAAATGTCCCTTTTCGGGTTTACTTATTTGCTTCTCTTTGGACAAACCATAACCTATTTGCACGGCAGTATAACCATCCAAAGCGGTTGTTTTCAATTGAGTGACACGGCAGGGTCCAGCCTCAATCAGAGTAACTGGTACCGAATTACCTTTGTCGTCGAAAAGTTGGGACATGCCCAATTTCTTTCCTAAAATTCCGATAGACATAAGACTAAATTAGGCTAGCTCGTAATCAATTTTCAATTAACTAAACCCTTCAGTTATTGAGGTAAAGTTAATAAAAAAACAATTAATAAGGTTGAGACTTATCTTTAAAAAGATAGTTTCTCCTGGGATAAACCCACCTGAATTTTTTAACGAAACGCTAAAAAATGTGAAATTTTGCAGAGGCTCGGCTAGCTTGCGAGCTTAAAAATTCACTGAGTTACAATCATACATCATCAAGTACCATAAAATAAAATAAAATAGAAAGAAAGGAAAATTTTTATGCCATTACTTCTCACAGGGAAAAAGTTTCATAACGATTTAAAAACCAACAAATGTCTTGCAATCTTTGCTCCTCTTGAAGGAGGTTATGAAACTCGTCTTTTGAGGAGAATGAAGGCCAAGGGCTTTAAAACTTTTATAACCTCAGCAAGAGGGCTTGGAGATCCAGAAGTCTTCTTGCTCAAATTGCATGGTGTAAGACCACCTCACCTTGGTCATCAAAGCGTAGGAAGAAATGGTGCACTTGGGGAAGTTCAACAAGTAATCCCTCAAGCTTCTGAGTTATTTAATGACAATGATCAAAAAAAATTACTTTGGTTGTTAGAGGGTCAAGTATTGTCTCAATCAGAATTAGAGAGCTTGATAGAGATTTGCACTAAAGAAAACAAACTTACAATTGTTGTTGAAATGGGAGGTTCAAGAAAACTTGAATGGAAGCCATTAAGTGATTATATTTTGGATGAATTTGAAAGTTAAATTGTTTGATTAAAACCAAGAATAAAAAAGATAAATGGATTAAGTTGATTTGTGGTGCAAGTAATGAAGATATTGTTGCTATCGAAGATTTATGTGCAATTTATACTGCTGCTGGTGTCGACTACATAGATGTTGCCGCAGAAGAATCTATAGTTCATGCAGCAAAAAAAGGAATCGAGTGGGCGAAAAAAGTCTTTAAAAACTCGCCTGGAATAATGATAAGCATTAGTGATGGTAAAGATATCCACTTTCGTAAAGCAAAATTTGATCCATTAAAGTGTCCCCATCATTGTCCAAGACCATGCGAAAAAGTATGCCCCACCTTTGCAATTGATAGTTTTGGGATCAAAGAGAGTAAATGTTATGGATGTGGAAGATGTTTAAATAGCTGTCCCCTAAATCTAATAAGTGAATATGAATATAATTTGTCAAAAAATGATTTAGCATCAACAATTCAAAAAATAAAGCCTAATTCAGTAGAAATTCATACAGAAATCAATCGCCTGGATTCTTTTACAAAAGTTGTAAGTATTCTTAAAAGTTGTGAAACTAAATTAGACAAGATATCTATTAGTTGTGGATTAAATCAATCTTTCCAAAAATCACAAGAGCCAGAAGATCTTTTGAAGGCTCTTTGGGAAAGATATGAAATTCTTAAAGAACTTAATATTCCCCTGATTTGGCAATTAGATGGAAGGCCAATGTCTGGTGATCTTGCTCCGACAACAAGTAGAGATTCTGTTAAGTTGTTTGAAAAAATCGGTTCAGATCTGCCACCAGGATTAATTCAATTGGCAGGAGGAACAAATGAAAAAACTTATAAATTTTTAAAGTCAAACAATCTTCCAGACGGAATAGCATTTGGAAGTGCTGCAAGAAAAATTATGCAGCCCCTTATTGAATTTGCTCACAAAAATAACAAAAAACTCTATGATTATCCTGAAAAAATGGCTTTAGCGATCAAAAAAGCACGGAAATTTCTAGAGCCATGGAAATCGATCTAATTCAAGTAATATTTTTCAAAATCTACGCCGTGTTTATAAAAACTTTGTATTTTTTTGATAGAAAAAATTCTTTTCATGTATTAAAATGAAAAACCAATGGGCCGTCGCCAAGTGGTAAGGCATCGGGTTTTGGTCTCGACATTCCTAGGTTCGAATCCTAGCGGCCCAGTTCTAATAATCAATTGTGTCTTCTCAAAAAATATTTCTATTTGATTTTGATGGAGTAATAGTTGATGGAATGCATGAATATTGGCATAGTTCCTTGCTAGCCTGTGAAAAATATTTAAATTCACATTGCATTTCTGTTAATCAAAAACTCTATAAAACAGTACCAAATTCTTTCAAAGAAATTAGGCCTTGGGTTAAATATGGTTGGGAAATGATTCTAATTGTGCACGAAATTATAAAAACAGAAAATCCATTAAAAAGTGATAATAAAGATGATTTCATTAATAATTATCATCACAATTGCCAAAAGATATTAAATGATAATTCTTGGAATGCCGAAGATTTACAAAAAATATTAGATAAATCTCGCCAGTTTCAAATTGATAAAGATTTCAAATCGTGGGTAAATTTACATAATCCATTTTTTGAAGTTATAAGTTTTATGCAAGAATTAAAGAAAAGACAGATAAAGGCAGGAATAATAACAACAAAAGGGGGAATATTTGCAGAAAAAATTCTTAAACAATTAAATATTTTTCCAGAATTTATTTTTGGTTATGAATCAGGAACAAAAATCAAAATAGCTGAAAAACTTACAAAAACTTATGAAATTTTAGGCTTTATAGAAGATAGAAAAAAAACTCTAATCGATATTAAACAAAATTCAGAAACTTCTCACATTCCATGCTTCCTAGCTGATTGGGGATATTTGAAAGAATCAGATAAAAATAAGTTAAGTAATGAAATCAAATTATTAAAATTAGATAGTATTCAGGAATTAGTTGCAATTTAAAGATAATCGGCTAGAGTACAAGTGTACTATAGTTTGTATTTATGAAGTTTGGTTTAAATAACAATTTCCAAATTTAAAATAATTACAAGAACTTTAACCGATAAATTAAACAATGAGCCTTGAAGAAAAGAAAAAAACTGAATCAAAAGAAAAAGACAAGGCATTAAGTCTTGTCTTAGGTCAAATAGAAAGAAATTTTGGACGAGGTTCAATAATGAGACTTGGTGACGCCTCAAGAATGAAAGTAGAAACAATATCTACTGGAGCGCTCACGTTAGATTTAGCATTAGGAGGAGGCTATCCAAAAGGAAGAGTAGTAGAAGTTTACGGACCAGAAAGTTCAGGAAAAACTACATTAACGCTTCACGCGATTGCGGAAGTCCAAAAAAATGGAGGAGTAGCTGCATTTGTAGATGCTGAGCATGCACTCGATCCAGTTTATGCGGCCTCTTTAGGTGTTGATGTTGAAAATTTGTTAGTTTCACAGCCAGATACTGGTGAAATGGCTCTAGAAATAGTTGATCAACTTATAAGATCGAGTGCGGTAGATCTTGTAGTTGTTGACTCGGTCGCAGCACTAACCCCAAGAGCCGAGATAGAAGGAGAGATGGGAGATCACGTGATTGGAAGCCAAGCAAGGCTAATGAGCCAAGCAATGAGGAAAATAACAGGAAATATTGGCAAATCTGGATGTACGGTAATATTCCTGAATCAATTACGCCTAAAAATTGGCGTTACATACGGCAATCCAGAAACAACCACAGGAGGTAATGCACTAAAATTTTACGCCTCAGTAAGACTTGATATCAGAAGAATTCAAACTCTTAAAAGAGGTACTGAGGAATATGGCATAAGAGCAAAAGTGAAAGTAGCAAAAAACAAAGTTGCACCACCATTTAGAATTGCAGAATTTGATATTCTCTTTGGGAAAGGTATTAGTACAACAGGATGCTTATTAGATTTAGCAGAAGAGACTAATATCATCATAAGGAGGGGTGCTTGGTATAGTTATGAAGGAGAAAATATTGGACAAGGAAGAGATAATACAATTATTTGGCTTGATCAAAACTTAGAAATCAGGAATAAAGTAGAATCTATGGTTAAAGAGAAATTAACAGAAGGAACTGAAGTCAGTTCTAATTCAATGAAAGCATTAAATAGCAATCCTGCTAATACAATCGCTGTTAATGATATAAAAACAGTAGCTTAGATTTATAAAGAATCAGCCAATGTCCACCACCCAGCGGCAGGGCCTATAAATCTCACTACAATCCATAAGATTACTAACCCTCCGATTCCAAACCAACTAGCCTTAATACTTAATTTAATTAGGTTATCTCTTTGATTGATTGTAAAGGGAAGCCATTCAAATAATCTTGGAGAATCATCAATTTTAGTTTTAGTATTATTTTTTTTTGGAGGTAAACCAAGTGTTTTACGTCTTTTTGCTTCTCCCATTTTTCTTTGTTATTTACAAAATCATAACCTAATCAAAAGGTAGCATATAGCTAATTTGTTTTGAGGGTTGAATGTTTTGCAAAAGTAATCTTCCCCAGTTTCTTTTATTTGCTCTTCCATCTAGGATTATTAACTTACCTGAATTTCTTCTTAAAGGAGAAATAGATCTTTCAAGTTTAATTCTAGCTTGAGGAAGAAAGAAGTCTCTAAACCAATCTTGAGAAAGCTTCTTTTTATGAGAGACAGTAATTGCATTAATGGGTTCTGACATATTCGGAATCGGAAGTAAAGGAATGATAATTTGTTCTGGAATTTGAATTAAATAAGAATTCATAATCCACCAGTCAAAACTAGAGCAAAGGATTTCATTTCTACCTGAGGGAATTGTCTCTAGCAATACTCTCTTCCCGTAAATAGAAGCTAATTCTGTAGCAAGATTAGTTTTTAAATCAATATCATCAGACAACACTAAAGTTAAACCCTTTCTAAAAAGTATTAACTTTTTGCATTTGTCCAAGATTGAATTGGTAAAAAGAGGATTATTAGGAAGCAACTGTTTAGAAGGTATATATAAAGAAATCTTTTTCTCTTCAAAATTACTCTTAAAATTAATAACCAAGTCAATATCTAAACTATGCTTTTTAAAATACGTTT
>QCNK01000030.1 GCA_003210135.1 Prochlorococcus sp. AG-424-P23 | reverse complement strand
GCATATCCAACAAAAACTATTATTTTAGACGTCAACGCTTTAAGCAAAGTTATGAATAAAGTAGAATCAATTTCAGAACTATTAGACTTTTTTACAGATTCTCCTCTAGAAAAAATCAAAACAAATTAAACAACTATGGTGTTATTAAATAAAATTAAAAATAAATTAGGTATTAATTACAGAAAAAAAAGATGGCCAGGTCTAATCAATGCTTACAAACAATATCTTCCTGTTACTAATAAGACTCCAATTATCTCGCTTAACGAAGGAAATACCCCATTAATTCATAGTGACTCAATTAGTAAATTAATTGGAAATGGAACGAAAGTTTTTCTTAAATATGATGGCCTAAACCCCACAGGTTCTTTTAAAGACCGGGGAATGACTATGGCAATTAGCAAAGCAAAAGAAGAAGGACGTGAAGCTGTAATTTGTGCAAGCACTGGAAATACTTCTGCTGCTGCTGCTGCATATGCTTCCAGGGGAGGATTAAAACCATATGTTTTAATACCAGAAGGATTTGTTGCACAAGGAAAACTTGCACAAGCTTTAATGTATGGAGCTGAAATAATATCTATTAATGGAAACTTTGATAAAGCTCTAGAAATTGTTAGAGATTTATCTGCTGAGCAGCCAATAGAACTTGTTAATTCTGTTAATCCATATCGAATACAAGGTCAAAAAACAGCAGCTTTTGAAATAGTTGATGATTTAGGTATTGCACCTGATTGGCTTTGTATCCCAATGGGTAATGCGGGAAATATAACTGCTTATTGGATGGGGTTTAAAGAATATACAAAAATGAAAAAAAATTTAAAATTGCCAATTATGATGGGATTCCAATCTGAAGGATCAGCACCATTAGTAAAAAATATAGTTGTTAAAGATCCAGAAACAATTGCAACTGCAATAAGAATTGGAAATCCAGTAAATAGAGAAAAAGCAAAAATAGTAAAAAAAGAAAGTAAAGGAGACTTTCAATCTGTAACAGATGACGAAATAATAAATGCTTATAAAATCCTTGCTAAAGAAGGAGTATTTTGTGAGCCGGCCAGCGCGGCATCAGTTGCTGGACTTATTAAAAATAAAAATAGAATTCAAAAAGAATCCACTATTGTTTGTGTTCTTACTGGCAATGGATTGAAAGACCCTAATTGTGCTATTGAAAATAATGATGCTATTTTTAGGAAAAATATTGAACCTTCATTGAAAAATATAACAAAAATATTAGGATATTAATTTCCAAAAAAATTAGTGTCTGTGGAAATCATATAAAAACAAAAAACAATTGTTGAAAACTATTTAAAAAGTTATTTAATTTGTTAATTTCTTTTGTATTAATTAAAAAAATTTTAATTTGTTTAACAAATTAAAAATTTTTTCCACTTCTTTAAATGTTTTTAAATAGAGCTAGTAAAACGTTTACGTCTAAATTCCACAATTTCCACAGTAACTACTACTACTAATTATTTATTTTATTTTTTATTTTATATATTAGATAATTCAATAAAATAACTTATTGAATTTAATTTACGAAAAAAGTATATTGTGGATGTAAAAAAGTTCCAAACTAAGATGGAAATTATTTGTAATCAAAGTGAGTTAAATAACGCTATACAACTAGTTAGCAAAGCGGTTGCTTCAAGACCAACTCATCCAATACTTGCAAATATACTTTTAACAGCTGATCAAGGAACAAATAAAATAAGCTTGACTGGTTTTGACTTGAATTTAGGCATACAAACTTCTTTTGATGGAAATGTAGAGAATAGTGGGGCTATTACAATACCTTCAAAACTTTTATCTGAAATAGTAAATAAGCTACCTAATGAAACGCCTGTTTCTTTAGAGGTTGATGAGAATTCAGATAATATTCTAATAAAAAGTGATAGAGGCTCTTTTAATATTAAAGGTATTTCTTCTGATGATTACCCCAATTTACCCTTTGTTGAAAGCGGCACTTCTTTAAATATTGATCCTAGTTCTTTTTTAAAAGCTTTAAAATCTACAATTTTTGCTAGTAGTAATGATGATTCAAAGCAATTACTAACAGGTGTAAACTTTACGTTTAAAAAAACTTATTTAGAGTCTGCTTCTACAGATGGTCATAGACTGGCAGTTGCGTTAATTGGTAAGGGAGAAGATGCCAACAATAATGATAACTTATCTTTAAGTGAAAGTAATTTATCAGTTACTATCCCAACCAGATCATTAAGAGAGATTGAAAAACTAGTATCTTTGAGAAGTTCCGAAAATTCAATAAAGCTTTTCTATGACAAAGGCCAGGTAGTTTTTATTTCCTCAAATCAAATAATTACAACTAGAACCCTTGAAGGTACCTATCCTAATTATTCACAATTAATTCCTGATACTTTTTCTAAAATTTTTAATTTTAATACTAAAAAATTAATTGATGCTCTAGAAAGAATTGCTGTTTTAGCTGATCAGCAGAGTAGTGTTGTTAAGTTTAAATTGGATGATACGGATTTAGCTTCAATAAGTGCAGATGCACAAGATATTGGAAACGCTAATGAATCAATACCTGTTTCAAACTCTGGAGAAAATTTTGATATTGCATTTAATGTCAGATATCTTTTGGAGGGTTTAAAAGTTATTTCTTCTGAAAATGTACTTTTAAAGTGCAATCTTGCAACTACTCCAGCAGTTTTTGTTCCAGAGGATAATCTCAATTCTTTTACTTATCTAGTCATGCCTGTTCAGGTTCGTTCTTAACTTGAAATTACCTAAAGAAATTTTATTAAGTGAATTATTAAATTATAGTGTTAAGGGTAATATGGCCCTTAATTACGGAAATGGTGAAAATGTTTGGATGCATCCTCCAGTTCATCGAATTTTAGGATGGTACTCTCGTCCCTCAAATTTTGATTTAAAACGAAATGTTTGGAGATTAAATCAAATTAGACAAATAATAGATAATGAAATTTATGTCAAAGGTGATCCTGCGATTTCTGATTTAGCAACTCTAAATAGGTTCCCAACTTTAATAGAAGCTAATCTCATAAATATAAATGGCTCAAAGATAGGAGTTATTGCAGATTTTTTATTCGAAATGAAAACAGGAAAAATTATATATTATTTGGTATCTCGATCGAATCCTAAGATTCCTGGTTCTAGTAGATGGAAATTGAATATTGAAAATATTAATGATCAACAACCGGGTTTAGTCTTTTGTGCTTGTAATTCTTTAGATGATTTATCTTTAATAAAATCAAGTATCAAAAATGAGTTTTTCCAGAAAGGAAAAAAAATTATTGATAGATTTGATGATATGAAAAATATTGCCTCTAATAGATTAGAAGATTGGCTTGAAGAAGATGAAGATATAAACCAAAACTTAGATTTTAAACAAAAAAGTTTTTATAATGAAGATAAAACATCCAGATCTTTTAATAATAAAAAAGCAGATGACCCTTGGATATAAATAATGATTAATAATGACAATAATGATCTATATGATCTTAATGAGGCACTTAAAGTTGAAAATTTAACAATTAATGACTATGAAGAAATCTGCAATAGATTGAGGAGGGAACCAAATAGGACTGAGTTGGGAATGTTCGGTGTTATGTGGTCTGAACATTGTTGTTATAGAAATTCAAAACCTTTACTATCTAAATTCCCCACCAAAGGAAAAAATGTTTTGGTTGGTCCTGGAGAAAATGCTGGTGTTATTGATGTTGGGAATAATCAAAAACTTGTTTTTAAAATAGAAAGTCATAATCATCCTTCTGCAATTGAACCTTTTCAAGGAGCAGCAACAGGTGTAGGAGGAATATTAAGAGATATTTTTACAATGGGAGCAAGACCAATAGCAGTATTGAATTCATTGAGATTTGGAAATATTGATAAACCATCAAATGTCGATTTGCTTAGAGGAGTTGTATCAGGTATCGCACATTATGGAAATTGTGTAGGTGTGCCTACCGTTGGAGGTGAAATTTATTTTGATGATAGTTATTCCGGAAATCCTCTTGTAAATGTTATGTCTTTAGGACTTTTAGAGACTGATGAAATCGTTTGTTCTGGAGCTAAAAATGTAGGATCACCAGTACTTTATGTTGGAAATACTACTGGAAGAGATGGTGTTGGTGGTGCTAGTTTCGCAAGTTCAGAATTAACAACTACTTCATTAGATGATAGACCTGCTGTCCAAGTAGGTGATCCATTTATTGAGAAAAGTTTAATAGAAGCTTGTCTAGATGCTTTTAAGACGGGAGATGTAATTGCAGCTCAAGATATGGGTGCAGCAGGTTTAACATGTAGTAGTGCAGAAATGGCTGCAAATGGAAATTTAGGAATATCAATTGATTTAGATTTGGTTCCTTCTAGAGAAGATAACATGTCTCCTTACCAATACTTATTATCTGAATCGCAGGAGAGAATGTTGTTCGTCGTAAAAGAAGAAAAAATTAATAAACTTATTGAAAAATTTAATAGATGGGGATTGTATGCAAATGTAATTGGTGAGGTAATAGAGACTAAAGAGGTAATTATTTCTCATAAAAGCAAAATTGTCGCTCAAATCCCTACTTCTGCTTTATCAGATGATACTCCTGTAAATATTCATAATGTAATTAATAAACCACCTGATTTTTTGTTGGATAAATGGGAATGGAAAGAAAGTAATTTACCAGAAATAAAAAAGCAAAAAATAGTTTCATTGAAGGATAATAAGAGTTTTTCTTATTCACAAATAATTCTAAAACTTCTTTCTAATCCTTCAATAGCTTCCAAAAGTTGGATTTATAAACAATATGATTCTCAAGTTCAATCAAATACAGTTTTTAAGCCTGGAGAATCAGATGCAGCTGTAATAAGATTAAGAGATCAAAATGAAAAAAATAAAAATAAAGTATTTTCTGGTGTGGCAGCCTCAGTTGACTGTAATAGTAGATGGGTATCTCTTGATCCTTTTAGAGGAACTATCGCTGCTGTTGCTGAATCTGCAAGAAACGTGAGTTGTGTAGGCGCAGAACCATTAGCCATTACAAATAATTTAAATTTTTCTTCACCCGAAACTGACATAGGATATTGGCAACTTGCATCTTCATGTGATGGAATTTCTGAAGCTTGTAAAGTTTTAGAAACTCCCGTAACAGGAGGAAATGTATCTTTATACAATGAATCAAAAAATAAAGATAATAAAATTACTCCTATTAATCCTACGCCAGTCATTGGAATGGTAGGAAAGATAGATAATGTTGAAAAAGCTATAAGTAGTGAATGGAAAAATATTAATGATCAAATTTGGTTAATTGGCTCTTATAAATCAGAAACTACAATAGCAGCTAGTTCTTATTTGGAATATTTTCATGGAGAAATCACAGGTCGACCCCCCCCAAATAGATTTGTTAGATGAAAAGTTTTGTCAGAGCATCTTAAGAAATGCGATTTTAAAAAGTTTTGTTGTTTCTTCTCATGATATTAGCGATGGTGGTTTAGCAATTGCTCTAGCAGAGTGTTGTATTTTGTCCCAAAAAGGCGCAACGATTGAATTACAGAAAGATCTTAATAGAGATGATAATTTATTGTTTGCAGAAGGAGGTTCAAGAATTATTTTTTCAATCGACAAAACGAAAGAAAAAGCATGGCTTAGTTATCTAAATAGTATTCAAATAAATTCTCAATCAAGTGTATATGTAAAAAAAATAGGATTTGTTTCTAGCGAATCGCTTATGATAAAAATCCAAGAAAAAAATATTTGCAATATTAGGGTTGAGGAATTAACAGAAAAATTTAATAATAGTATTTCAGGCCACTTTTAAATATGAAAATATTTATCAACTATCAAAATTTTTAAGAAATTAAATTATGTGTGGAATAGTTGGATTAGTTTCCTCAGACGATGTAAATCAACAAATTTATGACAGTCTTCTGCTGCTACAGCATAGAGGTCAAGACTCAACAGGTATAGCCACAATGGAAAATACTATTTTCCATATACACAAGGCTAAAGGTTTTGTGAATACTGCTTATAGAACCAGAGATATGAGAAATTTAACCGGAAGAATTGGATTAGGTCACGTTAGATATGCAACAAAAGGATCAGCAGAAAGTGTAGAGGAAGCCCAACCTTTTTACGTTAATGCTCCTTATGGAATAGTTTTGATACATAATGGCAATTTGACAAATACTAGAGAGTTAGAAAAACAATTATTTAATATTGATAAGCGGCATACAAATTCGTCGAGTGATACTGAAATGCTATTAAATGTTTTAGCAACGGAATTGCAAGAAGAAGTTCATAATCAAGAATTAGAACCTGATATTATTTTTGATGCTGTTAAATCTTTACATAAAAGGGTTCAGGGATCATACGCTTCAATAGCATTAATTTCAGGACATGGTTTGTTAGCATTCAGAGATCCTTTTGGCATAAGACCTTTAGTAATAGGAAAAAGATTATCATCAACTACAAATAAAGAAGAGTGGATAGTTGCAAGCGAATCTCTAGTACTTGAGAATAATGATTATCAAGTCGTGAGAGATGTCGATCCTGGTGAAGCTATTTTTATAAATCTAAATGGTGATTTTTTTGCAAAGCAATGTTCTGACAATCCAATGTTATTTCCTTGTGCTTTCGAATATGTCTATTTAGCTAGACCAGATTCCATCATGAATGGAATTTCAGTTTATAAAGCTCGTTTAAAAATGGGAGATTATTTGTCTGAAACAATAAAAGAAAAGATTAATTCTGGAGATGTTGATGTTGTAATGCCTATTCCTGATTCTTCTAGACCTGCTGCTATGCAAGTTGCAAGACAACTAGGTATTGAATATAGAGAAGGTTTTTTTAAAAATAGATATGTTGGCAGAACCTTCATAATGCCTGGTCAGCAGCAACGTAAGAAATCTGTAAGACAAAAATTAAATGCTATGAGTGCTGAGTTTAAAAATAAAAATGTATTAATTGTTGATGATTCGATTGTAAGAGGTACTACTTCAAAGGAAATTGTGCAAATGGCAAAAGATGCTGGAGCAAATAAAGTTTTTTTTACATCAGCAGCTCCTCCTGTTCGTTTTCCTCATGTTTATGGTATCAACATGCCTAATAAAGATGAATTAATAGCTCATGATAGAACAGTAAGTGAAATCGCGGATCATCTTGAAATTGATAACCTTGTTTACCAAAGTGTTAAAAATTTACGTAAATCAATAATATCTGATTCTTCTATTCAAGATTTAGAGATGAGTTGTTTTACGGGCGTTTATGTAACAGGAACAGTAAATCAAGAGTACCTAAATTGGGTAGAAAATGAATATAAATCTTAATCTGAAAAGTTATCGAGTCGAAAACAATTTTCGAGATATTCGTCTTTTTCTAACTTTAATGACTCAATTAAAAAATTTGTTTTGTTAGATTTGAAATTTAATTTATCAAAATTTAACCTAGCAGATTTATTTTTATTTGTTTCAATATCTAGATAATGGTTACTTGGCAAGATTTTGATGAAATAGTCGTCTTTAATTTGAATTTTTTCATTTAAATATCCTAAACTGTATTCATTTGCATAATAAATTTCATTACTATTCATACAAAAGATTTTTCCGTATCTAGAAACCAAATAGATATTTTCTTCATTGCGATACGAACAACAAGAAACAACTAATTCATTGGGTAAAAGTTTTGTAAGCACTAATCCTTGCGATTGTTTAGAAGTAGGCATTAAAAATTTATTTGATAAATTAAATTTTAGAATTCTTCCTATTGAAGTTAATATTATTAAATTTTTTTCATCATTATAAATAAATGAATCAATAGTTTTGATGTTATTTTTTGTTTTTGTTATTGTGAAAGATCTATTACTTTTAATCATATCTTCATCAAATAAAACTTTTTTGAATCTTCCATCTGAATTCAAGATACATAAATAATTTTTAATTCCTTTTTTAATTGAATGAAAATTAATTATTTCATTTGGATCAATATTCCCAAGGATTTTACTATCTAATTTAAAGTCATTATTAATATTTGAATCCCAATCAATATGAAAAACTTTTCCAGTAAGAGTTATTCCAATTATTTTTAAATTTTTTTCAATCTTGCATATAAATTTTTGAATATTTTTATTTTCTATAGTTTTATTTACATCATCAAACGATTTCTTATAGTTGCTTAAAATCATTTTTCGTAAATAAAATCTATTGTCTATAAATAATTTTGTTTTTCTATCTATAAAGTCTTCTAATATTTGATTATTAATTGTTTCCAATTCCTCATTTTGATCTATATTTTTAAGTAGTTTTGTTTTTCTTTTTACATTATATTTTTTCTTTAAAATTGAGAATTCTTCTATAATTAATTCAAGTAAGATATTCCTTTCACTTAATAACTTTTGAAAATAATCCTTCTTTTTTTTCAATTCTATTATTTCTTCATCTATCTGATTTCTTTCTAGACTTGTTAATTTTTTTAGTGGCATATCTAAAACTGAATTTGCTTGTTTTTCACTTAAACAAAAATATTCGATTATTCTTGATTTAGCTTCTGCAGAGTTTTCTGAATTTTCAATAATTTCGATAACTTTTTTTATATCTTTTGTTGCTATGGATAAACCTTCTAATAACTCTAGTTTTTCAGTGGTGTTTTTTAGGAAATAATTAGTTCTTTTTCTAATTGTTTCTTCTCGAAATTGAAGGAAATAATCTAAATATTCCTTTAGATTTAACTGAACAGGTTTGCCATTAATTAAAGCTAAAAAAATTGCACCAAAGTTGGTTTGTAGAGTTGTTTTTTTATATAAATTAGAAATTATTAAGTCAGGATTAGAATCTTTTTTTAACTCTATTACAATTCTCATTCCATCTCTATCGCTTTCATCTCTAATATCAGAAATCCCAATAATTTTGCCTGTATTAACAAGATCTGCTAGTTTCTCAATCCATCCTGCTTTACTTATTTGATAAGGAAGTTCGGTAATAATCAATGCATTTCTCTTATGTTTACCTTTACCCAAGTTTATTTCTTCATTGTTAATTACACCTCTTATTGTTATTGATCCTTTGCCAGTTTTATATAGTTCTTCTATAGCTTGACTAAAAATCAATTCTCCTCCTGTAGGAAAGTCAGGTCCTTTAATAATATTGGAAAGTTTTTTAATACTTATATCTTTGTTTTTTACTAAAGCAATTAAACAATCTACTATTTCACCTAGGTTATGTGGCGGAATGTTTGTTGCCATTCCAACGGCAATGCCTGATGATCCATTTAATAACAAAAATGGAAGCTGGGCTGGAAGAACATCTGGTTCTTTTTGTGAACCGTCAAAGTTGTTTGAGAACTTTACTGTTTCTGATCCAATCTCTTCAAGAAATCCTTTATGAGCTATAGGCGCTAGTCTTGTTTCAGTATATCTCATTGCTGCAGGTGGATCATTATCCACAGATCCAAAATTTCCATGGCCTTCTAGAGTAGGATATTTAGTTGAAAAATTTTGTACCAGCCTTACTAATGCATCGTATACTGCTTGATCTCCATGAGGATGGTACTTTCCAAGTACATCTCCAACAACTCTCGCACACTTTCTAAATGGTCTATCTGGCGTTAACCCTAATTCGTACATTGCATATAAAATTCTTCTCTGGACAGGCTTAAGGCCGTCTCTTGCATCGGGTAGAGCACGACCAACTATTACACTCATTGCATACTCCAGATAAGAACGTTGCATTTCTTCCTGAAGAGAGATAGAAGTGAATTTTTTCTTATCCATCAGAGCGTAAAATAAAATACGTATTGATTAACTAAATTAAGATTAATAGGTAAATTAATATTTTCCAGTATTGATAATTAATCTATAGAAGATTCATTTATTTTGGCTTTTGCCAAAATTACATCTAATTGAAGCTGATCATTTTGCAAAAGTATTTCTGTTGAGGCTTGTAATTTATCACCCCACAACTGTTCTTTTCTATAGTTATAGCTAACATATTTAGGATCTTTATTTAAAGCTTTTTTTGTGAGCTGGAGAGCTAATTCAATATCTTTCATTCTCAAACATGAAGCAAGTCCTAGTAAGGGTTCTGCATTTTCCTCAATAGAGATTGCTTTTTTAAAAAGATTTATTGATAAATTGATGTTATCTTTCTCGAAATAAGCTAAACCTTTATTATTTATTCCTTGCCAGAAATCAGGTTTAATTTTCACAGATTTATCAAATAAATTTATAGCTTCTGAATAATTTTTTTCCATCAATAAAATATTTCCTAATTGAAAAATAGCTTTATAGTTATTTGATTCAATTCTTAATGCTGTTTTTAAAGCTGTCTTTGCCTTTTGTAATTTTGAAGTTTTAAGATAAATATTGCCTTCAAGAATGTATGTTTCACTATTGTTTGGATTAATTTTTTGCGCTTTATTTAGAGAAATTAATGCGTTTTTGTATAGTTTGTTAGCTACTTGAGCTTCAGATAAAATTAACCATAGTTTTTCATCATTTTTATTTATTTTTATAGCTAACTTTGCCATATTAAGACTCTGTTCATATTGCCCAAAATACAAAAGTTGATATGCATTTTTACCAATAGAGAAAGCTTCACGTTCTAGATTTTTTATTGTAGGTAAATAGTAATACGGAACTAATGATTGAACTTGTTTTATTTGAAAAAAGTAAATAATGAAAAAAGAAACGTAGATTAAATTTTTAAAAAATTTTTTCATTTATTTTTTACCTAAATTCGCTTTAATATTTCTTCTCCACATCCATGGTTTAATTCTTTTTAACGTGGTTCCTTTAAGGTGTTCTATCCAAGTTTTATCATCCCAATTTAATGAATCCACATTAAGGTTCATAATCCACTCTTTTGGTTGAGTTTCAGAATCATTATTAAAAAGCACTTTTTTATTCCAAGGACATACATCTTGACAAATATCGCATCCTGCTACCCATCCATTTAAATTTTTTTTTATATTTTTCGGAATAGTTTTTTCTCTACTTTCTATTGTGTGATAAGCAATACATAGGTCTGATTTGATTACAAAGGGTTCTATTATCGCTTGCGTTGGACAACTTTCAATACAAATATCACATTTTCCGCAGAGTGATTGATGAGGTTGATCAGGTATTAAATTTTTTGTGAGTATCATAAAACCTAAAGTAGACCAAGAACCATTTTTTTTGTTAATTAGATTACTATTTTTACCTATCCAACCAATTCCTGATTCTTCTGCCCATGCTTTTTCAAGAAGCGGAGAGGTATCAACACATATTTTCCATTTGCAATCAGGAATTGTTAAGTTGATCCATTTACCAATATTCTTTAATTTTTTGTAAATTATTTTATGATAATCTTCTCCTTGGCTAAATTTCCCTACTTTGAAGAAGTTATCGCTTTTGTTAGAACTAATATAATTAAATCCAACGCTTAGAACACTTTTTGCACCCTCAAGAAGAGAATCTATGCTTTTCCTTTTCTCTGCTTCCATCCATTTCATATCAGCATGGTGGTTATTTGATAACCATCTTTCTAATGCATTAGTTCTTAATTTTATACGTGAACTGCCTGGTATTGATGCAATTCCAGCCATTACAAAACCTTCAGAAATTGCTTTTTCTTTTAATCTCTTACTTATTTCTTTAAGGTCTTCGATGGGATAGATCATTTCTTTATTCTTTATAGCATTTCTTTTTTTTAATTTTTTTTACATTAAACTAATAATTAATTTAAATTTATTAATGAAAAATATAACCTAACTCAATAAAAACAGTTAAATTATTAGTAAAGTTATTATTAGTTAAAAAGGTTATTTTGGTTGAATCTAATCAAAATCAAGATTCGAACCTAGGTTCTAGGCTCCAACAGGATCTAAAGAATGATCTTATAGCAGGGTTGTTAGTTGTTATACCTTTAGCAACAACAATTTGGCTTTCATCATTAGTCAGTAAATTTGTTTTAACTTTAGTTACATCTGTTCCTAAGCAATTAAATCCTTTTATTACTTTAAATCCTTTATTGCAAGATTTAATTAATCTTACTTTGGGTTTAACGGTCCCTTTATTAGCTATTTTGCTTATAGGCTTAATGGCAAGAAATTTTGTAGGAAGATGGTTATTAGAATTCGGAGAAGGTACTTTATCAAAAATCCCTGTAGCTGGTGCAGTTTATAAAACTCTTAAACAATTGTTAGAAACTTTCTTGAGTAATAAATCTAATCGCTTTAGAAGAGTTGTTTTAGTTGAATATCCGCGTGAGGGTTTATACAGCGTGGGCTTTGTAACTGGTAATGTCGGACCTTCTTTACAGCCAGAATTGGAAGAAAAGTTACTAAGTGTTTTTATACCTACAGCACCAAACCCAACTACTGGTTGGTATACCTTGGTTCCTGAGTCTTCAGTTAAGGATTTGAATATTTCTGTAGAAGATGCTTTTAGAACAATAATTTCGGCTGGGATAGTTAATCCAGATGAGAAAAATAATACTTCAAATCCAACATTTTCAAAATTATTTTCTCAATTACGCGCTTCCACTAATACTTCTTCTTAATTGATGCATAATAAATCTCTTTCTAGAGAATTATCTTTAATTTCTCTTGGGCTTATTAATGATAAAGGCGATTTCAAATTAAATAATTTTCAGATAGAAGAAATTTTTGACTCTGCTTTAGATTCTTTAATAAACCATTGCAGAGATGAATTAGATAATTGTGAATCAGAGTTAGAAAATGTATCACAAAAAATATTAGATAGTGAATTGCAAGAAGGGGCAGATTCCTCTTTTTCAAATGTCAGAGATCTTTTAAAAAAATCTCTGGTAAAAATGGAAACTATAATGAATACACTCTCAATCACCTTAGATTTTCCAAAATTAATTGTTTCTAGTAGTCAAATTGATATTAGAGATGATGTGAAACAAAGGATAAGTAATATCATTAATAATCTTAAAATTATTGATTCTGATATTGATCAAGTAATGCATGGCTGGAGATTAAAAAGATTACCAAGAATTGACAGAGATATTTTGCGATTAGCTTATGCAGATATTAACTTTCTTAATACACCTGTTGCTGTTGCTTGTGATGAGGCCGTGAACTTAGCTAATAAATATAGTGATATGCAAGGAAGAAAACTTATTAATGGAATTTTAAGGAGATTACAAACAGTTAAATCGCAATAATTTTTTGATATAAATAGATTGTATTTTAAAATTTATTTAATAAGTACTATATATATCAATGACTGATTCCGATAATTCTCGA
>QCNK01000029.1 GCA_003210135.1 Prochlorococcus sp. AG-424-P23 | reverse complement strand
TGTCCAATTTTTTCTTAGCAAATTATATGCAATTGATTAAAACTAAACGAAAATAAATTCTTAAATTTTATTAAACGATTATTTTATAAGGTTTAGTGACCTTGCTGTTAGTCTTATTTGGTTTTTAATATTGGGGTGAATTATTCCATAAGTCTTTAAAATTTTCTTAAATTTTTTGTTGTCTCCACAATAAACTTCAGGAGTATTTTTATCATTTATTTTGGATATAGGACTATTTAAACCCCATTCATGAGAGATTGTTTCTGCAAGTTGAAGAATAGATAGATCTTCAAAACATGCATCAAAATTATGAAAACCTTTTTTCAAAGGATTCTTTAGTATTAACCAGCATAATTTCATTAATGTCTCTACATTTACATAACTGCGCATAATTTTTCTGTCGCTTTTGATCTTTATAGTTTGATTATTAAGTGCACATTTGAGAAATTCTCCTAACGCAAATCTTTCCGGTTCAGTTATGTATTCACCAGTAGCGGCAAAAACCCTAAAAACTATTGACATCCTATTTAAAGAATTTTTCTTAAAAATCATTTCTTCTTCATTTTTTAAAAATGAGTAAGGATTGGATTGAATATTATCTTTATCATTATTAATAAAATTAGCAGCACCAGAAGAAATAGTAATTATTGGTATCGTTGGATGCATGGAGATATAATCGCTAATTATTTTAGTGATGTCTCTATTAATTTTTATGTAATTTTCGGTTCCGTACTTTTCTATTTTATCTCTTGTTAAGAAAGCTAAATGTAAAATACCTGCAGGCTCTTTTTCTTCAAAAATTTTCTTAAGAGGAAGAACTTTGACCCTTTTCTTGTTATTTAAAACTTCAATTTCTTTATAATCTGAAGCAAATGGAACTAAGCGATTTATAGGATAATTATTATCAAACAGTTTATAGAATTCATTTATTGCTGTTCTTCCAAACCAACCAGTTGATCCAGTTAATATAAATTTACGGGCTGTATTCATTGATAAATTTAAAATTCTTTTTCAAGCACTTTCCATCTTTTTTCAAGCATATTGATTCTAGCTTCGTCCTCTTTATAAATAAATTCATAGTACTCTCTTTTATTTAATAGCCATAATAATTCAAACTTAACAGCTTCTTTTAAACCTAGCTCTAAATCTTTATTTGTTAATGCAGAACTATTAAATATAATTTTTCTTGTTTCAAATCTATTTAATTTAATTTTATTAAATCTTTTTAGAGCTGGTATAGCGGCAGAAGAAATCGCTCCGCCAACAATAAAATCAAGATCTGCATTTTTACATTCTTTTGCAATTTCTTCGCCAATACTAGTTATTTTTTCTTGTTCTATTTCATCCCTTGAAAGATTTATTGATCCTGAGAAATCAACTCTTCCAAAAACTATACCTTGACACCCATTATCGGATTTAGCAATACTTACTAACTCTTTTAAAGATTTATATGAATGATAAGTTTCTAAATTAAAAAGAAACTCAACATAATTATTCTCCTTTTCATGAAAAACTTTGTTCTTAGCATTAATATATTTTTTTAATGCATAAGGAGTTTCTACCATTGGTGCAATTATATATTTAACTCCAAATTGTTTAGCTTCCAATAAATCCCTTATGGCCTCACACCCACCCACTTTAAGAGCTATTTCAACATTGGCTTGATTAGCAATATCTATTAATCTTAGTAATTCATCTATCCTTGTACCTTCTGCTTCAAACTCCGCTTTTGTTGCAGTGATATTAAATTTTTCTTTACCTTTTTTGAGTATTTCTATCATATCTTTTTCAAATTTATTCATTTTTATTTATTAATCAGATAGAGATTTTATCACATCAACTAATTCTGAAAATTCAGTTATGTAGTTGGTGGGTAGGTTGTCTTTTTCCCATTTATAAAAACCGTAGGTAGCTGCTATAAATTTCATTCCAATTGATAAACAATTTTCTTTGTCAGATAGAGTATCTCCAAGATAAATTGCTTCATTTGATTCAAGTTTTAATTTTTGTAGTGAATAATTTAAAGCTTGCGCTTTACTAGTGAAAACATTACCTCCAAATTTTATTTTGAAATCTATACCTATTATTAAATCAAAGTAATTATCAAGTTTTTTCCCCTTAATTAGTGTCTGACATAGAATAGTAGGTTTATTTGATACTATGATAAATCTTAATTTATGGTATCTTTTTAATCTATCAAGGGTTTTATCTACGTTTGGGTACCATTTCAGAATTTTGTAAGACTCTGCGTCATAGTCATTTCTGAAGATTTTGGTAAATTTGTTTAATTCTAATTCTTTTAAATTGGGAAAAAACTTTAATGCAATTTTTTGTATGGGTGGTCCAATCTCATTTTTGAATTCTCGTAATTTTGGGCAATCTTTTTTACATGCCTCACACGCTTTGCGAAATGATTTGAAAATCCCTTCAGAAGAATCTGCCAAAGTACCATCAAAATCGATGAAAAGATATTTCATATATTAAATGCTTCCTTTTTAATATCATCCATGACACTTTTTGGCAAAAAAGGTGCCATCTCCTCCAACTCAGATGTAATCATGGTTCCATCTTCAAGTTTTTTACTCGATAATTTTGGTGCAAATTGTTGATCTAGATCTAGGATGATTTCATTTAATGATGGCAAATTATTGCTATTAATTTCTTTTAAATCGCTCTTAATTAAATTTTCATTATTAGTTAATTTGTATTCTAGGCCAAATCCTTCTGCAAGTTTTTTAAAGTTAGGGAAAGGTAGGCCTGATTCTTTGCCACACCCGACAAGGTTATCTGGGAAATAATTTTTTTGTGTTTGTCGGATTGAGTGATATCCATTGTTATTAAATAAAAATATTTTAATCGGTAGTTTTTCTCCACCAATGTATGCTAATTCCTGTAAATTCATCATTATAGATCCGTCACCAGCGATACAATATATAGTTTTTTTAGAAGCATGATAAGCTCCAATTGCAGCGGGAAGCTCGTATCCCATAGATGCACAACCTGAGTTATGGTAAAGCCTCTGATTAGGTTTTATTTTGAAGGCTTGGAATCCTACTACACAAGCAGTTCCATCGGCACAAACTATAATTGAATTTTCTTTAGTAATCTCAGAGAATAAATCTATCCATCTATAAGGGTTTATGAGATTATTTTTTGGAGGAATAGCATTGTATGTCCCATGATATTTGTTTAAGTATTTTTTGTTCCAATTAATCCAATTTCCCCATCTAGCGAATAAATCCTGTCTAGACAAATTTTCTTTATTGATAATTTCCTCCAGTACATCTGATAAGTCATTGAAAAAAAGCTTTATATTCGCATTTATTTTTAAATCACTATCTAATGTTGGCTTATTTAATTCTGCTTGGTCTATATCTACATGACATTTCCAAGCGTTTTTCCCAAATGAAGTCCAATTAAAACTAATTTGCCTAATATTTAGTCGGCAACCAATAATACATATAAAGTCAGAGAACTGCACACAAAAATTACCAGCTCTATTTCCAACTGTGCCAGGTCTCCCTGTGTAAGATGGATGATCATCCCAAAGTAAATCATTGCTGTTCCAAGCAGTAGTTGTTGCGATGGGCCACTTTTTTAAAAAAGATAAAAAAGATTCATATGAGTCGCTTGTTCTAATCCCAGAACCAACTAGCAAGGTGGGTCTTTTTGAAAAGATTAAATTTTTAGCTAATTTGATTAATTGATCTTTTTTGGCTCTTAATATATCTTTTTTAACACTCTCAAGTATTAATTTTGGTTTATTACGATTTTCGTAGAAATTGAAATTTATCTTCTTTGATTGAATATCGATAGGAATATCAATCCATACTGGCCCTGGCCTGCCAGAAATAGCAATTTTAAAAGATTTATCAATTTCTTCAAAAATAGAATCTTCTTCCTGAATTGATACTGCATATTTTGTAATTCCTTTAACCATTTCGACAATATTTACCTCTTGATCTCCAAGTTGCCTCAAATTTTTGATCCCTGAGTTGGTTTTTAGTGTTGCTCTCTTTGCTTGACCAGAGATCACTATCATTGGTAATGAATCTACATAAGCTCCAAATACTCCATTTAATGCATTTATTGATCCAGGACCTGATGTTACGTTAACAATTGCAGGCTTATTTGAAATTCTCGCAAATGATTCTGCAGCCATAGAACATGATTGCTCATGATGTAAGTTAATTATTTTATTTTTAAAAGTTTGACCAAATGCGTCATTTAGATGCATAGCCGCCCCACCAGTAACCATGTATACAATTTCGCATCCGAGATCTTTTAGTCTTATTGATAAGTAATCTGAAACTCTCAACATAATTTCAATTAAAATAATTTATTTAGAAGAATTCTTTCCAATGCTTTATTTTACATTCAGGATTAAGCTCTTTTAATTTTTTTTCTATTGATTCATTGAAGTTTCTTGTAAACATAACTGCAGCATCTGGTATCTGTTTAACTGATTTTAGTTTGCTGATTTTTAGGTTGTTTACCTCTTTTGTAGCATCAAATAAGAAGTTATCTACATAAATATTAAATAATTTTTTATCTAAGGAACCATATTTTATAAATGCATCAAGAATTCTACCTGAGCCTATTGCAAAAGTTGATTTATAATTTACTAGCCAATTTGTTAATGCCCTAGAAGCATTAGGCAATTTTTTCCTTAATTTATTAATGGAAAGTGAATAATTAAGAAGATTCTTATATGTTATTTTTCTAGATTGATTAGAATCTTGGCGCTGATTGAGTAGTGATTGTGAATGATTTATTTGAGATAAACATTCAATACATCCATTACCTGAATTTCTTAACCAAATAATTGAAAATCCATTTTTTTCTAAGATTTCTTTTAGCGTTTCCGGCTCAAAGTAAATAAGATGCTTATCATAAAAGAAATCATCAAGGGAAGGTGTGAAAATAAAATCTAATGTGTTTGGAACATCAAGAAAAAAATAACCATTATTAGATAATAAACTTTTTATAGAACTCAAATAATGATTTGGATTCTTGTAATGCTCCATTGTATGGCAAGAATAAACGAAATCAAATTTTTCTTTAGTTTTGAAATTGTATATTGAATTATCTAATATTGTGATATTTTTATTTTTATAATTATCAATATTTCCATAAAGATAATGATCTTGTTCTAAGGCAAAAAAAAGTTTTGCAGAGTTAAATAATTTATGAGCATTTAAAATAAAACTTCCTCTTGCTGATCTTACATCTATAACTGAATTTATTTTTGAGAAATCAATAGGTAATAAGTCTTTTTTGACTAGTTGAAAAAACTTATCTGCCATTTGTTGTTTTCCTACCCTAATATTTGAATATTTACTATCACAAGATATTTCAGATAATATTAATTCTGGATTCTTAAAGTTGTCATTTTTTAAAGAGTATTTTTTTTCATCACAAAAACCTTGAATTAAAGAGCAATTTTCGCATATAAATATTTCCAAATCAATTTCACTACCATTTGGTTTGTGCGCAAATGGTTTTTTTATTAGAGCTGAGCAGGATCTACATTTTCTCATCTTTTCTTTTTATTAATGAGATCATAATCAATTTCTATATTTAGAAAATTCTCAATATTCCTTAGCTCATTGGCAGAATATTTTTCAGTTACGAGATTATCATAATTTATAATTAAAAAGTTTTCTTTAAGTGTTTTTATAAATTCCTTTGTAATTTGACAACTTTCAAAATATTCATTTACATTTTGACTCCCAATCATGTAATTAAAATGATTTGAAACTATTTTCATATTTTGGTCAATAAATTGATCAGTAAAAAGTCTTGGGCCATAGTGGGAGCGCATACTATTAATAGTATCTTTTTTATTTCTCTCTATAAAAATTACTTTGATGGATTTTTCATTTTTTATTTGTTTCCAGAAAATAGGTAATGAGAAAATTAATCTAGGATCTTTGAGATAATACTTTTTTTTATTTTGAAGTTTTTCTGAAAATTCTTGGAATTTGTTTAATAATTCTTTTTTGGTAGAAACCTTAAATTTACTATATACCTTATACCATTTTCCTTTCTCTTTCATTCTTGTTAGACCCCAGACATCCCAATCTAAACCAGTATATTTTTTTAAAGTTTTTTCATAATTTTGTGGTAGGAATATTGTTTTTTCGTTTATGTCATAGGAATATTTTTCAGGAATTATTTTTTTTAGATCAGTAAAATTAATATTTTCAAAAAAAAATTTAATTTTTAAACTATTTGGAGCATATACAAATGAGAAATTTTTTCCGTATAGACATTTTATTAGTTGATCATTTAGCAAAGTAAAACATACATCTTCATTATATCCATTCTTATTAAAATCAGATGGATTTATACTCACTTTATTTGTATTAACTTTATCAGAAGTAAATCCACCACTTTCTAATAATTGAGCAACTAAACTACTCCCTGATCTAGGTGGGCTTACAATTAATACTGACAATTTTATGTTCAAATTATTCCATTATATGAATGAATATAAAAAAAATAAAGGCATTTTTATCTTATAGGTTTATTTTGAGAAAATAAATCTATCCGTAATCCAATTTCTACATTATTATCGAAAAAATTTAAAGTCTCTATAGCAATAATTTATAAGATATCATTCAACTTATTTTCTCAAGTGATGTTAATATTTTTGAAAATAATTGAATAGTTAATATGCTTGTAACTTTATGCAAAAAATTGTTAGAAATATAATCAAAATTTTTTGTAAACAATATCTATAAAATTTTCTTTAAAAAATTTATCATCATGTGAATTCAAGTATTTATTTTTTTGTAAAGGTATTTATCTAAAAACGTTTAAATATTCAGTTAATTTTGTAGAAGACCAAGATATCTATTTTTAATGTCATTTTAATAATAGAGTAAACTGAGTTATAGTAAATAAAAAGTTTTTAGGATGCAAATACTCCTCAGGATTTTAAATTATTTAAGTTTACGTAGAAAAAAACAGTTAGGGTTCTTACTATTTGTAATGATATTTAGTGGGTTATCAGAACTTTTTTCTTTATACTCAGTATTCCCTTTAATACTTTATATTTCTGAAACAAATCCTGACGATCGAATAAACAAATTATCAGATTCTTCTAATTTATTTTCAAATGTTATTTCGAATATTGGATTGGGTAATTTTTCTTTGATTTTTATAATTATTATTATTTTTACTACATTTATAAGGATATTTAACATATATTTTAATTATAAACTAGCAGCAAAAATTGCAGTAGATATTTGTGATTTAGCCTTAAGAAAAATTCTTAATCAAGATTATTTATTTTTTGTAAAGAAAAATAGTGCAGAAATCATTTCAACTTTAATTGTGAAATCAAATATGACAGTTTTTAGTATTAGTTGTTTCTTCCAATGTCTTACTGGATTAATAGTTTCCTTTGCGATTATAGTTGTGCTATTTGCAATAAACTTTAAAGTATCTTTGTTTTTAGGATTTTTATTTTCAATTGTTTATTTATTTATATCATTTTTTAGTTTTAGAACTTTACAGAATAATGGAAGAATAATAGCATCTCGTTCGGACGAAAAAATAAAAATTCTGCAGGAATCTATGGGTGGTATAAGAGATTTAATCTTAGATTCTAATCAATATATTTTTAGAAATCTATACCATAATGCAGAAACAGATATTAGAAATAGAGAAGCTAATAATCAAGTAATAGCTTTTATACCAAGGTATACAATTGAGGGATTAGCAATAATTTTATTAGTAGTTGTTTTGGTAGTTAATACAAGATTTAATCCTAGTCAAACTACTGGCGTAATTGCATTGGCTGGAACTTTTGCCCTTGGCACTCAAAGACTTCTTCCATCTATGCAATTAGTATATAGTTCATGGGCAACAATTCAATTCCAGAAAAAGGGTGTAATAGAGATTTTAGATTTAATAGCTTTAAATGATAATTCTAAATATAAAAGTTTTAGAGAAATAAAGGCATTGCCTCTTAGAAAATCAGTTGAATTGAAGAATATTTCTTATCAGTTTGAAAATGATCATTTAATACTTAATGATATAAATTTGATAATAAATAAAGGTGAGAAGATTGGGATTATTGGTAAAACAGGTTCAGGTAAAAGTACTTTATTAGATATATTTATGGGTTTATTATTTCCTCAAGATGGCATTATTTATCTTGATAATATAGAAATAAGTGAGGATAATGAAAATTATCTTGCTTGGCGGAAATCTATTTCACATGTACCACAAAATATTTTTCTTGCTGATGCTTCAATTGCTGAGAATATTGCTTTTGGTATAGAGTCATCTCAAATCGATATGAATAAAGTGAAGGAAGCTGCAATAGCAGCAAATTTACTATCATTTATTAATTCTAAAAAGAATAAGTTTGATACTTATATCGGTGAAAGGGGTATACAACTAAGCGGTGGCCAAAAACAAAGAATTGGAATTGCAAGAGCTCTGTATAAGGGCGGTGATATCTTGGTGCTTGATGAAGCTACGAGTGCACTTGATTCAAAAACAGAAAGTTCTATTATGGAATCGGTTATGAAATTATCAGATAAAAAAACTATCCTTATTGTGGCGCACAGGTTAAGCACTTTAAGTAAATGCGATAAAATCTACGAATTGAAAAATAGTAGATTAGAAGAGGTAAATAAGGAAATTATCTTATAATTTAATGTTTCCTTTTTTAATATTTACTTCAGTCACTTTAAAATTATTTCCATATTTTGTCATATTTAAGAAAATAAAAAAATTAGGGGAATATTTAAAACTTAGCTGGTTGTTTTTTGGGATAATTTTAATAGGTTTATCTGCAGGTATTATTAGAGATACTGGACAAATAACCGCTATTTTTTTCATGAGTAATGATAAACTTTTAAGATATTTAAATATTTATTTTTTTTATCAGATTGTTTATATAGTTGGTATTTTTCTTGCTTTTTCAATAACAGAAAAATTATTTAGATTTAAAAATTTATTTTTCCCATTTTTATTTACTAAGTTAAATAGAATTTCAAAATCAATAAGATCATTATTAAATTTTTCTTATAGTGATTTATCTTTAATATTCATTTTCTTATCTATATTTGTATTAATACTAATATTAATTTTTTCTTCTGCGGGTCTAAATTGGATTACAAATCCTAGATATGCATATATGACAGGCAGAACTGGTATAGGATATTTATACGTTGTATATATTATTTCTCTTTCACTTTCTTCTTTTTATCTTGGGAGTTCAATTATTGATTATGGTTTTAAAAGATTTAAAATATTAAATTTCCAATACTTGATAAAGTTTCCTTTTATTTTTTACTTGAGCTTTTTATCTGGATCTAAAGGAGTTTTATTAAGTGTAGTTGCAACTCAATTATGTTTTTATCTTTCAACAAAGGGAAATTTTAATTTCCAACCTTTATTAAAGAAAATATATAGTAAATTTGTTTTTGAAAAAATTATCTTTTATTTATTTATTTCTATTATTTTACTTTTCTCCTTTTTTGTTTATTTGTTAAGAGGTAGTGACATAATTAATTATTTTAGTGATTATTTACTTTTGGAAAAACATCTAGATTTTACACTTGAAAATTCTTCTGCCTTTGGATTTCCTGGTAAATTGTTTTTACAAGATTTTTTAAAAGTAATACCTAGAAATTTAAGAGAGTTTTTTCAGTTGCCGTTATATACTAGTACAACAATAATTTTAGAGAAAATATATTCTGCCGAAAATTCAAATATTTTTAAAATAAATACACCTGCTTTAGATCCCATATTATTATCGATTAATATATGGGGATATAAATTTTATTATATTGGTGCATTATTTTCGGCTTTTACCAAGATTTTTCCCATTGCTATAATTTTTTATTTGTACAAAAAATATAATTATTTTTATTACTTTAAAAGTAATTTGTTACCACTTTTTTCTATTTTTCTTAATTATTTTCCTTTTCTTAATATAATTGTGATTATAAATATAATTACATTTTTGCCATAAAAATAGAAATTTATTGTTTAACGCATATGAGCTCTAAGCATAAAAAAGTATCTCGAAAAACAGCTTTATTTCTTGATAGGGATGGTGTTATTAATGTAGATCATGGATATGTGTTTAGGCCAGAAGAATTTATTATTTTTGAGGATGCAATTAAATTAATAAAATTTTCAGCAAGTAAGAATATACCAATTTTTATTGTTACAAATCAATCAGGAATTGGTAGGGGTTTTTATAGTTTTGAAGATTATCAAAAATTAAATGATTTTTTTTTAAGTCATTTTAATGATTTTGAACGTAAAAAAATATCTATAAGTTGTTGTCCACATTCCCCAAATATTGGTTGTTATTGTAGAAAGCCTAAAAGTTATATGTTCAAGAAAATTATAAGGAAAAATTTAATTAATGTTTCTAATTCTTATATGGTTGGGGATAAATTGACAGATATTTTAGCAGCTTGGCGGGTGAAAGTTAATTATTTATTCTACATTAATAGAAAAAGTAATTATTTTTCAATAAAAAAATTATCTAGTGAATTACAAAATAATGTTGAAAAAATCAATTCGTTGCAACATATAATAAAACATATAAAAAAGCGAATTTAAGTCGATTAAAAATTATGATACTTGTAATTTCTAGAAATACAAAAACTTAGATGCAGGCGAGGAAAAATAAAAATCTGATTTTTGTTGAACAATTCTTCTACCCAGAGGCTTGGGGAGGAGTTCAGTTAACTAGGGATTTTTGTAAAACATTAAATGAAGTATATAAAGTAAGCGTTTTTTCGGGAACAAGACAACTTGTAGAAGGTAATGATATAGAAAATGTAAATCCGGAATCTTTGGGTATAGATTTAATAAAAATTCGATCTTTGCTTAAAAGACCTAATAATATATTTCAAAAATTAATTGACAATAGTTATTTTTCTTTAAGAGTTTTTTTTAAAATTCTCTTCGTAAAAAATGTAGATGTAATCTTTGTACAAACTAATCCTCCACCAATACTTATATCAATATGGTTAGTTTGTTGGCTTAAAAGAATCCCTTATGTAATTAATTGCTGGGATATTTATCCTGAGGTTTTAGTAGCTCATAAGAAACTAAAACCCTCAATAATTTTAAGTTTTATTAGTTTTGCCTTCTCTTTGGCATATAGAAATGCAAAGTTTGTTATTTCATTAGGACCTGAAATGCGAAAATGTCTTATAAAAAAAGGAGTTAATTCAAAAAAAATTATTTATTTGCCAACTTGGGCAACAGGTGATTTGAAAAAATGCAAACCTGAAAATAATATTTTAATAAAAGAATGGGATGCAACAGCAAGAATTAGAATTGTTTATTCCGGTAATTTAGGCCTAGCCCACAATGCATTACCATTTCTTGATGCTTTGAGTAAATGTAATTTTTCTAAAAATAAACTTCAAATGTTTTTTGTTACTAAAGGTCAAAGTGTCCCAGAAGCTATAAATTATGTTTCTAATAATAATTTACAAGATTTAGTCACTTTTAAGAGCCCAGTAAATTCATCTTTAATGCCTAAAGTGATGAGTTTATCTAATCTTGGATTTGTTTGTATTAGGGATGGATTTGAAGGTTTAGTAAATCCAAGTAAAGTTGCAGGATATCTTGCTCGCGGCTTGCCAATAATATATGTTGGTCCACCTTCAGATGTTAGTGACCTAATCAAAAAAGCTAACTGCGGCTTTTCTTTTAGTAGTAATGATATTAGCGGAATAACTAAATTTTTAGAAAAACTAGCTAGATCTGAAATTGACTTGCTAAAGTTAAGTGTCAATGCTACTAATTATTACAAAAAAACTCTTTCTTTTAATAAGGCAAGAATTAAAATTAGGAAACTCTTCAAAGAAGTCTGATTGTAAATTTCTAAAATGCAACTTTTATTATCAGTACTGTTTTCAACTCTGTTGACGTTATTAACATTAAATCTTGGAATACCTATTCTTTCTAAATATCTATTAGATATCCCTAATGAAAGAAGTAGTCACTTTAAAGCTGTACCTACTGGTTATGGTATATTTCTATCTTTGATAATTTCAATATTTTTGTCGATAAATCAACATTACTATGTACTTATTTGTTTACCTATAGCAATTATTGGATTTATAGATGACCTGAAACCATTATCAAGTAAATTGAGATATTGTGTTCAATTGTTATTTTCATACTTTATTATTCAACACTTTTCATTAATTAGTGAGCTTAGATCTTTAAATTATTTTTTTACTTTGATTTTTTTGTTATTGTCAATAACTGCAATAATAAATTTTTTTAATTTTATCGATGGTATTGATGGATTAATTGGAAGTAATCTTTTGATATACTTTTTATTGATTTCTATAATCATTTCTCCAGTTTACTTAATTGTTTGCGGATCTTTAGTTGCTTTTCTATACTTTAACTGGCAACCAGCAAAGGTTTTCTTAGGAGACTCCGGAAGTACTTTTTTAGGAGCATTAACTGCTTGTACAATTTTTTATGATACCCCTTCTATAGATAAAACTATCTTGCTTATATGTTCTCTTTCTTCATTATTAATTGATCCTTTTACTACTGTTATTAGGAGATTATTCTATAGAGAAAATATTTTTCAACCTCATAAATTGTTTCTATTTCAAAGACTTGTACAATCTGGTTTGTCTCATTCAAGAGTCTCTTTAATTTACTGTGCAGCATCATTAGTTATATTCATAACAGTTTTATCCGGTAACGCGATTTTTGTTTATTCTTCTTTCATATGTACCATAATTTTTGGTACTTATTTGGATCGTTTTGTAGCTGTAAGTTTTAAAGATGCTTTAAATCTTTCAAAAAAAGAGAAAAATTAACTAATTAAAATCTTTTCATTTTTTATTTATTTAGCATTAATTGATTCTTATTAAATAATAAAAAGAACAACCTGATATGAAACAAAGATTGGAATAATTGTTCTATTAGGATAAGAATTAATTAAAAGATTTATTCCATATCCAGGATTTTTTTTAACTTCATCATAATATTTCCTTAAGTAATCATCGATCACAATAAATGAAAATCTTTTTGAATGATTAATCGAGTTAGCTAAATCTAAAAATGCATTATTTGCTCTCTTTGATGCATAAATATATATAAAATCGTATTTATTATTAATTGGACATGAAATAAAAAAGTCCTTTGTTTTTTGTTTTTTAATAAGAAGATTTTTACCAATAAATTTTCTTAAGTTAATTTTAAATTTATTAAAAAAGTCCTTTTGTTTTTCTTCATCTCGATATTTATCAGTTTCTTGCCAAGTGTCTACACAAGTAAGAAAAAAATTTTTTGAGAAAGATAAAATAAAAAGCGAAGACCTACCTTCCTTTGAACCTAATTCTAAAAGACTTACTTTTCTGAAAAAA
>QCNK01000028.1 GCA_003210135.1 Prochlorococcus sp. AG-424-P23 | reverse complement strand
TCTAACTTAGAACATGAAAAGATTTTTCTTAAAACATCATTTAGCTCAATTGTGACTGACATATTAAATTACACAAAATCTGAAGAAATTTTCTCTGCAGCACAACATTTAATGCCAGGAGGAGTCAGCTCTCCAGTAAGAGCTTTTAAGTCTGTAGGTGGCAAGCCAATTGTTTTTGATAGAGTCAAAGGTCCTTTCGCTTGGGATATTGATGGAAATAGATATATTGACTACATAGGAAGCTGGGGGCCGGCTATATGTGGACATGCCCACCCAGAGGTTACAACGGCATTACAGGAAGCAATTGAGAAAGGCACGAGCTTTGGTGCTCCATGCGTTTTAGAGAACAAACTTGCTGAAATGGTAATAGATGCAGTCCCATCTGTAGAAATGGTTAGATTTGTTAATAGTGGAACTGAAGCCTGCATGGCCGTTTTAAGGCTTATGCGAGCATTTACTGGAAGAGATAAGGTTATTAAATTTGACGGTTGTTATCACGGTCATGCTGACATGTTCTTAGTTAAAGCAGGATCAGGGGTAGCTACTCTTGGTCTACCAGATTCTCCAGGGGTTCCTCGAACAACAACTGCGAACACACTCACTGCTCCCTACAATGATCTTGAAGCAGTAAAAAAATTATTTTCTGAAAATCCTGATGCCATTTCGGGTGTAATTCTTGAACCTATTGTGGGAAATGCTGGGTTTATTACTCCAGAACCTGGATTCTTGGAAGGATTGAGAGAATTAACCACTGAAAATGGATCATTATTAGTCTTTGATGAAGTAATGACTGGATTCAGAATAAGTTATGGTGGTGCTCAAGAAAAATTTGGGGTTACTCCTGATTTAACCACTCTTGGGAAAGTGATTGGTGGAGGCTTACCTGTTGGAGCTTATGGAGGTAAGAAAGAAATCATGTCAATGGTAGCTCCCTCAGGCCCCGTCTACCAAGCAGGAACTTTGAGCGGAAACCCACTCGCAATGACTGCTGGAATAAAAACTCTTGAACTACTCAAACAAGAAGGAACTTACGAAAAACTAGATTCAACAACTTCTAGATTAATTGAAGGGATAATACAATCTGCAGAAAATAATGGAATTGCTATCAATGGTGGTAGTGTAAGCGCTATGTTTGGATTCTTCTTATGTGATGGGCCAGTTAGGAACTTTGATGAAGCTAAAACAAATAATGCGGAACTTTTCGGTAAGTTGCATAAAGAGATGCTTCAAAGAGGAATTTATTTAGCACCTAGTCCTTTTGAGGCTGGTTTCACATCATTAGCTCACAGCGAAGAGGAAATTGATAAAACTATTGAGGCTTTTGATCAATCTTTTAATGCCATAAAAAATTAATTACCCTTTTCTTTTTCTGAGGGAAAAAGAAAAGGTAAATAGTTTATTGAAAAGAAATTTTAAAAATTATCTTCTACCACCAACTATTACAGGAGGACTTCCTCCTTCTGATCCAGGTAGTCCAGGAACAACTTGTGTACTGCCATCCCATTTATCAAGAAATAGCTTGAAAAGAACTTGATCGTCAAGACTTCTATTTAGTGTTTCGTATCTAAGTGCTTCTTGTTCAGCTATTTCTACTTCTGTCTTTGCTCTTAGTAATTGCTGACCAGCTATTTGCTTTTGTTCAATAGCGGCTCTATATTCTTCAGCGATCTCTAATCCAGTAAGATCTAAACTTTTAACATCTACGTAATCGAATGAATTAAGTTCTTTTGCAACAGTATCTCCTACTTTCTCAGAAATCACTGCGAATTCAGTAGCAATTGTTTCTAGCTCATATTGAGAAAAAACTGATTTAAGAGCTTTTAGCAAAGATGGCTGAACAATTTTCTGATAAACATCGCTATTTCTGCTTGCAATTGTTGCGAAAATCCTTCCTGCTTCGTTAGGTTTTACTGAGTACTTAACAGTAGCGGTAGCTCTAATAACTTGAAGATCTTTAGTTAAAGTTTCAAATTTTTCAGGTTGAACTTGAGTTTTTATATCAAATGGATATACAGACTGAATAAATGGAAGTTTAAAGTTTAAACCAGCTCTCCTAGAGGGTCCACTTACTTTGCCTAATGTTGTAACAACTGCAACTTGTCCCGAAGGCACAACAAAAAGAGATTGGGTAAGTAAAAGAAAGCCAGTAAAAGACAATACAATCAAAAGTGTTGCTGTACCACCAGGACCTGTTGGTGTGACATTTTTAAAGGATGTTGACATTAAATTTTTTCTTTTAATTAATCATATTTAAATAGACTAATTAGTGCATTAATAAGACATTTAATTAAAATATTTTTTTAATAATTGTGAATTTAAATACAGATATTTTTAGTGGATATTTGATTTAAATTCTTGCAAAAGTTCTAAATAAAGATCCTCATCTATCTCCCTTATGTCATATTCAGAGGGTAAAACACCATGCTTATGCTCATGTACCGCCATCCAACAAAATTTCTCTATTTCTCCTTTTGAAAAACGAGGATATTCTTTTACCTTCTTAATAAGTGATTTAATGAGAGATTCTGAATGATCTGCCATATTTTTAAAGTAATCCTACTAAAAATCTTATCTAAAGTTATTAGCTTTTAGAGGAATATTCAAAGACTCTTCCAACTCACTAATAAGCTTAATTGCTAATTGAAGGTCATTTTTACTCTTACTAGCTACTCTGAGAGTTTCTCCATTGATGCTGACATTAATTTTTTTTATTTGATCTCTTATATTTTTACTAATTTTTTTTGCAATTTCTTGTTTAATTCCTTGTTTTAATAAAATTGTCTGTTTAATTCTATTACCGCTAACCATTTCAATTTCACCGTAGTCAAATATTTTCAAAGATAAGTTTCTTTTTATTGCCTTTTGTCTAATTATGTCATTAACAGCATTTAAGGTTAGTTCGCTATTGGTGATTATAAAAATATTTTCTTTATCTAATTCAACTGAAGTATCCGTACCCTTCAAATCGTAACGCTGAGAAATTTCCCTTTTAACTTGATCCAAAGTATTAACTAATTCTTGTCTATCAAAATCAGAAACTACATCAAATGAAAAACTTTCTGCCATAGTAAATTATTAAACGTTAAGTATTATTAGCATAAATCATCTTTTTATAAGGGGAAATGGGTTAATTCAATCAAAAAATAACAAACTAACCACTTTGCCCATTTCTTCAGCACATCTACAACTGTTTAGCAAAGTTTCACTATCGTGAAAGGCAAAGCATATTAATTGATCACACCTAGTAATAATTTCTTGATTACAAAGACTGCTTGCAAGTGGTAAAGGTAATTCATCATTTTCACTTTTTTCAACCAAATGCATAACCTTTTCAAGTTGATCCTTTATTTCGGGTATTTGTCTATCAAGACTTTGTGGTAATAAAACAGTTAATAATGATGGATTAATATCTAAGACTGCGCGAATAACAGCTGCGTTAACACCTTGAGATCCAGAAGTAAGGATATTATGTCCTTCCTCTGCTAACGACCTTGCAATCAACTCAATTAAGTGGATATCGACAACTGGCACATGTCTACTACCCAAAAAAGCAATTCTCCTCTTCCCATTATCTTGGAGTTTTGCAAGTTCTTGAGCTAAGGCATCAACACCTTCAGTTGCTGGTAGGTCTAAAGAGCGGCTCAAAATAATATAGTTCCTATATTTGAAATTAGCATTTATCTGAAAAATTGCAGGGAAAATCTATCTCTTCGAGAATTCTTTTTAGATTTACATGCTCCTGAACTAATTGAATAGCATAAGAAGCCTTGATTGATTCATGTATTCTGACATGACCAAAAGCTTGTTCAATAATTTCTACGGAGGAAAGAGTATCTAATTCCACCTTTAAAATTGGGACCTCCAATTCTTCTGCTCTATGAATCAATTGTGATAAAGGGTCTCCTAAACCAGTGAGAATAAGGCATTGTGTTGAAGCCTCCAGAGCAGCAAGTTGGATATCAGTTCTATCAGCTCCAGTAACTACAGCCATATTTCGTCTTCTTCTGAAAAATTCCATTGCAGAATTTACCCCCATTGCACCAATACTTAATGTTTCAACAAGTAATTGATCTTTTTCAGGGCAACAAATTATTTGGGCATCTAGTCTTCTTACAAGCTCACCGACGGTTACACTTCTTAGAAGTGGTGATTTAGGCATCACCCCAAATACTTCAATATCCAGATCTTTAAGAGAAGGTATTATTTCATTTTTAACTTTTTCGACTTCTTGCGGTAAAACTCCGTTCAATACAACTCCAGCCAATTTCTCACCTAATTGTTTTTTTGCATCAAGTAATGCATCTACGCTTTTACAATCTTCCCATAAATTCACAATTAAAACTTTCGCATCTAAATCCTTTGCTAGTTGTGGGAGACTTAAGCCATAAATCATACCTTCATGAAGACTTCCAGCTGCCTCTAAAATGTTGAGGCCTTTAAAATCATCATTAACCAATCCTTTAATCTGATCAAAACCTTTTCCTGGGTGTAAGTCTTTATTGAAGATCCGTTTTTCAGCTGATATATTATCCAATAATCCTACTGAAGAAATTAAATTCTCCTCTTCGATATTTAATGTAGATCCAATAAATTTCACATCATCATCTATTAATCCTTCATACGCCATTGAGGGAAGATTAGTAAGTTCAATACAGGTTGCTAGCGGTTTTCCAATGCGTACTTTTTTTTTCTCCTGTAAAAGTCTTTTTGCTATCCCAAGAACTATTGCAGACTTACCACTAAATGGTTCACATGAACCAATTAATAATATATCGCTCATAACTAATAAAATTATTTATCAATAGATTTAAGATAATATTTTTTTCAGCACTAAACAAATATTTATTTATGAGTTTTAATCAAATAAAAATATAAATGATATTTTTTTAGCAAATTTATTTTAATTCTTTAGTATTTCACCAAAATAAATCAAATGATAAATTCAACCAAAAATGAAAAAACTATAGGGATTACTGGAGCCTCAGGAGCGCTAGGGAAAGAATTAACAAAGTTATTTCGTCAAAAAGGATATAAAGTGATTGGATTTACTCATAGTAAAACTAATTATGAAATAACTCTTGAATCTCCAAATGAATGGATTAAATGGGAATGTGGGAAGGAATCATCATTAAAAAAACAATTAGAAAAGATAGATATTTTAATTTTGAACCATGGTATCTATGATTTGAGTAGAGAAAATTCCAACTATGCAAACTCTATAGAAATAAATGCATTAAGCAAATTCAAATTTTTAAATTTATTTGAAGATATTGCTCTAACCAATGATTCAACAATCAGAAAAGAGATTTGGATAAATACATCTGAAGCAGAAATATTACCAGCCCTAAATCCGTCATATGAGATTAGTAAATCCCTTATTGGGAAATTAGTTTCTTTCAAAAAAAACCTTCTGGACAAAAATACAAAGAAAAAATTAATAATAAAAAAAATCATCTTAGGGCCTTTTAAATCAGAACTAAATCCTCTTGGAATAATGAGTCCCAAATTTGTTGCTAAAAGAATTTATGATTTAGCAAATTCAAAAAATTATTTAGTAATGATTAGTCCAAATCCTTTAACCTATCTACTTTTCCCATTGAAAGAGTTTTTTAATTTTTTGTATTGCCAAATTATCTATAAATACAAATCCTAATGTCTAGAAATCTCGATCTGTCAATATTTCAATACCATCTTTTAAAACAACTATTGTATGCTCCCATTGGGCCGATAGTTTTCCATCTTTTGTTATTACGGTCCATCTATCATTTAATGTTTTGCAAAATTTAGTCCCTTCATTAACAATAGGTTCCACCGCTAATGTCATTCCTTCACGAAGGACAACGTTAGGCAATTCTTTAGTCCTAAAGTTAAATACTGATGGTTCTTCATGAAGATTCCTTCCAACTCCATGACCTGTATAGTCTTCTACAACACTAAAGCCATTATTTATAACAATGTCTTCGATTTCCCCAGCCACATCTAGAAGTGTGTTCCCTGCCTTAATTTTCGAAAGGCCCGCATACAATGCTTTATAAGCAATGTCACTAAGTTTTTGAGCCTTTGGACTAACTTCTCCCACACAAATTGATATACAACTATCCCCATGGAAACCATCTAAGAATGCCCCTGTATCAATTTTAACCAAGTCGCCATTTTTAATTATTTTATTTTTACTAGGAATCCCGTGGACAACCTCATTATTAATACTAGAACAAATACTAGAAGGGAATCCATGGTAGCCCTTGAAACTTGGCACAGCTCCAAAACTTTTTATCCTCTTTTCTGCGAAATCATCTAAATCTTTTGTACTCATTCCAGGTTTAATTAAGTCATTAATTTCCCTCAAAACAGTTGCTACAATCCTGCTAGATTTTTTCATCAAATTTATCTCCCGTGAAGACTTTATTTCAATTCCTCTTCTCCTCTGAATGAAAGGAACTTGATCATTAGTTTTGGAATTATTTTTATTTAACAAAAGATCTGCAAAATGTCTCATTGGAAGAAATAATAGTAATAGGAAAATATTTTCAAAATAGCCTTTATGGTATTGGCTACCTTAAATCTATCAATAACAATGGGAAGGGAACAAAAATGAAAACTTTATTCAATTCTAGGCAATTTCATAAGGCTTTGGCGCCCTGGATTTTTCTTCCGTTATTTATATCTTCAATTACTGGTCTTTTTTATAGGGTTTCCAAAGATTTACTAGGTTACTCTAGAGAACAAGTTCATTGGTTAATGTCTCTCCATGAGGGCGAATGGCTTGGAGATAATGGAGAACTTATATACGTAATATTAAATTCTCTTGGAGTTTTATGGATGCTCATAACGGGGTTCCAAATGTTTTCAAAAACAATTTCATTTACCAAAAAGGTTACTAAAGGCGAGTCAAAAGGTTAAGATATAGAACTTGAAGGACAATAAAGACCAAAATGGCCAAAGAGAAACAAGAGAAGGAATTAGAAACCGGTATTAAAGCTGACGCATCAGTTGATGTAGCAGTTGAACAAAAAGAAAAAAACACAGTTTCTGAGACTACGCAAACCTTAAGCGCATCCAATCTTATTAAGGAATTTGAGGATGAACAATCAAAAAAAGAATTACCTGAAATTTATGTTGGTGACACTGTTAAAGTTGGTGTAAAAATCACAGAGGGTAATAAAGAAAGAGTTCAACCATATGAAGGTGTTGTTATAGCGAAAAGGCATGGTGGTATCAACCAGACAATTACAGTTAGAAGAATTTTTCAGGGTATAGGTGTTGAAAGAGTATTTATGCTACATAGTCCACAGGTTGCCTCTCTAAAAGTGGAACGTAGAGGTAAAGTAAGAAGAGCTAAGTTATTCTATCTAAGAGATAGAGTAGGAAAAGCTACTCGCGTAAAACAACGCTTTGATCGATAAAGTTGTAAATTAATCAACTTATTGGTCACAAAGACGCTTATAATCATTTAGATGCGTCGTTAGTTCAGTTGGTAGAACGCAGGTCTCCAAAACCTGATGTCGGGGGTTCAAGTCCTCCACGACGCGTTTAATCAACATTATGTAAATTATTTTTTTCATAAGATGGAGTTAGATCTTCAACCTGGGGACGTAGTTAAAGTCCTCGAATCAGCGGCTTTAGGATGGGTTCGTGCAAGAGTCATCAGAGTTAAGTCTGGTGGGAGGGTCGTCGTACAAAGTGACCAAGGCAGAGAATTTACCGCCAGAGGTAACCAAGTTAGGTTGATAGAGCCTGCTGGTTTTAGACCTCAAAAATAAATAGTTGTTTTTACTAAGGCAGCTGAAAAACTAGCTATTTTTGTAAATCCTCAAATTAATAAATTTTTTTTATTACAACAACATTAATTAAGTATTATGATCTGATAATTTTAAGAATGAAGTTCTAAATTAATTTAGAACAAAACTTTGGGACCGTAGTTCAACTGGTTAGAGCACCGCCCTGTCACGGCGGAAGTTGCGGGTTCGAATCCCGTCGGTCCCGTTTTTTCTAAAAAAATTTGGAAAAACGTTTAAGACTAGCCCCGAGTCCAACAGGTTTATTTCATATTGGGACAGCGCGAACAGCACTATTCAACTGGTTGTATGCACAAAAAATAGGTGGAAAATTTCTTATCAGAATAGAAGATACAGATTTTCTTCGATCTAAATCTGAATATACAGAAAATATATTAGAGGGCTTGAAATGGCTTGGACTTAAATGGGATGAAGAACCTATAAAGCAAAGTGACCGAATTTCGATTCACAAAAGTTTTATCAAAAAGCTATTGGAATGTGGAGCTGCATATAGATGCTTTACGACAGAAGATGAAATATCTGAATTAAGAGAAGAACAAAAAAAGAAAGGATTACCTCCAAAGCATGATAATAGACACAGAAGTCTTTCAAAAGAAGAAATAGAAACATTCATATCTCAGGGGAGGACTTCAGTAATAAGGTTTAAGATTGATGAAAAAATTGAAATTAAATGGGTAGATCAGATAAGAGGGGAAATCAAATGGCAAGGGAAGGATTTGGGTGGTGATTTAGTTTTGTCAAGAAGGGCTAGGGGATATGAGATAGGAGATCCCTTGTATAATCTTGCAGTTGTAGTTGATGATAATTTCATGAATATTACTCATGTTGTAAGGGGTGAAGACCATATCTCAAACACTGCAAAACAAATATTGCTATATAGAGCGTTAAATTTTAATTTGCCAACTTTTTCGCATACACCCTTAATACTAAATAACGAAGGGAAAAAATTATCTAAGAGAGATTGCGTTACTTCAATAGACGAATTTAGAGAAATGGGATATTTACCTGAGGCTTTATCGAACTACATGGCCTTTTTAGGTTGGTCTCCAAAATCTGCCGACAAAGAAATACTTTCACTTGAAGAAATATCTGAAATTTTTGACTTATCAGAAATAAATAAAGCTGGAGCCAAATTCAGTTGGGAAAAACTCAATTGGATTAATTCTCAATATATAAGAAATATGGAATCAATAAAGTTAAGTGAGATCATGAAAAAATACTGGGATGATAATGGTTGGGTGCCGCCATCTCAAGAATGGGCTTATAAATTAGCAATTCTGCTTAAAGACTCTATGACTCTTTTAAAAGATTCAATTGATCAATCAAAACCATTTTTCTTAATACCTACAATTCAAAAAGAAGGTCAAGATTTTCTGGAAAAAGACGATAGTAAATTATCTCTTAAACTAATCTTAAATTATTTAATTGAACAAAATACTTTAAAACTAGATAAAGAGAAAGCCAAAGAAATAATAAACGAAATCTCAAAAATGCATAATATTAAAAAAGGGATATTAATGAAATCATTAAGAGTAGCTTTTTTTGGATCTCTGAGTGGACCAGATTTAATTCAAAGTTGGGAGCTTTTCTCAGAGAGTAAAACTGATAGATCTCGAATTGAAAGATGTCTTTAATTAATCTAAATTATTTTTTTGACCTAATTCCAGCCTATTTGCCAAAGGTTTAGCTGAAAGACCTTGAATTCCTACTGTCATCAATATAGTAAGAAAAACTAAACCTTGAAGACGGCCGGCCCCAAGGATACCAGCCTGCTCTAATCTGATAGAAAAAAGAGAAGCTACCGCTGCAGTAACAATACCTCTTGGGGCTAACCAGGCTAAAAATACTTTTTCTTTTAAGTCCAGTTCTCTTCCCATTGTTGCTATCCAGATAGCGATAGGGCGAACAATTACCATCAACATAAATACGCAAACAACCCCTCCCCAGCCGAGCGGACTTAATTCACCCCATGAAACGTCAGCAGCCAAAAGAGGGAAAAGAACAGTTATTGCTAATTGAGCTAATTCACCTATTAGATTATCCAATCTCTCTTTATCTATAACTTCTCTCTTCCCTACAATAAAACCTGCCGCCACAGAGGCAGGCAAGCCTGATTCTGGTAAAAAATATTCGCAAATTCCATACACCAGGAAAATAAATCCTAGGGTAACTTGAAGCTCTATACCAAATGAGGCTTCATTTTTTATTTTTTTTAAAATTTCTGATAATAACCATCCTGCACTTAATCCGATTAAGACGCCTCCCCCTAATCTTTGCATTAATGCTATAAATACATCCTTAATCCCCCGAAGGTCGCCTAAAGTCAGTTCTAAAAGCAGTAATGCCAGTACCGCACCAATTGGTTCAAGCAACAATCCCTCAGCTTTCAAAACTTGCGCAAGAGGGGAA
The DNA here is from genome assembly GCA_003210135.1 of Prochlorococcus sp. AG-424-P23. GTDB lineage: Bacteria > Cyanobacteriota > Cyanobacteriia > PCC-6307 > Cyanobiaceae > Prochlorococcus_A. The sequence continues at coordinate 4,236 of QCNK01000028.1, read as the reverse complement.
GCTAATTTTATTTGTTCGACTAATGGAGAGACAACTGTTGGTCCAGTAGCTAGAACGATGGCACTATATATTCCTGCAACTTGCCATGAGAGGCCTGCCAGCCAATGAGCAATAAAAATTCCAGCTGATAATGAAATAAAAAGTCTTACCAATGAAATTTTCAAAACAGTATTTCTTATATTCCCCTCAGGTAGTTTTAAATTTAGTCCCCCTTCAAAAAGAACCAAACAGACCAAAAGCCCCACAATAGTTTCAAGCCCTTGCCCGAGATCTAAAGGCTCAACAAGTCCCAAGCCTGATCTTCCAATTAATAATCCAGAAAGCAATAAAATAACAACACTTGGGAATCCTGTAAAAGAAGAAAATAATCGAGCGCAAGCGCCTGCAAATACAGTTATCCCCCAAAGTAATCCAAGCCTTTCAGGCGTCATATAAAATTACAAATAATAAAAACATTTATTATTTTGATTAAATCAATAATCTTATCTCTAGTCCAATAAAAACAATACTTTTTAATTTAATTCATAGGCTGAACAAGAGTATTTTAAAAAATTCTTTCAAAAATACTTTTAAGAAAATTAATTTTATTTCTATTAAGAAAACTGGCTGATTAAAGCAATAATTATAAAAATAATTCCTATGCCAACAGTTGCCATCCTTCCATTCCATATTTCAGCTTGAGGGGTAAAACCTCTTTTCCACAAATTCAATTCCTTTTTATCAACGAAGTTTTTTGTCTCTTTAATCTCGATTTTAGGTTGTTTGTTCATTGAAATTAGAAAGGAGGGTTTTCTTCATAAAGGGTATTTGCTTGTTCAATTGATAGTCTTCCTGAGACACCTAATTTAAGGGAACTTAAATGATCCTTAAATTTGATTCTGAACAACGCCGCCGCTCCAATCATTGCCGCATTATCTGTACAAAGATCAAGAGGCGCTAAATGAACTTTAATAGATTTTTTACTAGCTTCACTAATCATCATTTTTCTTAATGTATTGTTAGCAGCCACTCCCCCAACCACAACTACATTATCCAAGCTATGATCTTTTGCGCATTTTATTGTTCTCTCTACCAAGACCTCTGCCACTACTCTCTCAAAACTTGCAGCAATATCTGGAATTGGGACTGTCTTCCCAGCCAAATTTATTCTCTCAACTACTCTTAATACGGCAGTTTTTAAACCACTAAAAGAAAAATCATATTTAAGATATCCACCTTTTTTATCAGAGATCTTACATTTTGGTAAATTAAATTTCATTGGGTCGCCATTTTTAGCAATCTTTTCAATTGCCGGTCCTCCTGGATAACTAAGACCTAATAGTCTACCAACTTTATCAAAGGCTTCTCCGGCAGCATCATCAAAACTTTTCCCAAGTCTTTGCATTTTTCTACTATCATCTACCTTTATCAATTCAGTATGCCCGCCGCTAACAAGTAATGTAAGAAAAGATTTCTTTGGATAGTTTTCTGAAAATAGAATTGAAGATAAATGCCCCTCCAAATGATGAATTCCCAAAAATGGTTTTGAATGTAACATGCAAAGTGATCTTGCAGTTATAGAGCCAACTCGTAAACAACCAACTAATCCAGGAGCTACAGTTGACGCAATATAATCGACTTCCTCAATTTTAATTTTTGCTTCTTCTAGAGCCTTATCTAAAACAAAAGGTAATAATTCTAAATGCTTTCTAGCTGCAAGTTCAGGCACAACTCCTCCCCATTTTGAATGATCTTCAATTTGAGAGGCAATTATATTTGAATGTATTTTGAAAGTATCTCCAATATTTGAAACTATTGAGACAGATGTCTCATCACAACTTGTTTCAATAGCTAAAACTTTATGCATTTTTGGTTCAACTTGTTCTATTTTAATATTAATTTCTTACTTAACACACTATAAGGAATTAAAGATTGCAACTTATGAAATTCTTTTTTTCAATCATAACCTCAGTTTTTCTGTTCCTCGGAATTACTCCATTTGCACTAGCTGCAAATGGTCCTGCCTTAAACGCAGATAGAGCTAGCACAGAATATACCGCTTCAGCCCTCACAAAATGCTCTGAAAATCCTAAATTCATTGAGAGAGCAAATTCTGCAACTACTCAAAAAGACATAGCAAGATTTGAAAGATATGGAAAAGCATCATGCGGAGATGATGGTCTTCCTCATTTAATAATTGGACCTCCTCTTGAGCCATGGGGAGCCCTTCTAAATAGAGGTCATGAAGGAGATTTACTTATTCCCGGAGTATTGTTCATTTACATTGCTGGAATTATAGGCTGGTCAGGAAGAGAGTATCTCATTGAATCAAAAAAGACTAAGAATCCAGCAGATCTTGAGATCATTATTGACCTAGACTTAGCTAGAAAATGTCTTGTAAAAGGAGCCCAATGGCCACTACTTGCTAATAAACAAGGTAGAAATGGAGATTTAAGAGAGAAAGATAACAATATTACACTTAATGGTCCTCGCTAAACATCCAAAAAAACTTTCATAAAACAAATGTTCAAAATTCTAAACACAAAATTTGTAAGATCTGCTCCTGTAGTAGCAGCAATTTGGCTAAGCCTTACAGCTGGAATAATTATTGAATTTAATAGGTTTTTCCCTGATTTATTATTCCATCCAATGAGTTGATAAATAGAAAATAATCAAGTTTTTATTAACTTGATTATTTTTTTGGCTGTTTCATCAACATTGTGATTTATTAATGCAAAATCAAATTCATTTGATACTGAAATCTCATAATTAGCCCTTGAGAGTCTTTTTTTAATTGACTCTTCTTTTTCTGTACCTCTATTTCTTATTCTTCTCTCTAACTCTTCTTTATCCGGAGGAAGTAAAAATATTGACTGTGAATTAGGAAACTTATTTTTTATTTGCCTTGCACCCTCTACTTCAATTTCAAGTAGTACGGTAAATCCTTTTTTTATTTTCTCATTAACAGAAGACAAAGGCGTTCCATAGTAGTTTCCAGCAAATTGAGCCCATTCAAGGAAAAGGTTTTGTTCAATCATTTCTTTAAAATTTTCTTGGTTTAAGAAATAATAATTTTCTCCGTCCTTCTCTCCCTCTCTAGGTTCTCTAGTAGTTGCAGATATTGAAAGCCAAAAATTTTTTTCTTTACCTAATATTTCTTTAACAACTGTTCCTTTCCCCACCCCGCTGGGTCCAGTAAGGATAATAAGTTTTTTTTGATTTTTCATATTAAATTTTTTACAGTAAAATGGACATCTTGTGAATTAAAAAGGAATAATGCAAAAAGGTGTTCCACAGATAATGGATATTACATCTATTAGATCTGTCTTGCATTATTTGACACATAGCATCCTACCTTCAAAGTTTGAGACTGCCCAACAACCAGAGCCTAATACAATTCAGTTATGTTTCAGAGGAGTTGATTCTCAAACATGGTTAGAAGTTTCATGGAATGGAGACTCTCCAAGAATACTAAAGATAAATAAGCCAGAAAAGATTGGGAGAGAAAGCACACTTTCCAAACAAATAAGATACGGATTAAAGTATATGGCTTTAATTTCGATTGATCAAGATGATTTCGAAAGAGTTATAAAATTTAGTTTTGCGAAAAAACCTGGAGATGAAATTAATAAGTATTTAATTTTTGAATTAATGGGAAAACATAGTAATATTTTTTATCTGGATAATAAACATAAAATAATTGCCGTTGGTAAACAAATTAAATCAAGTCAATCTAGTTTTAGAACAATTTCAACAGGATCAATTTATTCTGGCCCTCCAGTCAATCTCAAAAAAAAACCTAAAGAAGATGAGTCTTTTCAATCATGGAAAGACTCAATTTCATTAGTACCTGAGTCTTTGAAATACTGTTTAATAAATACCTATCAAGGAGTAAGTCCTATCCTCACAAAACAATTAGAGGTTGTTAGCGCAACTGTTAATTCAGAAATAATGGAAAAAAATATTGATTTCATCAGCAACTCAGACTTAAAGGAGATATTTAAAAATTGGAAGATTTGGATAAACAGGTTTAAAAACAATAACTTTAACTTTTCTACATTCAACAAAGATTTTTATTGCGTTTGGTTTTTTGATAAGGAAATTAATTGCGAAAATAAAATAGATTTATGCACAAGCTTAGAGAATTATTATGATTATCATCTGAAACAAAAAAAACTTAAATTATTGGAAAAGAAAATTGAAGGGATAATTTTTAAACAGACCAATACTGAGAAAAAGAATTTAAATATTCAAAAT
>QCNK01000027.1 GCA_003210135.1 Prochlorococcus sp. AG-424-P23 | reverse complement strand
TAAAAGACCTTACAGGCTTAAATGAATTAGTTATTGCTCTCTCTGCAAAAACTATTGAGCAAGTCAAAGCCGCAAAATCATTTTTTGATTCAATGCCATTTCCAGTACACGTTCAATGGACTAATTCTCCCTCGGTAATAGCACTATTAAAAAGTCAAGAAAAAAATGGGTTAGAACTTTTAGGAACACCAGGGAAAGGATGGGCTGTTTGGCAAGGCATAGGTGTTGCGACGAGAAAATCAGAAGTTGTTGCTCTTTTTGATGCTGATATAAGAACTTTTAGTCATTTGTATCCTTCAAGAATGATACTTCCCCTTTTGGATGAATCATATGGAATATCATATGTAAAGGCTTTTTACAGCAGGTTATCCCTAGAGACTAATCAATTGCAAGGTAGAGCAACAAGATTATTTGTGGGACCCTTATTGGCAAGTCTTGAACAGTTAGTAGGGAAAGGTCCCTTTTTACAATATCTACAATCTTTTAGATATCCATTAGCAGGTGAGTTTGCTTTCACTAAAGACCTTGCTATGAATTTACGAATTCCTTGTGACTGGGGTTTAGAGATAGGTTTATTATCAGAGGTTTACAGAAATGTAAGAACCTCCAAAATAGCCCAAGTTGACCTAGGTTTGTTTGATCATAAACATAAGAATATAGGTGATTCATCTAAAGAAGGATTGCAAAAAATGTGTACAGAAATTCTTTCAAGTGTCTTAAGGGGTCTCATGGAGCATCAAGCAGAGACCTTAACAAGTACTCAACTAGCAACCTTAGAAGTTCTCTACAAAAGAGTTGGGGAAGATCGGGTAAAACAATTTGGACTAGATTCAGCAGTTAATCAACTTCCATACGATAGGCATGAAGAAGAGCTATCAGTTCAAAAATTTGCGAAACTATTGAGACCCGCTACAGAAGATTACTTAGATTGCCCTACTACACAGCAGTTACCAAGTTGGTCAAGAGTTTTATCTTGTGAGAACAAACTGCAAGAAGATTTGGCAATTGCTGGGTCTCAAGATATAAGAGCAAGTAAAAAAGAATTAATTAAAAACTTCTAAAGTAAAAAGTATCGTTGAGCCATTGGGACTTCATCAAGAGGTTCACAAGTAAGAAGTTCCCCATCAGAAAAAACTTCATAAGTTTGAGGATCAACTGAAATATTTGGTAATTTACTATTAAGTTTTAAGTGTGATTTATTGATATTTCTAGTATTTTCTACGGCAATACATTTCTTTTGTAAGCCTAACTTATTTGGAATATTTTGATCAATTGAATTTTTACTTAAAAAGGTGAAAGAACTCTTAATTAGAGATTGGCCGAAACTAGCAAACATAGGCCGGCCATGTACAGGGCCTGGAGTAGGAATTGAAGCATTTGAATCACCCATTTGGGACCAAACTATAGATCCTCCCTTAACTACAAGTTCGGGCTTTACAGCAAAAAAGGAGGGTTTCCATAATACCAAATCCGCAATTTTACCCTTTTCTATAGAGCCAACATGTTTATCAATACCATGAGCTATTGCAGGATTAATTGTGACCTTAGAAATATATCTCTTTACTCTGTAATTATCGTTTCTATCAGAATCCTGTGATAGCGGCCCCCTTTGGACTTTCATTTTGTGAGCGGTTTGAAAAGTTCTTGTAATTACTTCACCAACTCTTCCCATAGCTTGAGAATCACTAGCAATAATTGAAAAGGCACCAATATCATGCAAGATATCCTCAGCTGCAATAGTTTCTCTTCTAATCCTTGATTCAGCAAAAGCAATATCTTCTGGGATTTTAGAATCTAAATGATGACAAACCATTAACATGTCAAGATGTTCTTCTAATGTGTTCCTCGTATAGGGTCTTGTTGGGTTAGTACTACTTGGAAGAACATTTTTTTCTCCACAAATTTTTATGATATCTGGGGCATGACCTCCACCTGCTCCTTCGGTATGAAAAGTATGGATAGTTCTTCCTGCAATAGCGTTGATGGTATCTTCAACAAAGCCTGCCTCATTCAAAGTATCAGTATGAATACATACTTGAACGTCTAAATTATCTGCAACATTAAGACAAGAATTTATTGTAGAGGGAGTCGTTCCCCAATCCTCATGAAGCTTCAATCCACATGCACCAGCTTCAACCTGATCAATAAGATTGCTCTCGTTTGTTGAGTTTCCTTTTCCAAAAAAACCTAAATTCATGGGAAATGCTTCTGCAGATTGAAGCATTCTTGAAATATGAAAAGAACCTGGAGTACAAGTAGTGGCATTTGTGCCAGTTGCAGGTCCAGTCCCTCCACCCAACATGGTTGTAATTCCGGAGGCTAGTGCTGTCTCAATTTGTTGGGGACAAATAAAGTGAATGTGGGTATCTATTGAACCTGCTGTAAGAATATGGCCTTCTCCAGCTATTACTTCTGTTGATGCACCAATAACAATATCGACATTATCCTGAATATCAGGATTACCAGCCTTACCAATTTCAAAAATAATTCCATCTTTTATACCCACATCAGCCTTAATTATTCCCCACCAATCCACGATCAAAGCATTAGTTATAACGGTATCTACGGCTCCATCAGCTCTTCTTACTTGAGACTGTCCCATCCCATCTCGAATAACTTTACCTCCACCGAATTTAACTTCATCACCGTATGTAGTTAAATCCTTTTCTACTTCTATAAAAAGTTCGGTATCAGCAAGCCTCACTCTATCTCCGGTAGTGGGTCCGTAAGTTTGCGCATAAGTATTTCTGTCAATTTTATAGGACATAATTTTTAAGTATCTAAAGAACCGTTAACCAATGAATTAAAACCATTTGCAATTCTTAAACCTGAATATGGAACTAATTTGACATCAGTTGTATCTCCAGGTTCAAATCTAATTGCTGTTCCTGCAGGAATGTCAAGACGCATACCAAGTGATAGTTCTCGATCAAAAATTAAAGCTTTATTAGCTTCAAAAAAATGATAGTGAGATCCAATTTGTACAGGTCTATCTCCAGAATTAGAAACTTTTACTGTTTTAACTTCCTTCCCAAGATTTAATTCGATTTCACCTCGTTCAGGAATTATTTCGCCAGGAATTAAATTACTCATAACTAGTTAATCGGATTGTGAATAGTAACTAACTTTGTCCCATCAGGGAAAACTGCTTCTATTTGGACTTCATCAACCATTTCAGGAATGCCCTCCATAACTTGTGATTTTGAAAGCCAGGAAGTTCCCTCTGACATTAATTGACTTACACTTTTTCCATCTCGAGCTCCTTCGAGAACCTGAAAACTCAAAAAAGCAATTGTTTCAGGATAATTAAGCTTAAGACCTCGACTAAGCCTTCTTTCAGCTAAAAGAGCAGCAGAAAAAATCAATAGTTTATCCTTTTCTTGAGGTGAAAGATGCATATTAAAAAATTAATCTATAAATTCTTAAAAAAGGTTCTTTCTGAACATAATTAATAATTCATAGAATCTTGTAAAGGCCACACACCTTGATATTTTGGCTCACAAAATCCACAAACAGACCTAATTTGTTTCCAAATACAAAAAAAACATTTCCTAGCTTCTTGTGAAGAACTCCCTAAAAATCTTACAGAGATACCATTTTCAAGGATTCCAATAGATAAATTATTATCAGTTTCATTGAAAATCTTTTTTATATTTTCCACGAGATTAATTATTTTTGAATTGGAAAAATCTTTTTCGCAAATCCAAATCAAGGATCCAAAAACAGGCATGTAATCCATACCTGACTTGGAAACATAACTTGCCTCAGATAATTCTATTTGATCAACATATTCCCAATCATTAAATAAATCATTATTTCTCACAATTTCTAATTTAGACCTAAAAACTCCACTCTCAATAGATTCTCCTGAAGAAGATCTTCCAAGTCTTATTAAATCCGTAAATAAAAAACTTGAAGTTTCTGAAATAGATACTTTAAACTTTTGCTCAAATAAACCATTTGCAAAGATAATTGTTTCTTGTGGGAGATACTCTAAATGTGAATTAGCAAGAATCTTTATGAGATTATTTTGCTTTGAAAAAGATCCTTTTGGATTAATTTTAGATATCCCAACTGATCCATATACTTTCTGAGCTGAAGAAGTAGTCAACAATACTTTAGAGTTTTTTTCAAGATTTACTTCAAAATCAAGTAAATCGCCTCCAACCAATCCCCCCGCAGTATGAAGAACAGGCAAAATACACCTGCCCTCCTGATCATGAGTAGACTTTAATAACTTATAAGGTGAAGTAGATTTAGATTTAAAGATTGTTTTATCAACATTTCCTAAACTTGTTTTATTATTGAAAAAATTTAAGAAACAATTACCTTCCCAAGAAGTTTTAATCATAAATTGTTTTCTTTAATTACTAAATTAAAGTAACTAAAAAATTTTGATTATGAGAATGAATAAACAAATAGTTGTAACTGATTGGATTAAAGAAAAACCACAACTAGGTTCATTTTTAAAACTTACCCTAAGTTCAGATGAAAGAAGAATCTTACGAGGTAAAAGATTAACTGATTGTGATAAAGAAATAATCTTACAATTACCTAGAGATGGCAAATTAAATGATGGAGATATTCTTTCAACTAATAAGTCCAATTTCTATGTAGAGATAATTGCGAAAACAGAAAATTTAATTGAAATAAGTTCTAACTCTACAATTGAACTTATTAAAACTGCTTATCATCTTGGAAATAGGCATGTAGAAGTAGAAATTGAAGAAAATATTCTTCTAACTAAAGGAGATTACATAATCGAAAATATGCTTAAAAATTTTAATGTTGATATCATTAATACCCAGAAAAAATTCTTTCCAGAAAAAGGTGCTCATAGTCATGAGTAAAAGTCATTTATTAAAATATTTATTAATAAGCCCTAACTTACCAGTAGGAGGATTTTGTTATTCGGAGGGATTAGAGAGTTATCTAAATACTAAAGACTTAAAAGACCCAAATTCTGTAAAAGAATTAATCATAAGTGAACTGAAAATTGGCCAGATTAGACTAGATGCAAGGCTATTGTTAGATTTTTTTGATATTTTCAATGAGTTAAAACACGACAAAAATTTAAAAAGTAATCTGCAAAAGCTATTGAGTTTGGATAAATGGATCCTCTCATCAAAAGACTCTGTCGAAATGAGAGAACAACAAACTCAAATGGCAAAATCTCTCCTTGACTTAAACAATGAATTTGGATTTGAATATCCATATAAAAAAAATGAAAAAAACTCTTGGCCTTTAGCTTGGAGTTGGGCTTGTTATTGTTTTGAAATTACGAAGTTAGAAATGGTTGAGAATTTTTTCTACGCCTGGAGTGCAAACCAACTTAGTGCAGCATTAAGAATTATTCCTATTGGTTCAACAAAAGCACAAATAATTCAGAGAGATTTATTAGCCATAATTTCAAAAGTTTCTAAAGAAATTATGGACAAAGAAATTGATGACATCTATTTTGGCAATGTAGGTTTAGCTATGGCACAACAAAATCATAATGACCTTTATACAAAACTTTTTCGAAATTAATTTATGAGCAGCAAATTGAGAGTAGGAGTTGCTGGGCCTGTAGGTTCAGGAAAAACTGCATTAGTAGAAAATCTATGCTTAACCCTGAAAAAAAATTATGAGATAGCAGTTGTCACAAATGATATTTACACCAAAGAAGATGCTAACTTTCTAATAAAGAAGAAAGTTTTAGACGAAGGAAGGATTATCGGTGTAGAAACAGGAGGTTGTCCTCATACAGCGATAAGAGAGGATTGTTCCTTAAATAAAAATGCAGTTTTAGATTTAGAAAAAAAATATAATCCTTTAGATTTTGTTTTTGTAGAAAGTGGAGGTGATAATTTAGCATCTAGTTTTAGTCCAGAGCTTGTAGATTTATCCATATATGTGATTGACGTTTCTGCCGGAGACAAAATTCCTAGAAAAGGTGGACCAGGAATAACAAGGTCAGATTTATTATTAATAAACAAAATTGACTTAGCAGATATGGTTGGTGCAGATTTAAATATTATGAAAAGAGATACTGAATTTATGAGAAAAGGTAAACCTTGGTTTTTTACCAACATAAGTAACAGCATAGGAGTTGAAGAAATAACTCAATTTTTAGAATCACATATACCCAACAATCGAAACAAGATAAATAATGATTAGTTATATATTGGATTCAACAAAAAGTTACGACTGATACAAAACGAATCCTCACTCGTTAATAACTTTTACTTTATCCCCCTAATGAGGGTCAATTACCTAATTTATCCTAATTCATGAGAATTTCAAGGCGTATTTTGGCAGGATTAGCTACTGCCTCACTTGCGGTTACAGCAACTTCATGCGGTGGAGGTGGAACCTCCGGAAGTTTCGACGACACTGTAACCGTTGGTATTTTGCATTCGTTATCTGGAACAATGGCAATTTCTGAATCAACCCTTGTTGATACTGAAAAAATGGCTATTGAAGAGATAAATGCTGCTGGTGGCGTAACAGTTGGCGGTAAAAGCTACAAAATTGAATACATAGTTGAAGATGGTGCATCTGACTGGCCTACTTTTGCTGAAAAATCTAAGAAACTTATAGACCAAGACGGAGTTCCTGTAGTTTTTGGTGGTTGGACATCTGCTAGTAGAAAGGCAATGTTACCTGTCTATGAATCAAAAGATGCTTTCCTTTACTACCCTATTCAATATGAAGCTCAAGAATGTTCTAACAACATTTTCTATACAGGAGCCACACCAAACCAACAGTCTGAACCCGCTACAGATTTCATGTATAAGCGTTCTCCCGCAGCTGGTGGAGATTTCTTCCTTGTAGGTTCTGATTATGTTTTCCCAAGAACTTCCAACACAATTACAAAAGCTCAGGTAAAACAGTTAGGAGGTAAAGTTGTTGGAGAAGATTACCTTCCATTAGGAAATACCGAAGTTGCTCCAATTATCTCAAAAATCAAAAAGGCGCTTCCTGAAGGTGGAATAATCATTAATACACTTAATGGTGACCAAAACGTTGCATTCTTCAAGCAGATTCAAGACGCGGGAATCACACCTTCAAGTGGCTACTACGTAATGAACTATTCAATTGCTGAAGAAGAGATTAGTACAATTGGTCCTGAGTTCCTTGAAGGCCACTATGGTGCATGGAATTACATGATGTCAATTGATACTCCTGCTTCCAAGAAATTTGCTGCAAGTTTCAAGAAAAGATGGGGAGCTGATCGTGTTGTAGCTGATCCTCAAGAATCTGCCTATAACATGGTTTATTTATGGAAACAGGCAGTTGAAGATGCTGGAACATTCGACGACAACGCAGTAAGGGAAGCGCTTGTTGGACAGAAATTTGATGCTCCACAAGGTCCTGTTGAAGTTATGCCTAATCACCACTTATCTCAAACAGTAAGAATTGGACAGATTAATGCAGAGGGTGGTTTTACAATCCTTGAAGAGACAGGAGTTGTACTACCTCAAGCATGGAACCAAAAGCATCCAAGTTCAAAAGGATTTGCATGTGATTGGACAGATCCTTCAAAAGGAGAAAAGTATAAGCTTTAATCAAATTAAAACCTTTACTTCAAAATAAAAGGAGGTTAACACCTCCTTTTATTTTATATAATCAAATATTTTCTTATTCTAAATTGGAGTTACTTCTCGATAGTCTTTTTAATGGTGTTGCAATAGGATCTGTACTACTTGTTGCTGCATTAGGTCTAGCAATTGTTTTTGGTCTTATGGGTGTAATAAATCTTGCCCATGGAGAACTAATGATGCTTGGGGCTTACACAACATACGTAACACAATTAATTTTCAAATTACCTATTTTAAAACCTTACTACAATTCGTACATAATAGTTTCTATTTTCCTTGCTTTTATTGTTAGTGGAGTAGTAGGCATTCTCCTGGAAAAAACCATAATAAGAAAACTTTATGGAAGTCCACTAGAAACACTTCTCGCAACTTGGGGCGTAAGCTTAATTCTTCAACAATTTGTCAGAAGTGTACCTTTAGCTTATGGGACAGGTCTGGTTATAAGTCTTTTAATTGGTTTATTCTTACCAACAACATTCCCTTCAAAAATAAAAGAATCAATAAATTTTAAATATTTTAAATTTAGTTCTTGGATATTTGCTGCTTTAACTGGAGTCTTGACAGGTAGCTTAATCTCATCCTCTGTCAGCAAACTTAGTAGAGCAAGCGCTAGAAATGTTGATGTAACAGCACCTTCATGGATGAGAGGTCAAGTTGAAATTATTGGCACTGCATTTCCTAAAACAAGATTAATGATAATTGTCATTACTCTAATCTCTGTTATAGCAATAACATTATTTCTTAATCAAAGTGCATGGGGTATGCGTATAAGAGCAGTTACCCAAAACCGACAAATGAGTGATTGTCTCGGTATATCTACTGAAAAAGTAGATATAATTACCTTTGGAATTGGATCTGGCCTAGCAGGAGTTGCTGGGGTAGCAGTATCTCTTTTAGGTTCTGTAGGACCAAATGTTGGGGGAAACTATATAGTGGGTTGTTTTATGGTTGTTGTGCTTGGAGGGGTAGGAAATTTATTAGGAACAGTACTTGCTTCCTTTGGAATTGGAATAATGACAGATTTAATCGGAGCTGGAAGGCTCTTATCAATATGGCCAGATATGCCTTTACCCCTCTCAAACACAATAAACTTTTTTGCGACAACAAGTATGGCAAGAGTAATGATATTTGCATTAATAGTTTTATTCTTACAATTTAAACCAACAGGTTTATTTCCTCAAAAAGGCAGGATGGTAGAGAACTAATGTCCCTAAGTAAATTTAAATTTGATAGAAAAATAGTATTATCATTCTGGATAATATTAATAGCTCTAATTATTGCAGCACCAACTTTACTTCCAGTATTTAGACTAAACCTTTTAGGTAGATACTTATCCTTATCAATAGTTGCTCTTGGAGTTGATCTTATCTGGGGTTATACAGGTTTACTAAGTCTTGGACAAGGTATATTTTTTGCACTAGGTGGATATTGTGCAGCAATGTATTTGCAAATAACCAGCTCTTCTGAATTTCCAAATAATATTCCTGAATTTTTTGCTCTATATGGTGTTGAAAAATTACCCTTTTTCTGGGAACCGTTTAGATCGCCTGTTTTCACGTTCTTCGCTATCTGGATAATTCCAGCATTGGTTGCTGGTTTAATTGGATTTCTTGTTTTCAGGAATAGAATTAAAGGGGTTTATTTTTCTATACTTACACAAGCTTCTCTTCTTGTATTTTTTAACTTCTTTAATGGACAACAAAAACTTATAAATGGAACAAATGGATTAAAAACAGATGTGACAAAAATATTTGGTCAGATGGTAGGTTCTGAGTCCATGCAAAGAATATTCTTTTGGATAACCGCCATACTAGTAATAGCAGCATGGTTTTTTGCTAAGTGGGTAGTTAAAGGAAGATTTGGAAATATTCTTATAGGAATACGAGATGATGAACCAAGAGTTAGGTTTACAGGATACAACCCAGTTATATTCAAAACGATAATTTTTTCTATTGCTGGAGGTCTTGCTGGAATTTCGGGAGCTTTATATACTGTTCAGTCTGGAATAGTATCACCTCAATTTATGACAGTTCCCTTTTCTATAGAAATGGTTATATGGGTTGCTGTTGGAGGAAGAGGAACTTTAATGGGAGCGATACTAGGAGCAGTTTTCATCAACTATGCAAAAAGTCTAGTAAGTGAAGCTTTACCCGCTAGCTGGATGTTTATCCAAGGAGGATTATTTATCTTAGTTGTAACAGCCCTGCCAGAAGGAGTTTTAGGATGGATTCAAGGAGATGGTCCTAGGAATCTTCTTCAAAAATTTGGTTTAAAAAGGAAGATTGAAACCTATCCAAGCTTAGAAGTTAACAATAAGGATGGGAATAATGAATAATAAAAATCTTCTAAATTTAATAGATATTACTGTTAGTTTCGAGGGTTTTTTAGCTCTCAACAAACTTAATTTAAATTTAAAGAAAGGAGAATTAAGAGCTGTAATAGGACCCAACGGAGCAGGTAAAACAACTTTTCTTGATGTAATAACTGGAAAGGTTAAGCCAACAAAAGGTGAAGTAATTTTCAAAGGAAAATCTTTAGTAGGTAGAAAGGAGCATAAGATTGCTCGACTTGGAGTTGGAAGAAAGTTCCAAAGCCCAAGAATCTTTGAAAATCTTACAGTTAAAGAAAATCTTGAAATATCAGTGTCAACGCCTAAAAGCCCCTTAAACCTTATAAATAAAAGTATTAAGGATGAGCAGCTTAATGAGATTGAACGTCTCATGAAGATTGTCAATTTAGCTCAAAAAATTGATTCTAAGGCTGGTTCTTTATCACATGGCCAAAAACAATGGCTTGAGATAGCCATGTTAGTAGGACAGAAGCCAGATTTAATGTTAGTTGATGAACCTGTTGCTGGTTTAACTGATGAAGAAACTGATCTTACAGCTGATTTATTAAAATCATTATCAGGAGAAAATACAGTAGTAGTAATAGATCACGATATGGAATTTATAAGAAGACTTGATAGTAATGTTTCAGTATTAAATCAAGGCACAGTATTATGCGAGGGGACAATGGAAACTATACAAAAGGACCAAAAAGTTATAGATGTTTATCTAGGAAGGCCTGAGGATTAGTTATGAAAAACTTACTGGAAATTAAATCATTGAATACATATTATGGCGAAAGTCATATTCTCAGGGATGTAGATTTAAATGTTAAATCAGGAGAAATGGTTTGTTTGATTGGAAGAAATGGTGTTGGCAAAACAACTTTATTGAAATCACTTATTGGTTTGTTAAGACAAAAAAAAGGCGATATTTTTTTTATTGGCGAAAATATCAATAGAAAAGCACCTCATCAGAGGGCGAGGAAAGGAATGGCTTACGTTCCTCAAGGGAGAGAAATTATTCCATATCTATCAGTTGAAGAGAATCTTATGTTAGGAATGGAGTCGCTGCCAGGTGGATTATCTAAGAACAAGAAAATAGATCCATTTATTTACGATCTGTTCCCAATCCTAAAAGATTTTCTACAAAGAAAAGGAGGAGATCTTAGTGGTGGACAACAACAGCAACTTGCTATTGCAAGAGCATTACTGGGTAAACCTCAACTTCTTTTACTTGATGAACCAACGGAAGGGATTCAGCCAAATATAGTTTTAGACATAGAAAATGCAATCAATCAGATAATTAAAGATACAGGAATTGGTGTTTTATTAGTTGAACAACACTTGCATTTTGTAAGACAAGCCAATAGATATTATGCGATGCAACGCGGAGGTATTGTTGCAAGCGGAAATACTAGTGAGTTGAGTCAAGCAGTTATAGATAAGTTCTTAAGTGTTTAAATAAATTATCCAGATTACTCAAAACTTTTATTCATTTTTCACATCTTATTAGGTCAATACTGTTTGGATGTTCATTTATATACTTATTAAATTCCATTGCTAGTGTTCTAGCCTCGTAAGCATCAGAAGCATAAAAACAATTTTCTAATCTTATATTTTGAAAATCACGGTAATGCACTGTGTATGGCTTCAACATATTATTTTTGTTCATTTTAATTTGCTAAAAAGCAATAACTTTATATTAACCATGCATATGTTCATAAATTTAAAGCACTACTTTTGTTGTTATCAAAATATATGCACTTAATTTATGTATTTAAAAATACTTAATGAAGAAAAAATTAATTAATCTATTTTTTTTTATTTTTAGAGTCTTGCTTTTTACCTTCTATTAAAAAAACAAATTTAGATAAAATAAAACCAAAAACTGGGACCCAAAACTTTTCATAAAAATATTTCATAAAAATTAAGCAGCCAATGATTGGTCATCTTTAGTTTCATTATTATTTATAAAATTCAAATCTATAGAATTGAATAAATGTTGCATAAGAAGAAAATCAAGTTCCCCTTTTAACAAATTAACATCGGATGAAAGTAGATCATCAACAAAATCATCAAAAGTATCTGAAAGAGGATTCACAATTAAAATTTATTTTTGTCATTATCGTCTCATTAAAAATAAAAGTCAACCAAACTTGAATATTAATTTTTGATATTTTAAAAATTAATGAATAAACACTAAAAATTTAAATAATAAATATAAAAAAGCAAAATAATAGATTTAATATCAAGCTTAAGGTCTTTGAATTAAATTTCATTTATCTTGCTTTTCTTGTTTTAATATCTATCCTGATTAGCATTATCAAAATGACCAAACACATTTTTGCTAAACAGAAGTTTAAATAATTCATCATCAAACAAATTAATTTATTTATAGTAAGACTATTGATGTGCCAATTCGAAAAGAATCATTTAAAAATTTTTGGTGGCAATACATTTTTGTTGTCAATCAAAGTTGATATTATAAATCTGACATAAAATTATTTTTTAATTAGCTCGAAGTAACCATTTTTATTTAATAAGTATTTATCAAACCAAAGGCTTAATAGATTGTCTAATCCTATTCCATTCATTTTATTTATTTGAGAAGTCTTATAGTCTGAAAGTGCAAGCAATAAATACGGGAAAATCATATCAGAAACCCCTTTTGGTAGTTTTTCTAAAGGTACTCCATGGGCCCTATCCCATAATATTTGCATATCCTGAGAGAACAATGAACTCCAATAACTAAAATTACAATATAACTTCTCTGGAGGTAGTAGATTTACAGATAAAACTGGGAGAGATGAATTCATAGGAATAAATGTTTTATGGATAAATTTAATTTAGATTTTTGAAAAGGTAATAAATAATTTCTAACACGAAAATCCCCTTTAAATACAAATTAAATTTAACGCACAGTACAACACTTAGCAACACTTATTATGTATCATATTTTTCCGTCATTTCCTGAAATTTAAGGAATGATAAAAACTTTTTATAAGTTTTCAAGTCAAAAACCTCGTTATTTACTTCATTTAAATGGTTAGAATTACTTGAATTAAGATGATTTACTAATTTAGTATCGAGTGAGGTTTCTGATTCATCTATAAAGTCAGCAGAAATATCAGATAAGTTTTGTGAATTAGCTTCAGGCAATTGAAATGATGGGTTTGCCTTACCATTATTTTTATTAAATAATCCCCTTATAGAAAGTGCTTCCTCTACCAAAATGCTTGTTATTTTTGAATTACTTAAATTGTTCTCTATGCTTAACTTATCAATTATTCTCATAACATCTTCTCTAGGTATAAAACCAACTCTTTTTTTCTTGGTAGGCATTTATAAATTAATTAAGGTTCAGCACTTGACTATAATAAGTGTTGCACTATATTCATTATAAGTCAATTAAAAGCTAATGATTTTACCAACAACTTTACTTTTAGGAGCCCTTGGATATCTTTTCTACACCTCAAAAAAAGAATTTTCACTAGATCACCTTGATCCTAAAGAAAAAGAAAATGATGATTTGTATAAAGATTTAGAAGATTTATTTATTTAAAATTATTCACTTCATAATAAAAAACTTTGTTTCTTGACTAAATATATACAAAGCCTTAAACATAACTAGAATAAAAGAAAAGAAATAAAGTAGATGACTGTTCATCAAGATTACGAAATAAAAATCAATTTAAATGAATTGATTGAGAAGAGAATTCCATGTTGTGATTTACTTCATCCAGATCATTGTCTAACCGAAAAACAAGTCTCTGAAATTGCGCATGATATTCGTATGGATTTAAATTTGCATGATCTTTACAAACAAGTGGATCAACACATTATGAATTATGTAAATGCAGCTGGTATTGATAACAAAGATCATTGGGTTGAACCTCATCTTCCAGATTTGGAGAGAGATTTAAAAGAAGAAGTTGGTATAGAGTTTGATTGATATTTTTTCCTACAAAAGAAATTAATAAATGTATTTTTTTTCTAAATCATCTATTAATTTATAAATACTTTTAGCTGATCTTTTTCTTTTTTTTAAAATTGTTAAAACTATAAATCCAATCAATACTCCAAAAATAGGTGTGAAAATAATAATTTCATGATTCATAACCATCAAACAAAAGCATATTATTAAAATTATTAAAAAGTCTGCACCAATAAAATAGGTACTTTATACAAATATCTTTCACTATAAAAAATTAAGATTTCTCATAGAAAAGTGAAAGAATTAAAATTTTTTGTAAATTATGTAGGAGATATGCATTTTAATTCAATAAAGATAATGATTTATTATTTTGCCTTAACAGTAACTGAGATGGGGATCGGTAAAATAGAGTTAACAGTTATTGGCTCAGTAATTTTAATATTTCCAATTTTATTTGTTTATGCATCTAAAAACCTTGATGCTAAGGGTGTTTTCGAATGGATGATGGAGAAACCCAATGATTGGATAGGTAAAAAATAAGACTTTAACAATTTACATTTTTCTAGTTAAATTTTAAATTGTCTAAATTACTAATAGCAAAATCATAAACCTGGCAATTATTTTCTAAATCATTAACTATTGAATTTTTAAGAAGAGAATAATCTATCAACTTATTGAGTTTATTATTTTTAAATTCCTTATTAGTTTCTCCAATAGCAAATG
>QCNK01000026.1 GCA_003210135.1 Prochlorococcus sp. AG-424-P23 | reverse complement strand
TTAAATTAAATAATTTACACAATACAGTCTAGAATTCCAAAATTTATATATTTTGGAAATAATTTAGTTTTAATTCAAAAAAAATTATTTTAACTTAATATGTAAATTTGAATTAGGATAATCTTATGAATCTAACGCTACTTCAATAGCGGCGATTAAGTTTTCGTCAAAAGGTTTAACACCTGGCTTGAATCTTGCAATTACTTTACTATCTTTTCCTATCAAAAATTTCTCAAAATTCCATTCAACATCTCCTTCTGGTTCGACTTTGTTAAGAGTTGTGTATGGTTCTGTGGTGTTGCCTTTAGCATGAACTTTTTCATAGATTTCAAATTCAACGCCATATTTTGTGGTACAAAAATCTTTTATCTCTGAAAGAGAGTCGGGTTCTTGTTTCCCAAAATCATTACAGGGGAATGCAAGTATTCTTAGCCCTTTGCTTGAATATAAATTATGTAGCTTTTGAAGATCCTCATATTGAGCAGTATTTCCGCAATAACTAGCTACATTAACAACTAAAATCACCTCCCCTGAGTATTCACCAAGTTTTATAGATGATCCGTCTGCGGAAAGAATAGTAGTATTTTTTACGTCAACTTGCATGTTTAAAAAAATTTACCCCTTGAAGATAGCATTGTATATCCTTTTTTGTGTTTAAATTATCTGATGATTTTGGTAATTTCTTTTATAAGTCTTAATTTTTTATTTCTTGCAACCTATATAATTAATATTATTGATCAGTTTAAATTTGGACCCTTTAGACCCACTTACTGAAATTATTAATTCAGGTCAAGGTTTTTCACCTGCAATTGCTCTAGAAAGAATTATTTGGGCAATGATTGGAGTCTTTTTTTTAGGAGCAATTTCAAGATCAATAACTAATAGCATGCGAAGTCAAAATTGGTTTGGTAGAAAATTTTTATTTAGTTATTCTAAAGATAAAAAAATTACAGATGATGTATCTTCACAATCCTCTAGTGATGAAGAATAAGTTTTATATACATGAAAGATTCAATTTTTTCTAAAAAAAGAATTTTATTGCTTGGTAGTGGCGAGCTTGGAAAAGAATTAGTAATAGAATCTAAAAGATTAGGATTAGAAGTTATTGCAATTGATCGATATGAAAAAGCACCTGCAATGCAAGTCGCTGATTATTCAAGAGTAATTGATATGGGAGATAAAAATCTTTTAAAAAATGTCATTAAAGAATTTAAGCCTGACTATGTGGTTCCAGAAATAGAAGCACTTTCAATTGAAGCCCTAAAAGAACTAGAGGATGAAGGATTCAATATTGTTCCAAACGCCAGAACTGTAGAAATAACAATGAATAGAGATAAAATTAGAGACTTAGCTTCAAGAGATTTAAAAATAAAAACTGCAAAATTTGATTATATTTTTGAATTTGATGATTTAGAAAAAAAAGCAGATGAAATTGGATTCCCACTTTTACTTAAGCCTTTAATGAGCTCTTCAGGCAAGGGACAGAGTTTGGTTGAATCAAAAAATGATTTACAAAATGCCTGGAAACAGGCACAAGCAAATTCAAGAGGAAAGGTTAAAGGTGTAATTATTGAAGAATTTATTAAGTTTGATTTTGAGTTTACTCTTTTAACAGTAAGAAAAGAAAACGGTGAAAATATTTTTTGCTTACCAATTGGACATCTTCAATCTAATGGAGACTATCAATGTAGTTGGCAACCTATAGAGATCAACGAGTCCCTAATTATTGAAGCTAAGAGAATGACAAGTAGAATATTAAATAACCTAAATGGAGCTGGATTATACGGAGTAGAGTTTTTTATAAAAGGAAGTGAGGTTATATTTTCAGAATTATCTCCAAGACCTCACGACACTGGTATGGTTACATTAGTTAGTCAGAATATTAATGAATTTGAATTACATTTAAGGGCTTTTTTAAATTTACCAATACCGTATATAGAGCTAATAGAACCTTCTGCAACCAGAGTTATACTATCTAAACAAGATTTTAATAATCCCATTTATAAGGGTCTTAATGAAGCATTAGAATTTGAAAAGACTAAAGTGCTCATATTTGGTAAGCCAGTCTCGAGAAAAGGCAGAAGAATGGGGGTTGTTCTCTCATCAAATTCAGATATTAATTTGGCCAGAAAAAATGCTGATGAAGCTGCTCGTAAAATAAAAGTCACTTCTAATTAAGAAATATTAAGTAAACATTACGAAAAAAATACTTATTTCCTTTGTTTTTGTTTTCTCTTTATTTAAGTATTATTTGGTTATGTTCTATTCTTTTAAATGATAGAAAACTATAAGGGTTGGGATATAACTTTAAATTGGGATAATAAAGATTATCTCCAAAGTACTAGTGAAAATTATTTTTTTAATAAAAAGGAAAAATGGATAGGTGTTAATTTAAATGGTGCAAAAATTTATGGTTCTTCACTCAAAGAAATTAGGCATATAATTGATTATCCAGGTTTGCATAAAAAGTAGGTTAAAAGATTTTTTTAATTATCCTCATTATTTTCATTATCTTCAATTAGTTCTTTAGCAAGTTTTCTTAAATCTCCTTTAATTGAGACCCATGTAAATGCAATTATGAAAATTGATGCTGATATTGCAACAGTGATTTTTTCTATAGAGGACATCCCAAGCGCAATAGCAAACATGAACCAAATAATAATAATAATGTTTTATTATATTGAATTTTTTATAACAATTTAAATCAACTTTTTTTTTGCAATGTTATTTAATTATTCAAAATATTAAAAATAAATATTATTACTTACGTAATCTAGATTTCTGATTTCGATTTTATCCAGTAAAATTAAAATATGGATAAGAAAAAATGCCCACAATGCAAAAACTTAATTTTAATAACATCTCCAACATGTTTATATTGTGGTAGACCTAATAAATTTATAACTAAGGAATACGTAAATAAAAAGTGGAATAAAGATATTAAAAATAATGTATTTGATTATATTTTTATTAATAGATATCTTGCATTTATTTTAGTAATTATAATTACAATTTTTATTATTATATTTAGTTAAATATCATCAATAAATCATTCTATTATTGAATCCAATACTTCTTTTGTATTTGTTGATAGTTTATTTTTTTTAATCTGCTTAATGCTTTCTATAATATAACTTCTGTAAGGTTCGGAATAATAATTGTATCTACTAAATACTTTCACAAAACGGGAAATTACGATTGGATTTAATTTATCGAAATCAATTATCTTTTTTGCAATATATCTATAACCAGATCCATCAATTGCATGAAAACTACTATTTGTTGTTACGAAAGTATTTAATATTGCTCTTAATGTATTTGGTGATTTTGAATCAAAAAACTTATTTTCAAATAATTTTTCAATGCTAATTGTCTTTTTATCGATTTCTATAGATGCATTGAACGAAAACCAACTATCCAATACGACACTATTATTTTTCCATTTATTGAAGAAAATATTTGAAATAGTCTGTCTCTCAGGACAATCAATTCTACTAAAAGAATTCAATGCAGCTTTTGCTAGAGTCATCGAATTACTATCGACATAATTAATTATTTTGTTTTTGATTGCTTCATCATTACTGTGCAAAAGTAGTTTCCAAATAGTCTCGATTAGTTTTCTTTCATTTTTACCTTCTGGCCAAACTTTATCTAGATTCTTCTCTATTTCTTGGAGCTTTAGATATAATTCTTTTTTTAATTTGGTACCGAATAAATAATTTAATTCGTCAATCGTTTTATATATTTTTATAGGGTCTATATTTTCCATCTCTGATTCAATTTCAGCAAATGTCGGAATACTTAGTAACTCTGATAAAAGAGATAGATTAACATCCTTATTTTTTATATATGATACTAGGGTGCTTATTAATTTATTTTCAATTTTATGATCTGGTTTTTCATCTAATCTGCATAAAATGATTTTTTTATAAAATAATTTTACAGTATTATATATTGTAAAAAAATCTTTTTCATATTTTAGGATTAAAAATTTTTCATCCAAGGTAGTGTCTGATTCCCATTCAACTGGTGAAGAGAATTCGCGAAAATAGGTTACTAAGGGGATTTGGAGGTGAGATCTTAGATTTCTAAAAATAAATTCTTGTTTTTTTGTTTTTAAAACAACTGTTTTTTCTATCGTTTTATTATTACCACAATATATAGCCAGATTTATAGGAATTATTAGAGGTAAAGCATTATATGGGTTTTTCTTTATTGGATTACTTTGAGAGGCCTGAATTATGAGTTTTTTGTCTCTTTGATCCCAGATTCTCTTTAATTTAACTTTTGGAGTGCCATTTTGCTTGTACCATATTTTAAATTCTTTGGGATCGATTTCCTTATTGTGCTCTAAAATTTTATCGACAAATTGGTCTATTGTTGCGGCCCTCCCATCATATGTTGAGATGTAATTACTGAATCCTTTATAGAAATTTTCATCTTTTACAAGCTTATTAAGCATTCTAATTATTTCTGATCCTTTTTCGTATATCGTGGTGGTATAGAAATTGTCTATTTCTTGATATTTTTCTGGCATTACAGGATGCGATGTCGGACCAGAATCCTCTCTAAATTGATTTCCTCTAAGAAATTTTGCATCCTCAAGTCTCTTGATTTCATGATTATGAAGGTCTGCAGTAAATTGTTGATCTCTGAATACTGTTAAACCCTCTTTTAGAGATAATTGAAACCAATCCCTGCAAGTCACTCTATTACCCGTCCAATTATGGAAGTATTCATGGGCGATGACACCCTCTATTCTTTCTAATTCATCATCAGTTGTAGTTTCAGAATTAGCGAGTATGAGTTTTGAGTTGAAAATATTGAGACTTTTATTTTCCATGGCTCCCATATTAAAGTGCCTGACTGCAACTATATTGAACAATGACAAATCGTATTCAAGGTTATATTTATCCTCGTCCCATCTCATAGATTTCTGTAAGGAACTTATTGCATGTTGAACATATTTTTCATCGCCATACTCAACATAAATATTGATTTTTACTTTTTTATTCGATTTTGTTATGAAATTGTCTTTTACACAATTAAGTTTCCCTGCTACCAATGCAAATAGATATGAGGGTTTCGGATATGGGTCTTCCCAAATTATTTCATGCCGATTATTTGTCAGAATATTTTCTTTTACGACGTTACCATTTGAAAGTAAGACAGGATAATCACTCTTGTCTGCCTCAATTCTCACGGTATATTTGCTTAGAATATCAGGCCTATCAGAGTGAAAACTTATCCTTCTAAATCCCTCTGCCTCACATTGTGTAGTTATAATTCCATTGCTCTCATACATTCCCAAAAGGGATGAATTCTCCTTTGGCTTAATTATTCCTTCTACTTTTAATGAAAAACTATCTTTATTTATATTTTTAATTTTTAAGTTATTTTTTTGCTGAATGTAGTATTCTTCTTCTAAAAGTAAGTCATCTATGAATATTTTTTTAATTATTATATCTTTACCATCAAGAATAAGATTTTTGGTATTCTTATTTCTTTTTACCAATTTAAGTTTCGTTGTAACATAAACAGCATTTTTATTTATAACAAAGTCCAAAAAAATTTCTGGTATTTCATAATCAAAAACTTTGTATTCTTCAAGTTTTGTATATTTTGAAATACTTTTTTGGTTTTTTGGATTGTTCATCTTTACAAAGAAGTTCAGTAGTGAAAAATCTTTAATAGTTATTTTGAAATTATAAGTTAGAAATCTTATCTTCTGATTTACAAAAATGAGCTTTAATTTCTCCAGAAGGAAGTAGTTCGTATAAAGAAGGATTATTAATATCTGGCGATCCGTCCTTATTAAGTTGATACCTCCAATCCCATTTTTTATCTGTAAAGGAAATATAATCTTTTCTTAGAGAATATGGAAGCATAAGCTTTTTTTTATTCCAATTAATATTTATAAATGCTCCTGGCTTTAACTCAGATATCTTTTCTACAATGGAAAAGTCACCATTAATATTATTTCTCATCACGAGATTAAGCTTTGAATTTTCACATACATAGCTACTATTTAAAGCTAATAAAAGTATTGAGGTAATAAAAAATGAATGAATTTTTTGAGCTCCCTTTAAAGTAGATTTACTTTCAAGCTAAATGAATTAATTAAGGATCTTTTTGGATCGAATTAAATCATAATAGATTGCATAATCTTTAGATCTACAAGATTACAATTTAATTCCTCTTCATAATTCTGAACTGAAATAAAATTATTTAAAAACCCTGAATATTTTGCATCTCCCCCTATGGTGCTTGAAAGTATATATTTTGGATTGAATTTATTAATCAGTTTAGGGATTACATCAGCACCTTTTACAAAAGGACCTACCAGGGGTAATTCTAAATTTTTTGTAGGAGTAATTACTGCATCAAGACTTTGCTTGTTTAAATTTTCATCAAGATATCCATGAGGTTCTATATAAAACCCGCTATTTTGATCGTCTTTAACAATATATCCGTTTTCTATTTGTGGAACTGGAGCCCCAGCAGTGGCTTCAAAACTTAAATTAAAATAATTTGTTTTTTCAGTTGGCTTAAGCACTTTAATTGAACTAAAACCAATTTTTTTTAATGTTTCAACAGCACTTTTAGGGCAAATTATAGGAATATCCTTTCTGAACATTTCTAATGTTGGAATATGACAGTGATCAGGTAATCCTTGGGTTATCAATATAATATCTATTTTTTTATCTATTGAAATTTCTTCTTCTAATGATCCTTTAAAAAACCACTCACCTGGAGGAAATATTAAATCTCCTTTGAGCCAAGGATCAATAATCAAATTGGTTTTTTTAAATTTTATAAGCCAACCATTTGAACCAAGGTAGGTCGCTTCAAAAGTCATTATCAATTAACTGTTTATTAGACTATAAGGAAATTTTTGCTTTATCGAGAAATTTCTAATTCAGATTAGTTTGCTTCATTTAAGATTTGAAATGACTTTCTTTTTAGATTAAATATTAAAACTTGATTATCTTTATAACTAATCTCAAAGTTTTCTTTTTCTAGCATTTGTATTGGTATTAAAGCTAATCCTCCTGTTCCTGAAAATATGATTGGCATAGTGCTATTTTTAGTCCCATTCATTTTTTGTAAGTCAATAGCTTGAGAAACTATTTTTCTGGCCTTGTCGAATCCGTAGTCTTCTATTAATTCAGGCCATAAAAAGTTAACTAATTCATATTTCGAAAACTCAATTTGTACTGTTTTCATTAAAAAATAATAGATATATAGTGATTATTTTCGATATTTACTTAATTACTATTTTTAAATCTATCCATGACTAGTTGCAACATATCCACTACATCACCATCAGTTAAATTTAAATCCTTCTTTAAATCATTGCAAGTTAAATTCATTTCAAGTGCCGCTTCAGCCATATGATTAACTTTTTGGTTATCACCGCCCAATGAAATAAAGGGATTGAAGTTTTCTATCATTTAATACTTTTTGTTACTTACTAGTTCTAGCTAAGAAATTATTAATTATCACTTATTGATACAGAAGCTTATAAATATGTTATTTAATATTTAGAAAGTTTTTACTTTTAAACTAGGGATATTGATATACCTTTTGATATCAATGCGAATCTCCTTGCTCTGACTAGTAAAGGAAATATCAAATTAGTTCGTTTATTTGATTTAAACACTCTAGAAAGTAACATTAGTAAACTACTTGAGGGATTATTTATCTTTTTGCAAATAGTGTTAATTGCATCTGCCCCATGAAAGATATCTTCATCTTTCAGGAGAATAGCTCCTTTATCTAGGTCATAACCTTTCTCTAAGAGGGATCTAATTAGAGTTAAATTTTTACGACCATCAATGATTTTAATATTATTTATCTTGCTTTTAATCTCAAGGAGCTCTGCAAAATGATTGCAGAATGGGCATTCTCCATCATAAATAAAGGTATAAGTGGAAGTCATTAGAAAAAAACAGTTTTAATGGTCTTAAAGTGCGCCAACGAAATAGTAGTGCTTCGATAATAAAACAAATTATAAAAATTTTGTGGATTTCTTATATAAGCATAGTTAAAGGGATTCTAGTAATTACGAAGAAATGTCTCAATATAGGTATATTTTTCATAAAAATCTGTATGCTAACTCGGAGATATTATGTTTTAAATCATGAATTTATTAGCTTCTTTTGCTTTAGGTGGTTTCAATCCATGGGCAGCAGGTTTTGGAATTGGTTCTTTAGTCCTTTTTGGTCTTGTCGGTCTTGTGGCTGGTCCAAACCTAAAGAATTTTGACCCCGATGCATAAATCATCATATTTAATATAGATTTTTAAAGACTCATTTGAGTCTTTTTTTTTGCGGTTTTTAAAATTTATTTTTAGAATCTATTGAAATTATATTCCGCCTAAGAAATGTTGTTAAATCCTTTTTATCCATTTACTTTTTTGAAAATTTCTTCTCTTAAAGCTACGATTGTTTTTTTATCAATACTTTTAATTAAATCAAATTTGCTTAGATTAAAAGGGGGACTAATAGGAGGCCTTTTTGCCTTGTTACTAATATCGGTGATTTTTGCCTCTAGTACCATAGCTTTAGGATCTTTAGTTTATGCCTATCGATTAAAGAAGAAATTTAATTCTGATGATAATCAAATGCAGGATTTAGAAACTGTTAATGTTTAAGATATTTTGTGAATCAAATTCAGTTGGATAACCTAAAATGGAGTTCCTGGTACAAAATGCAATACTATAAATCCAAAACCGGCCGCAAAAACTATTGATACTGCGATGATTAGAAGGCCTGATGCCATCCCCCCTTCGTTAAATGCCATATAATTAGTAATTTTTAATTAATAATAGAACATATTTGTTAACAAGTAATAGTTCTAATTACTCATAAGTCATCCAAATTTATTATTAATGGTGAATAAAAGTAAAAATATTGAAGTTAATGAGATGATAAAACCAAATATGATTAATGGTTTAGATTTGACGTTTTCTTCTTCTTTGGGGCTATTTTTAGAGGATGCTAAGTTGCTATCTCTTTTAGAGAGAAGATTGGAAAAAGGTTTAATCACGATAAATATGAGATCTAAGCTTATTACCCTAAAGTTTTAAATAAATCTTTATGGTAATCAACAACATTTTGACAACTTATTACAGGTGTAAATTCCATATGAATACCAAATTTAGCTCTCCATGGAGCAAAATGTGCAAAAATTTCTTTATCACTATGTGCCTTACATAAACAAACTACCCTGCCTTCGCCTGGAGCATGCACTCTAAATAACATCTCAAAATTGTCTGTTTTATCTGATTTCGCAATTTCACCGTTTTCCCAGGCCTCCACAAATAATTGATAAGCTTTTACTTGATTCTCAATATCTGGAAATTGGCAGTCAGCAAGAAATAATTGCATTAGTATTTTAAAATTTTACTTATTATCGCTCAAATTGTTATTTATTAATTGTACTGTTTGAATTTGAAGATCAGAAAAAAAATATTTTCCTAAATAAAGTGAGAAGATAGAGTCTCAAGAAATTTTCCTATATCTTTTTTATATAAACTATCTGTGATTCTTAAAGAGAATAATTCATAATCATTTATATCTTTTTTTTTGTCAAAATTCATATTTCCCTTAAATGGAATATTTTTCATGAATATTTTGATCACTATTTAAAATTTAAACAAAAATGAGTAAAAGACAGATTTCTTTACATTATGTTTTTTATGAGAGAAATTGCTAATGCAAATAAATAAAAATTTGAGTATTTAGTTTAAAGGGTAATTAATTTTTCCAGAATATACAATAATGCATTAATTAAAGAAAAAATTACTGTTAATAGAGATGAAATAACAGGTAATAAATTGAACCACAATTGCGAAGTTGTCATTTTTGAATCAATAGGCAGAAAATTGGTTCTTTTTTTTATTCTTATTTGCAACCAAAATATAGATAATGGATAAATAATCCTTGAAAAAGTAATTAAAAAAGAAGGCAAAATACCTTGGTTTGAATAAAGTATAAATCCTGAAAAAAAGTATAAAGCCCAAATTAGGACCCTTTGAATCAGAATTAATCCCTTGCTTTTGCTAGACATTATTAATTTATTTTTATAATTTTAGTCATTTTATATCTTTCAAAAAAAATGTTATTTATAATGACTTTTTCTTTACGTATAGTTTTCCATTGATTTTTAAGAAATAATTCATAACTTATTAAGCTCGCTTCAGTACATAGAGAATCTAAACCTTCTTTCTTCGCTTCATCCTCTAATTTATGAAGTAACTTAGAGCCGTAGCCTTTTCTTTGGAATTTTCCTTTACAGTAAAATAGCGCAACTCTATCAGTGGGAAATCTCGTTGCAAAAGCAATAATAATTCCTTGTTTACTTATAAGCCATCCTTTTCCTTTAATTATTGACTTATCAAAATTTGGGTTATTCCAAGCTTGGCTTGACCAGGCTCTTTTTTGTTCTTGACTATAAATTTTTTCATCTATAGATTGAATTGAATCAAAATAAACCTTCTTTAATTCCAGTTGATCTTTAATGGTAATTTGTCTTAAATTCATATACAAATCTTTTATTTAATATGCCTTGTAAAAATATAGTCGCAATTGGGGGAGGAGGGTTTGGACGTTCATTAGGCTCTCTTGAAATTGAAAAATATATAGTTTCATTAAGTAACAAAAAAAGACCTAAAATTTGCTTTATTCCAACAGCATCTGGCGATAGTAGTTTGTACAAACTAAATTTTTATAGAGCATTTTCTAAACTTGATTGTATAACAAGCCATATTGATTTCTTCTCTAGAACAGAAAACTTAGAAGAGAAAGTTTTCACTCAAGACATCATTTATGTTGGAGGAGGAAATACAAAAAGTATGTTAGCTGTTTGGAAAGAATGGAATTTACATAAAATTTTGCGAAATGCTTATGAAAAAGGAATTGTAATGAGTGGTGTAAGTGCTGGTGCTATTTGTTGGTTTGATAAAGGTATAACTGATTCTTATGCTAATGAATTAGCCATAATTGATTGCTTAGGCTTAGTTGAAGGTATTGCCTGCCCGCATTTCGATGAAGAGAAAGAAAGGGAACCTTACGTTAATGATGTTATTCAGAGAGAAATTATTGAATCTTGTATATGTATTGAGGGTAATTGTGCCTTGCATATTAAAAATGATTTTGACTATTCCTCAATTGATTTTGGTAATGGTAGAAAGTGTTTTAGAGTCACAAGGGAAAATAATATTGTAAAGAAAGAAATTCTTTGAAAAGAAAATATTTTTAATATATTTTAGATCTCTTCATTTTTTGAGATTGAAGTAAATTCAATCCCTTTGTACTTTACAAATGATGCAGTCCATACTTCTTTGGAAAGATTGCCAAGGTATTTTAAAAATTGTTGTGTATCTCCATCTCTTATCCATTCAGATTTAATGAAAGGAAGCTCTTTCTGCATTCTTTTAGGATGCATATGAACAAGGAGTAAACCTTTTTCTTCAGAAGCTCTTTTTAAAGCACCTTCATCACTTCTTTGAAAAACTCTCAATAGAAGATTTAAGATCACCTCTTCTCCAAGTTTCTTAAAATTTTCTGATTCCTCTAAATTATCTTTAATTTCTTTACCTCCAAGAGGCATTGCTCTAACAAGGTTTTGCTCTATTAATGCTATTGCAATTAGATAATCTTGGCTAGCCATATTCTAAAATAATACTTTTTGGTATTCTAACCTCTCGAGTTCATGAAAATCTTTTATGGATTAAATATTTGCCAAAAGAAGAAATGAAAAATTTGTTAATTATTTTCTAATACAGTTGAACCTTAGCTTTTTATTTATTTTAATTAGTAAAATGAAAAATTTTATTTGTTATGAGGTTTTTTTTGTTTATATTCATCGGGATTTTTTTAGGTCTTTATATATCATGGCCAGGTTTATTAATACCAAAAAATTGGAAATGTTTTAATCAAATTATTGCAAAATCTGCAGAAGATAAAATTTCTTTAAAAGCTGCATTAGAGATATCCCCTAATTATTTTCTAAAGGCTAAGAATAAAAAGACGACTTCTAAAATAAGAATCGTAGCAGATGCTTGTTTTCGTTAATATGTTACAGGATGAAATTTAAATACTAAATAATGAACAATAATATAAGGTTTGAATTGTCATTTAAAAATATTTCTCAGTTAGAAAATAAACTTAATTTCTGCAAATTGAATAATATAAAAAATATTAATATTCCATGTAAAGGACTTATTAAGAAGCAATTATTTAATTCAACTATTAAATATATATCTAAAAACTTCAATGAATTTAATGTGACATATCACTATAGTCTTTATCATCAATATTCAAAAAGTAAAGCCGAATCATATAAGTATTTTTTAGATTTTGTTAAAAATTCTCGCATTAATAGAAATTATGAAATTTTGCTTGTGTCGGGATCAAATAAGAAAAAAAACTTTGACTCAGTTGATGTATTAGCTTATTTAAAAAAAGAAAAAAATTTAAAAGTTAAATTAGGTATAGCATACAATCCATACTTGAAAAAATATTATAATGCTTCTTCGGAAAGAGAAAGGTTCGAAAGAAAAATTTCGACTGGATTAATAAATTCAATTTGGTTTCAATATGGCACAGATATGAAAGTTCTTCAGAATGAGTTGACTTATCTCAAGAAAATAGTAAAAGATGAAAAATTAAATCTATTTGGAAGTTTATTTATTCCTTCTAAACAATTTATTGCGCGGTTTAAATTTCGTCCTTGGAAAGAGGTATACATATCTGAAAAGTGTTTATATGACTTAAATAATTTTTTTGATTTTACAAGTGATTTAGTTAGTTTTTATAAAAATAATAATATTACTCCTGTAATTGAATCTGATTTCTCATCATTAGAGAAACTTAATTCTGTTTATAGTTTTTTAGACAATGAAAGATAATTTCTGTCAATATTAAACCTATGAAAAGTAATGTTACATATGACTTATTAATAATAGGTGGAGGTATATCTGCTTGTGTTTTCGCTTCGAAGTATCTGAAAAATAATATTACAAAAAAAGTTGGATTAATTGAAATTGGTCGTGGACTTGGAGGAAGATCAAGTACAAGAATAAGCAAAAAATATAAAGGATGGAAACTAAACCATGGTTCTCCAAATTTTAATATATCTAACAGTAAAAATAATCTTCTATTAAAAAGATATATTGAAGAATTATTGGAAAATAAATATATAAAAATTGATGACTCAGACATATTTTTTCTAAATGAAGATTGCAATTTAGAAACCATGAAAAAATCTGAATTTTCTTGCGGGGTTAATTATCTATCTTTAGATTCAATGAGTGAATTATCGAAAAAGATAATTGAGTCAAATAATTTAAAAGAGAAAATTGATTTTTTCTTTAAAACTTTAATAGTTGAAATGAAGTTTAATGATAAGGAATGGTTATTAACATCAAAAAATGGCGACAAATTCAAGTCTAAATATCTAATTTGTTCAACTAATTTGTTATTACATAATAGGTCTTTAAAAATATTAAACGTAAACAAAATTCCATTAAGAAAAGCTATTCCTATTAATAATGATAAAAAAATAGATTTACTATTAAATTTCTTAGAAGAACAAACATTTATTCCCAGGTTAACTTTTTTAATTTATACAAATGAAAATTATAGTTATAAAGATTATTATTCTAAAAAACAAAGGTATTTTTATTTAAAAAAAAATTTAGAAGAAAAATATGGATTTGAAAGAATTATTTTTCAGGTGCAAGATAATAATAAATTAGGAATTATAGTACATTCAAAAAACACAGAGTTAATTAATTCTTATATAAGTGCAAAAGATGAAGAAGTTTTTAAACAAAAAATAATTACAAATTTCAATAAACTGTTTGAAGAGAATTCTGTAGTAAATAAATTAACTTTTGATGAAAAAATATCTATTATGAAATGGAGAGCTTCACAACCATCTGGCCTTGCAGTACCATTATCTTTACAATTTAGTAGAAAATATAGAATTGGATTTTGCGGAGACTGGTTTGAAGGAGATGGATTTGGCAGAATTGAAGGCTCAATTTTAAGTGCTTTAATATTAGAGAAAAAAATTAAAGACTTAATTAAATAATTTTTTCAGAATGTTATCTATATCAGTGTTTTTTTCAATAATGAATTTTTTTGAATTATTTTTTATACTATTAGGTTTAAATTTTTCATAATAAATGCTCCATGATTTTAAGAAATCAATCTCAGCTCGTTTTTTATCCTTCCCCCTTTCTTTTATATCTCTTTGGACAACTCTTTTCATGCACTCATTTTTTTTAGTTTTTATTTCTAAAAAAATATAATCTTTATTTTTTAAAGTGTTTGAGAATTCTTTAGCAAATATACCCTCAACAATTAAAAACCTAATATTATTTGTTTCGTTTAGGATATTTTGAATTGTTTTCTTTTCGAAATTATAATAGCGATCATAGATTGAAATTCCATTCTTATAAATAAAATCAAAATCTTTTTTGAATAGTTTGTTATTAAAACTAATACTTCTATCAAAAAAACCTTCTACAAATTTTGGTAGAAATTTACTTATTAACCCTGTCCTATAGTAATTGTCGGTGCTTAACACAATACCATTTTTATTTTTTTTAATTATTTGATTTGATAATGTTGTTTTCCCACTTCCGGAAGGTCCACTTATAAAAATAAGCTTCATTTTTATGATCTGTTCTTTAATAAGATTTTAACTTTACTATTAATAAATACCTTTAAATTTTGAAAATACATTTTATTTTTTTTTAGTTTTTAAAATAATTTAGAATACCCTGCAATGGCTCGTAAGCTTGCATAAATATTAAATGTGTGTCTTTATATAATTGTAAATAAATTATTTCTATTCAATTAATTATTGTCTAGTTATTAATTCCTCTGGAATTTGATAATATTAAATTGAAGAGTTAATTTTATTACTTATATATTGCAATGATTTCTAAATTTCTCAGCAAACTAAAATCAATTTTATTTAAAAGTGCAGTAACTCCTGAAACTCCTTTAAAGAAAGAAAAAAAAGCAGTAAAGTCTGCAAAAACAAAAACAAAAACAAAAACAAAAACCAAAGCGGTAAATTCTAAGAAAAGTATTGAAACTTTGGCTACACTTCCAGGTGTTGGAGCAAAAAGCGCAAAAGCTTTGTATGAGGCTGGATTTAAAACGACAAAGGCAGTTATCGCTGCTGATGAAAAAGATCTTCTTGCTGTGTCAGGAGTTGGAATAAATCTTGTTAAGAAGCTTAAAAAGCTTAAATAGTTAAATTTTTTAAATCTCTATAAAAATTAATAATATTAAAAATTTAAAAAAACTTTATAAGTTCTATGAGATTATCTTCTTCTTGCTTTTCTTCTCTGTTGTAACTTTCTTTTGTATTTTTCAATAGGAGTTTCGTGATGCCTAAGTCTTTTTAAATCTGCAAAGATTCCAGATTTAGATACTTGTCTTTTAAATCTTCTAAGGGCTGACTCAATTCCCTCGTTCTCTCCAACTGTTACCTGTGTCAAAACTTTCTAAATAAATAATATTCTAGCACCTCAATAGATAAATTTAAAATTCGAACTTCAAGTCAAGAATTGAAGCTTTATGCAACTTATTTTTTTGCCCACTCAACAAATCTTTTTTTATTACTTTTTATATCTTGTAATGATTCAAAATAATATTTTTTCCAATCATCTTTAGGCAATCCAAGAAATAACATTAGATTTAATGGGTATTGATCGCTATCGGAACAATTTCTAAAATCATCTCTGAATAAAAAGATTTCCTTTTTTAGAGCAATTGCGATACCTAATTCAATCATTACACCCTCATCTGGTGGATTTCCATTAACAATCGCAAAAATACAATCACATTCTTTTAAATCATGTAAATTACTTCTCGCAACGTCATATGCCCATTCACTTTTCTTTTGTGTTAACGGTTTTGCTCTCTCAAAAGGTTCAAATACTTCTACATTTAAATCATTGAAGATTTCAATAAATTCATTTAAGAGAGTTTTAGCTTGTTTTGAAAATCCATATGGATTTGCCAAATATAATTTCTTTCTCAACTTAAACCTCTTTTTTTGATGTACTCTTCGCGGTCACTTTTTGAATTTAAAGTATTTTCCCAAGGGAAAACTATCCATTGGCTTTTTTTTGATATAAATACTGTATTCCACCATGTAGGTTTAATCTTACTAAATAATACAAAAAACACTGCTCCTTCAATATCTTTGAAGGTCGTTAAGGTAAGACCAGTTTCATAAACATCATCTACTATTAGTGAATTTTTTATTGGTTTTGAAATTAATTCAATTTTTAATTTATGGCTTAGTGCTACAGCAAGACATAATCCACCCCGAGGAACACCATATACTCCAGAAAACCTCTTAAACCTACATTTATCAGCTATTTCTTCTACGCTTTTATCAAATTCGCTCCAAGTAAAATAACTTATCATCTTAATTTTCGTTTATTTCTGTTGTAGTAGCGTAATTTGAAGCAATTACACTTAAAAGTGCTACTACCTGCTCATTTGGACAATTAGTATTTTTT
>QCNK01000025.1 GCA_003210135.1 Prochlorococcus sp. AG-424-P23 | reverse complement strand
GTTAATTAGAAATTATCCTTACAAATCAGTTGCTGCTCACGTTATTGGTTATACGCAGCCAATAACTGATTCAGAATACAAATTTTTATCTAAAAAGGGATATAAATTAAATGATTTAATAGGTCGCACTGGCATTGAATATGTCTATGAAGACTTAATAAGAGGTGAATGGGGTGGTGAGATGGTCGAAGTGAATTCTTTAGGTAAATTCCAAAGATCCTTAGGGGTAAAGCCCTCTCGACAAGGGGAAGATATTGAATTGACTATTGATATGAATTTGCAATTAGTTGCTGAAGAAGTTCTTAAAGATAAAAAAGCAGGAGCAATAATAGTTATGGATCCTAGAAATGGTGCAATAAGGGCGATGGCAAGTAAACCTACTTTTGATTTGAATTTTTTTTCAAAGGATTTTAAGCCTGAAAAAGAATATAACGATTTATTCAATTCTCCAGAAAAACCTCTTTTTAATAGAGCATTAAATGCTTATGATCCAGGAAGTGTTTGGAAGATTGTAACGGCTTTAGCTGGTTTAGAAAGTGGAAAATTTCCAATTGATACCATGTTGGAAACTAAACCATGTATCACTTATGGGAGTCAATGTTTTAGGGAGCATAATGATTTAGGTTTCGGGGTAATAGGTTACGAAGATGCTTTAAGAGTTTCAAGTAATACATTTTTTTATCAAGTCGGTTACGGAGTAGGTGTTGATGAAATTCATAAGATTTCTAAAAAGCTTGGTTTTAATTCTTTATCTGGAATAGAAATTTCTGAACAAGAAAATATAGGATTGGTAGCAAGTAGTAAATGGGCCAAAGAAGGTAGAGGTTGGGGCGAACCAGGTAGAACTCCTTGGGTTCCAGAAGATATAGCGAGTATGGCTATTGGACAATTTGTTGTTCAAGTTACTCCTATTCAACTAGCTAGAGCATATGCTGCGATTGCAAATGGAGGTTATCTAGTTACTCCTCATTTAACTAAAAAAGATGATGAAAAACTAGCAGATAAAAAACGTATTCAAATCGAAATTGACCCAGCTAATATTAAGGTGATAAAAGATGGTCTCAGGAAAGTTGTAGAGTCTGGTACAGGAGTATCAATTAATTATGGAGTTTCAAATTTACCTCCAGTTTCAGGCAAAACTGGAACTGCTGAAGATGGTGAAGGCGGCTTAGATCATGCGTGGTTTGTTTGTTTTACTCCCTCTGAAAAGAGTGAGTTGCTTGTAGTTGCATTTGCACAAAATACTCCTGGTGGAGGCTCTGTACATGCACTTCCTATGGCTAGAGAAATAATAAAAGTTTGGAACGAAAATAACTGATCTTATATTGCTTTAAAAGTTTATGTTTTTAATTTTTTCATTTGTAAAAGTCTTTGAATAATATCTTCAATAGTTTTTATGTCTATAGGTTTACTATATGAGGACAAAAGTTGCCTCCCTAATACTTGACTTCCTAAATGAACTAATTGAATGCGTAATGAGGTAAGTAGTTCTAATCCGATGCCACCAGAAAATGTTGCAATCGCAATTGGTCGACCATTAAATAAATTCCTAAAGTCATCCCCCGAGATAGAGAGCCATGCTATGAAGTTGGATAGGATGGGAGGTATGGATCCGTTATATTCAGGAGCACAAATTACCCACTTTTCTATTGCAAAAAGCTTTTTTTTTAATTCTTTTATTTCATCTGGGATATTTTCTTTGCTGTGGATACGTGGATTAAATAGTGGAATATCAATAGTTGTAAGATCTAAAATTTCAGAACTTAATTTAAGTTCATTGCTTTTTTCAAGAAATTTTTCAGAAAGTTCTAGATTTTTCCCACAACTAGCTGAAATTATTATTAGATCTTTTGATTCAGTCATAAATTAAATAAATAAATTTAGTAGCTAGCACCAGTTTTTCTATGATGAACTGCTGTTAGACTATCAGATCTTAATATATTACCGTGCAGTACTTCAGCGTATATAACCCAATGATCTCCACATTCCATTCTCTCTTTTACAGAAGCATCTAACCATGCTAAAGACTCAGGAATGATTATCTGTTTATTTGGAGTTAATTCAGTATCTAAACCTTCAAATCTATCTTCGCCAGGTGCAAAAGGTTTTGTGAATCTTTTCAAAGGTTCTTTGAAATCTTCTTCACTTAGAATGTTTAATGCGAATGAATCTCCAACTTGAAGTAAGGATTCTACTGATCTATCTTTTGCTACAGCAATACTTAATCCTGGCGGGGAAAAACTTGCCTGACTAACCCAAGATGCCAGCATAGCTCCTTTGATATTATTCTCATCTTTTCCTTTAGAGGCAGTCAGAACACAGAGTGAACCAATCACTCTTCCAAGAGCTTGTAACTTTGGATCCGTTTTGCTTGTAATCATTCCTGTATCTGATTTTCTAGGTTTTTTCTTTACTTTTTTTATAATTCTTCTCCCAAAGTGAGTTCCTATTTCTTCTAACTCTTTAATCTTTGGTTTATTTGGACTGAATTTAATTCTTATGGGGTCAAATCCAAACTCAAAACCACCGTCTTTTAATTTCGATTCAAGTAAATCTATTGCTTCTCCGCTCCAGCCAAAACTTCCAAAAATTCCTACTGGTTTATCTCTATTACCCTCTGATAATAATGTTCCTAGGGCACTTACTATAGGAGTTGGTGCGTGACCTCCTAAGGTGGGAGATCCTATTAAATATCCATCAGCATTTTGGATAGATTTTACAAGTACTTCATTAGAGGTAAATTCACAATTAATACTTTCAACTTCAACTGAAGTTCGATTTATCCCTTTAGCTAAAGCATCTCCTATGGATGCTGTATTTCCATATGCACTTGCATAAATTAAAGTGATTTTAGGATTATTTGTTGAGACATCCTGACCCCATCTGATGTAGTCATTTAAAAAGCTTTTGAGGCTATATTCGATAGATGGACCGTGTAATGGTGCAATAGTTTTAATGTCGTAATCTACAATTTTTTCAGTTATTGATACCACTTGACTAGCCATTGGCGCCATCAGGCAATCATAGAAGTGTTTTCTATCAATTTCAGTACTAACTCTATTTGTTTCAGACCAATATTCAGATGCAATGTGTGCAGAGAAAATTTTCTCACTTATTAGGATTTCTTGATTACGTTCATAAACTATTAGTCCTCCAGGCCAACGTGCTGTTGGAATAGGAATTAAATCTAGTGAGATGTTTTCTAATTCCAAATTAAGTTCCTTTTTAATAATGTTTATTTTGGGTAATTCAATTTCAATAAAGTTTTTTAAGTTGGGATTTTTTTGATTCCAAAGTTCGGAAATAAGCTTAAAGCCAGGATTAGAGCATAAAATAGTTAAGTTTTTGAATCGCGTACTAATTTTTTTTATAGTTTCTATAATCTGTGGATTGATATGTCCAGAAATGACGCTAATTTTATTTAAATTATATTGATCAGTAAAATTAGATATTACATCAATAAATGAATTTAAATGTTGTTTTTCAGGTGGATGAACAATAAAAAGTTCTTCATTACTTCTAATTAAAAAAGTATTAAAAGACGTTCCTTTTTCAAGAGTAAATTCAAGTTCAAATCTTTCTTTATTTTGATCTAGAAATCTTATGCAAGTAAAGTTTTCAGCAATTTCAAATTTTGAAAAAGCATTATTCTTTGAAAGTAAGCTGATATTAATTTCTGACATTTTAAATATTTATTTTCTAGTAGTGTTTTGAGAATAATTAGTCTTGAAGAGTTGACGTATTGACCTTTAACAGATTTTCAATATCGACCAGAACATTAAATTCTTTTGAAATCGTTATGTATCAGTTGATTATACCTATAACATTCCTAATAACGAGTTATTGAATGTAGGTTTTCCAACTCGCAACAAATTAACAAAAAAAGATCCCTTTTTTAGAGATCTTTTTATGATTTTACTAAATAAGTGTATCCTTGTTACCACTTTTTAGTAAAACAACTCTCTCACACGTATTTAAATTAAAAGGGATATCAATTTTAAGGAAAGTGAAAGTGGATTGTTATTCAACTGTCACATGTGACAGTTGGCAAAGAATAATATTTCAACTTTAAATTTTAAACAAATAATTTATTGTTTAGATGTGTGGGTGAGTTGTTGAAAATATCTTATTTTTTAAAATGAAAATTCTTATCACAACTCTTTTCTTGGGTGCTGTTCTACCAGTTAATGCTTATGAAAGCATTAGAGATTTTAGTAATCGACAAACATATGATTCACAAAAAGGATATGCATATGAAAAAAAGTGCTTTCGATATGAATATAGGGAAAAATATATTCCAGGCTCCTCAATTTCCCCGGGTTATGTCAAATCTTATAATGAGAAAGTTGCCATCCCATGCAATAGTAATCGCAACGTATTAAATCATTATTATCACAAGACTGAATCCCAAACTTCATATGTGGAAAATAAACCTGCTCCAAAATGTACTGGAAGTACAACTTTAGGTGGATTGATTGGTGGTGGACTTGCAGCATCTCTATCAAAAAGTGATGCATATGGATGGACTATACCGCTAGGTGCAGTTTTAGGTGCAGGCATTGGAAATGCCGAATGTAAATAATTATGGTTTTTATTTAATATTGGAGGTCAATTTTTAATAGATTTACGACTATAGATCAAAAACTTAGTTGTAATTATATTTTTAAGTCAAATCTAAAAATATAGTTTTTCTATTTTAAATTATTGATACCAATGCTTTACTAAAAATATAGACTTAAATTCGTTTTAATAGTGATTAGCAACTTTCCTGTGATGGACAGCTGTTTTGCATGATAAGTCTGAGACATTACCATTTTCAACGATCCCGTATATTATCCAATGATCTGGAGTCTCTAGCCTGGAACTGACTTTACAATCTAAAAAGGCTAGTGAATCAGATAGGACTGGTCCACCTTTTGCAATGTTAGTAATCACATCTACATCTGCAAATCTATCAGCTCCAGGAGCAAATCTTTTTAAAAAATGTCTGAACATTTTTTGATAGTTGTCTTCTCTCAAGATATTGACAACAAAACCCTCTCCAACTTGCATATATGATTCAATAGCTCTATCTTTTGCTACCGCAACAGTAATACCTGGAGGAGTAAAACTTGCTTGACTAACCCAACTCGCGACCATTGCACTTTGTCTAAATGTAGAGCCTTCTCCTTGGCTAGCTGTAACTACATACAAACCCCCACTTAATCTTCCTAACGCCTTATCTAAATTAGAATCTAGGCTCTTCATTGAGGCAATATTTTTCTTTTTGTTGATCAATTGACCCAAGTCAGTTCCAGCTTCTTCGAATTGTTGATAAACAATAGG
The DNA here is from genome assembly GCA_003210135.1 of Prochlorococcus sp. AG-424-P23. Taxonomy (GTDB): domain Bacteria; phylum Cyanobacteriota; class Cyanobacteriia; order PCC-6307; family Cyanobiaceae; genus Prochlorococcus_A. Next base: position 13,521 of record QCNK01000025.1, on the reverse strand, counting down.
ATCTGGAATGTTTTTAACTCTTAAAGGGGAGAAAGCTTCTTTTTGACCAAGTTCTCTTAATTTATTAGCTAAGGAATCTATAGGCTCATCATTTCCTCCAAATGCATCATAAACAGCCGTAAATTGTTTAGCTTTTAGTGCGGCAAACAATGTCCCAAGAGATTCTTTTAAATCATTATCAGAATCTACTGGCCATGTGGGAATAACTACTGCTTTTGATTCAGAAATTAAACCGGTTAATTCCTGGGGATCAGAAGATCTTAAATCAATTAATTGAACCTGCGCATCTGCTTTACTTATTCCATGAGATATAGCTTGGCTTAGTCGATCACAATATCCATAATCGCTTATGTAGCATACTGCTACAAATTCATTGCCTTTGCTTTTATTACTACTCCATTCCTGATATTTTTCTTTCCAAAAATTTACTTGATTATGAAGCAAAGGACCGTGACCTACGGCAATTGTTTTTAAATCAGGTAGCTTATCTATTCTTTTGATTGCTTGCAAAACGCTTCTAGCATTTGGACCCATTAGGCAATCGTAGTAAAAACGAAAATCATCAAATATTTCTCTTTGATTAGTGTCGAAAAACTCTTCAGAACAATAATGCAGCCCAAATGCATCACATGTGTACAGAACATTGGTGCTGTGATCATAAGAAAAAATTGTATCTGGCCAATGTAAATTTGGTGCGCTTATAAATTCAATATTGTGTTCAAAACCGCTATCAGGATTAGTTCCTAGATTTAAAAATTCTCCGCTTTTAACTTCTAGACGCTTAAAGGGTATGTGTATTTGGTCTTCAATAAATTTAAGAGCTAATTTTGATCCAACTACTGTGATATTTTGGTTTAATTCTAAAAGATTACCTATTAAACCAGAATGATCAGGTTCTGTATGGCTCGTAATAAGATAATCAACCTCTTGCGGATTTACGTTTTTCAGTAATTCTTCAAACCATAATTCTTCGAACTTTGCATGACTAGTATCAATAATTGCTATTTTTTCGCCTTTAATAATAAAACTATTATAAGTAGTTCCATTTCTTAAACCAAATTCAATATCAAATCTACTGCGATCCCAATCCAAAGATCTTATTGCCCAAGAATCATCAGTAAAGTTTTGAGATTGGACTGTCAACTTGTTATTTATTTGTGCCAATTTAGAATTACTTGTCTGGGCAGAGGCTGTCATAGAATAATTCGCTTTATAAAATTACTTTAGTTATATAGAATATAGATCCGCGTGATCATTTTTGCGAAATAACCGAAATTACGCTTTTCTTTAACTTTTATTCTTCTTATTCTAGATAAATGAGATCTCAACTTATTAAAAAAATAGTCACAGGAGATGAGATAAGAAATGCTTTTTTAAAATTTTACAGTGAAAAATTACATAAAATCATTCCAAGTGCATCTTTGATTCCAGATGATCCTACGGTTATGCTTACAATTGCTGGAATGCTCCCTTTTAAACCAGTTTTTTTAGGTTTAAAAGAAAGACCATCAAAAAGGGCCACATCTAGCCAAAAGTGCATTAGAACAAACGATATAGAAAACGTTGGAGTTACAGCTAGACATCATACTTTTTTTGAAATGCTTGGTAATTTCTCTTTTGGAGATTACTTTAAACGAGAGGCTATTAAATGGGCTTGGGAATTAATCACTAATATTTATCAACTTTCTGTTGAAAATATAATTGTGAGTGTTTTTCACGAAGACGAAGAGTCTGCAAAAATTTGGAGAGATGAAATTGGTATTCATCCAGATAGGATAGTTAAACTAGGCGAGAAAGATAATTTTTGGTCATCTGGCAAAACCGGTCCATGTGGACCTTGTTCAGAACTTTATTATGATTTTCATCCTGAAAAGGGCCTGCAGAACATTGATTTAGAAGATGGAGATCGTTTTATTGAATTTTATAATCTTGTTTTTATGCAATATAATCGTGATCCCAGTGGAAAATTGACAGATTTAAAATTTAAAAATATTGATACAGGAATGGGTCTTGAAAGGATGGCTCAAATACTACAAAAAAAGCAAAACAATTATGAGACAGATTTAATTTTTCCTATCATCCAAAAAATTTGTGAGATTGCAAACATTGATTATTTTTCTACAGATGATAAAAACAAAATTTCTTTAAAAATCATTGGAGATCATACAAGAGCTGTTATTCATTTAATTTCTGATGGAGTAGCAGCGAGTAATCTCGGCAGAGGATACATATTAAGAAGGCTTATTAGAAGAATGGTCAGACATGGGAGATTATTAGGTATAACAGATGAATTTTTACCGCATATTGCTACTGTTGGGATTAATTTAATGCAAAATAATTATCCTGATTTAAAAAATAATAATGATTTAATTTTGAATGAGATAAAAATTGAAGAAATAAGATTTAGGGAAACTCTTGAAAGAGGAGAGAAATTGCTAGATGAGTTAATTTCTTCAGGGCAGAAATTAATTTCTGGTTTTAAAGCATTTGAACTTTATGATACTTATGGATTTCCTCTAGAACTTACCGTAGAAATTGCTGAAGAAAATAGTATCAGTGTAGATGTAAAGGGTTTTGAAGAAGAAATGAATGCACAAAAAGAGAGAGCTAAAGCTGCTTCAAGTAATATTGATTTGACATTAGAGGGATCATTAGAGCGAGAAATAGATCTTTTTAACAAAACTGTTTTTAATGGTTATAGTTCACTTCTTTCGGAAGCTGAAATTAAGGGTATATTTTTAGATTCAACATTAGTTAAGCAAGCAAGTGAAGGTCAGAAAGTTTTAATTGTTCTTGATCAGACAACTTTTTACGGAGAATCCGGTGGGCAAGTTGGTGATATTGGAACGATATTTTCAAAAGATGTAGAGGTTTTGGTTGATAATGTTATTCGAAAAAAAAATGTTTTTTTACATTATGGAACGATCAAAAAAGGAATAATAACTATTGGACAAAAAGTTATGACCAATGTTAGCTCCTCTAATAGAGCTAAGGCTGCTGCCAATCATACAGCTACTCATTTATTACAATCTGCACTTAAATCAGTTGTTAATGAAAGCGTTGGACAAAAGGGTTCATTGGTGGCCTTTAATAAATTACGATTTGACTTTAATTCCTCTAATCCTATTTCTAAAGATCAAATTTCTGAGATTGAGACTTTAGTTAACTCTTGGATTATGGAAAATCATGCCCTAGAAATCAAAAATATGTCCAAGAGTGAGGCTCTTGAAAAGGGTGCAGTCGCCATGTTTGGAGAAAAATATGATGATGAAGTGCGCGTTGTTAATGTGCCAGGGGTTTCAATGGAACTTTGTGGCGGCACACATGTTAAAACTACATCCGAATTAGGTTCTTTCAAAATAATTAGTGAGGAAGGAATCTCAGCTGGAGTAAGAAGAATTGAAGCATTATCAGGCCAATCAGCATTAGACTATTTCAGTAATAGAAATGCTTTAGTAAATCAACTAAGTGATTTGTTAAAGGCAAATCCTAATCAACTTTTTGAAAGGGTTAATAATTTGCAAGCAGAGCTTATTAATAAGAACAAAGAGATACAAAAAATGAAAGATGAAATTGCATATTTTAAATATTCTTCTATAAAATCATCCGCAGATATAGTAAATTCTTTTTCAATTTTAGTTAATCAGATTGATGGCTTAGATGGGAATTCTTTGCAATCTGCAGCACTTAATTTAACTGCTCATTTGGGAAATAAAGCAATAGTGATTCTTGGGGGAATACCAAGTCCAGAAAATAGAAAGTTACTATTTGTAGTTTCGTTAGGTGATGATGCAGTAAAAATAGGATTGCATGCAGGTAAATTAATTAATGAGATTGCAAGAATTTGTTCTGGAGGTGGAGGAGGAAAGCCTAACTTTGCTCAAGCAGGTGCCAAAGATATTGATAAGTTAAGTGATGCTCTAGATTATGCTAAAAATCATTTGCAAAAAACATTAGATAGTCATTCTGATAAATAACTACTTTTTCTGAGACTAATTTCGATTTGATCCATCAATTTCCTTGCTTCTTCAATAGTTAATTTTTTTTGATCGATTGCTGATTCACTATTAATTCTTATAGATTCAACCAAAGAAGATGAACTGTAATCTAACAATTGTAAAATTTCAGATTTACTGTCCTCTTTAATAATATTTTTGACCTTATATGAATTATCTTGATTTATATCTATATGAACAACGTTTGTACTGCCAAATAAATTGTGTAAGTTTCCTAATGCTTCTTGATATGCTCCAGTCATAAAAATTCCAATTAGATAATCTTTATCTTTCTCTGGCTTATGTAAATTTAGTAATGATTTAATTTTTCCATCATCAATAAAATTATTTAGTTTTCCATCTGAATCACAAGTTAAATCGGCAAAGTTGCCTTTGCAGAAAGGCTCCTCTAAGTGCCTATGTATTGGTACTATTGGAAAAATCTGATTTATTGCCCAGCTATCGGGAATAGATTTAAAGATAGATAAATTTGCATAAAAAGTTGATGCAAGAGTTTCTGTAATTTCAGATAAATCAGGGTGATTGATTTCATCATTATTCAAGTTATTAGAAATTTCTTTTGCGCAAGCCCAAGTAAGTTCTTCGGCATAAGCTCTGTCTGCCAAACTTAAAAATCCTAATCTAAAAGCGACTAAGCAATCTTCTTTAAACTTTTTTGCATCATTCCATAGTTCAATTATTTGAGATAAATTTATTTTTTTATTTTTAAGTTTTTTTAATTCAAAGAAAGTTTCAAGTAAATTTGAAATTATTAATTGTTGATTTTTTTTATCAAAAATTTGTATTTTGGAACTGACATGGCTTGTTCCTAAGACATTAAAAATTAAAACTGAACAATGACTTATTATTGATCTACCACTTTCTGAGATTATGATTGGATGTTTGATATTATTTAATTCACATGAATCCTTAATAGTTGCAACTACATCGTTAGCATAATTTTGAAGAGAATAATTAGTAGAGGTGTTAGAGGATGTTTTAGTTCCATCAAAATCTATTCCTAATCCTCCCCCAACATCGATATATTGCATTGGGGCTCCTAGTTTGCATAGTTCAACATATATTTGACTCGCTTCTTGTAATGCGTCTTTGATCACAGCAATATCACTTATTTGACTTCCTATATGAAAATGGAGCAATTTCATTTCGTTGATCAGATTTGCTTCTTTTAGTTCTTTTATTGTCGACATAATTTCTGGGATTGATAATCCAAATTTGGAGTTATCTCCAATAGATTTACCCCATCTACCACTACTTTTACTTGATAACTTTGCTCTAATTCCTATCAATGGAGTCGCTTTAAGTTCTTGAACTGCTTGAATAATTCTTTTTACCTCATCTTGTTGTTCAATAACTATTATTGGATTTTTGCCGAGTTTTCTGGCCAAAGTAGCAATCTCAATATATTTTTTATCTTTATATCCGTTGCATATTAATAATGAATTTTGGTTTTCAAGAAGTGCAAGTCCAATTAATAGTTCTGATTTACTTCCTACTTCTAAACCAAAATTCCATTGGTTACCAAACTCTATTATTTTTTCTAGGACATTTTTCTGTTGATTACATTTGACAGGAAAAACGCCTTGATAAATGTTCTTATATTTATAGGTTTTTATTGCTTTTCCAAAAGATTCATGTAATGCATTTATGCGATCTTTTAAGATATCATTAAATCTTATGATTAATGGAGGATTTATTTCTCTACTTTTAAGTTCTTTGACAAGCTTTAAAAGATCAATCTTATTTTCAGATTTATTATCTTTAGTTACTGATATATTTCCTTTGGAATTTATAGAAAAATATTTATCTCCCCATTTGTCTATGTTATAAGTCGCAATACTATCTTCAATAGTCCAAATATTCTTTAATTTTTTCGGCTCAAAATTGGTCAATTTATGTCTTAGTGATTAATAAATGTTTTTGAAAATAACTCAAAACAATATCTTTTATTTTAATGATTACTTGCCAAGTTACCACCCAAAAGTTGAATATACATAGAGTGATTATTAACTAAATGACTAAAGAGAGAACCTTTATTGCAATTAAACCAGATGGAGTTCAAAGAGGATATGTTGCTGAGATTATTGGCAGATTTGAAAAAAAAGGATTTAAATTGGTTGGATTAAAGCAATTAATTCCTTCAAAAGAACTTGCTCAAAATCATTATGGAGTCCATAGAGAAAGACCCTTTTTTGGTGATTTAGTAGACTTTATTTCAAGTGGTCCTGTTGTAGCAATGGTGTGGGAAGGCGAAGGAGTTATTTTGAGTGCTAGAAAACTAATAGGTGCAACAAAACCTCTGGAAGCAGAGCCTGGAACAATTAGAGGTGATTTAGCTATTGATATTGGGAGGAATATTATTCATGGTTCTGATGGAGAAGATACAGCAAAATTTGAAATTAATTTATGGTTTAACGAAGAGGAATTATGCGAGTGGGAAACTTCTGATTCTAAATGGCGAACTGAAAATTAAAATTTAAATAGCAAATCTATCTAAACTAAATTTTTCTAAAAATCTTTTTTCTATTTCTTTAAGATTTTTATTTTGAACTATTTTCAAAAGAAGATCACTTGTTATTGCAGAAAATAAAACTCCATTTCTGTAATGTCCTGTAGCAATAAAAAGATTTTCAATTTTTGATTTTCCAATTATAGGTTTTAGATCTGGTGTGCAAGGTCTAAATCCCCACCAATGTTCCATTTGCGGCCAATTAATAGCTTCTGGTAATAATGTGCGAATGCCTTCTTGCAGTTGTTTTATTCCATTAGGAGTATTACCCTGATTAAATTTTGCATCTTTTTCAACTGTCGCTCCAACTATAATAAGTCCATCATCACGGGGTACTAGATAAGTTTTTGGGCCAAAAATAACTCTTTTCAAAAAATTTGTTGGACCTTGTATTGATAGCATTTGTCCCTTTACAGGAAAGACTGGAATCTTATTAAAAATTTTTTTACTCCAAGCACCGCTGCATATAATTGCTTTTTCGCAGTTAATTTTTTTTATTTCCCCAGTTGCACATAAAACTGTTGCACCTGTAACTTTGTTCTTTTCGAATATCAAATCTTCTACTTCTGACCCCTCTTGAAATTCGACTCCATGCAATGAGCATGCTCTCTCAAGAGCACGCATCAGTCTTCTTCGGTTATCTATTTGACCATCTTGTTCAAAAAGTAAACCATGTTTCCAAATAGAATTTATTCCATTAATTTCTGTTTGAAGATCTTTGTGATTTAAATATTTTCCATATTCATAAGTGGGAAATTCTTCAAGATCTTCTTTGTTTTTAAAAGGCACTACTATGCCACATTTTTTTAAATCGCATTTAATATTACTATCTTTTTCAATACTTTTTATCCACTTTGGAATTAGACTTTGACTTTCTTGGCCAAATTTTAGTAATTCATCTTCGAGTCCTTCGGCATGAGTAGCTAGCATTCCTGCAGCAACAAATCCAGCTGATTCATTTCTATTTTTACTTAAAACTAAAACTTTGAAGTTATTTCTAGAAAATTCATAAGCAATAGATAAACCTAAAAGTCCACCGCCTATGATTAATATTGAATTTTTGGTTTCTTGTGCCATTTAAAAATTAATATTTTTATTTGTGATTTGGTCCTCTTTCCCTTTATATCCAATAATATTAATAAAGAGACTTTTTATAATGAACAATTTGGAATCTTGGGAAGCTGTGATTGGTTTGGAAACTCATGTACAGCTTAATACGAAAAGTAAAATATTCACATCTGCTTCAACAGCTTTTGGTGGTGCACCTAATACGCATATAGATCCTGTAGTTTGTGGGTTACCAGGAACTCTTCCAGTTTTGAATGAGACAGTTCTCGAGTATGCTGTAAAAACTTCGTTAGCATTAAATTTAAATGTTGCAAAACATTGTAAATTTGATCGAAAACAATATTTTTATCCTGATCTGCCTAAAAATTATCAAATTTCACAATTTGATGAGCCACTAGCTGAAAATGGCTGGTTAGAGGTTGAAATAATTGAAAAGGACAAAGAACCTTATATCAAAAAAATTGGTATTGAAAGGCTACATATGGAAGAAGACGCCGGAAAACTTGTCCATTCAGGAAGTGATAGATTAGCTGGTTCTAAGTATTCTTTAGTTGATTACAATCGTGCCGGAATAGCACTTTGTGAGATTGTAAGTAAACCAGATATTAGATCAGGTAAAGAGGCATCTGAATATGCTTCAGAGATTAGAAGAACAGTCAGATATTTAGGGGTATCAGACGGAAATATGCAAGAGGGTTCATTACGCTGTGATGTCAATATTTCAGTTAGAAAAGGCCCTAATGCTCCTTTCGGTACCAAAGTGGAAATAAAAAATATGAATTCATTTTCTGCAATTCAAAAGGCTTGTGATTATGAAATAGCCAGACAAATAGAAGTTTATGAAAATGGAGGAAAAATTTTCCAAGAAACAAGGTTGTGGGATGAAGCTAAGCAATTAACGAAAAGTATGAGATTAAAAGAAGGTAGTAGTGACTATAGATATTTTCCTGATCCTGACTTAGGTCCAATTGAAATAACAGAAGCCCAACAAGAAATATGGTTTAAAGAATTACCAGAATTACCTTCAAAGAAAAGAAATAAATATGTAAGTCAATTTGGGTTGTCTGCATATGATGCAAGGGTAATTTCTGATGAAATAAGCATGGCAAACTTTTTTGAAGAAACAGTAGCAAATGGTGCCGAGGCAAAACTAGCTTCAAATTGGGTAACAAGTGATATTGTGGGCTACTTAAAATCACACAAACTAAGTTTTAGTGAATTAAAGCTTAGTCCTGAAAATCTTGCTGAGATGATTAGCATGATTTCAAAAAATATAATTAGTGGAAAAATTGCAAAAGAAATTTTGCCTGAACTTATTGAAAAAAATATTTCTCCGAAAAAATTAGTTGAAGAAAAAGGGTTGGCAATGATATCTGATTCTTCAAGTATCTCACCAATAATTGATGAACTTATAAATGAACATCCAAATGAAGTTCAAGCATTTAAAAATGGCAAAACTAAGTTACTTGGTTTTTTTGTTGGTCAACTTATGAAAAGAACCAAAGGTAAAGCTGACCCGAAACTTGCAAATAAACTTCTTATGGAAAAATTGAATAGCTAAAGCTTAAAGAAGTTCTTTTATAGTATTGATCCATTTATTTTGATCATCTGAATTATCTAAAATAATATTTGAAAATTTTCTTTTTTCTTTAAAACTTAATTGAAAATTTATCAATTCATATGCTTCTTTTTCGCTAATTTTATCTCTTGTGACAAGTCTGTTTTTTTGTATTTCTTTAGGACATTTAACTAACCATATTTCAGTGCAAATATCTTCAAATTTTGCTTCAAACAATAATGGAATCACCAATACTATAGTTTGATTATTTTTGTATTGACTGCATTCTTCTATCATTCTTTCTTTAATTAAGGGGTGAAGTAGTTTTTCAATCCATGCCTTGCTTTCAGAATTTTTAAAAATAATGTTCCTTAAAAGTTTTCTGTTTATTTCCCTTTCTGAATTGCTCTTGTTATCAATAATTTTATTTCCAAAATAATCTAAAATTTTCTTATATCCATATGTGTTTGGTTTGATTAATTCTCTTGAAAAATGATCTGCATCTAATATTGGTATGTTTTTATTTTTTCTAATGTAATTAGTTATGGTTGTCTTCCCACTTGCAATACCTCCTGTTAAACCAATCCTTCTTTGGTTGTTTTTTGATTTTTGAAGAATATTCATATTATTAATAATAATCTAATTACTTAGTTTCTTTAGTATTAAAGAGTAGTTAGTATGAACTAAAATACCAAAAAATTTGAGCCAGTTAGATTCCAATTGGTCGTTTGTTGATGACACGAAGGTAACACCCAAGGGGTTTCTTTTTGCTGGGATATCTGCTGGTTTAAAAGCTTCTAATAAAAAAGATTTAGCACTAATACTCGCTCCAGAAGGAAGTATTTTTAGTGGGCTGTTTACCCAATCTATCGTTCGAGCTTCTTGTGTGGATATTTGTGAGGAAAGGATTAAAACAAATTCAGGTTTTGTAAGAGCAATATTAATTAATTCTGGTCAAGCAAATGCCTGTACAGGAAATCTTGGCATTCAACATTTTCAAATTGCTACAGGAAAGATTGCAGAACTTTTAGGAATAAAAGAAGAAGAAGTTTTAATGTGCTCAACTGGTGTAATTGGCGTTCCAATACAAATAAGTGATTTAGTAAAAAATTTACCGAATTTAGTTAGTGATTTAAAGAGTAATAATTTTGTAAATGCAGCAGAAGCAATTTTAACTACTGATTTGACTTTGAAAAAAGTGTCAATAGAGACGATTATTCAAGGTAGAAAAATAAAAATAGCAGGATTTGCAAAAGGTTCAGGAATGATTTACCCCAACATGGCTACAATGCTTGCTTTTCTAACCTGTGATGCGGGTATCCAAAAAGAAGAATGGGACAAAATGATTGCTATTGCGGTTAAAAAATCTTTTAATGCAATATCAGTTGATGGAGAGACAAGCACAAATGATTCTTTTGTTGGAATAAATGCAGGAGAGAAAATTGAAAAAAGGTTTTTCCCAATTATCCAACAAGGGATCGATATTGTATGTCAGAACTTGGCAAAAAATATTGCAAGGGATGGAGAGGGAGCAAATTGTTTATTAGAAGTTTTGGTTCAAGGAGCAAAAAATACAGATGATGCAATTATGCTTGCGAAATCTATTTGTAATTCTGCTTTGGTAAAAACTGCGATACATGGTTGTGATCCGAATTGGGGAAGAATCATTTCTGCTGCAGGTAATTCTGGAGTTCAATTCAACTTAAATGACGTTGACTTGTATATAGGTAATGCTCAGATTTTGGAAAAGGGAAATTTAAATAAATATGATCCACAAAAAGTCACAGACTATATTAAGTCCAGAATGAAAGGTAAATATTTAGTAGATGATATTGTAAAAATTATGATTAATCTAAATTCTGGCGAATCGAAAGGAACAGCTTGGGGGTGCGATCTTTCTAAAAAGTATGTTGAAATAAATAGCGAATATACTACTTAAGTTTAAGTAATTCTAATGGTAGATATTCATTTATATAAAGAAACAGTATTGTTAATGTTCCAATTGCAGAGCCTATAAAACCTCCAAAAAAATTAACTAATAATCCAGATTGTCTAATTATTGTTTCTTTTTTGTTTTCTTCTTCAAAATTAGGAGAATCAACTACTTTTAAGCGCTGATTGGTTGTTGGTTGTTTAAGTTGTTGGTGTCGGATGAGGGCTTCGAAATCAGGCATGGAATTTGTGAGGCAATTGAACAATAAGCAGACCAGCCCGTCATTCGACGAGGATCTGATCTACCTAAATCGTCTACAGCGTCAAATACAGCATTGCCCGAGGCTTCTGCTTTATCAAATGCTGAAAGTAAGGGTATAAATGTATCAAAAACATACAAACCAAAATTTTCTAGAGCTGCTTTGGCTTGTTGCGCTGCTTTTTGTTGTCTAAAATCAACTTTTACTATTACTACAGCATAGTTAACTTTTAAGTTGGTTAATAAATTAGCTAGTTCAACAGTTAATTCTACTGATCTTGCTTTTGCAGTTGTAGGTAAGATAACTAAATCTGAACCATACGCTAAGTGTTTAAGTTCTTCTTGATCACTGCTAGCCTGGCCATCAGTTATTACAATTTCTGATGATCTTGATGCTTTAGCAGCTGAACTGACGGGGATAACTGGAAATGGAAGATTGCCTCTTGATGCGTATGCTAAAGCAGATCTATTCTTGTCGGCATCGACTATGCAAACTTTTTTACCTTCAGAATGCCAAACACTAGCAAGGTGAATACTTGTACAGGTCTTGGCCACCCCTCCTTTTTGTCCGCAAACGGTAATGAACAATTTTTTATTTTTGTTTCTCTTACTTTGGAGAATAATTTCTTAATGTCAAGAGAAATTGATTTTTAATGCTTTAAAACTTATTTTTTGAAATATTTTAAAGAAGTTAATATTTTTAGATAACCTTATAAAGTTCCTTATTTAAATTGGCTAGTGAAGAAAAGAATTGGATTAGGTACTTGGTCATGGGGGAATAAGCTTTTCTGGAATTACCAATCTACAAATGACGATGATTTACGTGAGACATATAATGAAGCGTTACGAAGAGGTTTCGATCTAATTGATACTGCAGATTCTTACGGTACTGGGCATCTTCAGGGTAGAAGTGAATTGTTGATAGGAAAATTTTTATTAAATACTCCTTCAGCAAAGAAAAAAAGAATTCAAGTAGCAACCAAACTTGCACCTTATCCCTGGAGAATAGGTAACAGAGGTTTTAGTAAACCTTGTTTGAAAAGTTTAGAAAGACTTAATAACAAATTAGATATAGTGCAATTACATTGGTCAACTGCAAAATACAATCCTTGGCAGGAATTAGGATTTTTGAATAATCTTTGCGATTTAAAAGATGAAGGCTTTGATTTTCAAATAGGTTTATCAAATATAGGCCCTAAAAGATTGATGAAATTAATTAATTTCTTAGCAAAAAGAGATCAGAGTCTAAAGAGTGTTCAAATACAGTTTTCTTTGCTTGCTCCCGATTTAGGAAAACAATATGAGGTAAAAAAAATTTGCGACGAAAATAATATTGATTTCTTTGCTTATAGTCCTTTGTCCTTTGGAATACTTTGTATTGATCCAGATAAAGAACAGAATAAAGAAAAAAGTTTTATTCGCAATGCATTGTTTGAAAACTATAAAAAACCAACTTATGAATTACGGAGGTGTTTAAAAAGAATTGCAAATCAAAGATCAGTTTCCCAAGCGCAAGTAGCAATTAATTGGTGTTGTTATCAAGGAGCTATTCCGCTCGTTGGAATGCGAAAAAAATCTCAAGTTATTGATGTATCGAATGTATTCAAGTGGAATTTAAATAAAAATGAATTTAAAGTACTTCAGGAATTGTCAAAAAAATGTTTAAAAAAAATGCCTAAAAATCCTTTTTCAAGCATTTAATTAAATTTTTAGCTAGATTTTTTATTTTTTTTTATTTGGCAACCACTATTCCAAAGTTCATTGGGAAATTTTTCGCCAGTAAATCTAATAACTTTTGGTTTGAGATTTATTATCAAGTCATTCATTTTTTTATTAGATTCCATTTTGCAAGATTCGATTTTTTAATAAGATAAATTAATTTAAAACTTATCTTCTCAGTATTTATACTTATAAAATTAAAAAAATTCTTTTTAATACAAGCATTTGCAGCAATATTTACACACTAATAAATTATCTATTACAACTTCTTAGTTATTTAAAAAAAAGTGGAGTCCTTCCAGACTCCTCGTATCATTTGGTTGATAAGGCTGATATAACCCCATCTCCTTTAGGATCAAGCAGCAACTGGTGCTGTTTGACGGGAGAAACTAACGATTTTGTTAGCATTTGTGTTTTTGCTCTAACCGAGCCGGCTTCAGTCACCTTCCTTATGCCCCGT
>QCNK01000024.1 GCA_003210135.1 Prochlorococcus sp. AG-424-P23 | reverse complement strand
TTAATTTTTTAAAAAAATAAAATTGCTACATGCTAAATATTAAAATCTACATATAAAATTATTAATAGTTTCTATCTCAAAATCCATCATAGATTTAGTGAGACCAGGATATGTGCCTAGAAAAAGTGTATTATTCATAATTTTATCAGAACCCTTTGTTTCAACAGCAACTCTATATGCATCAGGATTTGCTTTTTTAACCTCTATAAAAGCAGGTTGTCTAATTAAATTACCACCGAAAAGCATACGGTTGCCTATTTTATTTCTATCTAGTTCTTTCGCTAAATCAGTTCTAGAAAAGGGTGAATTCTCTTTAATAGAAATTTTAAATCCAAACCATGAGCAGTCAGATCTACATTCCGTATTATCCCAAAAGAATCCATTATTAACATCCCATCCTTTTGCGTGAGTAGGTAAAGCAAATTCTAAAAATCTTTCTGATTCAATTAATCCACGTCTAAGATATTGCCAATTTTCTTTTCTTTTTTCGATAAATTCTGGTAGTCTTTTTAATTGAATTCGACCAATAGCAGCTTGAATATCTAAAGGTTTTAAATTAAAACCTAAATGACTATAAGTGTATTTGTGATCATATCCTTTTGGTAGATCTCCCAGCTTCCATTCAAATCTTTTTTTACAGGTATTATCTATACCACTTGGACACCAACAATCTCTTCCCCAGTCCCTAAAACTCTCTGCTATTACTACCAATTTTTGGCTATTAATAATATTTACTGCGCCCCCTTCACCCATAGTTAAATGATGAGGAGGATAAAAGCTTTGTGTACTAATATCTCCCCAAGATCCTGTCCACCTAATAATGTTATTTGGACCATCATATAAACCTGGACTATTTTCATAAAACCCTAAACTATTTGCTAAATCCTTTGGCATAGAATAACTGCAGCCAAGTGCATCGCAATTATCTTCAATAAGCCATAGATCATATTTTCTGCAAAATTCTAAAGTTTTCGAGATGTCAAATGGATTACCTAAAGCATGTGCCATCATGACAGCTTTAGTTTTCCCTTTCTTGTAGGCTTTTTCTAATTGATCACATTGGGCGTTTCCGGTTATTACATCAGCATCTATAAAAACAGGTTTTGCTCCAATTTGAAGAATAGGAGCAACAGTTGTAGGGAATCCTGCAGCTACTGTGATTATTTCATCTCCTTGATTAATCTTTTTTTCCTTCAATTTATAAGAGGTAAGTGCAGAAATTGCTACTAAATTTGCACTAGATCCTGAATTAACTAACAAACACTTTTTAACACCTAAAAAATTTGCTAATTCACTTTCCATATTATGCCCCTCTGATCCTAAAGTCAGCCAAAAATCTAGAGTTGATGAAACAGCAGCCACTACTTCATCCTCAGTAAAAACTCTGCCTGCATAGGGAATGGGCATACCTTTTTCCCATACTGCACGCAAATTATCTCCAGCTGGTCTGAAAGAGTTATGAGCTTTTTTTGAATAATCTTTAGTTAATTTTAAAATTTCTTTTTTTAATTCATTTATACTTTCCAATGCTTTTTTCTTAAAAAACTATCTTAATTATATAACTTACAATGTAAAAACTTTTATGGAATTATCTTCTTAAAATTTAATTTTAATTAAAATTTCACACATTAAATTTACTTTAAATAAATATAATCAATGCTTTGAAAATAAAGAAAATTGAATATCTCTAAGCCAATACTCACAAAATTTGCTTAATCTAGAAAAAAAAACTGTTCTTTATTAAAAGAAACATAATTTATTTTCTTTAATCCTCAAGAAAATCACATCACATCACATCACATCACATCACATCACATCACATCATATCTAAATTATCTAACAACAACAATTTCGAATATAGATAATTTTTATTGATTGCTTATTAATAAAGTTTTGATAGCTCGTAAAAGATAATTTTTTTTTTAATTTGTCTTGATTGATGCTCAATACTATAATCAAATATATTTATTGAATTTGATAATCATAATATGAGAAATGATGTAAAAATATTATCTGTAGATCTTGACGGAACATTAATAAAGACAGACTTGTTATTCGAAAGTTTTTGGTCGGCATTTGCAAATGATTTTTTAATTCCATTTAAAGCATTATTTGCTCTTTTCAAAGGAAAAGCATTTTTAAAAGATATGTTATATGCTTCTTCTTCTATAGATATCAAATCCTTACCCTATAATCTTGAAGTAATAAAATATATTAGATCACATCGCTCTAATGGAGGCGAAGTAGCATTAGTAACAGCTAGTAATGAGAAATTTGCAAGAAATATTTGCAAACATCTAAATCTTTTTGATCAAGTACATGGTTCATCATCCACTGTTAATCTAAAAGGTTTAGAAAAAGCAAACCTTCAAAAAAAACTTTTCGGGGAAGGGAATTTTGACTATATTGGAAATTCCATGGCAGATTTACAAAGTTGGCAAATATCAGATAAGGCTATAACTTTTAATGCAAGCAAATTAGTAAAAAGGAAATGTGAACTATGTAATGCAAACACATTACATTTAATTGAAAAAAGTAATTTTAGTTTTTTAAGTAGTTTTCTTAAAGAAATTCGTCCTTATCAATGGGTTAAAAATATTTTAGTATTCATTCCACTTATTGCTGCCCAGAAGTTTGATTCGACATCACTTTTTCAAGCTTTTCTAGCCTTTATCGCATTTAGTAGTACAGCCTCAAGTGTTTATATTTTAAATGATTTATTAGATATTAAAGCTGATAGAAATCATCCAAAAAAAAGAAAACGTCCATTAGCTGCAGGAGATTTATCATTTGGTTTAACATCTATTCTAGGTTTTTTCTTATTATTAATTGGTTTAACTTTTGGATTTATAATTGGTGGATCATTCCCTGCAGCATTATTATTTTATTATTCCATTACTGTCTTTTATTCTATTTACCTTAAAAGAAAAGCTTTAGTCGATATTTTTGTTCTTTCTGGTCTTTATACAATCAGGTTACAAGCTGGAGGTATTGCGACTAATTTAGAAATTTCATTTTGGTTGTTAGCCTTTTCAACATTTATTTTCTTTTCACTTGCAGCAATTAAAAGGCATAGTGAACTTGTTGATTTAATTAATAGAGGTCAAAATTCTATAGAAAATCGAGGCTATAAAAAAAGTGATTTAAATTTCTTAAGGACATTGGCAATTTCTTCAGGCATGATTTCTTCTTTAGTACTTGCCTTGTACATTAATTCTCCAAAAGTTTTGGATATATACTCAAATCCAAAATTCCTCTGGATATCATGTTCTCTATTCTTATTTTGGATTATTAGAGTTTGTTTTAAAACTGATAGAGGAGAAATGGAATATGACCCTATAATATTTGCCTTCAAAGATAGTATAAGCAAAATTGTATTTGGACTAATATTTTTACTAATTATTTTGTCTATAGTTTCATGAAAAAAGGGGGGAAATTATTTTTATATATTTTATTTGCTATTATTTCCTCTCTATTCAACCTTTTAATTCAGAGAATAATATTATCTTTTTCGAAATCAGATTTATTCTTTGTCTCAGCAATTATTTTAGGGACATTCGCTGGTCTTATAATTAAATTTTTTTTAGATAAAAGTTACATATTTGTTGATAAAAAAAATGAAATTTTATATGTCGGGAAGAAGTTTAGATTGTATAGTCTTATGGGAATCTTTTCTACTATTATATTTTGGGGTACTGAATCTATCTTTTGGATAATTTGGAGACAAGAAAATATGCGCGAAATTGGCGCTATATTTGGTTTAACATTAGGCTATATAATCAAATATAGACTTGATAAAAAATATGTCTTCAAAGAATCATAATATTAGAAAACCAGAACTTATTTCAGGTTGGGGCTTATATCCAAGGTTTAGTGCTAGAAAAGAGAAACCAACATCTATAAATGAATTAAAAAGTCTACTATTAACTGAGACTTTAATAGCAAGAGGGAATGGTCGATCATATGGAGATAGTGCAATTAATAAAGTGAAAACTATTGACATGAGAAACTTTAATCGCTTCTTATATTTTGACAAAAAAACAGGATTGCTAATTGTAGAATCTGGGATCCTATTAAAGGATATTATTGAAATACTTTTACCAAAAGGTTGGTTCCCACCTGTAACTCCAGGTACTAAATATGTAACTATTGGGGGTATGGTAGCTGCTGATGTTCATGGTAAGAATCATTATAAATATGGAACTTTTGGTAAATATATAGAATGGATAGAAATAATTAACCATCAAGGAAAAATAATAAAGTGTTCCAGAGATGAAAATACAGAATTATTCTTTTGGACAATAGGTGGCATGGGATTGACTGGAATAATACTTAATGTTGCTTTTTTTCTTAAGCCAGTTACAACTGCATGGATTAAACAACGTAAATTAATTGCTAATAATATTGAACAAACATTTAAATTATTTGAATCTAATAAAGATTTTACATATTTAGTAGCTTGGATTGATTGTTATTCTAAAGGTAAAAGTCTTGGTCGCTCTGTACTACTTTTAGGGGAACACGCTAAAAAAAATGAACTCGAATATTCTTATAAAAAAGCTCCATTTAAAACACATAAAAAGAAAAAAATTAAAATACCAATTTTCTTCCCAAAATTTGTTTTAAGTAACTTAAGCGTAAAGATTTTTAATTCACTAAATTTCTTATTTAGTAAAATTACAAAAAAAAATAAGATTGTAGATTGGGATACTTTTTTTTATCCTTTGGATAAAATTCTTAATTGGAACAAAATATATGGATCTAGGGGATTTGCACAATTTCAATGTGTATTTCCTTTATCTAAATCTAAAGAAGCAATTATTGAGTTATTGTGTTTAATTTCAAAATCTAAAAGCAGTTCCTTTTTGGCTGTTCTAAAAAGGTTTGGCAATCATGAAAACTACTTCTCTTTCCCTAGAGAAGGTTATTCATTAGCTTTGGATTTCCCTATTAATAACGAAAATTTATCTTTAATGAATTCTCTTGATAAAATTACCATTAAATATGGGGGTAGATTTTATTTGGCTAAAGATAGTAGGATGAAAAAAGAAATTTTCGAGAAGTCTGATTTACGCATAAAAAAATTTAGAGCTTTTAGAGAAAATGAATTAGACAAGCATTTTAAATCTTGCCAATCTGATAGATTAAAGATATGACAAGAAAAACTGTATTAGTTTTGGGTGCAAAGAGTGATATTGGAATTGCTTTAGCTCATAGATTTGCAAAAGAAGGATATGATGTTCAACTTGCAGCAAGAAACTCTAATCGATTAAAAGAAGATTGTTTTGACATTAATATTCGATATGGCATAAATGCTACTTTTTATGAGTTTGACGCATTAGATTTAAATTCACATGAAAATTTTATTTTATCATTAAAAAAAACTCCTGATATAGCTATCTATGCAATAGGAGCTCTTGGCAACCAAAAGGAAGATGAAAAAAATATTAAACAATCTATAGAAATTATTAGAACAAATTTTGAGGGGTTAGTAAGTATTTTTGGTATTTTTGCAAATTATTTTAAAAAAAGAGGTTCAGGAACTTTAATAGGAATTAGTTCTGTAGCCGGTGATAGAGGAAGGGGCTCTAATTACATTTACGGATCAGCAAAAGCTGGAGTATCTACTTTCCTTTCCGGTCTTAGAAACTCATTAAATCCTTTTGGAATACATGTAATAACAGTAAAACCTGGGTTTGTAAAAACAAAAATGACCTCGCATTTAAAACTTCCTAAAAAACTAACCACCAACCCTAAAATAGTGGCGAATAGCATATATTATGCTTATAAATCTAGAAAAAATATTGTCTATATCAAGCCAATATGGAAATACATAATGCAATTTATTAAGGTGATTCCAGAATCGTTTTTCAAAAAGATGAAACTTTAGTGCTTATAATTTAATATTAAAATAATTCTTATTAGTTATCATTTAAATAATTATCAACTATCAACTAATTTGGTTTGAAAAAGCAAATTTAAGTTTTTAAAACCGTTATTTTTTTCATTTATACCTTTTTGTTAAAGAAGATGTTAAAAATAATTCTTTTATAAATAATTAAAGAAAATTTTTGAGAGATTATCTAAATGGAATAAAATTCTTACTATTTGAATAATCATTATGCTTAAAAAAATAAATAAAAGATTTATATAAATAGAAACTTTTTTGAATTGGGAAATACCCTTTAAAATATAATTAGTTATGTAAAAATAGTTTTGTTTTCATGAATAAGATTTCTGAAAATTCCAACATTAAACAAAAGATTTATTTAATTAGTCAAATTTCATTCTCTTTTTTTGTATTTAGTTTAATTTATCTTGGATCATTTGAATTTAATAATGAAAAGGTTTTTACTTTATTCGATGATGCAATGATAAGCATGAGATATGCATATAATTTTTCACAAACTGGAATAATTGAATGGAGTAATTCATCAGGCAATGTAGAAGGATTAACAAATATAGGTTGGATGTTAATTTTATCTTTAATCACAAAAATATTTAGTTTAAACATTTCTCCATTAGTTGTAAGTTTGCTATCTTTGTCATTTTTAATTTTAGGTTTTTTTGTTTTAACATCACAAAACATTGTCTATAGAGAATTAGATAATGTATATAAGTTTTCTTCATTTGCTGGAAGTATAAGTTTACTATTTTGGGGAATAAGAGGTTTTGAAGTATCAATCTTATTTTTTATATTTTGTATAGTTTTCACATATATCTCCTCAAAACAAAAAGGTAAGCTTTTTAGTATTTTTACTCTTTTTACTATCTTATGTGGATCTTTTATTAGAGATGATTTTGCGATCATAATGATATTGTTTTTATGCTTAAAAATTATTTTTGATAGTTTAGAAAATAAGAAATTTTATTTTAGAAAAAGTACTTTTTTACTTATTAGTTTTACTTTAATTTCAGTTTTTTTAAAGACTTATTTTCGTTATGAATATTTTGGAGAACTTCTCCCCAATACTTATTTTTTAAAAGTTTATGGTCATAGTAAAATCGTTTTAATTTTTAGAGGATTACTCTCTATAATTAAAAATATTTTTTGTGGAGTTTTAATAGTACCAACTTTATCTTGCTTTAGTTTATTTTTTTATTCTAAAAAATTATCTGTCTATGTTCTTACCAAATTCAAAGAAACAAATTCTATAGCTCTAATAATTTCATTCTTTATCTATAACATTTTAACAGGAGGGGATGCATGGGAGTGGAGCGGATTATTAAACAGATTTCTTTGTATTGCAGAGCCTTTTATAATATTAAATACTTTTATTTTTTTGAAAAACTTTTTTGCATCAAAACAATTTTTTTCCGAGAATTTAAATTATAAATATAGTAATTCCTATATACCGGTAATAGTTTTCATAATTTTATCTTTTCTGACAACTTTATTGCTTAATATTGCATATAGCATGAAAATAATTGATGGCATGGGTAATTATAAAATTCATTTACTTCAAACATTTATCGTATTTATTTCTTTATTTTCTCAAATTTTTTTATTAAAAAAGTTAAATATAAATCAATCAGAAAGATTTAATTTAAAATTCCTTCCAATAATTTTATTAGGTTATTATTTATTAACTCCCTCAATTGCTTTATTAAAAGAATACAGTTCCTCAAAATATTTAATGCCTTCTCTACCTCATCTTAAAGATGATGCTTCGATGGGGAAAATGGCATTTAAATCTAGAGAAATTATTCCAGATGGAGCAAAGGTTGTATCAGTTTGGGCAGGCACTTTCCCATATTTTATGCCAAAAGTTGATTTTATAGATCCTTTAGGAAAAATGGATAAGTATATTGCAAGAACTCTACCTAGACATCCTTTCTTTCCAGGCCATACTAAATGGGATTGGCAATATACACTTGAAACTTATAAGCCAAACTATATCTTTGGCATTTACGAATCCAAATGTACTGATACTTGGCTTCATGATTGTAGTAAAGAAGAGCTCGAAAATTACAAGCAACTATCATTATCTCCTCCTTTAATAATTAGGAAAGATTAATATTTAAAGTATAAATTATTGAATTATCACCATCATTAAATTTTAATTTCACCAATTGTGTCAAATTTTATTTTGTAATTTTTTTATTTTGATTAATGCCTCTAAGTAAAACTTTTTAATAAACAACATCACTTTTATATTGGCTTTCTATATTACTTTTTTTTAAAATCAAATAAAATTAAGAAGACTCAAACCGCTTATCTCTTTATGTTATTCAAATAAAATTCAAATAATCTTTAATTTCAATATTACAATCTAAAAAACAATATTTCATATATCTCATTACCCAAGAATCATATGGAGCCAAGCGGACTCGAACCGCTGACCCCCTGCATGCCATGCAGGTGCTCTACCAGCTGAGCTATGGCCCCACGACAAGTTTTTCAATTAATAGAAACTATTTAAGTGAGCCTCACCTGTCCAATCGTCAAAGATATCATATATTGTCAATTGTTGTTATGCCCATTTTTAGGAAATAATCTGAGCAAGATTGATTTACAAAAGATAATAGCCTAGAGGGAAGATGAGTAGATCCGAATTCTGCGCAAAAAAATTCGATTAATTAATGGCAGAGGATTGAGTAATATAGAGGCATAAAGTCTGGCAAACTAAAAAAGCTTCAAATAACTCACTGGATCGATCATGGTTAGCAAAATGAAAAAACTCGTAGATTTATCCTAACATCTATCGAATTTGTAGAAGATAATTCTCCAGACATAAACATTAATTGAAAAATTTAAAAAGAATTTTCAATAAATTATTTAAAATAAAGGTTTTTACAATACCTTATTAGTTATCAGATAATCTTAAAAAATCATTTTTGAAAATATTCTTAAAATTCTTTAAGTGATATAATTCTTCTAAAATAAAAAATTTTTGAATGTTTAAGAAAAGAAGTCATATTCAAAATTCCCTCTATTTTATACTTGTATTATCATTTTTTTGTACAAATTCTTCATTTAAGGCATCAAGTAATAATGAACCAAAAGAAAATTTGCTTTATACAAAATCTTTTTCTAATGAATTAATTAATAGTCTATATATTGTTGATGCAGGAGATACTTTATTTTTAAATTTCAAAGATATAAATATTTTTACTGGAACTTATAGTGTTAACGTCGATGGAGAAGTATTTCTTCCTGAAATTGGATTCTTTTCAGTTAAGGGAAAAACTACTCAAGAAATCAAGTCTCAACTTTTGGAAAAATACAACGAGGTTATAATAAATCCAAACATTGAAGTTACGATTTATAAATACAGGCCTTTAAGTATTTATATAGGGGGAGAAGTTAATAGACCTGGATTGTATAAATTAGAATATCAAAATAATTTAAATGCTCAAGATAATAGTGTAAATTTAGGTATTAATCCAGAAAATATTGATTTAGATTTAAGTAATTCATTAAATACAATAACTTCCAACAACGTTCCCAAACTATTTGACGCACTTCAGAAAGTAGATGGATTAACTAATAAAGCAGATTTATCGAGCATCAAAATAGTTAGAAAAAATTCGGAAACTTTCGGAGGAGGAACAATAAAAGCAAACATAAATTTGATTAGACTAATAAAGTATGGAGATCAATCACAAAACATAAGACTTTTTGATGGTGATTATATATTCATTCCAGCAAGTGAAAACATACTTCTCGATCAGATTATTGATATTAATAGAACTAATATAAACCCAAGAAATATTCAAGTTTTTATTACTGGCAATGTAGTGAGTCCAGGAAGCAAAATATTAAGACAAAACACCAGTCTCGTGGAAGCAATTATGTCTGCTGGTGGTAAGCAAAACAGTACTGGTAACATCCAGTTTGTAAGACTTAAAAGAAATGGAAATTCCGAAAAAAGAATTTTTAGATATGATCAATCAGCAACAAAAGGATCTTATAAAAATCCAATTTTGATTGAAGGTGATTTAATTGTTTTAAATAAAAATCTTATAGGCAAGGCTACATCAATACTTAATGAAGTTGGAACACCTATAATAAGTGGTTACGGCTTATACAATTTAATTAAATAAAATTATGAATAAAGATTTTGAAAATTTTCAGAGTAATAATGATGAAATTGATTTAAAATTAATTTTTAAAACTATCCTTAGAGAAAAAAAACTTATATTAAAAATTACAATTTTATCAGCAATTTCAGGTTGTATTTTCTCTCTTATTACAAAGCCAATCTGGAGAGGAAGTTTTGAAATAGTTACTAATCAATCAATGAGTAATTTAAATAGCAATAAAATACTTGATAGCCTATCTAATCCATTCATAAGACTTGGTAATAATAATCAAAATGAAACCCAAAAACTCATATTAAAAAGTGAACTAGTTTTATTGCCTGTTTTTGAATTTGTAAAAAAAGAATATATAAAAAAAGGAATTAATGTAAGTAAGATGGATTTGAAAGAATGGATTAAAGATGAATTAAATATTGATTATGAAAATGATTCAAATGTACTTTTGATTCAGCATAAAAATAATGACAAAGAACTAATTATTAAGACTTTAAATTTAATTTCGCAAAAATATAAGGAATATTCAAAGAGAGACATAATGAACAATTTAGAGAGAACAATTTTATATTTAGAAAAACAAAAGGAAATATTAAGCGAGAGATCTTTAGAATCTAATAATAAATTTAATAAATTTGCAATAGAAAATAATTTGGGAAATTTTGATGGAAATACAGGCATTGATAAATATGCTGATAACTTAAATCCATTAACTAAATTAATTAATGATCCTAAAAATTTAAATCTTTTAGATGATCCTAAAAAGCTAAATTTATTCAATGATACTCAAGAATTAAATTTTGATAATTCTGGGGGATCTAGTGCCGGTGAAAGGTATAAAATACAGTTCAAAAAGCTTGAATTATATGAAGCACAATATGCTGAATTATCATCTAAGTTTAAATCAAATTCTAATATCTTGAACAATTTAAAAATAAAAATTGAAAATATAAAAGCTCAACTTAAAAGACCAAATGAAATTTTAATTGAGTACAAAAATTTGTTAAAAATAGCGAATAGAGATGAATCTTTGTTGAATAAAGTTGAAAGTAATCTTGAGCTCGCTAAATTGCAGCAAATTAACACTCCTCAAGCATGGGAGTTAATATCAACTCCAAAACTTGATCAAAAAAGAATTTGGCCCCAAAGAAAAAATATAGTTATTCTTTCAACGATTTTTTCTTTTATTATTTCATTAATTGTGGCCTTATACAAAGAAAAGTCCTCAGGAATTTTATATGATAAAAAATTTATACTAGATAAATTGAAAAGTAATCTTGTGGATAACTTACTAAAAAATAACCCTATATTAAATAAATTAGTAATAAAGAAATTATATGAAGATTCAGAAGAATTAATTTTTTTAAACTATAAATCTAAAGTTGATACAACTTTTCTCGAAGAAATAATTAAAGTCAATCCAATTACTATATTTAGTGAATTAGAAGATGTATCGTATAAAAAAATAAAAAGTATTTATATACTTATTGAAGAAGGTAAATTCTTACTAAAAGATATTGAAATAATTAATGCTTATATTCAACTTTATCCTGAAAAAATTGCAGGTCTAATCACCGTAGAATAAATAAAAAGATTTGACATATAGAACACCTTAAACGCTACCAAATTAATAAAAATAAAAAATGTAAACATTCTTCAATCAATAGTAATTTAAATATCATTGTTCTATTTTGATCACTTCTATCAATTTGAAAACCATTTCCCCTACATCATTCCTACCTTTTAAATTCCTTCCTTTTTAAGCTCTCAATATAATAGAAATTATTTTATTGCCACAAATTAAATTTTTATGTAAGAAACTCGGGACAAATGAATTTTTTCAAAATATATTCCAAACTAAATCAAAGTATATTTATTTTGGGGTCCCAAAACGCCAAACCAGACTAATGTCCAATGTATTTGAATCGAGATTCCCTTCTTTAGAAATCACTTTTCCTATTCCAGATTGAAGGCTGAAGTCCTTATTTAGTTCATACTCCAGACCAAAACTGGGTTTATACATTAAGGCGCTACCACTATCAACACCTCCACCTCCTCCTGCTCCTATGAGCATTTCGCCAAAGAGTCGCCAGTTCTTCCAACTAGGACTAACAACTCCTATTCCCCAGTGTCCCTCAGAGTAACCACCTGCTTCTCCTCCATATGCGCTTAATCCTTGTCCTGTAAGGTACCACCAATCACCACCCAACCAGTCGATTTTGCCTCCTAAAAGTTGCATATCGCGTGAAGTGCCATCATTACGTTGCGCATCAAAATACCATTGGTGCGCCGGGCGATAGCGCCATTTTGTAGTTTTTATAAATTCTGTTTCCTCTAAGCGAGCACCTTGCTGATCCTGAGCAAATGACTCCATTACATATGCCAAGTTGAAGCCTATATATTGTGTGTCAAAATTACCATCTACAGCGGTGAGATAGCCCCCGTCCATTATTAGGCTGAGATCAGTAAAAAGTCTATATTCCAGTCCTAGATTTGCCCGAGCAACAAGTCCTCCCCCAGTTCCAACGTCACCGCCACCAGTGCCACCGATTGTTAGCGCGGGGAGTAGAGCCAGACGATCGTTTCTGATTAGTGGGATTCTATAGCCTAATCCGGCTAAAAGTTCGGCGTATCCGCCTACACCACCTGATGCGGCACCAGCCGTTTCAAAAGTGGCAAACCAGTTTTCATCAAGAAAATAAGAGTACTCTACTCCGACCAGACCAAAAGAATTATCAAGCGACTTACCTGATGCGGTTTTGCTGCCAGTTTCAGGATAATAAGAGCGAACACGGGCAGCAAGGTGGGATCGGTGGCGACTTAAATTGCTCCAGTCAGTACCAAAATAATCTGCAGTAGTCATCATATTATCTTCTGAATTGTCTATGAGTGAGCTGAAAGGAACATCGATTGAAAATGCGATTGCATCGCTTGAAATACCTCCATTTGGGAAGTCAACATAGGAATAATTTAGTCCAAGTAGTCCCCAGCTAAAATCGTACTTAAGACCTATGTGGGGACGTAGATGTAAACCTCCACCATCAGCCGCTGCACCGCCACCACCTGCACCCACATAGCCTCCGGCATCAAAAATCCATTTATCGGTTAACCAACTTTCTACTCCCAAGGTATAGCCACCAGTAAAGAACCCGCCTCGACGTCCGGTCGCAGCACCGTAAGCAGTGATACCGCCGTAGAGCCAAGGGTTGAATCGTTCGTAGGCACCTATAGCGTAAAGACCCATTTGTTCCCCTTCATCTGGCATATCAATTTCTTCGAAAGAAAACCTCAAGATACGATCCCGCCAAATTGGAGTTTTCTTTGGAGCATCAACTTTTATATAATCTTCTATAGATTTCTCAACTTTATTCTTTTCCCAAATAATTGCATCTTCCAACTTAGAATCAAAATTAGAATATTGTTTTTTTGGCTTTGTATCTACAGGATTTTCTTTCGATTTCTCAATTTTGTATTTTTCCCAAATAATTGCATCTTCCCCTTTAGTCTCAGAAAATATGCTTAAACTTAAATTTCCACAAAACACAATCCATAAAATTGATCTAAAAAAAAATGTTTTTTCTCCCTTAAAAATCACAATAAATTCTTTCTAAAGTTAAGAGTAGATAATAACACTATCAATAATAACTGGAGATGATGTTTATGAATATAAATTAGCTATTGTGCTCTTTTAAACTTAAAAATAAGAATTCTTAAATTTTCCTCCAAACTGCAAGTAGCTTCCCTTGAAAAACTACTTCCTCCAAATTTAATTCAATTGGCTCATATGCTGGATTTGCTGCCTCTAAAAATATCTTATTATCTTTTTTTACGAAATATTTTAATGTAGTCCCAAGTCCTGGAACCATTGCGCTAACTATAGTTCCATTTCTTAAAGAATATGAATCCTTAATTGGTTCCATCAAAACCATATCTCCATCTGCGATACAGGCATCAATCATTGAGTCACCATTAACTGTTAGCGCAAAAACATCTTTCTTTTTTAAAACTTCCGAAATATCTAAATTCTCATTTACATCGTTATAGGTTTCTATTAATCCACCTGCGGCTACAGACCCCATAATAGGAATTCCTTCTGTTAGTTCATCTACTATTTGTAGAGTCCTTGCTTTTCCTTCCTGCCATGAAATATAGCCTTTTTCTTGCAAATGTTTTAAACGACTTTGAATAGGAGCAGGAGATTTCAAGCCCATTGCCTGCATCATCTGCCTTATTGATGGGCTATGTTGAAAATCTTTTAAATAATTTTTTATCCATCCATAAAGCTCGTTTTGAGCTTCTGTAAGATCCCCAGAATAATTTTCCAATAAATTATCGAATGACTAATACATTTGTACCTCTTATAGGCCTAAGATGCAAGAATTTATTGTTATTACGAAAGAAGGCAAGCTAAAAGTCCTTGTTGCGCATGAAGTCTATTTTCAGCTTGTTGAAAAATTCTACTATTTTCGCTTTCCATCACAGCGTCAGTTATCTCTTTATTTCTATAAGCAGGAAGGCAATGAAGAATAATTGCATCTTTATCTGCATTTGTCACTAGATCACTATTAATAGTAAATCCATTAAAGTCTGTATCTTTTTTTTCCTTTTGATTCTCTTCCCCCATAGAGGACCAAACATCCGTGTATAAAACATTCGACCCTTTAGCAGCTGTATAAGGATCATTAGAAATTTTTAGCAAATTATCATTATTATAAATTTCACGAGCTTTTTTAATTACAAAAGGATTAGGTTCATAGCCCTTTGGACATGCAATCCTAACTTCGATTCCTAATAATGCTCCGCATAAAATTAGAGAATGAGCCACATTATTTCCATCTCCTATAAATGTCAAAACTACATCTTTAAAATCGAAAAATTCCTCATGAATTGTTAAATAATCAGCTAAGGCCTGACATGGATGTTCTAAATCAGTAAGAGCATTAATCACCGGCTTAGTAGACCACTTTGCATATTCTTCTAAATCTAAATGATCAAATGTTCTAATTGCGATAACATCACAATATCTACTTAAAACTCTTGCAGTATCTTTAATTGGCTCTCCTCTTCCTATTTGTGATGTTGTCGGATTAAGGTCAATAGTGGTTCCACCAAGCCTGGACATCGCGACTTGAAAACTAACTCTTGTGCGCGTCGATGACTTATCAAAAATTAATCCTAAAACTTTATTATTAAGGTCAATATTTAATTTTTTATTTTTAAAATTACTTGCGAGCTCAAGAATATGCAATACCTCATCAGGAGATAAATCTAAGCTTGATAGGAAATTATTTTTAGCAAGCTTATTTGGTTTTAGCATGAAAATTTCTAGTTAGATCTAGATTCTACTATGCAGGCATTTTACTCTCTGCCAAGAGAGTCTTAAGATCTTCCCCCTCTATTACTTCCTCTTGAAGGATTTTTTGAGAAATGGATTCAAGAAGAGGTAAATTATTTCTCAAAATATTAAGTGCAGTTTCATGGGCATCATCAACTAAATCTCTAACCTCTTTATCTATTGCTTGAGCAGTAGCATCACTAACAGATCTTCTAGGATTATTTCCATTTCCTAGAAACTGACCTCCTCCCTGTTTATCGTAAGCTAAGGGGCCAAGAATATCACTCATTCCAAATGTCCCTACCATTTGTTCGGCTATATCAGTTGCCCTTTGTAAATCATTTGAAGCTCCAGTAGTAATTTTCCCAAAGACAACCTCCTCTGCGGATCTTCCACCTAGAAGTGTAGCTATTTGTCCTTTTAATTCTTCTTTAGAATTCAAGAATCTTTCTTCAGTTGGTAATTGAAGAGTATAACCTAGTGCACTCATTCCTCTTGGTACGATTGAAATCTTTGCAACTTTTGAGCCCCCAGGCATAAGATGACCAACTATTGCATGGCCAACTTCATGATAAGCAACAACTTTCTTTTCATCATCTTGCAAAACACGACTCTTCTTTTCCAGACCAGCAACAACCCTCTCTATTGCTTCACTTAAATCTTGTTGTTCTACACTTTTTCTTTTGGCTCTTGCTGCGAGTAAAGCAGCTTCATTAACCATGTTAGCTAAATCAGCCCCTGCAAACCCACTAGTAGCTTGAGCAATTGAATCTAAGTCTATTGAATCTGCAAGTTTAACTTTTTTTGTATAGATCTCTAGTATGGTTTTCCTGCCAGACAAATCGGGCCTATCAACTAAAACCTGTCTATCAAATCTTCCTGGTCTAAGAAGTGCAGCATCAAGCACTTCAGGCTGGTTAGTGGCAGCAAGAACTATAACTGGCTTATCAGTTGATGCAAATCCATCCATTTCAGTAAGAAGCTGATTTAAAGTTTGTTCTCTCTCATCATTACCACCAACTACTCCCATCGATCCTGAACGACTTTTACCTATAGCATCTAGTTCGTCAATAAATATAATACAAGGCGCTTTTTTCTTAGCTTGTTCAAATAAATCTCTAACTCTTGCTGCTCCTGCTCCTACAAAAAGTTCGACAAATTCAGATCCCGAAATAATGAAGAAAGGGACTTCAGCTTCTCCTGCAACAGCTTTTGAAAGTAGAGTTTTTCCTGTTCCAGGAGGGCCAACTAGAAGAACACCTTTTGGAATTCGTGCACCTATATCTGTATATCTTTCTGGTTTTTTTAAAAAATCAACTATTTCTGTTAATTCGTCTTTAGCTTCATCCACTCCTGCTACATCAGCAAAAGTTACTTTTGATTCATCATCGGGAACGTAGACTTTAGCTTTACTTTTGGTAAAACTAAGAGCTCCTTGAGCACCTCCACCTCCCATGCTTCTTCTAGCAAAGAATTGTAATACAAGGATGAAAATTAAAGGAGGAACAACCCAGCTCAAGATGGTTGAGAAGAAATTTGGTTTCTTGGGAGGAGCAGCCGCAAATTCTACCCCTTTACTTTCTAACCTTTGTGGAAGGTCCATATCAAAAATCGGGGTAGTTGCCAAAACAGAAGGAGCACCTTCTTCTGCGCCATTTAATTCATATCTAATTTGCTCTTGAGTAATATATGCACGCTTAACTTCCCCGTCATTGACCTGATCTATAAATAGAGAATAAGGAACCCTCGGGATTTGCATATTTTGGTTAGGGAAAAGGCTACTAAATAAAAGTAATGCTCCAACACCTATTAATATGATATTTACGATTCCAAAACGTCTATTAGGTTGATTATCGTCTTGTCTTATTGGCATAATTGTTGTCAAATTTGAACTTATTATAAACTAAATGATTAGATTCCGTACCTGTATTGTTTTTTTTGGGTGAGAACCGTACGGTATTTTATAACCTTAAAAAGTGAGATAATTTGTTCATTAAATATATATTGATATTAAAAATTAAATTTTAACTGAACTCATTACACATATATCATTTTCAATCAAACTAACCTGCGAATCACTCAATTTAATGATTTCATGCATTTCTTCAAATTCAAAATCACCTAAGGGATTCATACAATTTTTTCCACCTAAAATTTTTGGAGCAATAAAGGTAATAATTTCCTGTACACAATTAGATTTTATAGCGGCGGTAGCCAATTTAGGGCCACATTCCCAGAGAACTTTATTACACCCTCTTTTAGCAAGTATTTTTGAAATCAACTCTGGACTATCTGAGGATATTCTTTCAACCTCCACACATTTCGGTATTCTTTTGAGGAAGCTTTCATTAGCTGTAGAAGAATCATAAATAACTATAGTTTGTGCCTCATTACAATCCCAAAGATTTGATTTAACAGGAAGATCTAAACTTTTTGTAAAAACAACCCGTAAGGGCTCAGGTTTTTTTAAACCTCTAGTAGTCAAAAGTGGATTATCTTTCCTTAATGTGTTTCCACCAATGATTATTGCATCAAATTCCGCTCTAAAAGAGTGGACTAATGACCTTGATTTTTCGTTAGAAATCCATTTACTCTTGCCATTTTTTAAACCAATTCTGCCATCAATGCTCATAGCCCATTTAAGAACACCAAATGCCTTTTTAGTAATATTCCGATGAATAAAAGCCTTATTTAAGTCCAAGGATTCTTTTTTACATAATCCCAAGTAAACTTCAATTCCTGCTTGTTTTAGCAGCTTTATACCTTTACCAGAAACTCTTTTATCAGGATCTTGAATACCTATATATACCTTTCTTATTCCAGATGATATTACTTTATCTACACATGGAGATGTTTTGCCATAGTGGCAGCAAGGTTCAAGATTTACATACATTGATCCACCTTTAGCATCTTTTTTTAAATTACTAAAAGCCATAGCCTCAGCATGTGGCATCCCCGCCTTGAAATGGAACCCTTCTGAGATTAGGTTTCCATTTTTATCAAGAATTACTGCACCTACTCTAGGGTTAGGACTAGTTGTATTTTTGCCCAACGAAGCCAAAAAAATTGCTCTTTTCATCCATTTAGTATGGCTTATATTTTTTTCAGACATCTTATAAATTAATGATCAACTTAGTGATCTCCATTCTTTAACTACGAAAGGAGGAACAGGTAATTCTGAAAAAACACCTGATAAAGATAATCTTAATGGTCTATTTTTATCTAAATTTTTAATCAATTCATCAAGATCAAACTCTGCTGCAGCTTGTCTTCCATCATTTGCTAATTCCACATTGAGTAATGTTTTATCATCTAGAAACCATTGTTTTCTTCCTGATTCAACCCTTAAATCAGTGGGATGATCAATCCTGAGATTCCCTGGATATCCTATTACTCTCAAGATTAATTTATCATCAAAAAGAGGAGATTTATAAGCTACTAATTGCCAAGTTTCAAAGTCCAAGTCCCTTAAAAACTCACTGCTAGCATTCATTAATTTCCCATTTATTTCTGTATCTGCAACTTCTGCGGATACTTTTAGTGGGTTAAAAATAAAGGATAGTAGTAAAA
>QCNK01000023.1 GCA_003210135.1 Prochlorococcus sp. AG-424-P23 | reverse complement strand
ATCAAAAGGTAAAATGAAGTGAATATTTCAATTAAATTGATAATTAAACTTATGGCATAAAGTTTAGGAGATTTTATTAACCAATTTATTCTTTTAATAGGGAATAGGATATATGGTTTTATATATCTTTTACAAATAAAGAAAAAATAATTTTTGTTTTTTAAATTATTTTCTAATCTTTCTTGCCCTACATAATGTATGATTTTTTTAATTTTTAATATACCGTCAATGTGTCCTGTATGAATAACTTTTATATAAAGTTTAAGATTGTTTATATTTTTTCCTGATATATATAGACCTTTGTGTAAAGATTCTGGATCACATTTGAACTGATTCTTTTTAAGAACTAATGGTTGCTCAGACTTAAATAATTCAAATTCTTTACCCCAAATT
The DNA here is from genome assembly GCA_003210135.1 of Prochlorococcus sp. AG-424-P23. Classification (GTDB taxonomy): domain Bacteria; phylum Cyanobacteriota; class Cyanobacteriia; order PCC-6307; family Cyanobiaceae; genus Prochlorococcus_A. The sequence goes on along the minus strand of QCNK01000023.1, from coordinate 19,474 downwards.
TTATCAACTCTTCTTTTGATGATATTGATATTCGCGTCGAATATTTTTTCTGTAAATAGATCTAAAAATCTTTCATCAATAAACTCATCTATGTCAAGTTTTAAAGCTTTTCCTGTTGTTGAATGATTATTGATATAAAGATAATGAGCATATTCAGTAGGTGCTATTGATTTTGGCTCATTCATTCTGTCTCTTTGAAATAGAGTGCAGCCAAGTTTATCAGCAATTAATAATGTTTTATCAGTGCTATTATCGTCTAATATGACAATATTGAAGGATCGATGATGTTTAACAAAATCTCTAATACGATTTTCTTCGTTTTTGGTTGCTACTGTGAGGTCTAATTTTTTTGGATCTCTATTATCTTTAATTAATTTCATAAATTAACTTTGTTTTGTACCTTTAATTTTTTTAATTAAATTTGTTGTTGAGAATCCTTCTGAAAGAGGAATTACTTTAACTATTCCATTATTAGATTTAACGAAGTCTGCTCCTACTATTTGATTTTCTTTATAGTCGCTTCCTTTTACTAAAACATCTGGAAATATTTTTTTTATTAATTCAAGTGGGGTATCTTCAGAAAAAGGAATAATATAATCTATATAATTCAAATTTGCTAACATTTCCATTCTAATATTTAAATTATTTATAGGTCTATCCTCACCTTTTATTTTTTTTATAGATTTATCATCATTAATTCCAACAATCAATATCTCCCCTAATGATTTAGCTTCTTTTAAATACCTTAAATGTCCTATATGCAAAATGTCAAAACAGCCATTTGTAAAAACCACTTTTTTGTTATTGAGTCTATATTTTTTTGCTATTTCTACTAAACTATTATCATCATAAAGAATTTTACTTATATTGATTTTCCTAGTTTTTTGTATTAATAAATCATTTAGCTGATTTTTATTTATTAAATATGTTCCTAGACTCTTAATAGCTAAACTACCAGATAAATTAGCAATAATCGATGACTCATATAAGTTTTTACCTAAAACCAGAGAGGCTGCTAAAGTTGATAAAACTGTATCTCCAGCTCCCGTAACATCATATACCTCTGAAATTTCTGCTTCAATATGAAAAGGTTTTTCTCCCATTTCAAGTAAAGACATTCCTTTATCCCCTTTAGTAATTAATATTGCTTGAATATTAAGTTTTTTTATTAGATTATATGCCTTATTCTCAAGATCTTTTAAGTTTGAAATTTTACCAACTATTATTTCAAATTCTTTTAAATTTGGCTTTATAAGATAGGCTCCTCTATATTTAGAGAAATCATTCCCTTTTGGATCAATAATAACTTTGATATTATTTGTTTTTGAAAAACTAATAATTTTTTCTACTTCAAAAAGAGTTCCTTTTAAATAATCAGATAAAACTATAAGATCTATATCTTTAATTTTTCTCAGTTCTTCAATAACAAGATCTGCATTTAATTTGTACTTATTATCGTTATAGTCAATTCTTAGAAGTTGTTGTCCCAACGAAATATTTCTTACTTTAAGGGGTGTTTTATAATTTTTTAAATTTATCGGAAAACAATTAACGTTATTTTGATTACATAATTCGATTAATTTATTTGATTCTTCATCTTTACCACTAGGGAATATGAAATTACTAATAGTACCTAAATTCGAGAGATTAGATGCAACATTAGCAGCACCTCCTACTACAAATTTCTCATCTTTAACTTTAAGTATTGGGACAGGTGCTTCAGGTGATATTCTACTAGTCTCACCCGAAATATATTTATCTAATATTGGATCTCCAATAATTACAATTCTTTTTTTTGATAAAAGATTTAGATCTAGTTGCATTTATTTAAAATTTAAATTAATCATTAATTCTTTTTCACCAATTGCTTGACTGAATAATACTTACACATTTTTTTGATACTTTTAATTGTTGCATACAACTTTTGTTTTTGGTTAATCCTTTGCAGTTTTTACATCTACATGCAATTCCAAAATAATTAGTATGAAAAATTTTTGATTTATAATGGTTTTTTAATGGTCCCCACCTATGCTTTGGAGCATTCCCCATAATCATTAATGATTTTTTATGTATAAAACTATTTGCGATATGTGCAAGAGCTGAATCAATAGCGATAACAAATTTTGAATGGTAAATTAATGAGATTGCATCAAGCAAATCAGTTTGGTCAACTAAATTAACTATATTTGTATTTAGATTACTAAGTTGCCATTCTTTCCCTACAAGAACTAAATATTCACTAAAGTTCTCTGAGAAAAAATTAATTTGATCATTAGTTAATTTTCTCGTTTTATCTTGACCTGAGCCTGCTATTAAAATGTAATTATCAAAATCTAAATTATATTTATTTTTTAATTTATTTTTACTAATAATTCTATATTTACTAGGCAATATATAGTTAAAGTTTCTTTTATTATTAATTAATCTAAGTAAACTGAATGGAAAATTTAAATGAAAATCATGTATTTTTGAGGCATGTGTAAATGCAAACAATCTTCGGTAAAAAAAGGATAATTTTGTTTCATTAAAAAAATTTGTAAACAATTTAATACTTTTATCTCTTGCTATCTTTTTTATATAAAAAAGTGTTTCTGGATTAGATCTTATTGAGAATATTTCTTCAATATCTTGAAAATCTAAATCTAAAAAATCTTTCAGCTTAATCAATTCATATTCATAATTTATTTTAAGTAAATTAAAGTATTCCCTTTGAGGATTGCCAAGTAAAAGAACAGCTTTTTTACTATGTTTTTTACAATAATAATTTATCCAACCTGTCGCTACAACAAAATCTCCTAATCCAGAATCAGCAATAAATATTGTTTTATTTTTCATTTTAAATTTTTAAATATTTTGATACGGGATCTATAAATCATAAATCTTAAAATAGCTTTGGCTTCCTTAACCCCTTTTAAATAATTAATTACTAAATTTATAATATAAATCATACCTTTACTTCTTGAGTTAAATATCCAACTAACAAAACTAGCAAAAACTAATTCCTTATGTACTTCTAATAATTGTTTTAAATCTTGTTTTTTTTCATTTATTTGTATCAAATCTTGTTCACATTTTAACCAAACAAATAAATTGAAGTATTCTTTATTTAATTGAAATGTTTTTAAATATTCCATCTCTTCAGTAGAAAGGTTATTCCTATTTTTTCTTAAAACTGAAGAGATCATATTTGGATAATTTAAAATCATAATCTTTTTATTACTTCGATATGCATATGGGAATAAAGTTAAATAATGTAAACAGTCAGTATTAGACATTTTAAATTTATTTTCTAGGGCAGCTTTAAATAAGTTTTTATTAGGTTTAAAGATTGAAGATGATATGAAAGAGAAATTGTCTGAAAGTTTTGAAAATCCAATATAGTTTTTATAGTTAATGAAAGAATATTCTATTAAAGTATTATCAAATAATTTTTTTTCTGCTTTGATAAATTTTTTATAAGAATTACTATTCTCAATACTTAAAATTATTTCCGCAGATTTTTCTTCTGCTTTTGCTATTAAATCTAATAAGGTATTTGAATTGAAATTTATAATATCATCATCTCCTAGGAACATTAACCATTCAGTTTGATTATGATATATTTCTAGAATTTTGAGCCAAGAACCATCTAAACCAATTTGTTTATCGTTTCTCAAATATTCAATATTTTTAAATTTTGTGAATGCATTTTTTCTAATATTTTTTTTTGATGGATTTTCAATGATTATAATTTTAATTATTGCCTTATTTATAAAATTATTTCTTTTAAGATGCTTAACTAATAAATCTACTCTTTTTGCTCCGCAAAATGTAGGAATTGCGATTATTAGTTTTAATTTATTTGTCATTATATTTATGTAAATTTTGAATAAAAATCAATTGTTTTCTTATAACAGTTAAACCAAGTCATTTCTTTTAAGTAGTTTTTCGAAGAAGATAACTTTTCGTATGCATTGCTTTTATTATCTAAAAATTCTATCAATGAATTAACAAGAGATGGAACTGATTTTTTCTCAAAATAGGAGACATATTCTTTACCAATTTCTTTAGAAGAAGAAATGTTCGAACAAATAACAGGAATATTAAAATTCATTGCTTCTAATATTGGTAATCCAAAGCCCTCATACCATGATGGATAAATTAATGCCGAAGAAAGTTTATAAACTTTGCAAAGTTCTTTATCGTTGGGATTAATTATTTTTATCAAATTTTCTAATTTATATTTAAATATTAAATATTGCTCTTTTTTGCTGAAGTTTGAACCTATACAAGTAAGTTGAAAGTTGTACTTGTATTGATTTATATACCCCAAAGCTTCCAGAAGATCCTTAAATCCCTTATATTTTGTTCGTGCGCCAATATAAAGGAAATTATTATCATTTTTTACATTAATTGGATTGAAATTTATGTCACTTATTTTTAATAAATGATCGCCACCATGATGAATTACCTGAATTGGAACTTTATTTTCAATTTGTGGATAAACTTTCAAAAGATCGTTTTTAGTGGATTCAGAAATTGTAATTATCCCGCTTGCGTTTAATATATTTATTTTTTTTGCAAGTACATAAAATTTTCTTTTATTTTGATAGTTTCTATCAAAATAATTCGGGTATAGTTCATGAATCATGTCATGTACAGTAATTATCTTTTTAATATTTGGGTTTCTAAAAAAAAGATTCCCGACATGGGTAGCATGATAAATTATTTTTTTATTTTTAAAAAATAAGGGTTTAATAAATGAAAGAAATAAAACTAATTTGTTATAAAAAAAACTAATCAAAAATTTATTTTTACCCCTATTTAACTTCAAGTATTTATAACTTCTTGTTTGAAAATTAGATTTTAAATCTAATGTAAATTTTGAAATCAGATTATGGAAATAAGTTCTTATCCCACCATAAGATTGTGCTAAGAAAATATCTGCATCATAATAAATTTCTATTTTTTCAGATTTTTTTTTCATAAGAATTAATTAGCATCTCGTAAAATAATCATCAATTTCACAACAAAGATTATGCAAAATAAATAAATGAGCTTCTTGAATGCGAGCTGTTTTTGAATGTGGAACTACAATTGCTATATCTAGTTCATTAAGTACAATACCCCCCTTTTTGCCTAAAAGACCACAAGATTTTATTCCCATTGATTGAGCCAATTTAACTGCAGAAAAAATATTTTTTGAATTTCCAGAAGTTGTTATGACAATGAATAAATCTCCTTTTTTCCCAAATGCGCTTAATTGTCTTGAAAATACTTGCTCAAATTCATAATCATTACTAATTGCTGTAATTGATGAAGAATTGCTTGTAATGTCAATAGCTGGAAGCGCTTGTCTTTCTTTTTCAAATCTACCAACTAATTCTGCAGCAAAATGTTGTGCATCAGAAGCTGATCCACCATTGCCAGCCACAATTATTTTATTCCCGTTTTTTAAAGTTTTTATTAACTCTTTTAATAAATCGCAATAACTTTTCTCAACTAAATTTAAATTATTAAACAATTCGATATGGTCTTTAATTGATTTATTAAATTTATTGATTTTTTCCATATTTTTTAATAAATACTTTAATTCATAAAACTTTGAATATCATAATCACAACATTCAATTGCACTTATTTTCCCCTCATAATAATTTTTATACCAATTAATAGTTTTTTCTACTGTTTCTTTAAAACCCCATTTAGGATCCCAGTCCAATAATTTATGTGCTTTATCAATTGAAAGATTTAATAAATTTGCTTCATGAAAACTATCTTTATCTGTGCAGTCAACCCATTTCCCTTCCCAATAAGAAAGTGCTTCATTAACTAATTCTTTAACTGTTTTATTAGATTCTGATTGTGGACCAAAATTAAAAGATGAGCAAACATCATCTCTATCTGAATAAAGTTCTTGAACTAATATTAAATAACCTTTAAGAGGTTCAAGAACATGCTGCCAAGGTCTTGTTGCTTGTGAATTTCTTATGCGTATTTCTTGACCTTTTAATAATCCTTTTACAATATCAGGAACAAGTCTGTTTTCTGACCAATCACCACCACCTATAACATTTCCCGCTCTAGCACTGGCTATTTTTAAGTGTTCGACCTTATTTTTGCTTATCCCGCAGAAGCTTGACCTCCAAGAATTTATAGCTATCTCAGCTGCAGCTTTACTGCTACTATATGGATCATATCCTCCTAAAGCATCATTTTCTCGGTAACCAAATATCCATTCTCGATTTAAGTAAACTTTGTCAGTTGTAATACATAATGCAGCACATTTACTATCGAGATTTCTTAAAGCATTTAAGACATTAATTGTTCCTATAACATTTGTCTCCCAAGTTAAAATTGGGTTTTGATAACTTTCAATTACAAGCGGTTGAGCTGCTAAGTGAAAAACAATTTCAGGATTAATTTCAATTATCTTCTTTTTTAAATTTTCTCTATCTCTAATATCTATTATGTTGTGGTAAATTTCGTTTCTCAAATTTAGTTCATTAAATAAATTTGGAATTCCAACAGGAGATAGAGATATACCATTCACTTTGGCTCCAAGTTTTAAGAGCCAATAAGTAAGCCATGAGCCTTTAAAACCTGTATGTCCAGTAATTAGAATATTTTTGTTTTTCCAGAATTTTATATTCAGATTATTTTTCTCATTTGATTTCATTTAATTTTCTTTATGTATTTTTTCCCAAGGAGCTGAACCTTCAGCCCACATTTTTTCAAGCATTTTTTTATCATTTAGCGTGTCCATTGGATGCCAAAATCCATGATGTTGGTAGGACATAAGTTTTTTATCTTTAACTAAGTTTTTTAGGGGTTCATTTTCCCAGGAGGTTTCATCCCCTTCAATATACTGGATAACTGATTTATTTAATACAAAAAAACCTCCATTAATCCATCCTCCATCTCCCTTTGGTTTCTCTGCAAAACCTTTGACTAAAGAATTTTCCATTTTTAAAGAACCATATCTACCTGCGGGCTGAACAGCAGTAATGGTTGCAGGACAGTTATGAGAGTTATGAAATGAAATTAAGCTTTTTAAGTTTACATCTGATAAGCCATCCCCATAAGTAAAAATAAAGGGATCATCATCATCTATAAAGCGACTTACTCTTTTCAGCCTTCCTCCCGTCATAGTAAATTCTCCTGTATCAACTAATGTAACCTTCCAAGGTTCGACTCTACTATCAAGAATTTCAATTGAATTTTTCTTCAAATCAATTGACATATCACTTAGATGTAATGCATAGTTTGCAAAATATTCCTTAATTAAATAACCTTTATATCCGCAACAAATTATAAAATCATTTATTCCTTGGTTACTAAAGATATTGAGTATATGCCAAAGAATTGGTCTACCTCCAATTTCAACCATCGGTTTAGGTTTTAAATAAGTTTCTTCACTGATTCTGGTCCCAAGACCCCCTGCTAAAATAACAGCCCTCATAAATTCAATTTTTAATTATCCTACCTCATCCTTGGTTTAAAGTTATCTTAAGTGAAAACTTTAAAACAATCTAAAATTTATTTACTTTTACCAAGTGACCATACATTTAATCCATACTTACTGGCCTTATCAATATTTATAATTGATCTGCAATCAAATATCCAAGCTGGATAACGCATTAGAGAGGATACCTTTTCCCAATCTATTGATTTAAATTCTTCCCATTCTGTAAGGAAGATTAGAGCATCAGCATTATTAAAAACTTCATTAATGTCTTCGCAGTAATTCCAATTTTTTAATTCACTATTTTCAATGTTATGCATATTTCTACTTTTTAATTTAAATAAAGCATTTTTTAATTCATTATCTATTGAATCTTTCGTTACCTTAGGATCAAAAATTGAAATTTTTGCTTTTTCCTCTAATAAATCAGTAACTATATCTATCGCAGGGGATTCCCTCGTATCATTTGTATTTGCTTTAAAAGAAAAACCCAAAACACCGATTTTTTTGCCATATAGTGTTCCAAATAGTTTTTCGACGATAATTTGGCTTATTCTTTTTTTCTGCCATTCATTAATTTTTAAAACACCTTCCCAATAGTTTGAAACTTGATCTAAACCATAAAAATTACAAAGATAAATTAAATTGAGAATATCTTTTTTAAAACAACTTCCCCCAAAACCAGGACTAGGAGAAAGGAATTTTTCGCCAATTCGACTATCAGTTCCTATCGCTTTAGAAACTTCCTGAATATCAGCTCCAGTACATTCACAAATTGAACTTATCGAGTTAATAGAACTTACTCTTTGAGCTAAAAAAGCATTGGCCACAAGTTTAGATAATTCACTACTCCATAAATTTGTACATATTATTTTATTTTCAGGTACCCAATTTGTATAAAGATTTTTAAGAATTTTAATGGATGTTTCGTCTTCACCACCTATTAGTATTCTATCCGGAGATTCCAAATCTTTTATTGCATTTCCTTCTGCAAGAAATTCAGGGTTTGATAGTATTGAAAAAGTTTTTTTATTGGAATTTACGCTTTCTTTTTTTAAGTAGGAATTTAATAAGTTTTTAATAATTTCAGCAGTTCTGACAGGAATAGTACTTTTTTCAACAACTACAGTGTGTCCTTTGGCAAATTCTGCAACTGTCCTGGTACAACTTTCGATCCACCTAAGATCACTCGCTTTCCCCGCTCCAAAGCCTGAGGTTTTAGTAGGCGTATTAACGGATATAAAAATAATATCTGCTTTAGCAATATTTTGTTTTAGCTCAGTACTAAAAAAAAGATTTTTATTCCTAGTTTTTCTTACGATTTCAGATAATCCAGGCTCATATATGGGTAGCTTTTCTAGATCTTTATTGTTCCAATCTGATATTCTTTCTTTATTTAAATCTACTACTGTTATATTAATGTTTGGTAATTTATTAGCAAAAACTGCCATTGATGGTCCCCCAACATAACCAGCGCCAATACAACAAATATTTGATATTTTCGAATTCATAACTTGTTAATTAAAAATGCAATTTTTAAAATATTCTATAGTCGGCTTGAGACCTTCTTTAAGAGAAGTTTTTGGTTCCCAGCCAACCTTTTCTAAAGCTTTTGTGATAACTGGTTTCCTTTGGGTAGGATCATCTTGAGGTAGTTCTTTAAATACAAATTCAGCCTCACTATTTAATACTTTTTTAATTAAATTGCCTACTTCCAAAATTGTAAATTCTTCAGGATTGCCTAAGTTTATTGGTCCAATAACATCACTATTCATACACTTAAAAATACCATCTATTAAATCGTCTACAAAACAAAAGCTTCTAGATTGTTCTCCTTTCCCATAAATTGTCAAGGCTTCCTTCCTTAATGCTTGAACTATTAGATTACTTATAACCCTCCCATCATCTGGTTGCATTCTGGGTCCATAAGTATTAAAAATGCGGACGACCCTAATGTCTAAGTTATGAATTCTTTTGTAATCAAAGCAAAGAGTTTCAGCTATTCTTTTCCCTTCGTCGTAGCAACTCCTAATACCAATAGAGTTTACGTTACCTTTATAAGTCTCAGGCTGAGGATGAACTTCAGGATCTCCATATACTTCGCTTGTAGAAGTGAAAAGTATTCTGGCTTTGTTTCTTTTTGCTAAACCAAGCATGTTATATGTACCCAGAAAGCTTGTCTTTGAAGTTTTTATTGGATTTGATTGATAATGAACTGGAGAGGCTGGGCAAGCTAAATGCCATATTCTATCAACGTCAATAAAAATTGGTTCAGTTACATCATGTTTGATCAATTCAAATTTTTTATTTTCTAATAAGTGTTGTAGGTTTTCTATCTTACCTGTATGAAAATTATCGAGACAAATTACTTCCTCTCCAAGATTTATTAACTTATCTATTAAATGCGAACCTAGAAAACCTGCCCCCCCAGTAACTAAATTTTTAGTCATTATAAATCTTTATTTTATGTCTACTGTGTCTAATCATATTATAAGAAGTTGTTAATTTAATCAAAAGGTAAATTTACTAAGACTAAAAAATTTTGTTTTGTTTATTCAAAACTTAATTTTTAAAAATTTGTAATTTTTTTGTATTCATTTATTACTTTTTTTAAGCCATCGTCAATTTTAATAGTTGGATTCCAACCCAATTTTTTTATTTTTTCGATATTTAATAATTTCTGAGGGGTCCCATCAGGTTTACTACTGTCCCAGATTAAATCTCCTTCAAATTTAGATATTTCGGCAATTTTGATCGCTAGCTCTTTGATTGTAATATCTTCTCCTATCCCAACATTAAGCCAATTTAATACTTCACCACTATCACTTTTTGGAGAATCTTTTAAACTTGGATCCCAATATTCAAGAGCAAATAGACATGCCGCACCTAGATCATCCACATGCATAAACTCTCTTCTTGCTGATCCTGTTCCCCAGCAAACTACATTTGAATAATGATTTTTTGTGGCTTCACAGAATTTTCTAATTAAAGCTGCCACAACATGACTATTTTGAGGATGATAATTATCACCAGGCCCATATAGGTTTGTGGGCATTAGAGAAATAGCATCAAATCCATATTGTTTTCTTAATGATTGACAAAGTTTTAGCCCTGAGATTTTAGCAATCGCATACCATTCATTTGTTGGCTCCAATGCACTCTCCAATAAAAACTCCTCTTTTATTGGTTGTGTTGCGTATTTTGGATATATGCAACTACTTCCAAGAAATAGAAGTCTTCTAACTCCACTTTTCCATGCGTTTTCTATTAGATTTGTCTGAATCTTGATATTTTCCATTAAAAATGTTGCAGGGTATTTAGAGTTAGCAAAAATACCGCCCACTTTGGCCGCTGCAAGAACCACCACATTTGGCTTATTTTTTTGAAACCAATCTTCTACTTCGTTGAAATTAAGAAGATTTAGTTCTGATTTAGATGGTCTTAAGATACACCCTCCTTTTTTTTGATCTCCATATCCATAATTTTTGAATTTTCTATAAATCGCACTTCCTGCCATCCCTCTTGAACCAGCAATGAAAATTTTATCTTCTAAGAATATTTTTTTTGATTGCATTTTTTATTTAAACTAAATTTCTGAAGAATTAATTTGATAGCCATTTTTCATCATAAGATATTCTTTGTTCGCAATTTCTCTGTCCTTTTTAATCATTTCTTCAATCATTAAATCTAGGCTAATTTTGGGCTTCCATCCAAGTTTTGAATGTGCTTTTGAGGAGTCTCCCTGCAATTCATCGACTTCGGTAGGTCTATAATATCTTGGGTTAATTTTAACTACTATTTCATTTGTATCTGATCTTCTACCTATTTCGTTTATACCGCTTCCTTCCCAAATTATAGATGGGGTTGCTTCATTTTTTTTCCATCCAAGTTTATCTGCGCTTAATTCAACAAACTTTCTAACGCTTTCCATCCTGCCCGTAGAGATTACAAAGTCTTCAGGGTGATCTTGTTGTAACATTAACCATTGCATTTCAACATAATCTCTGGCATGTCCCCAGTCTCTTTTTGCATCAAGGTTCCCGAGATAAATAAATTTGTCAACTTTAGCATCAATTCTAGATAAACCTCTTGTTATTTTTCTTGTTACGAAAGTTTCACCTCTTCTTGGACTCTCATGGTTAAAAAGAATTCCATTGCATGCATACATTCCATAGGCTTCTCTGTAGTTAACAATTATCCAATATGCATAAAGTTTCGCAACTGCATATGGGCTTCTTGGATAAAAAGGTGTTGTTTCCCTTTGGGGAACCTCATGTACTTTTCCATAAAGTTCACTTGTGCTAGCTTGATAAATTTTTGTTTTTTTAGCAAGTCCCAAAATTCTTACAGCTTCAAGTATTCTAAGCGTCCCTAATGCATCGCTATTAGCAGTATATTCTGGGGTTTCAAAACTAACTGCAACATGACTTTGTGCTCCTAAATTGTATATCTCATCTGGTTGAACCTCTTGTATAACCCTTATAAGATTTGTGCTATCAGTTAAATCCCCATAATGGAGAATGAATTTCGAATTTAAGATATTAGGATCTTCGTAAATATGATTGATTCTGTCTGTATTAAAACTCGAAGCCCTTCTTTTTATTCCATGTACAATATAGTTTTTTTGTAAAAGGAATTCAGCCAAATAACTCCCGTCTTGTCCTGTAATGCCTGTTATGATTGCTTTCTTTTGATCTCTTGAATTATCATTCATCACAATTAAATATAATTTTTGCTTTCGTCTATTATAGTCTTTAATATGGTTGTTAAATTAGTGGTTTAATAAATATTGTGAGAAGATGTTAATCTTTAAAAGGGAAATTGATTGTTTACAAATTGAACTTTAATAAATCCATTAATAGTGATAATGAATAAATCTAAAGAATATATTCTTATTTCGGGCGCAGCAGGTTTTATAGGTGCTGCGTTAGTTAAAAAATTACTTAATGATGGTTTTAATGTAATAGGTTTTGATAATTTAAATAATTACTATAGTCAGAAGTTGAAATACGATAGGCTTAAAACCATCGATCTTGTAAATAAAAAATCCTCCGCTACATGGGAATTTCATAAGTTAGAGCTTGAGGAAAAAAAACTTTTGGAAAATGTTTTTGAAAAGTATAGGCCAAGGATAGTTGTTAATCTCGCTGCCCAAGCAGGTGTTAGATACTCAATCAAAAATCCAGAATCATATATAAGTAGTAATATTGTAGGTTTTAGTAATTTACTTGAATGTTGCAGAAGATTTAATGTCGAAAATTTAATATATGCCTCAAGTAGTTCTGTTTATGGAGCCAATACAAAATTACCTTTTTTTGAGAATCAAGAGGTTAATCATCCAATTAGTCTATATGCTGCTTCTAAAAGATCTAATGAGTTAATGGCTCACGCGTATAGCAATATTTTTGATATTCCCTGTACGGGATTAAGATTTTTTACTGTTTATGGACCATGGGGAAGACCTGATATGGCGCCAATGATTTTTGCGAAGTCTATTTTTGATAAAAAACCAATAGATGTTTTTAATCATGGAAATATGCAAAGAGACTTTACATACATAGATGATGTTATTGAAGGAATTTTTAGATGTTGCTTCAAACCTGCTACACCCAACATTAGTTTTGATTCTAAAAATCCAGAAGCCTCTTCATCCTTTGCACCTCATAGAATTTTTAATGTTGGGAATTCGAATCCTGTTTCCCTTTTGAAATTTATCGAGATAATTGAAGAAGAAATAGGTATCAAAGCTATAAAGAGGTTTAAAAGTATCCAACCAGGAGATGTAATGGCTACTTCTGCAGATATTTCTAAATTACATAAATGGATCGGATTTAGACCTGAGATTTCAATAAAAGACGGAATTTCTTTTTTTATAAGGTGGTTTAAAAATTATTATTTAGATTAATGAGCACAATACTTGTAACTGGAGGAGCAGGTTTTGTAGGGAGCCATACTTGTGTAAGTCTTTTAGAAAAAGGTTTTAAAGTGATAGTTGTAGATTCAAATATTAATAGTTCTCCTATTGCTTTAGATAGAGTGGAAGATATTTTAAAAATAAAGCATAAATCATATGAAAAAATAGTCTTTGAGAAGGGAGATATAAGAGATGAAATCTTTTTAAGAAATATATTTAATAGAGCCATAAAAAGATATTCAGAAATTAAGGCTGTTATACATTTCGCAGGTTTAAAATCAATTAGAGAATCTGTTATAGATCCCTTATCGTATTGGGATTCAAATTTAATAGGCACATTAACTTTATTAAAAGTAATGAATGATTTCAATTGTAAAACAATAGTATTTAGTAGCAGTGCTTCAATTTATGGTAATGAAGTTAGAACTCCTATAGTAGAAACTAGTCCAATTAAGCCAAACAATCCTTATGGCAAAACTAAAGCAGCAATAGAGAAAATCTTACATGATCTTTTTATTAGTACAAGCAATCGTGAATGGAGAATCGCGAATTTAAGATACTTTAATCCTATTGGTTCGCATAAAACTGGGTTGATTGGGGAAAATCCTAATAATGTCCCAAATAATTTATTCCCTCTTATTTGCGGTGTAGCAATTGGGAGATATGAAAAATTAAATATATATGGAAATGACTGGCCAACCAAAGATGGTACTGGAGTTAGAGATTATATTCACGTTATGGATTTAGCAGAAGGACATTTACTTGTTCTAGAATTATTAATTAAAAATAAACCTCAGATATTGAGTATGAATCTAGGAACAGGAAGTGGGACTAGCGTTCTAGAACTAATAAGTGTATTTGAAAAGATTAATGGAGTCAAAATCCCTTATCATTTTTCTAAAAGGAGAGAAGGTGACAATGCATTTGTTGTCGCTGATAATAATTTGGCAAAATCTATTCTCAATTGGGAACCAAGAATGAGTATTCAAGAAATGTGTCGAGATGGTTATTTATGGCAAATTAAGAATCCCAAAGGATATTTAAATTAGTTATGAAATTTGAGGCTCTTAATTTAGTTGTTTATTCTTAGATCTCTTTCTTTTAAAGATTAAATAACTTAAGACTAAGCATTTTAGTAATTCCATCAAAGATTATTTGCATTAAACCAATATGGTTTTAAAATAAATTATCATAATTTATATAAGAGTTTTGATGAAAGAGGAAGTTATATTTCCAGTAATACTATGTGGCGGCTCAGGTACGCGACTTTGGCCATTATCTAGAGAAAGTTATCCTAAACAGTTTATAAATTTAAATTCAAAAAGTGATAAGTCTTTACTTCAACAAACTCAAGAGAGACTTCAAGATCTAAGAAACATCTCAGATCCAATTTTAATATGTAATGAAAGGCATAGATTTATAGTTGCTGAACAAATGCGTGAAATAAACATTAAACCTAATTCAATAATTCTTGAAACTGAAGGAAAAAATACAGCTCCTGCAATAACTCTCGCAGCTCTTAATTCATTAGATATAAGTAATGATCCTATTTTAATTATTTTGGCTTCTGATCATCAAATTAAGAATAATATAAATTTTTTAAAATCACTAGATTCAGCGATTGATCTTGCTAGACAAAATAAAGTTGTTACCTTTGGGGTAATACCGACTTCTGCAGAGACAGGATATGGTTATATTGAATCTTTTCAAGAATTAAATGTTCAAACTTTAGAAGGTTGCGATATAAAAAGATTTATCGAAAAGCCACAAAAGTCAATTGCTGAAGAGTTTCTAAAAGATTCAAGATACTCATGGAATAGTGGAATGTTTGTTTTTAAAGCAAGCGTAATAATAAATGAATTAGAAAAATATTCACCCCAAATAGTTAAATGTTGCAGAGATGCAATTAATAAAATTGTTAATGATCTTGACTTTTTAAGGCTAAATGAAGAAATCTTTTCAAAATGTCCTTCTGTTTCTATTGATGTTGCAGTAATGGAGAAAACTAAAATTGGTTGTGTTGTTCCTTTAGATGCATGTTGGAGTGATATTGGAAGTCTAAAGTCACTTTGGGAATATGAGGATAAAAATGCTCAAGGTAATTTGATTCAGGGCAATGTCTTATTAAAGAATGTAGACAGATCTTTCTTTAGATCTGAAAAGAGACTTTTGGTTGGATTAGGAGTTAAAGACTTAATAGCTTTAGAAACAGATGATGTGACCTTAATAGCTAACAAGGAATTTTCACAAGAAATAAAGGAGCTCGTAAATGAAATGAAATTAAATGGAATAGATGAAGCTACTAATCACAAAAAGGGGCATAGACCATGGGGTAATTATTTGTCAATCGCCAAAGATAACGGTTGGCAAGTGAAAATATTAGAGGTGAATCCTGGAGCTTCGCTTTCATTACAGAAACATCATCACAGGTCAGAACATTGGATAGTAGTACAAGGTAAAGCTTTAGTTAAAATTGGTGAAAAAGAAAACATACTTTCTGAAAATCAAAGTACATATATTCCCATTGGTGTTAAGCATCAATTATCAAATCCAGGAGAATTAACTTTAAGAGTTATAGAGGTTCAAAGCGGAGATTATTTAGGTGAAGATGATATTGTCAGGTTCGAAGATATATATGGCAGAAAAAAACCCTAATTTTATTGATAATTTATAAATTTAAATTATTGGATTAATCTAGTTTTTTTGATTAAAGACTTTTGTCAAATAAAATAGCAGAGTTGAATTAAATTAAATAATTAAATATAAAAATCTTTAATTTTTTATCTTTAATTAAATATGGTTCATTTTATTAAATAAAATCTTTTTTTTAGAATATGATTAAAAGGTTTTTATTTCTTATAAATTAACTTCCAAGGATAGAATAATTTGTCTTCATTCACTATTTGATATTTTTGAGGTTTAATATTTTTATTAAATTCTTTGGTTGTCCAAGCATAGCTGTCTTCGCTCAATAAACTTAAATTATCTAATCTTCTCTCTCCAATCTTAGGAGTTTTAACCATTATTTTTATTATTTTGGATAATGCTTCATCATCCTCAACTTCAGTTTTTATTATTTCAATTGATGTATTTGATAGTTTTTCATTTTTAAATAAATCTTCAATTGCAATTCTTAATTCTTTTGATTTATCTGTGATAATACCTGATTGCACAAGAAATAAAATTAAAATATAAGCTCCTATTATTGCGACATTTAATTTTCTTTTTTTATTGTTGAGGAAATTATAGATTAGCCATAATAAACTAAATAATCCAGCTCCAACAAAAATTAAAGGTTTACTTCTATTATCTAGAAATATTATTCCGGAAAAATCTAAAATTAGTGTTATTGCAATTGTAAAGGCGGGAATAATAAGGAAATTAATTTTTTCAAGATAAAAAATAATATTTTTTTTCTTATTTTCAATAAAGTATTTAATTCCAATATATGTATTTATAGATATTAAAGGTAGAATCTGTATAGGATAATAAGGTGTTTTAGTAGAGAATAAACTAAGTAAAATTAAAATAAAAATTGGGTAATAGAATAAAAAATACTTTGAAATTATATTTAATCTTGATGCTCTAAAGATTCCAATAAAAGAAGGAATTGTCCATGGGAAAATATTAATTGATAAGTTCCACAAATAGTAATAGAAAGGATTAGTAAAATGATTATTCTTAGATAGAAACATCAACTTTTCAAAAAGACCGCTGTAAGTGTGAAAACTATAAATTGAAATGTATTTATAACTCCAAAAAACAAAAGGTAAAAATCCTAAAATAGTACCAATCCAAAAATTGCGTTTATAAATTAATTTTGATCTAACAAGAAAAGGCAACATTCCTAATAAAGGTATTATTGTTAAATATGTTTTCATCATTACTGCAAGGCCTATCCAAGATCCTGAGATTAATATTTGATTTTTATTATTGGTTTTATAGGCCTTTATTGTAGATATCATTCCTAATGAAACTAATGAAGAAAAAACCATATCTTGAGTAGCCATATGTGCATAATTTATCCATAGATATGTTGTTGATAAAATCAATGCTGAATAAATTGGATTTTTATCTTTAATTAATTCTTTGTGTAATTGATAGGTACAACAAAGCATTAAAATAGCAGCGAATATAATTGGTATATAAATGACGAATAAGTTATCTCCAAAAAATTTCTTCGATAGTGCAATTAAAAACTGTATACCAATTGTTCTGTCAGAAGTAACTTGATCCCACCACATTGGTCCAATCCAATTAGATTTTTCAATTATCCATCTTGCTTGCAAAGCATAAAATCCTTCATCATATGCAATAAGACTTCTTTTACCAAAATAAATAAGTAGCGGAAAAAAAAGTAAAAATTTTAAATTGATTTTTGTATTATTTTTATTCAATTTAAAAAAATGTGCTGATTATTTGGAAGAAATGCAATTAGTAATAAAATTAATCATCTCATTTATCTAATTTATTTTATTTTGGTTGACCCACTCTTTAACTAATTCATTCAATATCTTAAGAGTTTGATCTTTATTTCTTTCATCGATATTTTTCTTTAAGTTTTTTAATTTTGGCTTGATTTCGTCCATAATTATAAAATTTTCTTTTGCTTTAAATATTAAGGGATGATCAGTTTTTTCTGCTTCTGCATCAATAAGTAATTCTTCATATAATTTTTCACCTGGCCTTAATCCAGTAGAAATAATTTCAATGTCTCCTTCTATATTATTTTTATTCTTTATGGAAAGTCCGCTGAGGTTAACCATTTGTTTCGCAAGATCATATATTTTTACTGGATCTCCCATATCTAATAAAAAGATATCTCCACCTTGAGAAAGAACTGATGATTGAATAACAAGTTGAGCGGCTTCTTTTATAGTCATGAAATATCTAATTATATTTGGATCTGTTAAGGTGATAGGACCCCCAGATTTTATTTGTTCCTTAAATTTTAAGACTACAGATCCTGAAGATCCTAATACATTCCCAAACCTCACCATTGAAAATAATGTTCCTTTGTAATTACCATCTTTATTGAATTTAGCAGACTCTTTTTCTGCATAGGCTTGAACAACTAGTTCTGCTACTCGTTTTGATGCTCCCATGATATTTGCAGGTCTAACAGATTTATCAGTTGATATTAAAATTAGCTTTTCAATATTGTTTTCAACTGATGCCTCGCATACTGCAACTGTTGAAAATATATTATTTTCAATTCCTTCTATTGGATTTAATTCTACTATAGGAACGTGTTTATAAGCGGCTGCATGAAAAATAATATCAACATTATTATCTTTAATAGTTTTACTAACTAACTTAAAATTAGAACTTGAACCTAAGATGGAAATTATTTTTATTTTGTAGATATTTATTTGTAAAAGTTCCTCATTGATTTTATAAAGATTCTCTTCGCTTATGTCCAAAAGTATAATTTTTTTTGGCATATGCTGAATTGCTTGTCTACATAATTCACTACCAATCGATCCACCTGCACCAGTTATTAAAATTGTTTTATTTTTAATAGCTAATTTCATTAAATCACTTTGTGCTTCGATCACTTCTCTTCCTAATAGTTCTTCAATTGGTATTGGCCTTAATGCATCTATCTTAGTTTTACCTTTTGTAATTTCATCTATTGAAGGCATATCCAAAATTGGCAATTCTAGATTTTGCAACATTTTAATTATTGTTCTTTTTCTCGAAATTTTGATGGATGGAATTGCTAAAAGTATTTGTTTCAAATTATCTTTAAATTTATAAATTAGATGAGGAGGATAAATTTTTACTTCGTTAATTTTTGTTCCCCATAACTTAGGATTATCATCGAAAAAAGCGATTATATTCAATCTTGAGAGTTTTAGGGATGCTAGAAGCTGAGTACCAGCAGCACCTGCACCATATATTCCTATTGAATTATTGATATTTTTATTTTTTGAGTATTTCATTACTAAATCTCTTATGAAGATTCTTATAAAAAAAATTAAGGATGTCGAAATTATGTAGAGTTTTAAAAAACTGAAAATATTTGGCGATCTAAAATTTAGAAAATTACCAAAAAAATATATAAAACAAATCACAATTAAATTTATTTTTGCAAATTTATAATATGTTTGGCTA
>QCNK01000022.1 GCA_003210135.1 Prochlorococcus sp. AG-424-P23 | reverse complement strand
TAATAAGGATTGTTTGTTAATTAATTTAGATGGTCAAAAACAAAGGCCGAAAGAAGTTTTTGAAATTCCAATGAATAATAAATATAAAGCTTTTGCTATTAAAACTGATTTACTTGGTTGCTTTGATAACCCAGTAAGTACTGTGATTGAATACTGCAAAGGAATTGTAGAAAAAAATGATATTTTAACAATCGGTGAGAGTCCGCTAGCGATTATGCAAAACAGATATATTTCCCCTCAAAATTTAAATTATAGTTTATTTTCGAAAGCTTTATGTTATTTTTTTCACCCTACAAGCAGTCTCGCAACAGCTTGCGGTATGCAATTGTTAATAAATAGAATCGGAATCACAAGAATAACCTTTGCACTATTTATTGGATTTCTCTTCAAATTAGTTGGTATTAAAGGTATGTTTTATAGGTTAACCGGTTCAGAATCATCCCTCATTGATGATATCAGCGGTACAGTTACACCTTACGACAAGAGTATAGTTATGGGTCCTCTCAATGCGGATTTATTTTGTAAGGAGGTTTCGAACTATCTAAATATAGATGTTGCTGTTGTTGATGTTAATGATCTTGGAGGTGTGAAAGTCTTAGCTAGTTCAAATAAAAAAGTAAATAAAATACTCAAAAGAAACCTAATATCTAATCCAGCTGGCAATGGAGATGAAAAAACCCCTATAGTGTTAATAAGAGAAAAAAAGTAAATGAAAAAAGATACCTCTTATTCTTTTCAATCTAAAAAAGGAATGGAAGTAACTTTTGAAGAACTCCATATAAGGCATATTAATCTTTTAATAGATATTAAAAATAAGGAATTGAATAATTGGTTTTTAAAGATGGCAATTATAAATACCTTCGATGATTTAAAAATTTTTTTAAATAATCTTAAGAAAAATAAAAATAAATGCATAATTGCTATATACGGAAACGAAATTATTGGTTATTTGAATATTTTTCCTTTAAACAAAAAAGAGACTTGCTTAAAAATATCTAAGCCCAAGTTGATTAACAACAAGTGTTCTTTAACAGATAAACAATTAACTTTAGGATTGATAAAAAAATCTATCTCAATAAAAGACATCAAAACCTCTAGTTGGATAATTAATTCTGATATAAATAATGTTGACCTCATATCAACCTCAAGAGAATTAGGCTTTCAACCGTTAGGAGAGATAATCCTTTGGGATGGTTCTGAACTAAATAAACCCATAAATCAAAATACCAATGCCTATGAATTAATTAATGAATTCCAAAACATTAATAAACAAAATATATTAAAAATAGTAAATTTCATAAGATCAAATCAATCTCCCTTAATAAGAAATACTTTAGATTTTGATCAAGACGATATTCTTAAAAGAAATAACTCCAAGAGTGGTGCCCTAATATATGAAAATTCAGTTTTATGTACAATTTTAAAAGATATTAATTATCAAAATGAAGAAATTTATACTTTAACTATAAGTAGATATTGGGATAAGAGATTCAATTCTATTTTAAAAGAATTTATAAAAAGATTTTTTGAAAAATCACCTGTTGCATATTTAAAAACCTATAAAGAAAATTCTAAGTTAAATCTTTTTCTCGAAGAATGTACTCTCAAAGAAATAAATCAAGAAATAATTCTTATAAGGAACACAATAGTTAAGAATGAAGCCAAACAAGTAAATATAATAAATCAATCTTTGGAATCAATCTTTGAAAAATTAGGTCCACAAGGTAATCCATATCCATCTCCTTTTCCATTAAAAACAAAGTGAAATTTTGCAAACCCAAACCCAAGTCAATTTTGAGTTTGGATATTGGTACAAAAAGAATTGGATTAGCTTATTGTGATCCCCTCTGCATAACATCAAATATACTTCCAGCAGTAAAACGGTTTGAAAATAATCAAGAGATTAAAATCATTAGAAATTATATAAATGAATTTAATTTGACTGGGTTTATTGTGGGTATTCCACTAGATGATGAAGGTCAAATGACAACTCAAGCTATTGACTGTAAAAATTACGGTCAATTACTTTCAAATGAATTAAAGCTTCCATTTTCTTACGTCAACGAACATAGTTCAACTTGGGAATCTTCAGATAGATTTGGAATAAAAAAAGATAAATCCGGGTTGATTGATAGTTTTTCAGCGAAAATAATACTTGAACAATGGATCGAAGAAGGTCCTGAATTAGAAGAAATAGCTGGTAAAGGTCAGATAAAATATTAGTATTAAAAAGGATAGATTATTTTTAAATGAAAGAAGCCAATTCAAATGATAATTATGATGCACAGACTCTTTTATTAAATGACTCAAATGGAAACGAGCTATTTTGTTATCTAGAACAATTAGTAAGTATTGAAGGCCAAGAATATGCATTATTAACGCCAGTTGATACTCCAGTAAGTCTTTTTAAAATAAATGAAAAAGATGAACCTGAATTAATTGAGAAAATAGATAAAAATGAACAAATACTCAAAAATGCCGAAGCAGTTCTTCAAGAACATGATTTAAAACTTATCAGATCAGCAGTTACATTAACAGTATCAGGAGAACTTGAAGAACCAATTTACGATGAATTAGAAGAAGATTACGTCGATGATGATAGTGAGAGTTATGAATTGCTCGTTAACTTTAATCTTTTTGACCAAGAATATGGCTTATATATACCACTAGATCCTTTTTTTATTGTGGGTAAATTAAATGATAAAGGTGCCTTATTAGTTGAAGATGATGAGTTCGATAAAATTCAACCTTTGATTGAAACTGAGCTTGAAAAAAGTAGTTCTTAAAATAAATGAGACCTATCCTAAAAGTTAATTGGGATTCAAACCTGCCAATATATAATATTTCTCAATCTGAGTTGAAAAAAAAAGGCATTAATTCTTTATTGCTTGACGTGGATGGGACTCTAGTAAATAGAAAATCAAATATGATTCCAAAAGCTGTAAAAAATTGGATCATAGAATCTAAAAAACTTTTCTCCTTATATCTAATAAGTAATAATCCATCAAAAAAAAGAATCAAAAAAATAGCGAAAGAATTAAATTTAAGGTATAAATACAATGCATCAAAACCAAGAAAAAAAGTAACTTTGTCTGCTATCAAAGAAATTGGCACAGAGCCAAAAAATATAGCCATTATTGGCGACAGAATTTTTACAGATATTATTGTTGGAAATAGATGTGATATAAAAACAATATTAGTTAAACGATTAAATAGAGATGGTTTACCTATAAAATTTAATTTAACTTTGACAATAGAAAAATTAATTTCTCATTTTATAAAATGAAAACTTGGGTTATAAAAATTGGTACTAGTATTTTAAGAGGAACAGAGGAAACATCTACAGAAGAAGTTATTGAAAATCTTTCTAGATCCTTTACAAATTTTCTTTCAAAAGGGAACAAGTTAATTTTAGTAACTAGTGGAGCCGTTGGATTAGGTTGCCAAAAGTTGAATATTAAAACAAGACCAAATGATTTAAGTACCCTTCAAGCTACTGCTGCAGTAGGTCAAGTTAATTTAATGTCCTTATACGATAAAGTATTTAATAAGTTAGGTCTTAATATTGCTCAAATTTTAATAACTAAAGCTGATTTCAATTCACGAGAATCCTTTAATAACGCTTCTAAAACTTTAAAAAGACTAATCGATTTGAATGTTATTCCAATAGTAAATGAAAATGATACCGTAGCAAATGAAGAGCTTAAATATGGAGATAATGATACCCTCTCTGCTTTAGTTGCATTGGCTATGAATGCTAATAAACTTATTTTATTAACCGATATTGAAAATCTATACTCAAAAGATCCACGTAATAATAAAGATGCGCAACCTATTAAAGAAGTTCATAATAGTGAATTAAAGGAAATTAAAGATAAAAATATTCAAAACTCAAATAATGAATGGGGAACAGGAGGAATTTCTACAAAATTAATTTCTGCAGAAATAGCAACAAAAGGAGGAGTCGAAGTCCAACTAGTTGATGGAACTAATAAAAAAAACTTAATTGAAATATTTAATGATAATAAAATTGGAACTTTATTTTATCCAGTAGAAAAACCTATTGGAAACAAAAAAAGTTGGCTTTCACATGCAATTCAAACAGTAGGGAAAATTACTTTAGATGATGGCGCCTCATTTGCAATTAAAAAAAAAGGTGCCTCACTTTTAGCGGTTGGTGTTAAAAATGTAGAAGGAAACTTTACTATTAATCAGGCAGTTAAAATCGTAAATACAAATAATAATGAAGTTGCAAAAGGTTTAGTATCAATAAGTAGCGACAAATTAAGAAGTATCTTAAACAATAAAGAAAATAACAACTCCTCGATAATTGTCGTTCATAGAGATGTTCTTGCTCTCTCTTAGAATAAATTAAAACTGAAAAATGCTTTTAAGTGATTTAGTTGATCTAATAAAAAAAGGAAATTCAAATTTTATTAGTGCCAATATTTTCGAAGATTTAAATATAGATGATGCTGCATCATTAGATGCTGCAGTTAAACATCAAATATCTTTTTTAGAAGAAAATAATGTTCTTAAAGAAAAATTAGAGCAAACTAAAGCATCAGTAATAATAACTACTAAAAATGATGAAATCGTTAGTGCCCTAAAGAAACTCAATATATCAAACATAATCGTTAAAAATCCAAGAATTGCATTTGCAGAAGTATTGGATTGTTTATATAAAACTATCAATTTCAAACCAGGAATTCATGATTCAGCAGTTATAGATAAAACAGCAATAATTGGAGCAGATTGCCATATTGGACCTAATGTCTATATTGGAGAAAATACTGTAATTGGAGACAATAATCATATTCTTCCTGGATCATCAATTTTAGGAAATGTTCGAATAGGAAATAATAATATAATTCATCCAAATTGTGTTATTTACGAAAATACCACTCTAAAAAATAATTGTGTAATTAATTCAAATTCTGTCATTGGATCAGAGGGATTTGGTTTTATTCCTGAAAATGGCAAATGGGTAAAGATGCCGCAAAAAGGTGGTGTAAAAATAATGAGTTTTGTAGAAATTGGAACTAATTGTTGTATTGATAGACCCGCAGTTGGATTTACTTTTATTGATGAGGGAACAAAGTTGGATAATTTAATACAAATTGGTCATGGTGTAAAAATTGGAAAGAATTGTGCATTTGCAGCTCAAGTTGGTATCGCTGGAGGCGCAAATATTGGAGATGGTGTTATTTTGGCAGGGCAAGTAGGGGTGAATAATAGGGTAAAAGTTGGTAATAATGTCATTGCGAGTTCAAAATGCGGAATCCATTGTGACATAGAAGATGGCAAGGTAATTAGTGGTTTCCCCGCGATGGAAAATAAATCATGGCTAAGGAGTTCAAGTATTTTTAAAAAATTACCCGAATTAGCAAAAAAACTTAGACAATTAGACAAGCAATAATTTATTGTTCTATTAAACAAAAATTTAAATGAAGAAATATAAGATTGTTTTATTGTCAGGAGACGGAATTGGACCAGAGATTTCAGAAGTTTCAAAAAAAATTTTAAAAAAGCTTTCAAAAAATCATAATTTCGATATTGAGATTATTGAAAAATTATTTGGAGGGATAGCATATGAAAAATATGGTACTCCTGCGCCAGATGAGACACTAGATCAATGCAAAAAAAGTGATGCTGTACTTTTAGCATGTGTTGGAGATATAAAATATGATTCTCTTGCAAGAGAATTAAGGCCAGAAAGTGGGTTACTAAAGTTAAGATCTGCCCTAAACCTTTTCGCAAATATCAGGCCTGTCAAAATAAGAAAATCTCTCTTGGAAGCAAGTACATTAAAAAAAGAAATCGTTGAGCATGTAGATCTTATTGTTGTAAGAGAATTAATAGGGGGAATTTATTTTGGAAAACCTAGAGGACATATAACAAATACAAAAATCCCAAAAGCTTTCAATACGATGGTTTATGATTCGACCGAAATAGAAAGAATAACTGAAATAGCAATAAAAATTGCTAGCCAAAGAAATAAAAAAATATGTTCTGTTGATAAATCAAACGTTCTTGAGGTTAGTCAATTGTGGAGAGATACAGTTTTAAATATCACCTCAAAAGATAAAAATATATCTCTAAGCAATATGTACGTTGATAATGCAGCAATGCAATTAGTTAGAGATCCTAGTCAATTTGATGTGATTTTAACTAGTAATTTATTTGGAGATATTTTAAGCGATTTAGCCGCAATGTTAACTGGTTCTATTGGTATGCTTCCATCTGCTTCTTTAAACAATAATGGTCCAGGCGTTTTTGAACCTGTTCATGGTTCGGCTCCTGATATAGCTGGTAAAAACATAGCTAATCCTATTGCAATGCTTTTATCTGCTTCCATGATGTTAAAAATTGGATTAAATGAAGAAGAAGCTGCAGAAAATTTAGAAACTGCCATTGATAAAGTTTTATCAAAAGGATTTAGAACAGCAGATTTAGCTGATGGGTCTACTGAAGTTTTATCTTGTAGTGAAATCGGAAATAAAATAATGGATGAAATTTAAAAAAAAATTAATAAATAAAAAAATATTTTTAAGTAAAACATAAAGTTGGCATATGACCTGTCAGAATCATTAGATATTGTTTTTAAAAAATGTCAAAACGTCATCCAGTAGTCGCTGTAACAGGATCTTCAGGAGCAGGAACAAGTACAGTAAAAAGAGCCTTTGAGCATATTTTTGCTAGAGAAGATATTGTTCCAGCAGTTGTAGAAGGTGATAGTTATCACAGATTTGAAAGAATGCCTATGAAAAAAGCTATGGCAGACGCTCTTGCAAAAGGTGAAAATTTCTCTCATTTTGGTCCAGAGGCTAATCTTTTTGACAAGTTAGAAGAACTTTTTAAAATCTATGGTGAAACTGGAGGAGGGAAAAAAAGATATTATCTACATAGTCTTGAAGAAGCAGAAGAACATAATACAAGACTTGGGACATCCCTAGAACCTGGGCAATTTACTCCATGGGAAGATATCCCTGAGGGAACAGACGTACTTTTTTATGAAGGTTTGCATGGCGGGGTAGAAGGTGATGGATACAATGTGGCATCCTATGCTGATTTACTTGTTGGCGTTGTTCCGATAACAAATTTAGAGTGGATTCAAAAAATCCATAGAGATAACGCAGAAAGAGGTTACTCAGCGGAAACCATTGTGGATACGATATTGAGAAGAATGCCTGATTATATAAATCACATCTGCCCACAATTCAGCAAAACTGATATTAATTTCCAAAGAATTCCCACAATTGACACTTCAAATCCTTTCATATGCAGAAATATCCCAACTCCTGATGAGAGCTTTGTGATCATACATTTCAGAAAAGGGGCAAGAGAGAAATGGGGTATTGATTTTCAATACTTGCTTGGAATGATTAACGATTCATTCATGTCAAGTCCAACAAGTATCGTTGTAAATGGTGGAAAGATGGGATTCGCAATGGAACTAATTCTCACTCCAATAATTCATAAAATGATTGAGGAAAAAAATAAATAATAATTAATTTTCGATTATCAACTCAGATCATTATTTTTTAACTTTGAGAAGTTTTTAATCTAGAGGATCTCAAATTTTTATATATCTTTCTTGATAAAAGTACCTTACTTAGATTTAAATAGAAAAAACAGGAAAAGTTGTGTCATTAATCGACTGGTTTGCCGCAAGGCGTAAAGATCAATTTGTTGGGAAAGTTTCCCAAGATACTGACGAAGGAGACGGTTTGTGGGTTAAATGTTCAGAGTGTTCGCAAGTAGCCTATAGAAAAGACCTAATTTCAAATTTCAATGTTTGTAGTAATTGTGGACACCACAATAGGATTAATAGCGATGAAAGGATAAATATAATTGCTGATAAAAATTCATTCAAAGAATTTGATAGTTCACTAAGTCCTACAGATCCTTTGGGTTTTAAAGATAGAAGAGCGTATGCTGATCGAATTAAAGAAAGTCAAGCAGGTACAGGTTTAAGAGATGGAGTCGTAACAGGTATCTGTTCTGTGAATTCAATGCCTTTAGCATTAGCTGTTATGGATTTTAGATTTATGGGAGGATCCATGGGTTCAGTAGTTGGTGAAAAAATTACAAGGATAATTGAGAGAGCAACTTTGGAAAATTTTCCAATTCTTATTGTTTGCGCATCAGGAGGAGCAAGGATGCAAGAAGGTATGTTAAGTCTCATGCAAATGGCAAAAATATCTGGAGCACTAAAAAAACATAAAGAGAAAAATCTCCTATATATGCCCTTGTTAACTCATCCAACTACTGGAGGAGTAACAGCCAGCTTTGCGATGTTAGGTGATTTAATTTTGGCGGAACCTAAAGCACTTATTGGATTTGCTGGAAGAAGGGTTATAGAACAAACATTAAGAGAAAAATTACCCGATAATTTTCAAACAGCTGAATATCTGCTTGAGCATGGTTTTGTTGATGTAATAGTAAAAAGGAAAGATCTCAAGGATACTCTGACTAAAATTCTAAAAATTCATGGTGTAAAAGAACTTGCAGATGCAAATATATAAAATGAGAATAATTTGTAATTTATTTTATTTTTCTTTAACCCTTCTACTCTTTATTTTTAACTTTGCCTCCTATTCATATGCGATAGGAAATGTTGACTGGGTCCTACTAAAAGAGAATGATGATGGGAAAGAATGGCTTGATAAAGGGAGTATTAAGTCGCTCCCAAATGATGAAATAAGTGTATTAACAAAGTTCTTTAAGAATCCAACTAATTCTGATGATGATGGAGAGTTATCACTTTATGTAATGAGAATTAATTGCAATGAAAAAAAGTTCAAAGATACATCAATAAATGGAATTCCACAATTCAATTCAAAATGGCAAACTTCTAATAATGATGAACTTATAGATGTTGTTATTGAAAATAGCTGTTCAGAGTTTATTAATGAATAAGAATGAATACTAAAAATAAAAAATTAAAAATAGCAATCGCTGGACTAGGATTTGGGAAAAAAGTTCATTTAGAGGCATTAAAAGAGTCTGATCACTTAACTCCTGTAGCAATTTATCATTACGAGAAAAAGCAAAAATCGATAATAGAAAAAGAAACAGGCTTAGATTTTTTTCATAATTGGGAAGACTTAGTTAAATCTCCAAAAATTGATGGAATTATTATTGCCACTCCTCCTGAATCAAGATTTAAGTTAGCAAAACAAGCTCTGGAGAATAATAAAAATTTGCTCCTAGAAAAACCCGTTTCAATATCCTCCTCAGAAATTGAAGAGCTTCAGAGAATATCTTTAATTAATAATTTAAGCGTATGTGTTGATTTTGAATATAGAGCAGTACCTCTTTTCCTTCAGACAAAAAAACTTATTGATGAAAATATCTTAGGAGATATATATTTAGTCAAATTAGATTGGTTAATGGGCAGTAGATCCGACCCCAAAAGATCCTGGAATTGGTATTCATTAGAAGAAAAAGGTGGAGGAGTTATTGGCGCTTTAGGTACTCATGCATTCGATATGTTGAACTGGTTTTTTGGAGAAGCAATAAACGTGTCTGGCAAGTTAGCAACATCAATAAAAAAAAGACCTTTACCTAATTCATCTGATTTAAATGATGTTACGAGTGAAGATGTATGTTTAGCCAATATAGAAATATCAAACTACAGATCGAATCTTATTCCATGTCAGGTATCTTTATCATCAATTTCTAAAAATGGTAGTGGATTTAGTTTAGAAATATATGGAAGCGAAGGTTCACTAATTCTTAAAAGCGAAAACCAAAAAGATTATGTACATGGTTTTAATTTAAAATATTCAAACAACGAAAATAAGATACAAAATCTTACTGCAGATTCAAGTTTTAATTTTGAAAAAACATGGACTGATGGGAGAATAGCTCCAGTTTTGAGAATTCAAAATTTATGGGCCCAGAGTATAATGAATGGAACACCTGTAATCCCAGGCTTATGCGAGGGACTTGCTAGTCATAAAGTTTGCGAAGCTATAAGAGAATCGTCGAAGAGCGCATTAAATATAAAAATATAGATTTTGTATATCTAATTACGTGACATTTGATCCCTCTTTGTACTAAACTCGCGGAAACAAGTGCTTTGTATAGCATCTAACTTATTTTAATTATGGCCCTCGTTCCACTAAGACTACTTTTAGATCACGCTGCTGAGAATGGTTACGGTATTCCAGCTTTCAATGTTAATAATCTTGAACAAGTTCAAGCAATCATGGAAGCAGCATATGAAACTGATAGTCCAGTTATCCTCCAAGCTTCAAGAGGGGCAAGAAATTATGCAGGAGAAATTTTCTTACGTCATCTAATCCTTGCCGCTACAGAAACATATCCAAATATTCCAGTTGTAATGCACCAAGACCATGGTAATGAGCCATCAACATGCTATTCAGCAGCAATAAATGGTTTCACATCAGTAATGATGGATGGTTCTCTAGAGGCAGATGCAAAAACACCCGCAAGTTACGAATATAATGTTGCAGTTACTAAAAAAGTTGTAGATTTTGCTCATTCAGTTGGGGTTAGTGTTGAAGGAGAATTAGGTTGCTTAGGTTCATTAGAAACAGGGAAAGGAGAAGCTGAAGATGGTCATGGTTTTGAAGGTGAACTTTCTACAGATATGCTTTTGACTGATCCTGAAGAAGCTGCAGATTTTGTTGCTAAAACAAAAGTTGATGCATTAGCTATTGCTATAGGTACAAGTCATGGTGCTTATAAATTCACAAGAAAACCTACAGGAGAAGTTCTTGCAATAAGCAGAATTGCTGAAATTCATAAAGCACTCCCAAATACCCATCTTGTAATGCATGGATCTAGTTCAGTTCCTCAGGAATGGTTGGATATCATTAACAAATATGGTGGTGAAATCCCTCAAACATATGGTGTTCCTGTTGAAGAGATTCAAGAGGGGATAAGAAATGGAGTTAGAAAAGTCAACATTGATACCGATAACAGACTTGCTTTCACTGCCGCGGTTAGAGAGGCAGCATTTGCTGATAAGGCAAACTTTGACCCAAGACATTTCAACAAGCCTGCTAGAAAATACATGAAGCAAGTTTGTCTTGATAGATACAAGCAGTTCTGGTGCGAAGGTCAAGCAAGTAAGATCAAGCAAAACAGCACCAATTACTTTGCTGATCTTTACGCTAAAGGTGATTTAGATCCAAAAGTAAAAGCTACTGTCTAATTTCTTCCCATAATAAATAAAAAAGACCCCCAATTTTGGGGGTCTTTTTATTTCAATATTAATGATTTTAATGTAAAGAGACCATCAGTCCCACCAATTGTCTCGTCACATGCTCGTTCTGGATGAGGCATTAAACCAAGAACATTACCCTTTTCATTAGTTATGCCTGCGATATCGAATGAGGAGCCATTAGGATTATTTTTATATCTCAAGGCGATCAATTCATTATCTACAAGTTTTTTTAAAGTATCAGAATCACAATGAAATCTTCCTTCCCCATGCGCTATGGGTAACTTAATAGTTTGTTTTTCACCTCCATTATTAAACCAACCTCCTTTTGAAGAAACAATATCAAGTTCAACATCATCACAGATGAAATTAAGATTTTTATTTGAAGTAAGGGCACCAGGCAAAAAGCCTGATTCTGTCAAAATTTGGAACCCATTACAAATTCCTAAAACTCTTCTTCCACTTTTCACAAAGTCATCCAAAGCATTTATTAATGGAGAGAATCTCGCTATTGCTCCACATCTTAAATAATCACCATAGCTAAATCCTCCGGGTAAAACTATTGCATCTACATCGCTTAAATCTGAAGACTCATGCCACAAGTATTTTGTTCTTATGTCTAAACAACCTTCCAATGCCCATGAAACGTCACGATCACAATTAGAACCAGGAAAGACAACAACTCCTACAGTAAAATTATCCATCTTATAATTTTTCTAGTGAATACTCGTAATCTTCAATAACAGTATTTGCGAATAACCTATCACACAATAAATCAATTTTTTCTCTTACTTCGTTTTCACCATCACCTTCTATTTTTACCTCAATCATTTTTCCTATCCGTAATGATTTTATTCCCTCGGCTCCAAGTTTTATAGAAGCAGATTTAGTAGCTTCCCCTGCT
This sequence comes from Prochlorococcus sp. AG-424-P23, assembly GCA_003210135.1. GTDB lineage: Bacteria > Cyanobacteriota > Cyanobacteriia > PCC-6307 > Cyanobiaceae > Prochlorococcus_A. The sequence continues at coordinate 10,788 of QCNK01000022.1, read as the reverse complement.
GGATCTAAAACTGAGGGTCTTAGTCTTACAAAAACTTTTACAGCAAATTGGTCCAATTAAAAATTAATTTCTACTAGAAGATTAGTTTAAATTTTAATAAAAAGTACTATTGATTAATAAACAAATATTTTTTTTCCATAAGGTTTTCTGAGTTATTAAATGTCTATGTAGCCTCTACCAAAACAAACTAAGCAAGTTTTTCTTGAATTTTCAGGTGTTTTAAAATTTCCTGACCCCCCACATTTTGAACATTTTATTTTATCAATTGAAGAAACTTCTTCAGAGATTATTTCTTTTAAAGCAATTTTTGAATTTTCCATCTTGGGCTGTCTACTGAAGTAAGTATCCCGACAAGTAACTATAAAGTCAAATTGCTATTTTTGGGTCACTTAAAATCTTAAATTTCTCTTTAATTTTTTTATTGAAAGTTTGTATAGATTTTTCATCAAAAGAAATTATTACTAATTCAAGCCCAGCATTATCATTTGGTCTCCAACAATTGTTTGGAGCTTCTTCAAACCAAGTATTAATTTTCTTTCCTACAATTTGTATTTGTAAAGGCAATGATTTGTTTGGTATCCAAATACGTCCTTTTATTCGAAGAATGTTTAATTCATCCAAGATTTTTGACATCTCCTTTTCAAAGTCATTTTTTTCAAGGAAATAATTTAATTTAAATGAATCTGATACAAGCTCAACATGATTATGGTCATGTTCTTCCGTTAAAAATTCTTTATAAGTCTCTTTTTTAAAATTAAAATCAAATAGATAATTTAAATCAATTTTGCCATTCTTGGATTTAAGGACTGGTGTAGATGAATTTAGACTTCCTTGAATTTTATTTTTTACAACGTCAAACTGATCATCATTTAAGATATCTGATCTAGAGACTAAAACGATATCAGAAACTTCTAGTTGCTCCTCAAAAAGTTCATCTATAGTGGCGTTGTGATCAATTTTATCTATCTCATTATATTGTTTTGTTATTTTATTTAAATCATTAATTGGGGAACCATTTAGCATTGATTCTCCATTAACGATACCAACAACAACATCAAGGTAGATGGAAGACCTAATCTCAGGCCAGTTAAGTGCTTGAATTAAGGGAATTGGTAGTGCCAACCCACTTGTTTCTATAATTATTGATTCGATAGGAGGATTAAATTCTAGGAGAGCTTTTATTGATGGAACAAAGTCATCTTGAACAGTACAACATAAGCATCCATTGTTTAATTCGATAACGCAGTCGTCTTCAGATTCATCACATTTATCACAACTTTTAATCAAATCACCGTCAATTCCAACATCACCAAATTCATTAATTATTAAACCAAATTTTTTATTACTCTCTTTTAATAGATATCTTAGAAAAGTTGTTTTACCTGAACCAAGAAATCCCGAAACAACAATAACTGGAATTTTTTTTTTCATCTTTGATGATTAACAACCTAAGCTATATTCTGTACTCTCTCCTGTAGAACTATTTGTGCCATTAGCAATCGCACATAATTGTTTTTGTTGTGTACGACTTAGAACAGCATCTGTAAAATCTGCACCATCTATTTTTGCGCCTTCAAAATTACTCTCCATTAATAAAGCATTAGTAAAATTAACATCTGAAAGATCAGCATCTGTAAAGTCTGTTGCATAAGCTAGTGCATCTCTTAAATTTGCTCCAGTAAACTTTGAGTTTTGCAATTTACTATTATTGAACACCGCCCCTTCTAAATTACTTTCACTGAAATTAAACCCATTCAAATCAAACTTAACGTATTCGTTACCGCTTAAGTCTTGACCATGCATATCTGGCTCTAAATTAAGGTCTTGCTGGTTTCTAATCTCAGGAGGTCTTTTAGCCCATGCAGAATTTACCGAATTAAGAAATAAAATCCCAACTAATAACAAAGTAATTAATGCATTCTTTAGTGAGGGGAAAACAATTGATTTAATCATAATAAGACTGTATTTTAGAACTTAAGTATTTAAAGTCTGTAAGAGTATCTTAAAGGAAAATATATGGCAATGTCACTAAAGGTTATTGTTCCTCCTCATCCATTAATAAAACATTGGCTTTCAATATTACGAGAAAAAAATACTCCAAATATTTTGTACTCAACAGGATATGAGCAATTAGGGAAATGGCTTACATATGAAGCATTACGTAATTGGCTGCCATATAAAAAAGAAATAGTAAATACTGATAATGGAGACGCAGATGGATTCTTTATTAATAATGATTATCCAATAAAAGTGCTCGCAATGTTGCCTGAAGGATTATCTCTTTGGTTTGGATCTAAAGAAGTAATTCCTAATTCAACCCTCTCATTAGGAGAACTTCCTAAAACTATTGAATCAAATGAAGGAGTTATATTTTATTCAGAACAAATAACAACAAAATCAGCAACATTAGAAACTTTAATTAAATTAAAGGAATTAGGTGTTGATTCAAATAGGATTCTTTTAATAACTGCTATTTGCTCAAATAAAGGATTAAATGAAATTGCGAAATTATTCCCTAATCAGGTAATTTACACTTCTTGTATAGATGAGGAAGACGAAAAAACACAATTATTAGTACCAGGTATTGGGAATCCTCTATCGCGTTTAAGTACTATATTTCAAGATAAGAACTAATATATAATATAAGAGTAAGTATTTTACCAATGTCTGAATACAGAGATTCGTCTTCAAATAATCTTTTATCATTAATAAGCGGTGCTTTTATTGGAGCAGCAGGTCTAGCTTGGTGGTTAATATCCGAAGCAGACAAAAGAAAGGAGGAAAAAAAACAAAAAGCAATGATGTATTCCTCCAGAATTCAAGACGGCTCAGAAGCGATTGATTCAAATGAAAATATAAATGAAGTTGAAGGAGAAAATCTGGAGAAGAAAGTTGAGCAACTTAATTCTGCAATTGCTGATGTAAGGAAGCAACTTGAAGAGTTGGGGCAATAGAATAAAAAAGGATCACAAAGAATATGAATAAACTCAGATCATCTGCAATAACCCAAGGTGTGCAAAGATCTCCTAACAGATCGATGTTAAGAGCTGTTGGATTTAATGATGAAGATTTTAATAAACCTATTATTGGAGTTGCAAATGGATACAGCACCATAACACCATGCAATATGGGTTTAAATAAGTTAGCTCTAAAAGCTGAAGAGTCTATAAAAAGATCAGGCGCAATGCCTCAAATGTTTGGGACGATAACAGTAAGTGATGGCATTTCTATGGGAACAGAGGGCATGAAATATTCCCTAGTTTCAAGAGAAGTTATTGCTGATTCCATTGAAACAGCATGCAATGCTCAGAGTATGGATGGAGTACTTGCTATAGGTGGATGTGATAAAAATATGCCGGGTGCCATGATTGCGATTGCAAGAATGAATATTCCCTCAATTTTTATTTATGGAGGGACAATAAAGCCTGGGAAATTGCATGGAGAAGATCTTACTGTTGTTAGTGCATTTGAAGCTGTTGGACAATTAACATCAGGCAAAATTAATGAAGAAAGGCTAATCCAAGTTGAGAAAAATTGTATTCCTGGTGCGGGTAGCTGTGGAGGAATGTTTACAGCAAATACAATGTCTGCGGTTATTGAAGTATTAGGATTAAGTCTTCCTCACAGTTCTACTATGGCTGCTGAAGATCTTGAAAAAGAACTAAGTGCAGATAAAAGTGCTGAGATATTAGTCTCGGCGATAGAAAAAGATATAAGACCTCTTGACCTGATGACTAAGAAAGCATTTGAAAATGCAATATCAGTAATTATGGCAATTGGCGGATCAACAAATGCGGTATTGCACATCTTAGCTATTGCGAATACTGCAGGAATAGATATCAACATTAATGATTTTGAGAGAATCAGACAAAAAGTACCCGTTATTTGTGACCTTAAACCAAGTGGTAAATATGTGACGGTGGATCTTCATAAGGCAGGTGGGATTCCACAAGTAATGAAAATACTTTTGAATGCAGGATTAATTCATGGCGATTGCAAAAACATTGAAGGCAAAACCATCTCAGAATACTTACAGAATATTCCAGATAAGCCTCCAACAAATCAAAATGTCATAAGAGACATAGATGACCCTCTTTATAAAAAAGGACATCTAGCGATATTAAAAGGTAACTTAGCGAGCGAAGGTTCTGTAGCCAAAATTAGCGGAGTAAAAAACCCTGTATTAACAGGTCCAGCAAAGATTTTTGAAAGTGAAGAGGATTGTTTAAAATCGATATTAAATAACGATATCAAAGCAGGTGATGTTGTTGTCATTAGAAACGAAGGTCCTGTAGGAGGACCAGGTATGAGAGAGATGCTAGCTCCTACATCTGCAATTGTTGGTCAAGGACTCGGAGAGAAGGTAGCTTTAATTACCGATGGCAGATTTAGTGGTGGTACCTATGGTCTTGTCGTGGGTCACATAGCTCCAGAGGCTGCTGTAGGAGGAAATATTGCTCTAATAAAACAAGGTGATTTAATTACAGTAGATGCTGTAAAAAAACTAATTGAAGTTAATTTATCTGACGAAGAATTAGAAAAAAGAAAAAAAGATTGGGTAAAACCTACACCAAAATACAAAAGAGGAATACTTTCAAAATATTCGAAAATCGTAAGCACATCAAGTTTAGGTGCTGTTACTGATTTATAAATAAGCTCAAATTTTATTTTCTTAATCAATAAAGCTTTTTATCCTATTTGCTAAATTTTCCAATCTAGCGCTGTATTTTGGTGAGTTGCATTTTTTTCCATTATTGCTATTCATCCACAATGTTTTAACTCCACACCATAATATTGGTTCATCAGGAAAATTAAGCTTAGAGATAACTAAAACTAACTCTTTATTTGATTTAAAAAGTTCTAATTCAAGATCATAAATTTCTAATCTTTTACCTTCTTTATCTCGACATAAGATATTAACTGTTAAATCAATATCTTCATGTTCGAATTCGTATTCACCATTTATTTTTACTACAGAATGAACAAAAGGTTTATTTGTTAAATCTGCTGACTTAGCGATTAAGCTCTCTATATTTTTAGGTGGATTTTCAAATAACACTTATTGATTTAATTAAAACTTTTATCGAACCCTGTTTAAATTCATTATTAAGTAATCCATCATCACCGAACTTAGAGTGTAGTAGTTGCAATCTTTTAATTTTAGATGGCTTGAATTTAAATGGAAAACGTACTTTATTAGCTCTTACTGAAGGTTTTAACTCACTAAAAGGAATTTGAACATTTGTTGTCCCGAATTTTTTTGTTGGAAATGATTTAATCCATCTAAGTCCACCAGGAATAAATTCGGTTAGTCCTAGTAGATCATCTTCACAAGCGACAGCAAATTTAAAAGTTCTTCCTTGTCCATCAATATTTAATTCAAATGATGAATATTCAATTACGTTTAAAGAGGGTTTATAAATAGGTGATCTACAACTAACAAATCCTCCTGCTTTCTCGACAATATTACCCTTTAATATCAAACCAGAATTTGAAGATTCACAAAAAGCTGAACTTGACCCGCCCATAACAGTATCATTTAATGTTTTCCAACCATCAAACTCCTTTTTCTGAAATAAAAATTTTTTCTTACTCATTAAATAATTTAAATTATTAATAGACTCTAACTAAATTTCTAATTCTTTTGCTGATTCCTGATCACAAAATATTGATATTTGGTTAATAGATTTTATTAATTTTGATGGTGTTCTATCTGGTGGCTCTTTTTCATCTAATAACCTCTCAAGAGCAATTCTTTTAGAAGCTCCACTAACCAAAAATAATATCTTTGAAGAGGCTGAAAGGACCTTTGGAGTTAATGAAATTCTTTTTAATCCTTTACCTTCATTAAAAATAACAAAATCATCTACATTATTATTTTCTTGATAAGGGAATAATGAGGCTGTATGACCATCGTCTCCAAGACCTAATAATGTTAAATCAAAGGTTGGAGGGTTTGATCCACATTTTTCAAATAATTTAGAAATAAATTGATTTTTTGTAGTTTCATCATCAGCATTTAAATCATTGAAAATTTCATAGAAAAAAGCTTTAGATCCAAAATTAGTTAACAATGAATTCTTCAACATTAACGAGTTACTTAATTCTGAATTTGGATCAACACATCTTTCATCTCCTAAAAAGACATCAACCATATCCCATCTAAGATCACTTTTTGATAAAAGCTTATAGACAGATTTAGGAGTGGAACCTCCACTTACACAAAATTTGAACCTGTCTTTCTTTTTTAAAGTATGAATAATGAGACTTTCAATATACTTAAAAACAGATGTTGATAGTTCTAACTTGTCTTTGAAAATATTTATGGTATATCCATTTTTGATCTTTTCAATCATTTCATCCATTCAGTATGAAAACTACCTTCCTTATCAATTCTTTCGTATGTATGAGAGCCAAAACAATCTCTCATTGCCTGAACTAGATTCTGAGGAAGTCTATTTGTTCTATAACTATTCAAATAATCTAAAGTACTGGATAGACATGGGACTGGTATACCAGCTTTTGTGGATAAAGAAACTACTTTAGATAAGTTATCTAATCTTGTCGCAATTTCATTATTGAACCAATCATCAAAAATTAAATTTTTTAGATTAGGGTCTTTGTTATAAGCATCTTGAATTTTACTTAATAATTTTGATCTAATTATGCAACCACCTTTCCATATTTGCGCAATTGACGGCATGTTCAAACCATAGTTATATACTGCAGATGCTTCTCTTAAAATATCCATACCCTGGGCATAACTCGCAATTGTGGCAAGGACTACAGCATCAAATAAAGGTTTCATTCCATCTGATATATTTCCCAAATCAAAATCCTCTACCTCTTTAGATGGAATAGTTTTTTCAATCTCACTACGTTGCTCTTTTAAAGAACTCATTACTCTTGCATTTAAAGATGCATAAATAGTTGGGACTGATACCCCCAGTTCTAAAGCACTTACAACAGTCCATAATCCAGTACCTTTCTGACCAGCTTTATCTAATATTTTCTCTACTACATCATCTCCAGTTATCTCATCTTTTGTATTTAGACAAATCTCTGTTATCTCAACAAGATATGAAGCTAATTCATCAGTCTTATTCCAAATACCAAATACCTCTGACATCTGCTGACCATTCATACCTTTAACTCTCTTCATAAGGTCATAAGCTTCAGCGAGTATTTGTTCAATTCCATATTCAATTCCGTTATGAACAGTTTTTACAAAATGACCTGAGCCTCCTGGTCCAACATATGCAACACATGGGCCGTCTTCAACTTTGGCAGCCATTTTTGTTAATAAGCTCTCTATCGCATCATATGAGGCCTTGGTCCCGCCGGGCATCATGCTTGGCCCTTCTAGAGCTCCTTTTGCACCTCCTGAGACTCCCATTCCTATGTATCCAAAACTTTTACTTTCAAGAGTATTTACCCTTCTTTCTGTATCTTTAAATTGAGAGTTACCGCCATCAATTAATAAATCTCCTTCCTCGAGATATCCAGAAATATTATCTATAACAGCATCTGTTGCGGGTCCAGCTTTTACCATCATTAGAATTCTTCTAGGTCTCTCTAGCTTATTAACAAATTCTTGAAGAGTTTCAGCTCCCTCTATATTCTTCCCAAGACCACGACCTTTTAAAAATTCTTCAGTTTTTGAGAAAGTTCTATTAAAAACTACACTAGAAAATCCATTTCTCTCTGCGTTAAGAACTAAATTTTCGCCCATAACACCAAGACCTATTAAACCGAAATGTGCCTTGGACATAAATAATTAAAAAACTCAATAAATATAGTGTGCCTGCAACTCAACAAAATTGCTCAAAAAAAATTCTTATGTCAGCGAAAAATGATCGAAAATATTTAAATTACAGTTCCATTTGCAATAGTTGCATTTTTAACTACAACAACAATTCCATTTCTGATATAAAACCCTAATTCTGGCTTATCTGCTTCTTCTACTCGATCTTTATTAATAATCACGACATTATCACCAATTCTTGTATTCTTATCAAGAATTGCTCTTTTTACAGTAGTTCCTTCACCTACTCCAAGTGGTGTTCCGCCTCCTTTTCTTAATTCAATCCTTTCTTCAGGCGATTCAAAGAAATCGGCACCCATTACTAGAGTGTCCTCAAGAACAGAATCACTTTCAATCCTACTTCTTACCCCTAAAACACAATGCAAAATACTGCATGACTTCAAGATTGTACCTTCACAGACTATTGAATCAGTAATTTGAGCATCTACAAGTTTAGAAGGGGGGAGAAATCTAGGTCTTGTATAAATTGGAAATTTTTCATCATAAAAACTGAATGGGGGTTTTGGTTGCTCAGTTAATGCAAGGTTTGACTCAAAGAATGCACCAATCGTTCCTATATCTTCCCAATAATCATCGAATACATAGCTTTTAAGAGTATCGCCTCTATTAAGAGCTTCAGGTATTATATCTTTACCAAAATCCGTATAACTAGGAAATTTATTTAGAAGATCGAAAAGAGTATTTCTGCTAAAAACATAAATACCCATGGAGGCTAAATAAGGTTTTTCGGTAGCTGACTCCTTACTTAATCCAAATTTTGAAGTATCTACTGCCATTGCCTTCAACTTCTCTCCAGTAGGCTTTTCACTGAATTCTTTTATATTTCCTAAATCATCTGTTCTCATAAGGCCAAAACCCTCTGCTTGGCCTTCATCAACAGGTAAAGCTGCGACAGTTAAGTCAGCTCCATTATCTCTATGGTGTTGAACAAATAAACTGTAGTCCATTCTATACAGTTGATCACCTGACAATATTAAATACTCGTCAACATCCCATTCTTGAAATAACCATTGATATTTTCTCACGGCATCAGCAGTCCCTTCAAACCACTTTGGACTATCAGGAGTCTGTTGCGCGGCTAAAACCTCCACAAATCCCTGTCCAAAGGGACCATTTAAATTATATGTCCTTCCTATATGTCTATTTAGAGATGCACTATTGAACTGAGTCAATACATACATTTTCTCTATACCTGAATTAATACAATTACTAATTGGAATATCTATTAACCGATACTTACCTGCCAATGGGACAGCAGGTTTTGCCCTCATTTTTGTTAAAGGGTAAAGTCTAGAACCTTTTCCTCCTCCGAGGATAATGGCCAAAACACGCTTCATTCAATCTAATGGAGGTAGAGATACAACTATTTAAAGTAACTGATTATGGGCAAATTTAGAAACATGAATGGTCAGTTTAAGAAGGTATTTCGAAAAATCACTAGAAAAACTTAATATAAATGAGAGAAATTTAGCTATTTTTATCCTCATCTACCAAAGAAAACAATTTTTCAACGATTTTTAAAGAAGCTTGTCTTTCTTCTCTTGATTGAGGACTTCTCAACTTGGTAACAGGTGTGTGAAGTATTTTATTAATGATTCCTTTAGTTAGAGCTTCCACAACTTTTCTTTCTCTAGCTGAAAAATCTGGTCCCATCCTACTAAGTGCTTTTTGTAATTCCTCTTTCCTAATTAACTCCAAATCTGATCTAAGTTTATTAATTACTGGAACGGCCTCTAAACTTGCCCACCATTCTAGAAAAATGATTCTTTCTTCCTCTACTAAATATTCTGCTTCCTTTGCAATTTTCTGTCTAAATTCCTGATTTCTTGAAACGACTTCTTGAAGGTCATCTACATCAAATGAATTTACAAATTCATGTTGTTTAACATCATTAGATATGTTTCTCGGTACACCAATATCAATAAATTTAAGATTATTACTTAAATTTAATTTTTCAATTCTAGCGAGATCAATTATTGGTTCTTCTGATGCAGTACTAGTAAAAACAAGAGAAGAAATTGATATATTCTCATCTAATTCGTTTAACCCTTTACAAACAATTTCTAAATCAGGGAAGTCTATTGCAAGATTTAATGCTCTATCTATATTTCTATTGATAAGGATAAGTTTATGACATCCTTTTGATTTTAAATGAGTTATTAAAAGCCTACTCATCCGTCCAGCACCAACTACAAGAACCTTTTCTGGTTCCAAACTTACAAGAGAATCAACCCCCTTTTCTTGTCCAATTTTTAATTGAGCGAGTTCTACAGCTGCTGAACTAATTGATACAGCTCCTGTACCTAAATTAGTTTCGGATCTAACTTTTTTACCTGTACTAACAGATTGTGTTAATAATCTATTAAGAATTGGCCCAGTAGATTGATTCTCTTGTCCTAATCTCATCATTTTTTTTACCTGAGAAAGAATTTGTCCTTCTCCTAAAACAAGGCTATCCAGTCCAGCAGAAACTTTCATTAAATGCAAAACTGCATCTTCTTGTCTAAAGCAAAAAAGATGAGGATTTAAATCTTCAAAAATAATTCCGGAATAATCTGATATAAATTCTTTAATTGATGAAATACCAGTATTTTTATCCTTTACTAGCGCATATATTTCTAGCCTATTACAAGTACTTAAAATTGACACCTCTAACACATCAGAGAAAGCCTTTAAAGCATCCAATGATTCTTTTATAGATTGGTCAGGAATACTTAACTTCTCACGCACTTCGACAGGTGCCGTGCGATGACTTAGTCCGACGACAACAATATGCATAAAATTAAAAGTGAATTTTTAAAGGCTGATACTCTTTGCACCATCTTTTATATGGACAGTATTTGTGAATCTTGCAGTACTATCTAATGTACTTATTACTAGACTGCTTGTTCTAACACAATCCCTTTCAAATTTAACTCCGTTAAATAATAATCCATCAGTTATTCCACTTCCTGCGAAAACAA
>QCNK01000021.1 GCA_003210135.1 Prochlorococcus sp. AG-424-P23 | reverse complement strand
ATAATCTTCTTTTTCTCCCATTAAAGCTGAAAGTTCTTCTTCTTCTATAGTGCTAATTTCTTGTGAATCACCTTCTTTTTCGGTAACTAGCCTACCTGAATTTTCAAGCCAAGATAGCAGATCAGGTTCATCTCTTAAGGGCAAAACAGGAGCTGGATCATCTCTGTGATAGCAAGTTAAAGCAGGGTTAACCTCAGAAATATCGTCTAATCTAAGTTTTAGTTTATTTGAGTCCATTAAAGATCATGTTCTATATATAAGATAATACATAATGATGCATACGAAAAACTTTGTTTGATAAAGCAAATTTTAAATACTTTTTTTTCTGGCTAATTTCATTGTTGCTGGCTGGATTATGTAAACTTATTGGATATTTGAATCCTAATGTTTTAATAATTAATTACTTTCTTCTCTTGTTATTAGTTTTTGGTCCAGCTCTTTTAGTTACAATAATATTAGTTTTTAATAAGTTTTCAAATTCTTAATTACGTCAAAAATTTAAATTTATGGAGCAAATTTAGATGCAGCAGGTAAAAAAAGTTGTACTAGCTTATTCTGGCGGGGTAGATACAAGTGTTTGTATTCCATATTTAAAGAATGAATATGGAATATCAGAAGTGGTTACTTTTGTAGCAGATCTTGGACAAGGCGAGGATTTAGAACTTATTAGGCAAAAAGCTTTAAATTCTGGTGCATCTCAATCAATCATTGGTGATTTAGTTAATAGTTTTGTTGAGAGATACGCTTTTCCAGCTATTAGAGCAAACGCATTATATTTAGATAAATATCCTTTATCTACTGCTCTTGCAAGGCCTTTAATTGCTGAAAATCTTGTAAATATTGCTCGAGAGATTAATGCTGATGCAGTAGCTCATGGATGCACTGGTAAAGGCAATGATCAAGTTCGATTTGATTTAGCAATCAATGCTTTAGGCCCTGATTTGAAAATAATTACCCCTGCAAGGGAGTGGAATATGAGTAGGGAAGAGGCAATAATGTATGGAGAAAAATTTGGTATACCTGCACCAGTATCAAAAAAATCACCATATTCAATAGACGTTAATTTACTTGGTAGGAGTATTGAAGCAGGGATTTTAGAAGACCCAATGCAAGAACCCCCTGAAAATATATTTGCGATGACATCATCAATTGATAATTCACCTGATTCTCCTCAAGATATAGAAATTGTCTTTAAAAATGGTTTTCCAGTTGGAATTAATGATGAATTTTTAACTCCAGTAGAGATTATTCAAAAAGCAAATGATCTTTCAGGTGAGCATGGTTTTGGAAGAATAGATATGATTGAAGATCGAGTAGTAGGAATAAAAAGTAGAGAGATTTACGAAACACCTGGTCTCTTACTTTTAATCAAAGCTCACAAAGAATTAGAGAGTATTACATTAAACCCAGATGTTGTCGACTTTAAAGGAATAGTGGAAAAGAAATGGGGTCAACTAGTCTATCAAGGTTTTTGGTTTGGACCTCTTAAGAATAGTTTAGATGCATTTATTACATCGACTCAAACTTCAGTTAATGGGAGGGTAAAGATTAGACTTCATAAGGGGAACGCAACAGTAATAGGGAGAACTTCGGAAAACAATTCACTTTACAGGGAAGATTTGGCAACTTATACCAAAGACGATGTTTTTAATCATTCTTTAGCAGAGGGTTTTATTTATATGTGGGGTATGTCTAATAAAATATGGGCTGAGCTTAACTCTAAAATAAAAGATTAATATTTACGATTCTGGATTTTCTTTGGTTTTAGTATCATCTTTTTTCGAAGTTGAAGCATCAGAGCTTACTACTGGTTGTTTTTCCTTAGATTCACTTTTACTTTCTGGATTCTCTTTATCATTTGATTGAGTTGAACCTTTAGTAGAAGGTCTTGGAGTTGGCAAAGGCCCTTCTTGTTTAACGGTCATATATCTTATGACATCTTCACTAAGTCTCATTGCTTTTTCAATTTTAAAAATATGTTGTCCATCACCCTGATGACTGAGTTGCACGTAAATACCTTCTCTATGTTTCGCTATTTGATAGGCTAATCTTCTTTTGCCTCTCATTTGACTATCTAGGATAGTACCGCCAAATTCTTCTAAAAGCTTATTGTATTTATCAATGTGATTAGTTACTTCATCTTCCGCAATATCTGGGCGGAGGATGTACATGGTTTCGTAATAAGATAGTTGATCGTTCATTGTTTCAGACAAGGTCTTTGGCTCATAATATTGATGTGATGAGCGTCTGTTCATCTTTAACGATACATCATGATGTGCATTTCCTTGAAAATTAGCATCATTTATTTTAAAGATGATTTTTGAGTGCGTCATTCATAATATGAAAAGGTACTTCTGACCCATTTGTCCAAAATGATAATGATTTCAATCCCTGTGCAACAAGCATTTGCAAACCATCGATAGTTATGCACCCTTTTTTGGCGCTAAATTTCAATAAATGAGTTGGAGCTGGATTGTAGATTAAATCATAAACAATTGTTTTTGAGTTAAGAGATTTCCAAAAAGACTCCCCATATGGCAATACATTCATTTCATTTTTAGCTGTTTTCATTCCTACTGGTGTTGTATTTACAATTAAATCTGCTTTTTCAATTAAATTTTGCGTCTGTATGTCATTATTTGATAGACCCTGAAGTTCAATTTGATTTTCAAAATTTTTTATCAATTCATCTACTGATGATTTGTTCCTTGATATTACTGAAATTTTTGAAAGATTTAAATTTATTAACCCTTGAATAACAGATCGTGCTGCACCTCCAGAGCCGAGAACTATCGATTCCTTTTTTGTTAAGTTTAATGTTTTTAGTGGATAAATAAAACCTTCTACATCTGTATTAGTTCCGCTCCATTCTCGTTCAGAATTTAACTTTAGAGTATTTATTGCTTTCAGTTTGTTTGCAATAGGTGAGATTTCACTACAGAGGTTAAATACTTTCTCTTTATGGGGAATTGTAATATTTAAACCTTTGCAATTAATTTTTTTCAACGAATTCATAACCAATTCTAGATCTTCATCTTTGCAAGGTATAGCAATATAAATTAAATCTAGGCCTAAATATTGAAGGGCAGCATTTTGCATAATCGGTGACAACGAATGGCTTACTGGATTGCCGATTAATGCAATAAAAGATGTTTTACTTGAAATCATTTTTAGAATTTTTCCTTGAAAAGTAACGATCTGTTCGGGAACCACACCCCGTCTTTGAGTAACAATAATGACGTCAATGACCGATTATGGAGAATATCAAATATTGAGAATTTACCCATGGGTAAGGTTGTAGGAATCGATTTAGGAACAACTAATAGTTGCGTCGCTGTAATGGAAGGTGGTAAACCTACTGTAATAGCAAATGCTGAGGGTTTCAGAACTACTCCGTCAGTTGTTGCATATACAAAAAATCAAGATCAGCTAGTTGGACAAATCGCCAAAAGACAAGCGGTAATGAATCCTGAAAATACTTTTTATTCTGCAAAGCGTTTTGTTGGCAGAAGAGTCGATGAAGTAAATGAAGAATCTAAAGAAGTTAGTTATTCTGTTGAAAAATCTGGTTCTAGTGTTAAATTAAAATGTCCTATTTTGGACAAGCAATTTTCCCCTGAAGAGGTTAGTTCTCAAGTTTTAAGGAAGTTAGCAGATGATGCGGGTAAATACCTAGGCGATAAAGTTACACAGGCTGTAATTACTGTGCCAGCCTATTTTAATGATTCTCAGAGACAGGCCACAAAAGATGCAGGAAAGATCGCTGGTTTAGAAGTTCTAAGAATTGTAAATGAGCCAACCGCTGCAGCCTTAGCATATGGCTTGGATAAAGAAAATGAGAAAATTCTTGTATTTGATTTAGGAGGAGGAACATTTGACGTCTCAGTTATTGAAGCTGGTGATGGTGTAACTGAAGTTTTATCTACATCTGGAGATACACATTTAGGTGGTGACGATTTTGATAGGTGTATTGTTGACCATTTAGCTAGTACTTTTAAATCCAATGAGGGCATTGACCTTAGACAAGATAAGCAGGCTTTACAAAGACTTACTGAAGCAGCAGAAAAAGCAAAAATTGAGCTTTCAAATGCTACGCAAAGTGAAATAAATCTGCCTTTTATCACAGCTACCCCTGAAGGCCCAAAACATTTGGATTTGAACCTAACTAGAGCAAAATTTGAGGAATTAGCAGCTTCTCTAATTGATAGGTGCAAAACTCCAGTTGAAAGAGCTATAAGTGATGCAAAAATTTCTACTAGTGAAATTGATGAAGTTGTGATGGTCGGAGGTTCATCTAGGATTCCTGCAGTTCTAGATCTTGTTAAAAAAATAATAGGTAAGGAACCAAATCAAACTGTTAATCCTGATGAAGTAGTTGCTGTTGGAGCAGCTATTCAAGGAGGAGTTTTAGCAGGTGAAGTTAAAGATATATTATTGCTTGACGTTACTCCACTTTCTTTAGGTGTAGAAACTTTAGGTGGGGTTATGACAAAAATGATAAATAGAAATACTACAGTTCCTACGAAGAAAGCTGAGACTTACTCAACTGCTGTAGATGGTCAAACTAATGTAGAAATACATGTATTACAGGGTGAAAGAGAAATGGCATCTGATAATAAAAGTCTAGGAACTTTCAGATTAGATGGTATTCCATCAGCACCAAGAGGTGTTCCCCAAATTGAAGTGACATTTGATATCGATGCAAACGGTATTCTTAGTGTTACAGCTAAAGATAAAGGAAGCGGTAAAGAGCAAAGTATTTCTATCACTGGTGCTTCTACTTTATCTGACAATGAGGTTGAAAAAATGGTTAAAGATGCAGAATCAAATGCATCGGCAGATAAGGAAAAAAGAGAAAAAATTGATTTAAAGAACCAGGCGGAAACACTTGTTTATCAGACAGAAAAGCAACTTGGTGAGTTGGGAGACAAAATTGATGCTGCAGCAAAGTCTAAGGTTGAAGAAAAAAGTAATGCTTTAAAAGAGGCAACTTCAAAAGAAGATTATGAGTCAATGAAAAAACTTCTTGAAGAACTTCAACAAGAACTTTATGCAGTTGGTTCATCTGTTTATCAGCAACCTGGTAATCAGCCGCCATCACCTGGCGCGGCGGGCGGTCCCGATCAGAGTGATTCCAACGACAACGGTGGAGATGATGTAATTGATGCAGATTTTACTGAAACGAAAGATTAAGAAAAGTAATTTTTAATTTCATTAGCAACCCATTTAGAACAAGCTGGAGCAAGTAAAATCCCATTTTTATAAAAACCTGTACATATAATTAGTCCATCTTCAAGATTTTTCATTATCGGTGAAGGTTCACCATCTGGCCTTGACCTTATTCCGTACCATTTTTTAGAAATCTTCCCTTTGATCAGCCAATTTGGTTTTTTATCCAGAAAATTTGTAAGTTTTTCGAAAGTATTTTCTTCTGGCTTAGTACTATATTCGTCGGTTGATCCAATAATTAGCTTATTTTTTGATTTTGGAATTATATTTTTACCATTTATATTGAATTGTTTTGGCAGCGATAATAAATCAACTTCTGCATCATTTACATCAATTTCCATAGCTTGACCCAAGACAGGTTTTAATGTGATGTTGTGAGATAAGCTATCTATTAAATCAATTGCTTTAAGTGAATTGCACAAAATAACCATATCAGATTTAATATTTTCATTGTTTCTTGTTGTAGAAATCCATTGATTGTTTGATTTTCTGATTTTTATTATTTCTGCTTCTGAAAAATTGATTTTTTTATGTTTTAGATATTTATCTAATGTTTGAAGTAAAGAAAAAGGATTTATTCTTCCATCTTTGAGGGAAATCATTCCTTTTATGTTTTTTGTTTGGAAGGCTTTATTTATATTCTTGATAAATATTGAGTCTCTTTCTAAAATTCGCAAGTTTTGATCATTATTTTCATAAATAAATTTCTCTAATTTTTTAAACTTTTCTTCATTAGTAGTTAGTTGTATTAACGGTTTTTCTATATTTAATTCACTATTAAATTTTTGCAGGAATGTAATCCATTGTGGCCATAATTCAATGCTTTGTTTCCTGAGATCCCAGCTTCTACCTCTTCTTTTTTGATACATATTACCCATTAGTAAGCCTAAGGCTGCATAGCTACTATTTTGGAGTTCAGTTGGATCTATTATCGTTACCTTAAAACCTAATTCTGATAATTCTAAGGCGTTGAATTTTCCAATAATCCCTGATCCAATAATAACTATGTGTGCCTTTTGACAATTTTCTTTTAACCTTTTCATTGATATATTAGGTATACTTCCTCATTTGACTTAATATTTAAAGATTTTTTGGAACATCCTTCAATTATATTCAAAATTGTTTGTCCCGATCGTCCTGGCCTCGTAAGTTTACTTGCAAGTTGGATTTCAAATTACGGTGGAAACATAAAACATTCTGATCATCATACAGATCAAGATGCCGGTTTGTTTCTTAGTAGAATTGAATGGAATAGTCAAAATCCTTTTTTTAATAGAGATGAAATTTATAAAGAATTTGAAAAAATTGCAGATGAAGTAAATGGAAAATTTAAAGTAAATTATTCTGATGAAATTCCAAATGTTGCCATTTTCGTGAGTAAACAAAATCATTGTTTGATTGATTTGCTTTGGCGAGTAAGAAATGGAGAACTCAAAATGAAAGTCCCGTTAATAATTTCAAATCATTCTGATCTTGAAAATATTGCAAATGACTTTAATGCAAAATTTGTTCATCTTGATACCTTTAAAACTGATAAATCTATTGTTGAAGATCAATTTTTAAATTTACTAAAAGAATATGAAATTGATCTTGTTGTATTAGCCAAATATATGCAAATTTTGAGTGACTCTTTTTTAAAAAAGTTTTCTTCAATAATAAATATTCATCATTCTTTCTTACCTGCATTTAAGGGCGGGCAACCATATCATAGAGCTTGGAAAAGAGGTGTTAAATTAATCGGTGCTACTGCTCACTATGTTACTGAAGATCTTGATGAAGGCCCGATAATTGAGCAATGCACAGTTAATGTAAGTCATAGGGATGAAGTTGACGATTTGATTAGAAAAGGAAGAGATATTGAAAGAATAGCTTTAGCAAGAGCAGTTAGATTACATCTTAATCATCAAGTATTTGTTTATAACAGCAAAACTGCTGTTTTTGATTGAAGATAGTTTTTTAGTCTTCTAATTCTATTTGTATTTGTCTTTCATAAATTGATTCTTCATTAAAAGCTCTTGCTATCAAGAAACTGGCAATGCAGCTGATTAACACAGGTTTCATTATTAATAAATTTTTTGTTAAAGCGAAAGCTAAAAACATTGCTGTAATTGGTGTTCGCGAACATCCTGCTACGAAAGCACCCATTCCCGCAAAAATGTATGTACTGGGTGCATGTCCTGTCGCAATTTCCACCCAGCTTCCCATAATTAGTCCGATTGAACCTCCTAAAGTTAGCATTGGATAGAACAATCCTCCAGGAGCCCCAGATGCTGCAGCTAAACCTGTCGTGAAAAATAATACTAAAACAGCTAATAAAGCAATTCCAATACTTGTATTTTGTTCAGCTATTATTTTCTGTAATTCATCTAAATTATGGAATGTACTGGGTAAAAAAGAATAGATACTTCCTAAAATTAGTCCACAGATACTCATTTTTAAAACAAATTTATTTTTATACCATTTTTTCCCAAGATTTTGCATGAACAAAATATACTTGCTGTACAATTCTGCAAAGATACCAATTATTATTCCTAGTAAAACTAGGTAAATAAAATCTATAGGTAAGAAAAAAACTGATGGGTCATATTCTTTTTGAATTAAAAATCCGAGGTTAAAATCAAAGCCTCCTGCTTTAGGATCTAAACCCAAGGCTTGAATAATATCAGCAGATGAATCTGCAATGAAAGTTGTAATTACTACTAATAGCAAAATTACTGGTCTAGCAGAGTTTAATAGCTCTTCTATTGCATAAATAAATCCTCCCAATGGGGCACTAAATACTGCAGCAATTCCAGCCCCACCTCCGGCTGCTACTAATACTCTTCTGAAAGCTGTTGGAGCTTTGAGCCATTTTGCCATTTGCCAAGCAACTGATCCTCCCATTTGAACCGATGGACCCTCTGGACCTAAAGGGAATCCACTACCAATAGCGATTATTCCTGATATGAGCTTTACTAATCCTACTTTTAAATTCATTGGTACTTTTTTATGCCTTAAGAAACCCATGATTTGACTAACACCTGAACCTTTTGCTGCAGGTGCAATATTTTTTATCAAATATCCTGCTATTGCTCCTCCTAATGCCCCAAAAATTGGTAATACCGCAATAGATGGCAATTGGTCTAAAAGTGCTAATCTCCAATTATTGATAAAGTAGATTCCAGTTTTAAAAAAAATGCTTGTAATTGAAGCTCCTAAGCCTGTCAATAAAAGCGATAATGCAACGACTAAAGATCTTTGTCTTAATAATTTTTTTATGCTACGAGAAGAATTATTACTGGTTTTTTGAATATTTTCTTTTGTGAGGTTTGGCATAATCCATGATCATTTTGACAAACTGAAATCGTGTATTTCATCAAATTGAAGATAACGATAAAGTTCATCTGAATATGGATTTATTTTATTTTTAGTAATATCCTGATATTCTTCTACTTCAGGGATTTTTCCAAGAAGTGCACAAACTGCTGCTAATTCAGCACTCCCTAAAAATACTTGTGCATTTTTCCCAAGTCTATTGTCAAAATTTCTTGTACTAGTAGAGAATACTACAGATCCTTCATCTACTCTGGCTTGATTTCCCATACATAAAGAACAGCCTGGCAACTCTAATCTTGCTCCACAATTTTCAAATATTTTATAGTATCCTTCAGCTTTTAGAGTTTCTTCATCCATTTTTGTTGGTGGACAAATCCATAATTTAGCTTTTAAATTTTGAACACCTTCAAGAACTTTCGCAGCTGCTCTGTAATGACCAATATTTGTCATACAGGAACCTATAAAAACTTCGTCAATATTAGTGTTTGCAACATCAGTGATTTCTTTTACGTTATCTGGATCGTTAGGACAAGCAACTATAGGCTCTGTTACTTTTGCTAAATCAATTTCAATGGTTTCTTCATACTTAGCGTTTGCATCTGGTTGGAATAATGATGGTTTTTTTAACCAATTTTTCATATCATTTATTCTTCTAGAAATTGATTTTGAGTCTTCATAATTGCTTTCAATCATTTTTTCTAGCAGGCATATATTACTTCTTAAGTATTCTTGGACAGTTTCTTGGGATAGAAGGATTGTGCTACCAGCGCATGAGCGTTCTGCAGTAGCATCAGTGAGTTCAAAAGCTTGTTCAAGTTTTAGGTTTGGCAAACCCTCAATCTCCATAATTTTCCCGTTAAATATATTTTTCTTATTTTCTTTCTCAACAGTTAATAGACCTTTTTTAATTGCGAACAGAGGGATTGCATTTACTAAATCTCTAAGAGTAATCCCAGGCAATAATTCTCCCTTAAATTTAACCAGCACAGATTCCGGCATATTTAATGGCATTGATCCTATCGCAGCGGCAAAGGCAACAATGCCCGAGCCTCCAGGGAATGAAATGCCAAGAGGAAATCTTGTATGACTATCTCCACCTGTGCCAACAGTATCAGGGAGAAGCATTCTGTTAAGCCAGCTATGAATGATACCGTCTCCAGGCTTAAGAGCTACCCCACCTCTTTGAGATATAAAATCAGGTAATTCTTTGTGGGTAACTAGATCTACTGGTTTAGGATATGCAGCTGTATGACAAAAACTTTGCATCACTAAATCTGCAGTAAATCCTAAACAAGCTAGTTCTTTTAGCTCATCTCTAGTCATTGGCCCAGTAGTATCTTGACTACCAACTGTGGTCATAATTGGCTCACAGGTCATTCCTGGCCTAACTCCATCTAAACCGCATGCTTTGCCTACTATTTTTTGAGCTTGAGTAAAGCCGGCACTACTTTTGGTCGGATTTTGTGGTCTAATAAATATTTCACTTGGTTGGAAATCTAATTTGTTTCTAATTTTGTCTGTAAGAGATCTTCCAATCATAAGATTAATTCTTCCGCCTGCTCGAATTTCATCAGTAAGAGTTGATGGATTTAAGTCGAATTTGCTTATTAATTCTTCAGTATTCGTTTCTTTTTCAATTTTTTTAATAATCCCTTCATAAGGATATATTTTCAGAATATCTCCTGTTTCCATATGAGAAACGTCAGCTTCTAAAGGTAATGCTCCTGAATCTTGTGCAGTATTAAAGAAAATAGGAGCTATTTTACTGCCAATTATTATTCCACCTGTTTTTTTGTTTGGCACAAAAGGAATATCTTCGCCTAAATGCCAAATAAGTGAATTAATAGCAGATTTTCTAGAACTTCCTGTTCCAACGACATCTCCAACATATGCTATTGGTAAATTTTGTTTTTTTAAATTGTCCAGAATCTTGAGTCCATCTGGTTTTTTAAATTCCAACATAGCCAATGCGTGCATTGGTATATCTGGGCGTGTTGTTGCATGGACAGCAGGAGATAAGTCGTCTGTGTTTGTTTCTCCATCAACTTTAAATACTAAACAAGTAATTTCTTTCTCTAAAACTTTTTTATTTTTGAACCATTCTGCATTTGCCCAACTATCTACTACCTCTTTTGCATAAATATTATTTTGAGATAATTCATAAATTTCATTAGATGAGTCATAAACAAGGATAATATTTTTTAATACTTCTGCTGCTTTTTTAGCAAGCAAACTATTTTCTCCTTTAAGAATTTCAACCAAAGAATTGACATTATATCCGCCAATCATTGTCCCAAGAATTTCAATTGCTTTTTGAGGGGTTATTGATTTGCAATATTTTTCAGAATTAACAATAGCTGTAAGCCAACTTGCTTTTACATAAGCAGCCTCATCAACTCCTGGTGGTACTCTATTTATTAGTAAATCAAGTAAATCAAATGAATCGTAGGTACTATCTTGTTCTAATAATTTTGTAACACAATTTGTTTGCTCAGCATTTAAAGGTAAAGGAGGTATACCTTTGGCAGCTCTTTCAGCTACGTGAGCTGCATAATCTTTTAGCAATGTTTCCAAATTCTTCATTAGTAAGGTTTAATGCCTAATCTATTGTTATTTTTAATATTGAAAAGGAGAGTATTCATAAATGCTTTTTTAAATATTCAAACTTCTTAATTAATCAATGACGACATCATCAAATAATTCAGCTTTAGAGAAGACATCAGATTTACATGTTGTTGAAACACGTCCATTAATACCTCCAAGCAGATTACATAATGATATACCTTTAGACTACGACTCCGCTAATACAGTATCTAAAACTAGAAGATCGATACAAAATATTTTGCATCATTATGATCAGAAGCTTTTAGTTATTGTTGGTCCATGTTCAATTCATGATATTGGGGCGGCAAAAGAATATTCAAAATATATAAAGAACTTTCGAGAAATTTATAAAGATAAATTAGAAATAATTATGAGAGTATATTTTGAGAAGCCAAGAACAACTATTGGCTGGAAGGGATTGATAAATGATCCTCATCTAGATGATTCATATGATATTAATACTGGTTTAAGAAGGGCAAGAAGTTTGCTTTCATATCTAGCAACTCGTGGAATTCCTTCTGCTACAGAATTGCTAGATCCAATTGTTCCTCAATATATTGCCGATTTAATAAGTTGGACAGCCATAGGTGCGCGGACTACTGAAAGTCAAACTCATCGGGAAATGGCATCAGGATTATCAATGCCTATAGGTTTTAAAAATGGAACAGATGGTTCTTTTACTACTGCAATAAATGCAATGCAGTCAGCTTCAAAATCACATCATTTCTTAGGTGTAAATGAGAATGGAATGGCTTCTATTGTTAATACTACGGGCAATCCAGATGGACATATAGTTTTAAGAGGAGGTACAAAAGGTCCAAATTATGAAAGTGAACACGTTAAAAGAATTTCATCTGAATTGAAGCAATCAAATCTTCCGCATAAAGTGATGATTGATTGTAGTCATGGTAATTCCAATAAAGACTTCCGAAAACAGTCGGAAGTGCTAAAAAATATAGCTTGTCAAATTAGCAATGGTGAAAATAATATTTTAGGAGTTATGCTTGAAAGCCATTTGAAGGAGGGAAATCAAAAACTTTTAAAAAAAGAGGATCTTGAGTTTGGTAGAAGTATTACAGATGCATGCATAGATATAGAAACAACACAAGAATTACTCGCTATTTTATACGATTCAATTAGCTAGTTATAAAAAAATTAAAAAATAATGCTGAAAAAATTGGAACAATGAAATTATCTATTCCAAAAATACTAAATTGTTCGAGCAAAGTCGCA
Organism: Prochlorococcus sp. AG-424-P23; assembly: GCA_003210135.1. GTDB lineage: Bacteria > Cyanobacteriota > Cyanobacteriia > PCC-6307 > Cyanobiaceae > Prochlorococcus_A. Next base: position 12,208 of record QCNK01000021.1, on the reverse strand, counting down.
ATAAAAGCTATTGTAAAATAATTTAAATTTAAACGATTTTGTTGGGCGTATCCTATTGAGCAAACTACTATCAAACTTGTTAGAAACATAGTTATAGTACCAAATAAAGATTTTTTTTGTTTACAAAAAATCCAATTCTTTGAGTTAAAGCTCTTTCCTATTAGTCCAGCTAATCCATCACCAAAAGTCATTATGAAAAATCCGCAAATTAATGCATATGGATCTTTATCCCAGAAAAGATAAATCAAAATAAATAGACTTAGACAATAAAATAATGTTCCATAACTCTTTCTCTCAACATCCTCAATTGTTGGAAACAATTTATAGGTGTAATTGATGAAAACCATTAATGAAATAATTCCTGTAAAAATTAGAGCAGAGTTTTGATTAATTTTTAAAAATTGAGCAATTGGTATTAAAGGTCCTATTCCAATATGTATTATTTTTCTGACGATTTCTCTGCTATTTTCATTATATTTTTTAAAAATTGTTGATATTAAAAAAATTGAAAATAAATATAATAAAACGACAGTAAACTCTATCAATTTGGTTAAGCTGCCTTTTGGTGAGTTGTCATTACTCTAAGTTTTAATATTGCTTTAGCTTCTAGTTGCCTTACTCTTTCTCGTGAAACATTAATTTGTCTTCCTATTTCTGCGAGAGTTAATGGTTCTTCACCATCTAGGCCAAATCTGAGCTTCATTATTTTTTGTTCTCTTTCATTTAATTGAGAAAGCCAAGTTCCTAAATGCTCTTTTTGAATAGTTCTATCCATACCTTCCATAGGCTCTTCACAGTTTGGATCAGGTATGAGTTCACCAAGAGTACTTCTATCTTCTTCGCCTCTTGCATGAGCATCTAGGGAAGCACAAGGAGCACTTTGCGAAATTAAATCTTCTAAATCTTTTTGATCAATTCCCATTTCAGTTGCCATTTCCAATCTGGTAGGTTGTCTGCCAAATTTATGTGATAATTCTCTGGAGACTCTTCTCATTTTGGATAGCTTTTCACTGATGTGAATAGGCAAACGAATTGTTCGTGCGCTGTTATCAATAGCCCTTGTCATTCCTTGCCTAATCCACCAGTAAGCATAAGTTGAGAATTTATATCCCATAGCAGGATCAAATTTATCTACAGCTCTTTCAAGGCCAATAGCGCCCTCTTGGACAAGGTCTAATAATTCAAGCCCTTGGTTTTGGTATTTTTTTGCAACGGAGACAACAAGTCTAAGATTAGCTGCCATCATTCTATCTCTTGCTCTTTTGCCAATCTTAATTTGATAAAGATTTCGTTGCGTTCTATCTTTTTCAGGAATTTGTAGCAACTTTTTCATGTTCTGAACATGATGAGCTAACTCTATTTCCTCTGCTGGAGTCAAAAGAGGAACTCTACCAATACTACTTAAGTAATGGCCAATCGAATCTGAAGCGAGTCTGCCAGATTTTTTTTGGCTCTGTTTTGCCGTAAGACTGGATTTCGATTTGCGAGACTTGCCCGCAGTGTTTGGTAATCTTGGCTCATCAAAATTTTTATCTGAAGAGCTTTTCGCAGATTCCAGAGGGATCCCCATCACCCTGGCCTCCTAAATAATGGATTTTTTAAAAAGCTAGCACTGAAATTGAAATAAAAACTACTTTTACGTTGAAATTTTAAAGACAAAAAATTTTGTTTTAATGCTTATTTCTTGAAATCTATTGATATGAGTGGATTTTTTAAAAATTAAAAAAATTTAAAATATTATGTATTTTTTTAAATGTTGTAAAAATCAATATTAATTTTATTTTTCTATGAGGTCAATTTGCGAACGATTATTCGATGAATCTAATTCATATTTTGAATAGGAACCATCTTCCTTCATTATCCAAGAAAAGTAATCATCTTTCATATAGGTTTGCAAAAGCGAGTATATTTTAGATTTCAATTCATAATCCTCTATCGGAGTAACAGCTTCTATTCTTCTATCAAGATTTCTTCTCATCCAATCTGCACTCCCAATAAAAACCTCATTATCACCGTTATTACAAAACCAAAAAATCCTCGAGTGTTCAAGAAAATGGCCAATAATGCTTATTACTTTAATATTTTCACTTAAATTTTTTCTTTGAGGATATAAGCAACAAATACCTCTTATGATAAGGCTAATTTTTACACCCGAGTCTGAAGCTAAATAAAGAAGTTTAATTATTTCTGGGTCTACTAAAGAATTCATTTTTGCAATTATTTCTGCTTTTTTGCCTTCCTCTGCATTTTTAATTTCTCTCTTTATCAGAAATATAAATTTCTCTCTCATCGATGAGGGAGAAACTAATAACTTTTGATAACTTTTTTGTTTAGAAAAACCTGATAGGTAATTAAATAACTCAAGTAAATCTGATGCAATATCAGGATTAGTTGAAAGTAATCCTAAATCTGTATAAAACTTTGAAGTATTAGAGTTATAATTTCCTGTTCCAATATGGAAATAATTTCTTAATCGTCCTTTTTCCTTTCTTACTATTAAAGCTATTTTTGTATGTGTTTTAAATCCTATGATTCCATATACAACATGAATGCCAGCTTGTTCAAGTTGTTTTGCCCATTGAATATTATTGTCTTCATCAAATCTTGCTTTTAGTTCAACAAGGGTCATTACTTCTTTCCCATTCTCTGCAGCTCTCATTAAAGCTTTGATAATAGGCGAATCCTTGGAAACTCTATATAAAGTAATTTTTATAGCCATTACAAGTGGATCATCAGCTGCTTTGTTTATAAACTCTTCAACTGAAGTTCTAAATAAGTCGTATGGATGATGAAGCAGAATATTTTTTTTTCTAAGTATATTAAAAATAGAATAAGGGTTTTTGTTTGTAGGTAAATCCAAATCTTTTAATTTTGAGTGAGTTTTCCCAATTAGTAGATTTTCTTTTAAATCATTTCTATCAATTTTTGTAAGCTGATTTAAATCGTCAAGGCCTAAAAAACTTTTGCAAAAGTAAATATATTCTTTTTGTATTGAGATACTTTCAATGAGTAATTTCAGGATATTTTCTGGCATATCCGATTCAACTTCCAATCTAACTACATCTCCACCTAATCTTCTCTTTTGCAAACTTTGTTCAACTGCTAAAAGAAGATCATCAGCTTCAAGTTCTTTTAATTCTAAATCTGCATCCCTAGTCACTCTAAAAAAAGAGTAATTCATACATTCCATTCCATTAAATAAAGTATTTATATTATTTCCAATTAAATCTTCAACACTTATGAAAAAATATGTATTTTCATCGTCATGTTGAATAATTTCATTAGGAATTTGTATAAATCTATTTATATTTTTTGTTGGTATTTTTACTCTGACAAACTGATTTTTAGAATCTTCCCCATCCCTTATAAGAGCTGCCAAATTTAGACTTAAATTACTTATAAAAGGAAATGGATGTGCTGGATCAACAACTAATGGAGTTAATAAAGGGAAAATAGATGAAGTAAAGTAGTTATTGCACCAATTTCTTTGATTTTCACTTAGCTCCTTATATTTTTTTAAAATTATACCTTTTTCTTTTAATTCATTATTTAGTTCATTATTTATATAGTTTTCTTGTAAGGTAGTTAAAATTTTTACTTCTTTATTGATTTTTGTTAATTGCTCTTTTGGGGTAAGTCCATCAATACTTTTTTTTGTAATACCTGCTTCAACTTGTGCTTTTAACGAAGCTACCCTTACCATAAAAAATTCATCTAGATTATTACTAAATATTGAACAAAATTTTACTTTATCGAGGATTTTGTACTCCTTTTCCATACCAGTTAGGAGAACTCTTTTATTGAACTCAATCCAACTTAATTCTCTATTAATAAAAACATCAGCCTTGCTTTTCATTAAAATGCATTTGATTTTTGGTTATTAAAAAAATTATTATTTTTACCCTCTGCAATAAGGTATATCATGAAAAGTAAGATAACGGAACCAGCTATAAAAGGTGATTTAGGACCAAAACTATCATAAACCCTTCCGGCCATTGCAATCCCTAAAACTCCTCCAAGACTTTGTAGACCCTGAAGGTTACTTAATATTGATCCTTGTTTATCAACGTCTAATTTTTTTGATATTAGTGCTCTTAAGGTAGGTGTTATTAATCCTGCCCCTACGGCTAAAAATGAAACAGCTGAATAGATATTAAATGTCGCATTTTCTTTTGGAGCAGTTATTAAAAGAGCACATGCCACAAGAATAAAGCCTGACCCAATAAGTGTTAATCGCATTTCGCCAAATTGCTTTACCAGAGGCCCAATTAGTCCTCCCTGAACGATAATTGCAATGATTCCAACTACAACAAGGGTTCCACTTGATGCTTTGGTCGTCCAATTTAAAGATTCTTGAAGGAAAAATATAAGGATATTGGTCAATCCAGTAAAAGCAATAAAGTAAATAAAAAAAGCTAGTGATAATTTTTTAATCTTTTCTTCTTTGAAAACTGTAAATAGTTCTTTTAAAGGGTTTTTTAAAATAGTTTTTGATTTATTTGAGTTACTATTAGGCTTGGTTTCTGGTAAATAAAAAAATACAAGGAGGAAATTTAATATTGGAATTATTGAGGCTATCAAAACTGGAATTATAAAATTATTATTTGTATTTTTTGCAAAAATTACAACAAAAATATTACCTAAGAAAAAACTTAAACCAAAAGCTACACCTATAAGACCAAATGTTTTTGCCCTTTTTTCAGGGCTTGAAATATCTGCAAGAATTGTTGTTGCAGTAGCTGCAGTCCCCCCACTTAAACCGTCAATTAGTCTCGCTAAAAATAATAAAAATAACGGGATAGAGGCTATTGAATTTGACCAATTAAAAAGAACCGTAAAAGATAATATTGATATTCCTATTACTGAACCAGTAATACAAAAAAGAGTGACAGGTCTTCTTCCATATCTATCACTCATAAGTCCTATAAAAGGAGAAGCTGTAAATTGAGCTAATTGGTAAGTGCATGATAATAAACCATATGTACTTGCTTTAGAGTCAAAAAGTAAAACAAAAGAGGGTAATATTGGTAATAGTATACTTTCACTTAAACGATCATTTAGAAGAGTGATAAATGCACTAAGGAGAGTAAATTTTTTATTTGGTTTTAATAAACTTTCTTTCACAATATTTACCTTCATTGCGATTAACTTCTACTACCATACTTGTTAATGGAGATTATTGTGCCCGGCATTGTTTATTTAGTTGGAGCAGGTCCTGGTGACCCTGAGCTTTTAACTCTTAAAGCTTTACGCCTAATAAAAAATTGTGACGCATTGGTTCATGATGCTTTAATACCGGATGAAATAACAAAAGAGGCAGGAAAAAATACAGAAATTTTTCACGTAGGCAAAAGAGCTGGGAAATGTTCTGTACCTCAGGCTGAAACTAATGCTCTTATTTTGAAATTGGCAAAAGAAGGCAAAAATGTTGTAAGGCTTAAAGGGGGAGATCCATTTGTCTTTTCTAGGGGTGGTGAAGAAGTATCGCTCTTAGAAAAAAATGGAGTTTCAGTTGAAATCGTTCCTGGTATTACTTCTGGGATAGCTGCCCCGACATATTTTGGTATTCCACTAACCCATAGAGATGCTGCTAGTTCCGTAACTTTTGTCACTGGACATGAGCGTATAGATAAGGAAAAAAAGACAGTGAATTGGAGAGATTTAGCTAAATCATCCGATAGCTTAGTAATTTTTATGGGTATAAAAAATATTGAATTTATTGTGGAAGAATTAATTCTAGGTGGTTTAGATAAGAATACTAAATGCGCTGTTATTCAAGAAGCTACATTTAAAAATCAAAAATGTTTGATAGAGAAATTAGATAATCTTCCAGATAAAATCAAAGAGAAACAATTTTTTGCTCCATCAATTATCATTATTGGAAAAATTGTTGAATATAAGGTTAATAACAATATAACTAAAGTATCTGATGTCTATTTACCAGATATTAATAAAGTTCAACTATATAATAAATCCCAAAAGTAAATTGGATTGAATATAGGTTTAAGCTTTAAATCATTAACTTGATTAATTTGTCGGCAAGATAAGCTATTAATTGCAACTATTATGTCATCATTTTGAAATTCTGGAGAAATGAATTCTTCTTTTACAATTTTCAATTTTAAAGCTTTAGAAACCATAATCCCCTCTAAACAGCCGCTCTCTTTTCTAGGAGTTATCCATTGATTATTTCTTTTAATTAGAAGATTAAATGTACTTCCACAACAAAGTTCACCTGACGTATTCAAAAGGATAGAATTATCAAATGATTTTTCATTAGCTTCTGTCAAAACTTGTATTGCCTGATTGTATGAAAATGTTTTGCATTTACTTATAAGACTGAATTCATTTATTTTTTCCGTTTGACTAATGCAAACGCTTATAGGATTAAAATTTGGTTCTATAGTATAGAACTCAAGCCATAAATTATCCAAATCTTTTGTCTCTAAAGTGCTACCAATTTTTAGTGTTCGATCTTTATTAGTTCCTCGACTATAGTTTATTCTTACTGAAGCAAATTGATCATTTTTAAGCGATAACTTTTTAATGCCGTCCTGAATAAGTCGTCTCAAAGTTAATTTATTTATTTTGAGATTAATATTTAAAATCTTGCTACTTTTTTCCAACCTTTTCAGATGTTCATCAAGAAGAACAGGTTTGTTTTCCTTTATCAAAATGGTTTCAAATATACCATCAGCAAATTTTAATCCTCTATTATTAGCAGCAATAAATATCCTATCAATATCCAACCATTGATCCTTGTACCAGCCTAATGTTTCAATCATTTTAGTGAATCAATTAACGGTAAAAGTTTCCACTTTAGTTCATTAGTTTCCTCTTCAGGGTTTGAGTCAATAACTATTCCGCAACCAGCATATATATTGATTGTTTTGTCTTTAATTAAAAATGATCTTATTAGTATATTGCTGTCAAACTCTCCATTCCAGTCAAGCTTCAAAAATGAGCCACAGTATGGTCCGCGTTCACATTCTTCTAATTCAAAAAGTCTCTGGCATGATCTTAATTTAGGTGCCCCAGTTATAGAGCCCCCTGGCCAACATGCTTTTAGTAAATCAATCCAGTTCTCCTCTTTTTTTAATTTGCCTCTGATTACTGAAGTTAGATGATGAACTTTTAAGAAACTTTCAAGTTTTAATATTTCTGGCACCATAATACTTCCTGTTTCGCAAACTTTACTTAAATCATTTCTTATTAGGTCAACAATCATAATATTTTCGGCTCTATCTTTTTCGTTCGTTATTAAATCGATAGCATTAAGTGCGTCTTTATTTAAATCCTTATCTCTGGATCTAGTTCCTTTGATAGGTCTTGATTCTACAAAATTTTTATTATCTATTTTTATAAATCTTTCTGGCGAGGTAGATAATACTGCCTCTTTATAATTATAGTTATTTATTATTATTCCTCCAAAGGGAGCTCTTAACTTCCTTCTTATTTTCAAATAAATATCTAGAGGACTATAGTATTTGGAAGATTCAATTTCGCATTTAGTTGTTAAGTTTGCTTGAAATATATCCCCTAAGGAAATTAATTTTTTCAATTTTAGAATATTTTCCTGAAATTTTTCAGCCATTTCGTCCAAATTTATTTTTGAAAAATCAAAATTCAAATTTTTATTAATAATATTTTCTTCTTCAACATTTTTTATATTGTTGATTATGTTTTTATAATTCATCAGTTCAGATGAGTTTGTGCCTTCGATAATTATTTCTTTTTTTATAAGATTACATTTAATGATTGGATCATATGATGCAATCCATAAAGTTGCCATATTAGATTTTCGCCATGGGTTTTTAGGTTCTATATAAACTCCAGCTTCATAACTTAACCATCCGATCCAAAATCCTTTTTCAATATTTTTTAAATTGTTAAATGGATTATTAGTTTTGTCTAAGTTATTGATATCTCTTGATTGGATTATTTTTTTAGGTTTAATTCCTATTATTGACCATTCGCCATTTTCTTTGCCATCACTGTCTAGCCAAGCTAATCCTTTATCTCCGAATATTTTTGTTAGATGATGCGTAATCAGTGCTGGATTTATCCATTTTTCTAGAATTATTTTTTTTATTTTCATTTTTTATTATTGTTATTAAGCCATTTTTCATAAGCGGCATTTCTAATTCTGCAGCTATCACACTTACCGCATGGTTTTGAATTACCCGAATAACAACTCCATGTTCTATCTAAAGGGACATGATTAACAAAAGCTAATTTAATAATTTCCTCTTTATTTAAATCTAATAGTGGTGTCCAAAGTTTTATTGGATTATTTTCTCTCCCTCTTTTATTGGCTAAATCTGCTAATTCTTGAAATTTTTTAATATAGTCAGGTCTGCAATCTGGATAACCAGAATAATCCAGTGCATTAACTCCTAATCCTATAAAATCAGCATCTATTGCTTCGGCATAACTTAGTGCAACGGAAATAAATATGGTATTTCTTCCAGGAACATAAGTATTAGGAATTTTATTAGTTTGTACTCCTGCTATAGGAATATTTTTTTGAGTATCAGTTAATGAAGAGCCTCCCCATAAAGATAAGTCAAGCTTAATAATTTTAAATTCTTCGATATCAAAGTGTTTTGCGATTATTGATGCAGAATTTAATTCTTTTTTATGACGTTGACCGTAATCAAATGAAAGACCAAAAATTTTAGCTTCGGATTTTTTTGCGATACCAGTAACTGTAGAAGAATCTAAACCTCCAGATAATAAAACTACTATCGATTTATTTTTAAGAGTCATATGATTTCAATTAATTTTTAAGTATTTATGAGTTTGAAGGCTCAAGTTCCAATCGGGGTTATTTTTTACGAAATCAATAGCAAGAGAAAAACCATTCGCATTATTCCATGCTGGCTGTAAATAAAAAATTTTATCTTCTTTTTTTAAGTCATGTTTGCTTTTAGAGAGTTGATATTGATTTAAAGTTTCTTTTTTTATTTGAATAGCAAATTCAATATCTTCTATATCATTTATGATTATTTTGATTTCATTACAGTTTTTTAAAAAATAATTTTTTGGAGGCGAGTGTCTTTTAGGAGATAAAGTAATCCAGTCATAGCTTCCTGATATCGAATTAACTCCACTAGTCTCAATATGAATCTTCATTGACTTTTGTTCCTCTCCCATTGTCATTTTTTTTATGGCTTTGCAAAAATTATCCAAGTTATGTTGTAAAGGTTCTCCACCTGTAATAACGCAAAAAGATGCCCCTTTTTCTTTTGCAATTTTTATGTGCTCTATTATTTTTTCAATTGATATATAAGGGTGTTTATTCTCGTCCCATGAATTCTTGGTATCGCACCAAGAACATCCAACTTTACATCCAGCTAATCTTACAAAAAAAGCACTTTTTCCAGCGTGATAACCTTCACCTTGTAAAGAATGAAATTGTTCGACTAATGGTAAAAAATTTGTCATTTTCATTCAAAAAAATAAAGGATATTAATTTGATTGAGTTAAATTATCTTGAGAGGCTTTTATTAAACCTTTAAATAAAGGATGAGGTTTGCCAGGTCGTGATAAAAACTCAGGATGATATTGACATGCTAAGAAGTATGGATGATTTTCTAATTCAATTAACTCAACTAATCTGCCATCTGGTGATGTACCACTAATTTTGTATCCAGAATCTAAAAAACTTTGTTTGTAGTAATTATTAAATTCGTATCTATGTCGATGTCTTTCATAAATAACATCTTCATCATATAATTTTTTTCCAGTTGTATTTTTTGTCAATCTACATGGATAAACTCCAAGTCTCATTGTTCCACCTAAATCAACTACATCTTCCTGTTCTGGTAATAAATGTATCACTGGATTGGGAGTGTTTGGGTCTAGTTCTGAACTAGATGCATCTGGAAGATTAGCTAAATTCCTAGCCCATTCTATAACTGCACATTGCATACCAAGGCACAAACCTAAAAAAGGAATTTTATTTTCTCTTGCAAATTTTATAGCCGAAATTTTTCCGTTGACACCTCTATTGCCAAATCCCCCTGGTACGACAATTGCATCAACTTTATTTAAGTAAGTTTCTGCTGAATTTTTTTCTATCATTTCAGCACTTACCCAATGTAAATCTAATAAAGCCTTTTGTTCAATGCATGCATGTCTTAAAGCTTCAACAACGGATAAATATGCATCTCCAAGTTCAATGTATTTACCTACTAAAGCAACTTTGATTGGAGCTCCGGGATTTCTTAGGTTGTGTATTAGTTGCTCCCAATTTTTCAAATCACATTTTTTATCTTCAAGGTCTAAATACTTCAGGGTTTCTTTGCACAAACCTTCTTTTTTTAAAGAAAGAGGAACAGAATAAATACTGTCTGCGTCTAAAGCTTCAATTACAGAGTTGATATTGACACCACAAAAACCACTAAGCTTCTTTTTAAGAGCTTCATTGATAGATTTATCACTTCGGCATACAAGTAAATCTGGCTGAATTCCAATTGATCTTAATTCTTTCACTGAATGTTGTGTTGGTTTAGTTTTTATTTCGCCAGAGGTCTTGATGTAAGGAAGTAATGTTACGTGTATGTATGCAACATCGTTTCTATTGACATCATTTTTGAATTCTCTTATTGCCTCTAAAAAAGGTAGAGATTCAATATCACCAACTGTTCCACCAATTTCAGTAATAATAATATCTGCATTACTGTTGGCGGCTACTCTATGAATTCTTTCTCTTATTTCTCCTGTTATGTGAGGTATTACTTGCACAGTTCCACCGTCATAATTACCTCTTCTTTCTTTATTGATAACTGCTTGATAGATAGATCCTGTAGTCACACTATTTAACCTAGTCATTGCAGTATCAGTAAATCTTTCATAGTGACCTAAATCTAGATCGGTTTCAGCCCCATCTTCGGTTACAAATACTTCTCCATGCTGGAAAGGGCTCATTGTTCCTGGATCAACATTTAGATATGGATCTAGTTTTAATATCGAAACACTATATCCCCTAGACTTTAATAATCTTCCTAAGCTTGCAGCTACAATTCCTTTACCAATGCTAGAAACTACTCCTCCGGTGACAAATACAAACTTTGACATTAAATATTTTTAATTAAGCACAGCCTCCTTATATTTTATTTAAACAAAAAACTTTTAGAACATCCATATATATTCTTATTCATCAATTGTTATTTCAATATCTAGTTCTTTTAATTGTGATTCAGAGACATTTGAAGGTGCATTTGTGAGAAGACATTTAGCTTGTTGATTTTTTGGAAAAGCAATGGTTTCTCTGATTGAATCTGCGCCAATGATCAGCATGGTAATACGATCCAATCCAAAAGCTATTCCACCATGAGGAGGAGCACCCATTTCTAAGGCTTCTATTAAAAATCCAAATTTTTCATCAATCTCTTTATCAGTAAGTCCTACCGTTTTTAGAACCTCTCTTTGTAAGTTCGCTTCATGAATACGTAAAGAACCACCTCCTAACTCCAATCCATTGAGAACTAGGTCGTAAGCATTTGCTGTAGAGCTCTCAATTTCTTTTTTCAAGTTTTCAGAATCTTTAGATTTGATATTTTTTGGAGAACAAAAAGGATGATGTAAAGCTTCATATCTATTTTCCTCTTCATTTCTCTCGAACATCGGGAAGTCAGTTACCCATAAGAAATTCCATTGACTTTTATCAATGAGATTTAAGTCTTTTGCGATATATTGTCTAACCCTATCTAATGACTGATTGACAATATGTTTATCTCCAGCTCCTAAGAGGATTAAGTCTCCATCTTTTGCTTCTGTGATTTTTAAAATATCAGCTATATGTTCTTCATTTAAATTATTTTTAATTGCCCCAATAGTCTCAAGCTCATCTCCTTTGACCCTTATAAACGCTAAACCACCAGCTCCTGCATCTTGCGCTACTTGGAAGATATCACCTCCTGGTTTAATTCTTACGTTGCTAATACTTGAATTACCTCCTTTGACTGTTATTGATTTTATATAACCTCCAGACTTAATTGCTTTAGTGAAAATATTAAATCCAATATCACCTAAGACTCCTCCTAAATCTTTTAATAACATTTGATATCTAGTATCTGGTCTATCAGTGCCGTAATTATCCATTGCTGCCTGCCATGACATTCTTGGAAAAGCATTATTAAAATTAATATTTAACACTTCTTTCCATATTTTTTTTATGAGACTTTCATTAAAAGAAATTATT
>QCNK01000020.1 GCA_003210135.1 Prochlorococcus sp. AG-424-P23 | reverse complement strand
TTAAAAGCATCAGCCATCACCTCAAGAACTTTAATATTCTCTAGAAAATTCCCAGCTACAGAAAAGTTTTCTCCACTTATATGTCCGCATGTCTGAAAACATTCTTGACCTGTCCAGCATGCGCTTCTTCCATACTTATCAATTAAATGAACCTGTCTTTTTTCCCTACCAAAATCTTCCTTAATTAAATCTTCCAAAACAATTTTGGAATCAGAGCAGGATTGAAGTGACTCAAGACTTCTTAATCCTAAATAGGGATTAGTTTGCCCTTGAGTTGCAACAGCGCCAACCTGTGATCTAACGAATGAAACTGTTGAACCAACAGCTATATGGCAAGAAGAAACTGCAACACCAAATCTATTTTTTAAAGGATCAAAACCAATAATTGAAAATGTCATTTATATCATTAGAGGCTTTTCTAAAAAATTCTTATCAATGGAAAATATTGTATTTAATAAAACCTCAATACCATTAGCACACTGATCAAGAGAAGTATATTCCTTGTAGGAATGACTCAGACCATTCCTGCTTGGGACAAAGATCATCACCATAGGGCAGATCCTTCCTATTTCTTGTGAGTCATGACTTGCTTTGCTTGGTAAGATTCCAGTTTTAAATCCCAACTTTTCAGATTCATGAAATGAAGAGCTCACTAATTTAGGGCATGACTTAGTGGGAATCACTTCAAATTGAGGTTCTATCTGTATCACGCATCCAGTAACTTCTTGAATTTCTGAACATAGATTCTCAATTCTTAAACTCATTTTCCCAATTACATCTTCATCCAAATCTCTCATATCTATAGTGAATACTGCCTCTCCTGGAATAACATTTGCCGCATTGGGATGTAATTTCAATTTACCAACTGTTGCGACTGCACTTTCAGAAGTAGTTTTAGCTATCTGTTCAATGCCAACAATAATTTTAGAGGCGGCCAAAAGTGCATCATTTCTATTTGACATCGGCGTAGTTCCAGCATGATTTGCCTGACCTGTAACCTTAACGGTTATTCTTTTTTGACCAACTATTCCATTAACAATTCCGATATCCAAACCACCATCTTCAAGGACCTTTCCCTGTTCAACATGTAATTCAAGAAAAGCGAATATATCTTTTTTACGTCTTACTGCACTTTTAATGTCAAACCAATTTCCACCAATCCGAGAAAGATTATCAATTATTGAACGGGAATTACTTGCAAAAAAATCTTCTTCGTTTAAAGATAAATTTCCTGTAAAGCCCTTACAGCCAACCATTGTCGATTCTTCATCAGCAAAGACAATTATTTCAAAGGGTCTATTTAATTTAATGTCATTTTCCTGAAGGAAAAAAGCAATTTCAATTCCTGCAATCACTCCTAAAGTACCGTCATACTTACCTCCCTTTGGAACAGTGTCGAGATGAGATCCAGTAACAATGGGAGGCAAATTATTATCATGACCATCTAATCTTGCAATAATATTTCCGGCAGTATCTATTCTTATTTTTAAACCTAAGTCCTTAAGAGTTTTTATAAAAAAATTTCTTGCGTATATATCTTCATCAGAAAAACCTCTTCTTGAAACAGAACCATTCTCAGAAGCTCCTATTGAAGAAAAAGAATTTAGCAAGTCTTGGATTCTCTCCCTATTTATTACCTGTGGCTCTAGGATATTTAACCCAGCGCTATAGCTCATACTTTTTTTACTTAAACCTATTTAAAATCTCTTATTTTTCAAATAAAACCTGTATTGGTTTACACCTTTTCAGAAATTAATTTAAGAAACGAATTCAAACTTTCCAGCCCAAATTATCAGCCATCTTTTGAGCCTTATCAGGGATATCCTCAATTATAAAAATCTTATATAAGATCTGAACGCTTAAAAGATGATTGATTATTGCATCCAATTGTACTTTTTCTGAAGCATCAAGCTCTGAACTAAAAAATTTATTCAGCAAATCATTTACTTCTGTTTCATCCAATATTCCAAATTCTCTTATCCTCTCAGGACTTAAAAATTGATTCACAATTTCCTGCATAGAACTTAAATTATCTATATCTGCATGGGAAGGGGGAGCCATGAAAGGGAATTTTTCACGTTTATATAATGATTCAGGCAGCAATCCTGACATCGCTTCTCTTAAAACGTACTTCTCGACATTGTCTTTAATCCTTAATTCAGGAGGAACAGTAACGGCAGCTTCAGCTAGGTGATGATCTAAAAATGCAGGTCTAGCTTCCATTGAATTTGACATATCTACTCTATCTCCACCCCATGTAAGAATTTGGCCCTCAAGCATAGTCTTTATCCAAACGTACTGAGCCTGATCAATTGCGTATCTATCTTCTAACTGTTCAAGATCAAGTTCTCTAAAAATTGCCGCCCCGGGATCATAATTTTCCGTTATCTCTTTATATTTACTTGAGACTAGACTTTTCGCGTAAGTTTCGCATGCGAGCCAAGGTTGAAGGCAACTTGGCGTAAATCCTAAATATTCCTTGAAAGCTTGATTACTTATCTCTTCATTAGCTAACATCGCACCCTTGAAAATATCATTCGAATTTTCCAAATTCTCTTTAAGATTCTCAGATTCTGAATTAAAAATTCCCACCCCATAGGTATACATATCTTTTCTAAACGCGGGATAGCCACCAAATAATTCATCTGAACCCTCTCCTGTCATAACAACCTTATAATCGAGCTCATTCACTCTTTTACTCATAAGGTATTTGGCAATTGCAAGGGTGTTATAAATAGATCTTTCAGTAAACCATAGAACCTTTTCAAAATTCACATACAGATCATCTCCATTTATTTTTAAAATCTCATGATCTGCATTTGTGGCGACAGCCATCTCTTTTGCTATCGAAGTTTCATCATATCTTTCATCACTGAAACCAATCGTGAATGCCTTTACTGATTTTTGACTTATGGCAGAAGCCAATCCCAAAATTGAGCAACTATCAATTCCACCGGACAAATAACAGCCGACAGGAACATCAGCGACCATTCTTAATTCAACTGCTCTCAACAATTCTTTTCTAATATTTTCAATATAATATTTTTCACTTTTATCTCTTTCATAAGTGTTTTTCTTAGGGAAATTTATATCCCAGAATTTTTCCTCTGTTATCTGAAATTTATTATTTACTCTTTTGACCTTAAGGATATATCCGGGTTTAACTTGTTTAACACCAGCGAATGCTGTAGAGCCAGGAACCATTACCTGCATCAATTGATGAACCAATCCTTCACCCGTAAATTTTCTTTCAACTGATGGATGGGCAAATAATACTTTTAATTCAGAGCCAAATATTAAGGAATCATCGGTCTCAATCCAGTATTGAGGTTTAATCCCAAAACGATCTCTTACAAGATAAAGACAATCTTGTTCTGCATCAAACAATGAAAAAGCAAATTCTCCTCGCAGATAAGATAATGATTCATCAATGCCATATTTTTCATAAAGCCTAAGCAATATTTCCGAATCACTTTTTGAGGAAAAGCTTACGCCCTGTGCAACAAGATCAGCCCTGATTCTCTGAAAATCATAAAATTCACCATTATGCGCCATCAGAATATGATTTTCGGCACCTCCGACAAAAGGCTGTCTGGCTCGATTTTCATTTAAATCAATTATTGATAATCTCGCATGACAGAATCCTACAGAAGCATCATCTGATAATTTATATCCAAAACCATCTGGTCCACGATGGCTCTGAATAGCCGCCATATTTACAAGAATCTGAGGCTCAACAGATTTATCTTTTGATTTATTAAAAACCCCGCCTATTCCACACATCTAGTTAAACGACATCCATCACTCTTGTTGTTCTATCCATCAGACAGGTAAGTAATGCCATTCTTACAAATACCGCTCCTCTTGACTGAGCAAAATACCAATTTTTTGAGGTCTGATCCAGTGATGTTGACAATTCAGGTCCACGAGCAAGTGGATGCAATATTATGGAATCTTTTTTAAATGGCAACTCACTGTGCAATTTAAATGAACTTCCATGAACCTCATAGTTTTCTCCCACCCATGCAATTGCATTTATATAGGTAACGTCCAGGGAAGGCAATACTTTTTGCATATCCGTCTCCAGCTCAATCTTTAAATCAGATTCAATAAGTTGTTCCAACTGGCCTTCATCAAATAAATCGTTCTGATCAATGGATTTATCATCGTAAATGACAATAATTTTTTTTATAAAATATGGAAACTTGCAGAATAATTTCAGAAGAGATCTGACTGTTCTCATACGTGATGGAACGCCGATAATACCAATGGTTATTTTTTCACTATCATCAATTGATTTGTTAACCAGATGCGGTCTCCATTTAAAAATCGTATAAAGATCAGACATAGCCTGAGTAGGATGTTCATCTATTCCATTACCGGCATTGATTATTGGAATTCTCAATGATTTTGTCATTTCAAAGATAGCCTCATTGTCACTTTCTCTGAGGACAACGCAGTCACCGTAATTATTAAACATATGAGCAATATCCAGATGGGTTTCTCCCTTGGCAATTCCAGTGGAACTTTTATCGGTGATATTTATTGAATCCCCACCCAGCCTGTGCCATGCGCTGTCAAACGATAGCCTTGTTCTGGTGCTTGGTTCATAGAAGGCATTTATGAGTATTTTTCCCTTTAGGGGACTGTTATGGGAAATATATCTGTTTGGGTTACTTTCAAATTTTGCCGCGAGCCTGAAAAGTTGTAGAAGACAATCTTTACTGAAGGGGTCTATTGAAATTACATGTCTGTCCAATAACTCATATAGAAATTCCGCTCTTTCCTTTATTTCAGATAATAAATTCTGAGGATGAGTAGAACCGTAAATATCAGGTCCTATTCTTGAAAAAGAATATGATTTTCCCTTATGTAAGGATTTTAATGTATTTGATCCCAAAATATTAAAGTTCTAAAATTTGTGCCGATAACTACATTTTTATAAACAAAAATCAATAAAGACAAGTAATTACAAAGAAAAATCTCATAAAAAGTCTAATCATTATCAGTTTCTGTATAAATGTAATACAAGATTTATTAATTTAGCTTGGAAAATTATTCACCGTAGAGAAAATTATTTTATAAGATTTCTCTACAGAGATAGACTTTTACCTTGACGTGAAACCCTTTTTTTTATTCTATAACTAGGTTGTTAAAGATTTTCTACTCCCACTCAATGGTTCCTCCCAGTTTTGATGCTTCAAAATCGTTGGTATCATTGACTTCTGTAAAGTAAAATTTCCGTGACAAACCGGTGACAAACCTATAAGTTCCATTTTTGATGAAATCAAGCAATTTTCCGTCACTCCCACTCAATAGTACCTGGAGGCTTGCTTGTAATATCATAAACAACTCTATTAACTGAAACTACTTCATTTACGATTCTATTAGAAATTCTCTCTAAAATAGGAAAAGGAATTTTTGACCAGTCCGCTGTCATACCATCTTCACTAGATACACAACGTAAAACTATTGGCCATGCATAAGTCCTTTTGTCACCCATAACTCCCACAGTTTTAACTGGTAACAATACTGCGAAAGCTTGCCAAATATCATTGTAAAGACCAGCTTTTTTAATTTCATCTCGAACTATCCAATCTGCATCTCTTAAACAGTCAAGTTTTTCATTATTAACTTCTCCTAAAATTCTTATCGCTAACCCTGGTCCAGGGAATGGATGCCTTTTTATAATTTCATCAGGCAAACCTAATGCAGCTCCTAATTTACGTACTTCATCCTTAAAAAGTTTTCTTAATGGCTCAACTAATTTAAATTGTAAATCTTTTGGTAATCCCCCCACATTATGATGGCTTTTAATTTTTACAGCTATTCTTTCACCAGTTTTAGGATCAATATTAGTACCAGCACTTTCAATTACATCAGGATACAAGGTGCCTTGGGCTAAATACTGAAAAGGGCCCAATCTATTACTTTCTTCTTCAAATACTCTTATAAATTCTTCACCAATAATTTTCCTTTTTTGTTCTGGATCAGTAATACCTTTTAGTTTGGCAATAAACCTTTCCCTTGCATTAATATATTCAACCTTTATATGAAATTTCTTATCAAAAAAATTCATTAAAAATTCGGGTTCACCTTTTCTCATAAAACCTTGGTCTATAAACATGCATGTAAGCTGATTTCCAATTGCTTTATTGAGAAGAAAAGCAAGAGTTGACGAGTCAACTCCTCCTGATAAAGCAAGCAAAACTTTTTTATTACCGACTTGCTCTCTTATCCTAGGAATAGTTTCCTCTATGTATGTTTCGGTAGTCCAATCGGCAGCACAACTAGAAATGTCATAAACAAAATTTTTAATTACTGTCATCCCAAACTCTGAATGAATTACTTCAGGATGAAATTGTACGCCAAATAATTTCTTTCTATCATTAGAAATTGCTGCATGTAGTGTGTTCTCGGTATGAGCAATTTTGTTAAATCCAGCAGGTAAATAATTAATTGAATCACCATGACTCATCCACATTATAGATTTATCTTTTACGTCAGAAAGGAGGTCAGATTCTTGATCTATATTTATTGGAGCTCTACCATATTCAGCTTTTTTAGTTGCTGAAGTGACAGATCCTCCAAGTTCTTTGACCATTAATTGCATTCCATAGCATATGCCAAGAATAGGAATTCCTAAATTAAAAATTTTTTCATCACATTTTGGAGCATTTTGTTCATATACAGAATTTGGACCGCCACTCAAAATTATCCCTTTAGGTTTAATATGATTTATTTCTTCAATTGAAATACAATTACTTACTACAAGAGAAAAAACATTTGTTTCCCTAATTCTTCTTGCAATCAATTCAGAATATTGAGATCCGAAATCTAAAATTAGTATTGAAGGATCTCGTTCATTTTTTAAAGATGTTTGACTCATGTATAAAAGTTAGCTCAATTTATTTACAAAAGCATAATCAATAAAAAATTAATGTCATTTAAAATGAGAAATGTACTTACTACCGTTAGTTCCAGCCCACCTAATTTTTCTTTTTCTATCAAAAATGATTGATGCTATTTCCATATTCGTTTTTGTATACCTATTTACATATGCAAAAGAACGCTTTTCAATCGTATTTGATAAATGAAGGAATAATCTTTCAGCTATAGCCTCATCAAATCTTTCAAGAAGTAATAAAGCTTCTTCAAGATTCTTTAAGTGAGATAATTTGACTATTAGTTCTAGCGGTAACTTTTCTTGAACGGCTAAATAAACAAGAATCTCAATTCTTCCGTCAGCCAAATGATTATGTGTATGAAAAATGCCACCTGCTAATTTAATTAATTTTCCATGATAACCAAAAAGAATTATAGTATTAACTTTTTTAATTGCAGCATCAACTATTAATGGTCCTAGCCAGTTACCAATCTTTATAATAGGAAATTTTAAATTACAATTTTTTGCCAAATTCAAACCATTTTCACCGATAACAAAAATAACTTTCCCTTTAAAATCATTTTGAATTAATTTTGCAAGCTTAGCTTTAGCCTCTTCTAATTGATCAGGTGAAGCACTAGAATAGGTCTCAGCAGACGTCCCAATAATAGATAATCCATCAACGATACCAAATGACTTATTACTTGTCCTTTCGGCTAAGAATTCCCCATTTGGGAAAATAATTTCTAATTTCAAATTAAAGCCATCAGGAATAATATCTAATAAATTTGCATATAAAACTTCTTTTGCAAAATCAGAAATAGATATTTCTTTTGTATCCTCTTTTATACCAACACCAGATCCTGCAATAATATCTATTGAAGTTTTTTGAACTGGATTTTTAAAAGAAATTTTTTCTAAAGAGGCTACTGTCCATATTTCTAAGTTTTGTGTGATATCAAGATCTAAGCCAGACTTTGCAAACGAAATTCCTAATGCATGCAATTCATCTTTAAGTAAACCAACAGAATGAATCTCAATTTTTATTGCTTTGTTATTATTAGGAATTTTTATTAATTCATAATTATCAAATGGCAAACCTACCAGTTTTTTTAATGCTGACCTAGCGGCTCCAGCAACCCACAAAGGTAAAGAAAATCCTTTTTTCAAATCAAGTAATTGAAAAATATATAATGAGAACTAATCTAAGAATGACCTATTTAACAAAAAGTGGCCATACAACAAAAATTATCATTGATGATTCCTGGACCCACACCAGTTCCAGAAAAAGTTTTACACGCATTGAGTAAGCATCCTATAGGCCATCGCAGTAAAGAATTCCAAGATCTCGTAGAAAGTACTACTAAAAATTTGCAATGGCTTCATCAAACTCAAAATGATGTTCTAACAATTACTGGTAGTGGCACTGCCGCAATGGAAGCTGGAATTATAAATACTTTAAGTAAAGGAGATAAAGTAATTTGTGGGGAAAATGGAAAATTTGGCGAACGATGGGTAAAAGTTGCTAAAGAATTTGGTTTAGAAGTAATAAAAATTGATGCCGAATGGGGCAATCCGCTTGATCCAGAAGAATTCAAAAAGGTATTAGAAGAAGATAAGCAAAAGAAAATAAAAGCGGTTATATTGACTCATTCTGAGACCTCGACTGGCGTAATTAATGATCTAGAAACTATAAGTTCATATATTCGCGAACATAATACAGCTTTATCAATTGTTGACTGCGTTACAAGTCTTGGAGCTTGCAATGTACCAGTAGATGAATGGCAGTTAGATATCGTTGCTTCAGGCTCACAAAAGGGATATATGATACCTCCAGGCCTTAGCTTTATAGCGATGAGCCAAAAAGCATGGGAAGCTACAGAAAAATCAAATTTACCAAAATTTTATTTAAATTTACAATCTTACAGAAAAAGTCTTTCAAGCAATAGTAATCCATATACTCCAGCAGTTAATTTGGTTTTTGCTTTAGATGAAGCTTTAAAAATGATGAGAGAAGAGGGTTTAGATAACATTTTCTTCAGACACAATAAACATAAATTGGCAATGAGTAATGCTGTTAAAGCTTTAAATCTAAAATTATTTGCTGATGAAAAATATTTAAGCCCTTCAATTACTGCAATAAAAACTGAAGAAATGGATGCTGAAGAATTTAGGAAAATAATAAAAAATAAATTTTATATTTTACTTGCTGGTGGTCAAGATCATTTGAAGGGGAAAATATTTAGAGTCGGGCACTTAGGTTATGTAAATGATAGAGATATTATTACGGTGGTTTCCGCTATAAGTAATACACTTCTTGACCTAAACAAAATAACAACTCAACAAGCTGGCGAAGCATTAGCTGTAGCATCTAAATATCTTGAAGAAAAGTTAAATTAAGTCCCTGGCTCTTCAACATTTCCGCCTAATTCAACGATCTTTTTTCTAAGAACTATTGATTTTTTTTCATCACCCCTGGTTTGAGCTATTGCAAGGGCGAACTCTAATTTTTCGAGCTGATGGCCACCCTCAATAAAAGATAATTTTTTCTTAAGACGATTTTTATTATCTTTGTATGAAATTTGTGGAGACATAAAAATTCATGCTTTAAATACTATTATGCCAACAAAAGGGCACATTACGAGAGGAAAACAAAAATATTATTTGACTATAAACCCGAGCAAATAAAATTTTTTCTAATATTATGTCCAAACATCTTTAAATTTATGCCAAACATAAATCTAATTTATTATCTACTGGCAGGAGGTATTTTTGGAGCTTTAGCTCTAAAAACAGGTATTCCTGCAGCTCCTCTTGCAGGTGCTTTAATAGGTGCAAGCATACTCAGCATCAGTGGCAAAGTTGATATAGCAGAGTGGCCAATCGGCACAAGAACTATATTGGAAATCGGTATTGGTACTGTTATAGGCACATCATTGACCAAAGACTCATTAGTGGATCTACAGAGCCTATGGAAACCTGCTATCCTAATAACTTTTACTTTAGTTATTACAGGATTAGCCATAGGTTTATGGACAAGCAGATTACTTAATATTGATGTGATTACAACAATTCTTGGGGCTGCCCCAGGAGGTATTAGCGGCATGAGTCTTGTAGGATCAGAATATGGTGTAGGAGCTGCAGTTGCAACTCTGCACGCAGTTAGGTTGATTACAGTGCTTTTAATTCTTCCTTTAATTGTTAAATGCTTAAATCTATTTGGAGTAATAAAATCTTAAATTTCTATAGACATATTCTTAATAAAAGATATTTTTAAATAGGTAAAAAAAGTCTAATGCAAAGATTCAAGAAGAAAAAACAAATATTTTTAATAGGAAGTATTTTTACTCCATTAGCCTTAACAACATCCATAGTAAATGCGGGTACATTTGGAGCAGAAATTTTCTGTACTATGAGAGATGGAGGGAATGATCATGAAAGTAGTTGGGAGGCAGCATATACTTATATCAAAAAGCAAAAAGGAGGCATTTTCAAAGTATCACCCAAACAAGCAGCATCTCAAATTACTGAATCAGTAATAAGAGATATAGAAACTTTTAGCTATTGCGTTGAATACCTTGATAAACTTCATCCTAATAGAAAATTACTTAGAGAATTAAAAAAGAAAGAAGAAAGAAAAGAAAAAGAATTAGAAGAGTCCAATGAAGAATTTTCAGATGAAACATTTGAAAGATACAGTTATTAGTTAAAGCTTTTCGTTTTATCAATTTTTTTGTATCAGCAAACACTAAATTATATTTTTAAGAGCTAATTTCAACTAAAAGATAATAAATGAATATTGACTTTTTATATATTCAAGCCATTATTTATTTAACTAAATAGTCTGAATGCATATTAATGATGCGGTGTTTTTAGAGGATTTATGTCCCAAGTTCAGATTTAGACAATGGCGAAAATCTATTCATAAATTTACAGGAAAAAGTTGCATATATTGCGGTAAACCATCTGAATCTATTGATCATGTTTTGCCACGTAGTCAAGGAGGCTTAAGTACTACAGAAAATTGTGTGCCTGCTTGTCTTGCCTGCAATGGGGATAAATCAGATGAAAATGCTTTGTATTGGTATAGAAGACAAAAATTTTATGATCCTCGAAGAGCAATGGCTATAAGAGCTTGGTTAGAAGGGGATTTAAGATTAGCTATCAGATTACTGCAATGGGCTAACCCTAATTTTAAGATTAATAATAAAAATTACGAAAAAAAAGAATCAGAATATGAAGCAGCTTGACTACCAAACATTACATATTTTTTTAGAGTTATAAATCTCGCATATATTACCCAATTCTCTTGGTGATTCTGGGATTATTAAAATTGTCGAAAATGAAATCAGGAGAACAAGTAATTTTTGATAGAATTTAAAATTAACTAAAGTAATTTCTTTTTCTATAAGACTAGTATAACTTCTGCTAATGCCGAAAGTTTTTGTTTTTAAGTCAGGTTTAACAGCTGTCTTCATCGTTAACTAATACACTTGTACTACTTTAACAACTTATGACGATCCACGCAAA
Organism: Prochlorococcus sp. AG-424-P23; assembly: GCA_003210135.1. Classification (GTDB taxonomy): domain Bacteria; phylum Cyanobacteriota; class Cyanobacteriia; order PCC-6307; family Cyanobiaceae; genus Prochlorococcus_A. The sequence goes on along the minus strand of QCNK01000020.1, from coordinate 13,666 downwards.
TTCACTAGGAAATACAAATAAATTTTTAATCTTGGGTTGTGGTTTTAGCGGAAGTTTCTTTGCAAAAACCATTAGGCAATTAGGTTGTACTGCTTTAACAAGTTCTCGATCTAAAAACAAAGATCCTGATAGTTTCGTTTTTAACAGTGAAAATGGCATTATTCCTAATGAAGAAATTTTTGATGGAGTCACACATATTCTTAGTTGCATACCTCCGGATAAAAATGGAAACGATCCAGTATTAAAATGTCTCAAAAACAAGCTTAAAACTATATCACTTGAATGGGTTGGATATTTATCTACCACAGGAGTATATGGAAACACCAAAGGTGATTGGGTTTCTGAGGCTGATCAACCTAACCCTTTTCAAAAAAGAAGTCATAAAAGGCTAAGGTGTGAAAAAGAATGGATTGAATCTGGTTTACCTATACAAATTTTTAGGTTACCAGGTATATATGGACCTGGAAGATCGACTTTTGAAGCAATAAGAAATAAAAAAATTCGAGTTATCTCAAAAAAAAATCAGGTATTTTCAAGAATACATGTTGCTGATATTGCAAATGCAATTATTTATCTATTACAAAATAAAAATTACTTAAAGTTTCACCAGATTATTAATATTGCAGATGATGAACCCTGTTCTCAAATAGAGGTTATTCAATATTGCTATGACTTACTTGGTTACAAAATGCCAATTCCCATACCATTTGATGATGCAAAAAAAGAATTATCCCCTATCGCTCAATCTTTTTGGATGGAAAATAGAAGAGTTTCTAATAAACTTTTATGCGAAACACTTGGATATAAATTAATTTATAAAAACTATAAAGTAGGTTTAAAAAATTGCTTTTTAAATAATTAAAAATAAATTTAAACTTTTTATGAATTCTTATAATAAAAATAATACTTTTAAAATAGTGTTAAGCGTTGGAGATGAATCTGGAATTGGACCAGAAATAATCTTAAAAGCACTTAATTCTAAAGAAATTCCAAAAAATATTGATTTAACAATAGTAGGTTCAAAAAAACATCTACTGAATACATATAAACACCTAAAATCTTTGGGATTAAAAAACATCGCAAACCCTAGAAATTTAAAGATTCATGATCTTGAAATTTCTTCATCTGAGAAGAAATCTAAATCAAGTTATGGTGATTCAAGTTTTTATTACTTAACAAAAGCCATTGAAATTGTAAAACAATATCCCAATTCAGCGCTTGTAACTGGACCAATATGCAAAAAATCATGGTCATTAGCGGGGCATTACTTCTCTGGTCAAACTGAGGTATTGGCAAAATCATGTGGAGTAAAAAATGTTGGAATGTTATTCACAGCAAAGTCACCAATTACAGGATGGAGATTCAATACTTTACTGGCTACAACCCACATAGCTCTTTGTGATGTTCCCAAGAAATTAACAACAAAATTGATTCACTCTAAGTTAAATCTTTTCAGAGATTTTTGTAATACCTACATTACTAAACCCACTTTAAAAGTTGCCGGACTAAATCCTCATGCTGGTGAAGAAGGAATTTTGGGTAATGAAGAAAAAGATTGGCTCAATAAAGCATTGATTTCTTGGAGTGAGAAGAATAGAGATATTACATTATTAGGTCCTTTATCACCAGATAGTTGCTGGAACTCTTCCGCAAAAGCTTGGAGAGAAAAAGATGCTGAAAAACATGATGGCATTCTTGCTATGTATCATGATCAAGGTTTAATACCAATGAAAATAATAGCTCATAATTACTCAGTAAATACCACAATAGGTTTACCTTTTATTAGAACATCTCCAGATCATGGGACGGGATTTGATATTGCTGGCAAGGGAATAGCTCAATGTCAAAGCATGATTGAAGCTATCAAAGCTGCCATAGAAATTACTAACAATTCAAGACTGCTTAACACGCATTAAAACTTGACCAAATTCAACTGGAGTTCCGTTTTCAACTAAAATTTCTACTATTTCTGCATTAAATTCAGATTCAATTTCATTCATTAACTTCATAGCTTCCAAAATACAAATAGTTTGTCCGACCTTAATGTTGCTTCCTACATCAACGAATGGATCCTCTCCAGGCGCTGCAGCCCTGTAGAAAGTGCCAACCATAGGAGATGTAATCTCAGTAAGATCTGAACGTCCAGGAGGGGCTACTTGGGGAGTCTGAGGTTCCTTAGCTAGTGAGAAATTATCATTGATGGCTTTTTGACTATCAATAGTTTGACTATCAATAGTTTGACTATCCAAGGAATCACTAGAAACTAAATTATTAGTAATTTGTTTCTGATCAAATAAATTCCTTTTGATTTCGAGTTTAAAATCTTCTCCCTCTAATGAGAATTCTTGAATATCACTTGAAGAGATTTTCTCTATTAAGCGATTTAAGTCTTCATGATCTAATTTCATAGCCATTAATTTTCACGTCCAAGATAACTGTCGTTTCGAGTATCAACTTTAATCATTTCTCCCACAGAAATAAATAAAGGAACCATAACTTGAGCACCTGTTTCTAGAATAGCTGGTTTAGTACCCCCACTAGCAGTATCACCTTTAACTCCAGGGTCAGTCTCTGTAACTTCCAAAGTAATAGATATTGGCAGTTCCACTTCTAAAACTTTACCATTATGAAAAATTACAGTAACCTCCATCCCTTCTTTCAAATACTTTGCGCCTTTGCCAATTTGTTCAGAAGAAAGTCTTGTCTCTTCAAAACTTGTCATATCCATAAAAACATAATCTCCGGACTCCACATAAGTGTGCTGCAGGTTAGACTTCTCTAAGATAGCCTGCTGTACTGATTCTCCGGCTCGAAAAGTTTTTTCAACCACATTGCCGCTTTGAACTGATTTTAATTTTGTTCGCACGAAAGCAGAACCCTTACCAGGCTTGACATGTAGAAATTCTACAACACGCCAAACTTGTCCATCCAATTCGATGGTTGTACCTGTGCGAAAATCGTTACTGGAGATCATTCCTGTATTACATCCCAAAGGATCATAAACCTGCAAGAGTACTATGCAAAAATTCTTATCAAATCAGAACAAACTTTTTTTCATCTTATCAATAATAATTTTACCGTTTTTTCTCTTTAAACCCATTCAAGTACTAGCTGATTTACCCACTGGAAATGCTGTAAAAGATCCTTATGCAATCCTCAGAAACGCACTCCCTATCAAGCAAGTTGAGCTGCAAGAAATTCAACACAAATTAGAAGAGACTAGTGACCTTATAAGAGGAGGAAGATGGCCGGCTCTTACAAAAACTGTTACAAAATGTCAATCTTTACTAAAAAAATACCAAGGCAGAATTATTGAAGAATTACCAAACGATAAAAAGACAATTGCTGAAAAAACATTTTTAGAACTTAAAGATAATTTTGATAGCCTTCAAGATTATTCCAAATCAAAGGATAAGTATTCATTTATAGCAACTCGAAAAGAGGCATTAGATAAAATAGGTGGATTAGAAGAATATTTTCTACCTAATCAATTTCCTTATGATATTCCTGAAGAATTTGATAATCTACCTAGATTACTAGGTCGAGCTAAAGTCAATATTAAAACTTCCAAAGGTGACATGAAAGCTATTATAGATGGCTTTAATGCCCCACTTACTGCAGGAGCATTTATAGATTTATCTTCAAAAGATTTTTATAAAGATTTACCTATTAATAGAGCAGAAGAATTTTTTGTATTGCAGACAGGCGATCCAATTGGTGAAGCTATTGGATATGTTGATCCTGACACAAATGAAGAACGTCACGTTCCTCTTGAAATTAGGATTCCTGATGAAAAATATACTTTTTACAATGAAACTTTTGAAGATTTAGGACTTTACACAGAGACACCAACATTACCTTTCGCAACACTCGGAACTTTAGGGTGGTCTCATTCAAATACTGCAGTTGATGATGGTTCATCACAATTTTTCTTCTTTTTATATGAAGCAGAATTAAATCCAGCAGGTCGTAATTTAATTGATGGAAGAAATGCTGCCTTTGGGTATGTTGTAGATGGTTTTGATGTATTAGAAGAGCTAACCAAAGATGACAAAATAATCTCAATTAATGTTTTAGAAGGAATCGAAAACCTGAAATTAAATGCATAAAGAAACATTAGAAGATATAGGAGAAAAAGAATTAATTAATAGGCTTAGAAAGTTTATGCCTAAAAATCAGGCTTCAGATGATTGCGCTTTAATCAAAACTAAAAATAATAATTTACTTATTAATAATGATTCTTTAGTGGAAAATGTTCATTTCAATGACATTTCCATTGGCCCTCAAGACCTTGGATGGAAAGCAGTTATAAGCAATCTCTCTGACTTATTATCAAGCGGAAGTCAAAAAACTTTAGGAATTACAATAAGCTTAATTCTACCCTCTAAAACTGAATGGGTTTGGGTTGAAGAATTATATAAGGGAATGAATAAAGCATTAAAAAAATATGGTGGGATAATTCTTGGAGGAGATTGCTCAAAAGGAAGTCAAAAAACGATATCAATTACAGCCTTTGGAATTCAAGGTGAACTAGAATTAAAGAGAAATGCATGCAAACCTGGCGATATTATCCTAACTACAGGAATTCATGGTCTTAGCAAACTAGGATTTATGATAAATAATAAAGTTGATTTTGATAATAATGTTTCTCTTAATAAAAGATTAATCAGAAAGTCCATTAAACATTTTTGTCGCCCTGAAGTTTACCCATTTTTTCTTAAAAATCTCCTTAAAAGCCGCTCCAATAAAAAAAGAAGACGAATAGGATGTACTGATAGCAGTGATGGTCTATTTCAAGCCTTACAAGATTTAACAATCTCTAGCAAATGCAAAGCAATTATAAACTATGAAAAAATACCCAAAGATAAGGATTGGCCAAAAGGTGATATATGGGATGAATATTATTTTTTTGGAGGTGAAGATTATGAATTAGTATTCTCCTTACCCAAAAAATGGGCTAAGAATTTAACTAAACTTGACAAGAATATAAACGAAATTGGTTATTTCTCTAAAGGTGAACCTTCAATAAAATTTATAGATAAGTGTAAAAATAAATTATTGAAAAACGCACCTTTCAGACACTTTTAATTACTCCCAATTTTTAGCAACAATCTCGGCTAAATCCACAACTCTTTGACTATAACCCCACTCATTGTCATACCATGCAAGCACCTTTACAAGGTTATCTCCAATACACATAGTAAGGTCACTATCCACAATTGATGATTCATTGGTACCTGCATAATCGCTTGATACTAATGGCTCATCTCCATACTTAATAATGCCTTTCATTGAACTTAGAGATGCCTCTTTGAGGGCATTATTGACTTCTTCAGCTGTGACAGACTTAGATGATTCAAAAACAAAATCTACTGCTGAAACGTTAGGAGTTGGAACTCTCATGGCAATTCCTGTTAATTTACCTTTCATTTCTGGGTATACCAGAGCTACTGCTTTTGCAGCTCCTGTAGAAGTAGGAACAATGTTTGTAGCAGCGGCTCTAGCCCTTCTTAGATCTCTATGACTATTATCTAAAATTCTTTGATCCCCTGTATAACTATGAATTGTAGTCATCAACCCTTTGTTAATCCCAAAAGTTTGGTCTAAAACTTTAACTACTGGAGCTAAACAGTTTGTTGTACAACTAGCATTACTCAAAATATCATAATCTTTATGTTTATATGTATCAGCATTGACTCCAACCACATAAGTACCAACGCCATCGCCTTTACCAGGAGCAGTTAAGATAACTTTTTTTGCTCCTACCTCTAAGTGCTTACTTGCACCTACGTCTGTATTAAATACTCCAGTAGATTCAATAACCAAATCTACACCCCAGTCTTTCCAGGGGAGATTCATTGGGTTTCTATCAGAGAAGCATTTAATTGTCTTGTTATTGATTACAAAAGTATCATCAGTATATTGAATATCAACTCCATCAAGTTGGCCAAGGACTGAGTCATACTTTAATAGATGAGCATTTGTCTTAGGATCTGAGGTAACATTAATTCCAACAACTTCAATATTGGTGTATGCTCCTCTACTAAGCCAACAACGCATAAAGTTTCGACCAATTCTACCGAAGCCGTTAATTGCAACACGCAAAGTCATAATTAATAATTTCTAAATGATTAACCTAAGTTGCTGATCATACTGAATTTTGTGCAATAACGTAAGGTTTTTTTGATTTATTAAGCAAATAAGTCTTGTTTTGTATTAATTCAAGAAAAAAAAACATTTTTTTTTAAGAAAAAATAGCAAAATTTCACCAAGAAGTTATTTTGATTTAAGTAAAAGATAAACATTGGATAAAAAATTACTTTTGAAAAGTCATTTTCATTTTATTGGGATTGGAGGTATTGGGATGTCAGCATTAGCAATAGGTTTACTTAAAAAAGGTTGTTCAGTTTCGGGATCTGATTTAGTTAAAAACGATGAAACTAAAAAATTAGAGGAATTAGGTGCAGTAATCTTTACTTCTCAAATTCGACAAAATATTAAATTTGTTATTTCAAAATTTACCAACAAATTGATTAATTTTGTTGTAAGCTCCGCAATCAAGCCAGAAAATGAAGAATTTTCATACTGCAGAGAAAAAAATTTTTCAATAAAACATCGTTCAGAGATTCTTTCAATGCTAATGCGCACTTATACTTCATTAGCGGTAGCCGGCAGCCATGGAAAAACATCAACCACTACATTTCTATCTACAATACTTGAGTTATGTACACGTAATTCTTCTTCAATAACCGGAGGAATTATTCCTATTTACAACTCTAATTGTCATTTAGAAGATACAAAATACTTAATAGCTGAAATTGATGAATCTGATGGAACAATTAACAAATATAAGTCTGATATTGGAATAATCAATAACATTGATTTTGATCATTGCGATCACTTTTCTGATTTAAATGAAGTCATATCTTCTTTTAAAAGTTTCGCTAAAAACTCTAAAAAACTACTATTTAATTTTGATTGTGAAACCTCAAAAAATAATTTTTATTCTAATTATAAGTGGTCAAACGCTACGACTAAAAACGTAGCTTATGCAATAATTCCGACTGAAATTAATTCAAAGTATACAATTGGCAAATATTATGAAAATGGAAATTTTATTAGTAGTTTAAATATTCCAATTCCAGGATTACACAATCTATCCAATATCACCGCAGCAATAGCAGCTTCAAGAATGATTGGAGTAGATTTTATAGAAATTAAGAAAAATATAAAATATCTGAAACTCCCAAAAAAAAGATTTGAATTCAGAGGCCAAATAGATGAAAGAAGTTTATATGATGATTATGCACATCACCCAAACGAAATAAAAGAGACCATTAAATTAGGAAGATTATTGATTCAGCAAAAACATAATAATGAATTTCAACAAAATAGATTAATAGCTGTATTTCAACCTCATAGATATTCTCGAGTAAAGCAATTTACTAAAGAATTTGCTGAAGAATTATCAAAAGCAGATGTTATTTATGTAACCAGTATTTATGGGGCAGGCGAAAAAAACGAAGATAAAATTACTTCGAAAATTATCACTGATCTGATTTATAAAAAAAATAAAAATGTCAGTTACATTAATAATTATTATGAATTTACAGAGAAGTTTTGCCAATTAACTAAAAAAGGGGATTTAATTTTGAATATGGGAGCTGGTGATTGTCATAATTTCTGGTCAATTTTAAATAAAAAACAATTAAAATAGATAAATAATTTATGAATAAAAAAATTTTTTCTGAAAACTGTAATTTAAGTAGTTATACAACTATAAAAGTGGGAGGAGTAGCTGAATATTTTGCTGAGCCAAGAAGCATTAATGAATTTTCATATCTAATAAAATGGGCTAATTTAAACAAACAAAGATGTCAAATAATTGGTGCAGGTTCAAATCTTTTAATAAATAATATTTTCATAAAAGGCTTAGTTATTTGCACAAAAAAAATGAAATCACTAAAGATTGAGCCATATTCAGGAATTGTTGAAGCGGAAGCAGGTGTAATGCTCCCAACATTATCTAATTTACTTGCTAAAAATGGATTACAAGGAGGGGAATGGGCTGTCGGAATTCCAGGAACGTTAGGAGGAGCAATTTATATGAATGCTGGCACAGGTAATTTATCGCTAGCAAATAATCTTATTTCCGTAAAAGTTATAAATAATAAAACTCATGAAAAACTAGAAATTGAAAAAAAAGATATCAATTTTGAGTATAGATTTAGCTCTTTTCAAAGAAATGATTTAAAAATTATTAGTGCAAAATTACATTTTGAACCTAATGGAAATCTAGAGCAATTAATTCAAACAACCAAAAATAACCTTAAATTAAAAACAGAAACACAACCATATCATCAACCAAGTTTTGGTAGTGTTTTTAAAAATCCTGAAAATAATTATGCAGCAAAATTAATTGATGAAATGGGTTTAAAGGGATTTAAAATTGGCGGTGCTGCAATTTCTACAATGCATTCAAATTTTATAATTAACACTTCTTCAGCAAGTTCAAAAGATATTTATGAATTAATAACAGTAATTCAACAAAAAGTACTACAAAACAAAGGTATTTCTTTGAAACCGGAAGTAAGAATGATTGGTTTTGACTATCCTAACTAAAGAAACGTTTTTACAAAATGGCGGGTTTTGGACTTCCTAACTTTGGACAACTTACAGAAGCTTTTAAAAAAGCTAAACAAATTCAGCAAGATGCTCAAAAATTACAAGATGAGCTGGAAAATATGGAGATTGAAGGCAAAAGTGATGATGAAATGATAAAAGTTTGGATAAGTGGAAACCAACTTCCTTTAAAGGTCGAAGTACAAGAAAATGTCTTAAATTCAAATAAAGAACAAATAGAGCAGAACATTCTGCAAGCTATTCAAAAAGCTCATGAATTATCAACTACAACTATGAAAGAAAGGATGAATGATTTGACTGGTGGATTAAATCTTAATCTTCCTGGTTTTGATAATAGTGACTCTTAGAAGACTCAATCATTTCTTTATAAAAAGGATACCTTTCAAAGGATTTATCTAAATTACATCCCTCATCCATTAAATGTAAACAGTTACGAAATTTACACTTAATTCCTTCTTCAATTACCTGTTTATATATTTCTGAATAAAGATTTGGTAACAACTTAATATCAACCTCTAGAGGTTGCATATTAAATCCAGGAGTATCAACAATGTAACTTTGATTCGATATAGAAAATAACTCAACATTTCGAGTGGTGTTTTTTCCTCTCTTAATTTTATTAGAAACTGGAGCAGTACTATTTTGAAGACCTGGAATAATCATATTTAGCAAAGTAGTTTTACCAACTCCGGATGGGCCCATAAAAATTGAACATTCTTTTTGCTTTAACTCAGCTAATAAATTTTTAAAGCGATCAGCTTTCCGTAAATTTAAAGTTATTACTTGATACCCCCATTTCTCAAACTTATCAAGTAAATATGATCTTCTTTTATCAGAAATTAAATCACACTTTGTCAACACTAATGAGACTTCAACTCCCATTGATTCTGCTGATATCAAAAACCTATTAACTTGAGATAAATTTAACTCTGGTTCTTCAACGGAAAAAGTAACGTAGATGTTAGAGATATTTGCAACTGAAGGTCTAACTAAAAGATTTTTTCTTTTTTTTAGACTTGTTATTACTGCGCGTTTACTTTTAAAATCAACTTTTTCAATCGCTACTTCATCTCCAACATAAATTAATTGATCCTTGAAATTTATAGACTTTTTAACTTTACATAAAAATTTCTCGCTATTTCCAGAGTTTTCTTGATTTTTTAAATCAACTAAAAAAAAATCATTAAATTTTTTCGTAACTAAACCGAAATATTTACTATTAGTTTTCATTCAATATTTTTATTTTTACAAATTTTTCATTTTCTTTAATTTGGTTAAACGAACATCCCATCTCTTTTAAATTGTTTAATAACATTTCTTCTGGTTCACCTTTATCTAATTCAACAATAAGTTGTTCGTTTTTGGATAACTTCTCTAAAGCCAATTTAATTTTGACAACATTTAAAGGACATGGAACAGATTTAAGATCCAAATGCTTTAAGGAAGTCATTAAGATTCTTTACCAAATAATTTACTAAAGAGTCCACTGCTGGAATTAATGTTTTTATCTGAATATTGAGAAGCTAAACCCTCTAAAAGCTCTCGTTCTCCATCGGTTATGCGAGTTGGTAATTTTACTTTTACTAAGACTTCATGATTTCCTCTCGCAACCGGATTACCAAGTCTAGGAACACCTTTATTCTCAAGTGAAAGAGTTGTATTTGGCTGAGTTCCACTTGGAATTTTTAAATTAACATCTCCATCAACTGTAGTAATTTTAACCGTGTCACCTAAAATAGCCTGTAAATAACTTACTGCTATTTCTGAGTAAATAGTCACACCATCTCTTTTAAGTTTAGAATCATTTTTAACCTTTATAAAAACATAAAGATCTCCAGGGGGACCCCCTTTCAAACCAACATTCCCCTCTCCTGAGACTCTTAATTTAGTCCCAGTATCAACACCTGCAGGAATATTAATTCTTAATTTTTTTCTAACTTGTTTTACTCCATTACCTCCACAACTTACACATGGATCCGCAATTATCTGACCAGCTCCATTACATGAGGGACATTCAGCTACTTGTGTGAAATTCCCAAAAGGTGTTCTAGTAGCTCTTCTAACTTGTCCACTGCCTCCACAAGTTGAACAAGTTTTTGGTCCGGTTCCTGGTTTGGCACCTGTTCCCCTACAGACTTCACATGTCTCAAGATGAGGTATTTTAATTTCTCTTTGTTGGCCAAATATTGCATCTTTAAAGTCAACATTAAGGTCATACCTCAAATCATCTCCTTGTTGAGGACCTCTTCTTTGAGTTCTGCCTCCCTGTGGATTTTGTCCACCGAAGCCATTAAAAAAAGTTTCAAATAAATCTGCAAAGCCACCCATATCCCCCATATCAGGCATACCAGCAGCACCTCCAAGGCCAGCCTCTCCAAACTGATCATATCGAGCTCTTTTTTCAGGATCAGCTAATGCTTCATAAGCTTTGCCAATTTCTTTAAATTTATCTTCAGCCCCTGGCTCTTTATTTACATCAGGATGGTATTGCCTTGCTAATTTTCTATAGGCCCTTTTTAAGGTATCCGCATCAGCATCTCTTGAAACTCCAAGTATCTGGTAAAAATCAGCCATTAGAAAATACTCAAATAAAAAGTTGGAATTTATACATCTTCAGAAGTTTTTTCCTCTGAATCAATATCCTCTTCAACTTTATCCTTTTCTACTTCCTCTTGTGAATTTTGTTTGCCAGGTCCCATGGAAACTTTAACTAAAGCATGTCTCAAAACCTTACCTTCTAAATGATATCCTCGCTGCAATTCTTCTACAATAAAGTCTTCTTTAAACTCTTCACTAGGCTCTCTTAATACAGCTTCATGTAAATTAGGATCAAATTGCTGACCAACAACCCTCATCGGTGCAACACCTTGTTGTTTTAAAACCTCTACTAATTGTTTGTATAATCCCTGGTAACTTCTATGGAGAGCTTGAGCTTCTTCACTTTCTGGTTTAAGTTGTTGTCTTGCTCTTTCAAAATTATCAACAATAGGAAGTATTGAAGTTATAGTCTTAGAAACAAGCTGGATTTTTAAATCATCCTGATCTCTAGACTGCCTTTTTCTAAAATTATCAAAATCTGCTGAAATTCTTACATATTGATTTTTTAAAGTTTCATGCTCTTTTTCTAACTGTTCTAACCTCGCATCATTATTAGAAATAGTATTTTTTAAATCTTCAGTATTTATATCTTCTGTTTTTTGAGATGATGATTCATTGTTGTCAATTACTGGATCATCTGATATTTGTGAACCTTCAGGAACATTATCCTGATCAGAAATATCATTTTCTTTATTATCAATATTGTCTGATTGATTTTCAATCATTTTTCTATAAATTAAATAAGACTATTTTCCATTAAAATGATGCACATAACAAGTTGCGGAAGGCCGCACAAATTTTTAATCAGGAACAAACCTTAATGCGAGACCGTTATTGCAATATCTTTTTCCTGTTGGAAGTGGCCCATCGTTAAATACATGCCCTTGATGGCCTCCACATCTTGAACAATGATATTCAGTTCTTGGGACAATCAACTTAAAATCAACCTTAGTTTCAACTGATCCTTGAATTGCATCCCAAAAGCTTGGCCATCCTGTACCACTATCAAACTTTTTATCTGAGAGAAAAAGCGGCAAATCACATCCTGCACAGTGGAAAACTCCTTTTCTTTTCTCATTATTTAATTGGCTACTAAAAGCTCTTTCGGTTCCTTCCTCCCTCAAAATATAATATGATTCTGGACTGAGCCTTGATTTCCATTCCTCTTTTGATAAATTCCACTCTTCTTTAGAAACGAGAGAAGAAGCTAAAACTTGAATAGGCTTTAAAATTGTTTTTAGTATTGTCATAAAAAGAATTAGAATAAAAGTTCTCCTTGATAAAAATTGATTCATATATTTACTCACGTAAAAAGTAATGAGTTCCATACGTCCTGATTCTATTAAAAATATTCATAAATTAAGTATTGCTCCAATGATGGATTGCACCGATAAACATTTCAGAATGATAATGCGAAAAATTAGTCATAAAGCACTTTTATATACGGAGATGATCGTAGCTCAAAGTTTATTATATACGGATAAAAAAGAAAATTTTCTAGATTTTAATGATGAAGAACACCCGATATCCATTCAATTTGGTGGCGATGATCCTGAAATTCTCAAAGAGGCTGCCCAAATGGCAGAGGATTGGGGTTATGACGAAATAAACTTTAATGTTGGTTGTCCAAGTCCAAGAGTCTGCTCTGGCAATTTTGGCGCTTCACTTATGAAAGATCCTGAAAGAGTAGCAAAATGTATTGAATCCTTAAAAAACAACTGCAACTTACCGGTTACTATTAAACACAGAATCGGTGTTGACAATGATGACAGTTTTAATAATTTGAATAATTTCGTAAGATATATTTCAAATGCTGGTGCAGACAGATTTACAGTTCATGCAAGAAAAGCCATATTGAAGGGTTTAAATCCAAAGCAAAACAGGACAATACCTCCTCTTAAATACGACGTAGTAAAAAAATTAAAAAAATTAAATTCAGAATTATTAATAGAAATAAATGGAGGTTTTACAAATATCGATGAGTCATTAGAAGCCTTAAATGATTTTGATGGCGTCATGATTGGACGATCAGCATATAAACATCCCTTGAGATGGTCGGAAATTGATCAAAAAATTTATGGAATTAATACAGCGCCCAAACAAGCTTCAGATATTATATTTTCCTTAATTCCATACGTTGAAGAGCATTTAAATAATGGAGGAAAATCCTGGGATATTTGTAAACATCTAATTAATTTAATCGAAAGTATCCCAAAAGCAAAAATTTGGAGAAATCAAATTTCAAATAAATCTATCAACAAAGAATTAGATATCGAATATCTACTTAGAATGACTACAAGACTGCAAGAAATGGGTTATTAATTTTCGTCGTTTGAGGTTTTACTATCATTAGAAACGCCCCTTTTTCTCCTGCTCCTCCCACTTTCATATTCTGTGTTTTCAGAAGAGTTACCATAACTTCTGT
>QCNK01000019.1 GCA_003210135.1 Prochlorococcus sp. AG-424-P23 | reverse complement strand
ATATTTTTTATAATGTTGATAAAAAATTATTTAAAAAAATAGTTTATAAAGTTATATATAAAAATAAAAAAAATATACTTTCATTCAAAAATACATATGGTGCTGCCAAGATAAGTTTGGAAGGGGTAGAGAAAATTAATAAAAAGATTAACGATAAAGTAAAAGTTGAATTGTTAAATTATCAAAAAAATAAACTAGAGTCACAATTAAAAACAGGAGATTATAAAGTTACTCTTTTTGGAGCAGGTTCCTCAGGAAAAACATCTATAGCAAGATCTTTATTGAAAAATATTGTCGGACAAACATCCGCAAAAATAGGTACTACAAAGCAAATTAATAGCTATAAAATTCGCATCCCAATCCTAAAAAGAAATATTCAAATAGTTGATACTCCTGGTTTATTCGAACCATCTAAGTTAGGAGAAGAAAGAGAAAAAGCTACAATTATACAAGCATCAAATTCTGACTTAGTTCTTTTTGTATTAGATCAGGACATAAATAAATATGAAAACTATTTAATTAAAGAATTATTGAAAATAGGCAAAAAGATTATCATTGTTTTAAATAAATGTGATTTGAGGTCTAGAGATGAAAATAAACTCGTTAGAGAAAATATAATTTCCATAACCTCCGCTAGAAAAAATAAAATTTCAGTTGTTCAAACAATTGCAGTAAATCAACAATCTTCTTATGCAAAATCAGATGCTTTAAATTTAGATCCAGAGGTAGGAAGTTTATTTAGAGAAATAATTGAAACACTCGATAACAATGGCGAAGAGTTATTGGCAGATAATATACTTTTTCGATCAAATAAGTTAGGTATTAAAAGTAAAAATTTTGTCCAAGAACAAAGAATTTTAATGTCAAATAAAGTGATCAATAAATATATGTGGATAACAGGAGGAGTAATACTAGTTAATCCACTTCCAGCGGTCGATTTTCTTACTACTACCTCTGTTAATCTTCAAATGATAATGGAATTATCAAAAATATATGAAATAAAGATTACAAAAAAAGATGCAACAGATTTATCGAAATCCTTGCTTAGCGCATTGGCTAAACAAGGAATACTAAAAGGGGGGCTGGCCATTCTTTCTCCGTTATTGGCTACAAGTTTGACTAAAATTATCTTATCAAAATCTATACAGTCAGTTACAGCAGGCTGGTTAATAAGAATAGTAGGACTAAGTTTGATTGAATATTTTAAAAATGGACAAAATTGGGGGGATGGAGGAATTCAAGAAGTTGTAGAAAAGATCTATAGATTAAGTAAGAGAGAGGACATTTTAAATAACTTCGTAAAAGAAGCTATTTCAAAAATTGAAATCAAAAAGTACTTTAAGTCAAATAAAAGTTTGCCTCCATTTACTATGTAAAATTTGATAATTGATCATTTAGATAAGTTCTGAAATCAAAGATAGTTATTAAAAGTAAATAAGCTATACAAATTGCTATAGATATAAACCCTGTTACTATTGCAATAATTTTTGGTCTACCGATATTCATTATTAATTTTCTAAAAGTCTCAGAAGTTGTTCAATATGAGATTCATTTGTGTTGTAGTTTCCCATGACGACCCTTAAAAAATATTTACCTTTAAATTTTGGTCTTGAAAGCATAAAATTATTTTTTATTAGTTCATTTACTTTTGTTTTAGTCCAGAAATCGGAATCTTTTGGTGTTATTCCCTTTGGTATGAATGAAATAATATGTAAAGGACCTGAAAATATATCATATTTATTTTTACTAATATTTTTTATAAAAAAGTCTTTTCTTTTTATTGATGATTTTAAAATATCTTCTATTCCTTTAAGACCTAAAAAACGTAAACCTAGCCATAGTTTAATAACCTCTGCTGGCCTTGAACCTTGTATACCTATTTCTCCTCTGTTTATAATATCTTCTTTAGATGATAGGTAGGGAAGTCCAGTAGAAAATGTATTTTCTAAAGTTCTCATTTCTGCAACTAATAACAATGATGATGTCTTAGTAATACCAATTATTTTTTGAGGATTTATTGTTATCGAATTAGCCTGATTAATACAATTTAAACCCTTTATTGGAATAGAAGTTACAGCAAAAATGCCTCCAATAGAGCCATCGACATGTAGCCATATATTTCTTTTTTTGCAAATTTCACTTATGTCTTTAATAGGATCAATTGCTCCTCTTACAGTTGTACCTAGCGTGGCAACAATAGCGAAGATCTTTTTTTTATTTATTAAACATTTATCTATAGTTTCTATAAGATTTTTAATATCCATACTACCGTTATTATCAGTTTTAATCCTGATAAGATTCGCTTCATCAAGACCCATTATTCTTGTACATTTAATGAAGGAGGAATGAGCATCTTCACTAATAAGCAATACAGAATTGGGGTCTGAACCCAATCCAGAATTATGTCTAGCTGCTATAAGTGCATTCAAATTACTTAAAGTGCCTCCGCTAGCTGCTATACCTCCTGATGAGTCATTAAACCCGATTTTCTTTGCAAACCATTTGCATAATGAATCCTCAAGCAATGTAATACTTGGAGACAACTCGTATGCAAGGAGATTATTATTCAAACCAGCAGCAATTAAATCGCCTAATATAGAGAAAATCAACGGTGGTGGATCCAGATGAGCTAGAGAGCCGGGATGAACTGGGTTAAATGAATTATTAAGAAGTGATTGAATATCAGAAAACAAATCTTCTGTAGAATTGCCATCCTCATCAGGCATCAAGCACTTGAAATTCTCATCAAATGGTAATGGACCATATTTTTCGGCTTTAGAGAACCAGTCACAAAGAATTCTAGTTGCTCTATTTAAGAGAGTAATTAAGTTATCGTTTGTCCCTAAATGCGAAGGGAAGTATATATCTTTTTTATAAATTAAATCTTCAGTCATCAGATAAAATATCTATTAATAAGTTTATTCTCAATATTGTTAAATGAGGTATATTTTTGAAAATGTAAATAGTAAATATGATGAAAAGAATGGAATAAATATTTCAAAATACTTGAGATGGATGAACTCCATTTTAAGGCGATCAGAAGAAATTGGAAAAGTTGAGTTACCAATCTGTTCAATAATTTTAGATGATAGAGGAAGATGCATTGGAAGAGGGGTTAACAGGAGAAATATAAATAAAGATCCTTTAGGTCATGCTGAAATAATGGCATTAAGGCAGGCATCTCTGATAAAAAATGATTGGAGATTTAATGAATGTATTATCATCACAAATTTAGAACCATGTACCATGTGTGCATCAGCACTTATACAAGCAAGAATGGGTAAAGTAGTTTTTGGTGCCTACGATAAGAAAAGAGGTGGATTGGGTGGATCAATTGACTTATCAAAGCATAAAAGTTCTCATCACAAAATGGAAATTATAGGAGGTATTTTAGAAAACGAATGCAGTCAAGCTTTACAATTATGGTTTAAAAAGTTGAGGACTCAAAAATAGAATATTTTTTTAACTCAGTATCAAATAGGTTTAATAATCTATCTACATTCTCCTCACTTGAGTTAAATCCCATTAATCCTATTCGCCATACTTTACCAGACAATTCTCCAAGTCCATTTCCTATTTCTATTCCAAAGTTTCTTAAAAGATGATTTCTAAAGCCATCTCCATCAACAGCTGGTGGGATCTTAACTGTTGTGAGAGTTGGCAATCGGTAATCCTCTGATACATGTAATTCCATACCTAGACTTTCTAAACCATTCCAAAGTTTCTTTGCATTAGTATTATGCCTATGCCAAACATTCTCTAAACCTTCATTTGCTATTAATCGTAAACCTTCACGAATAGCAAAATTCATATTTACAGGAGCAGTGTGATGGTAAACGCGATCAGAACCCCAATATTTATTTAAAAGGGATAAATCTAAATACCAGTTAGGAACTTTTGTTTTTCTTGAACTAAGTTTTTCTTCAGCTCTATCATTCATTGTAAAAGGACTTAATCCAGGTGGGCAGCTTAATCCTTTTTGGCTACAACTATACGCTAAATCTATTTTCCATTTATCTATCAATAGTTCTAGAGCGCCAAGGGAAGTAACTGCGTCAACTAAAAATAAGCAGTTATTTTTTCTACATATATCACCAATTCCATCAAGAGGTTGTAAAACCCCACTGGATGTTTCAGCATGAACAATAGCAAATATAGCTGGTTTTTTAGTCTCTATTTCATACTTGATTTCTTCATAAGAAAAGGATTCACCCCAAGGTTTTTCAATAACAGATACATCTGCTTTGTATCTAGTTGCCATATCAACTAGTCTTTCTCCAAAATATCCTTTTTTAGCGATGAGAATTTTTTCTCCTTCCTCTATAAAATTCGCTATTGAAGCTTCCATAGCTGCACTTCCAGTACCACTCATTGGAAGAGTCATACGATTATTACATTGCCAGGTATATCTTAAAAGTTGTTGAACATCAGACATTAATGAAATATATGCTTCATCTAAATGACCAATTGGATTTAAGGAAAGAGCATTTAGAACTTCTGGATGTGCGTTTGAAGGGCCAGGACCTAATAAAAGTCTAGAGGGAACAAAGGTCTTTGAGAAATGAGATAAATTCTCTTCATTTAAACTAGAAATAAGTTTTGCTTCTGTCAAAGCATTACATTCAATTACTTTTAAATTAAACTAATATCGCCACATAAGCGATATTTATTTAAAGAAATTCATTCAATTTAAATATTTAGGTAAATAATTATTAAACTTATGACTTGAAACACTAAAAGAAGACATCTAGTCTTAAAAAAAGTTACCGTTGATACATAACAAGAATCATCAAGTTATTAATTTCATATAAGGTATTCAAAAATTATGTCTAAATCTCCTCAAGATGTTTTAAGTCAAATTAAAGACGAAGGAATTGAACTCATCGATTTAAAATTCACTGATATTCATGGAAAATGGCAACATTTAACTCTTACATCAGACATGATAGAAGAGGATTCTTTTACAGAAGGCTTAGCATTTGATGGCTCATCAATAAGAGGTTGGAAAGCAATAAATGCCTCTGATATGTCAATGGTGCCTGATGCAAGTACAGCTTGGATAGATCCTTTTTATAAACATAAAACTCTAAGCATGATTTGCTCTATTCAAGAGCCAAGAAGCGGGGAACCTTATGATAGGTGTCCAAGAGCATTAGCTCAAAAGGCATTAAAATATCTTGATTCGACTGGTATAGCAGATACTGCATTTTTTGGACCAGAACCAGAATTCTTTTTATTTGATGATGTTAGATATGACTCTAAAGAAGGAGGTTGTTTTTATAGTGTAGATACTATTGAAGCTCCATGGAACACAGGTAGAATTGAAGAAGGGGGAAACCTAGGATACAAAATACAATACAAAGAAGGATATTTTCCAGTAGCTCCAAATGATACTGCGCAAGATATCAGATCTGAGATGCTCCTTCTTATGGGTGAATTAGGTATTCCCACTGAAAAACATCACCATGAAGTTGCTGGTGCCGGCCAACACGAGCTTGGAATGAAATTTGATTCGTTAATAAATGCTGCTGATAACGTTATGACTTATAAATACGTTGTCAGAAATGTTGCAAAAAAATATGGAAAAACAGCAACATTTATGCCAAAACCTGTTTTTAACGACAACGGAACAGGAATGCATGTTCACCAAAGTTTATGGAAGAGCGGACAGCCACTATTCTTTGGTGAAGGATCGTATGCAAATTTATCTCAAACAGCAAGATGGTATATCGGAGGCATACTTAAACATGCACCATCATTCTTAGCATTTACTAACCCAACCACTAATAGTTATAAACGATTGGTTCCAGGATTCGAAGCACCTGTAAACCTAGTTTATTCTGAGGGTAATAGATCAGCTGCGGTAAGAATACCTTTAACAGGACCAAGCCCCAAAGCTAAAAGATTAGAATTTAGATCAGGTGACGCCCTTGCAAATCCTTACTTAGCATTCTCTGTAATGATGCTTGCTGGTATTGATGGAATTAAAAATCAAATTGATCCTGGTGATGGAGTAGATGTAGATTTATTTGAACTTCCAGCTGATGAACTTGCAAAAATTGATACAGTACCTTCATCTCTAAATGACTCACTTAATGCACTAAAAGCAGATAAGGATTATCTTCTAGCTGGTGGAGTATTTACTGAAGATTTTATTGATAACTTTATCGATATAAAATACGAAGAGGTACAACAACTTAGACAAAGGCCTCATCCACATGAATTCTTCATGTATTACGATGCATAAATAAAAGAAAATAATAGTTTAAATTAATCAATTTGAGAAATATCACAAAATATTCTCAAATTGATTTTTTTTTTGTTGGAATATATATATATAAAATAAAAAATGGCTAGGGAATCTATCTCAAAAATTGCATATAAAACGCTACAACAAAGTAAAAGCATTGCAGGTTTCGCTCACAAGCAGATTAGTTCAAGATTAATGAACTTTATTCTTCCCGATTCAAAACTTGAAAATTTTAATATAGATAGAGATCTTCTTATGCAAATCCAAAATTCAATGGATGTCTTAAGAGAAGAAGATTGGAAAGATGCAGAAAAAAATATATATCCAAAAAAATTATTGTTTGACGAACCATGGCTTAGATATCTAACTCAATATCCTAAAATATGGCTTGATATGCCTAATACATGGGATAGACGCAGAAAACAAAACTTTGATGATCTTCCAAAATCAATTGATAAAGATAATTATCCTCAATATTACTTGAGAAATTTTCATCATCAAACAGATGGTTATTTATCAGATTTTTCAGCTAGCATTTATGACCTACAAGTTGAGATACTTTTCAATGGTAGTGCTGACTCAATGAGGAGAAGAATAATTAAGCCAATAAAGGAAGGACTAGAAATTTTTAGAGATAGAAAAAAAAGTTCTATAAAAATACTTGATGTGGCTACAGGATCAGGAAGAACATTAAAACAATTAAGAGCAGCATTTCCTAAAGAAAAAATTACAGGCATTGATTTATCTGATTCATACTTAAAAGAGGCAAGTAGATATATTTCAGATTTAGATGGAGATTTAATTCAGTTGATAAAAGGTAACGCTGAGGAATTACCTTTTGAAAATGATAGTTTTCAATGCATTTCTTGTGTTTACCTATTTCATGAATTACCCAGAACAATTAGAGCTAAAGTATTAAATGAATTTTTTAGAGTTCTTGAACCTGGCGGAATATTAGTTTTAGCTGATTCAATTCAAATAAGTGATTCACCTGACTTTACATCCGTAATGGAAAGTTTCTATAAATCTTTTCATGAACCTTTTTATTGTGATTACATAAAAGAGAATATAGATTCTAAAATTGAGGATGTAGGGTTTAAAGATGTAAAATCGAATTCCTTTTTTATGACCAAAGTATGGTCTGCTGTAAAGTAGAAAAAAAACTCCTATGAACTATTGGGATAAAGATACTATTCAGCTTGTTCAAAGTCTTAATGACAAATTAAAGATTGATCATTCTAAATGGCATAAATATAAAGGAAACAAATATAAACGAGCTGCAGAACTAATTTCGGCTGGATTATGCCATTTAATTATTTCTTGCAATGACAAGGAGACTATTGAGTATATAGAAGAAAGTGTTAAATGGTTAAAAGAAATAAACGTAGATCAACCTTGCCCTAGTAAAAATCACCTTTTTAAAGCCAACTGAAGCCTATTTCCTTTACTACTCCATCTAATATCATCAAAACATTCATTAATAATGTAAAGGCCACGGCCATTTACACTACTTATTTTTTTTGGTAATTTGTAGTCTCTTTTTTTTATTTCCAAACCATTACCTTGATCTTGAATTTGCCAAACACACCAATTAGGAGTAATTATTCTTCTTACTCTAATATTTTTTTTAGGATCTAATTTATTTCCATGTTTTACTGCGTTAACTAGAGCTTCATGTAAACCAAGTTTTATAAGATAGCTTGATTGAGAATTTTTAATAGGTTCTAATAATTGATCGACAAATTCATTTAACTGTAATGATGATTCGAATTCGTAGTTTGACCAGTTAATTTTTGGTCTTTTAAAAAATCTTTTTAAAATATTTTTGCCCCGGTATAAGGACATAATAATATTTTTAAACTGTCTTAATTTTAACTTATTAAATACCTCATTTAAAGAATATTATTGTGTCTTTTTGAAATAGCAGGATGCCTTAGGATAGAGTCCATAAGTCTTACTCCTCTTAGTTGATTTATCAAAGGCATATGTCCATCAGGAGCATCCAATGACCAGCAAAAAGATCCTGGATATCTAGTCCATAAGCCCTCTTTTTTCCACCCTATTTTCGGCCACATTAATTCATATTTTTTTCCTACTGATTTTAAAATCTTTGCTTGAATTGAAAATCCAAATCTACCAGTAGAATAAATAGTCCATAATCTATCAATTGTTTCTAGATCTTTTCCTGACATATTTTTAACTTCACTGTAGAAAACATATCCACGTTTTTCAGCTAATTTTCCAGCTAATTTTCGTAAGTAGGAACTTGTTAATCTATCTGCATCTTCAAATTTTTGCTCAACTAACATTAATTGCAAATCTTCATAATTAATATCAATATCTGAATATGTATTAAACCAACTATTAAATTTAGAGTTTTCAAAGAATTCTGGCTTAAATTTTTTTAAAACTTGCAATATCCAACCAGCAGCCCAGTCATCTCCTTCTCTATCAAACATATCAAATAGTGATGGGCCAAGATTAAAAATATTTTCGACTTCAGATTCTATTTGTGTTAATGAATTTATTCTTTTTCTTTGATTGGAATCTACAAATTTTTTTATAAAATCTAATGTAGCATTACTATAGTTATCCTGTTCTTTGTTATTCATTTTAAAAAATCAATCTAAAAAATAAAAACTATCCATGTATTTCAAAAGAAAAGAACTAGAGAAATTTAGATGTTTTAAAGGACCACTTATAGATGTTAGAAGCCCGAGTGAATATTATAAAGGACATCTGCCTAATTCTATTAATATTCCTCTATTTGATGATGATGAGAGGTCTATAATTGGTACAATTTACAAAAAAGAAGGTAGAGAAAAAGCTGTCTTAGAGGGATTAAAATTTTTTGAAAAAAAAATGGAATTACTTCTTGATAATTTATTCAAGTGTATTGAGTCTCATACAACTATTCCTAATAAAAATAATGAATTATTTATCAGGATATATTGCTCTAGAGGAGGAATGCGTTCACAAAGTATTGGATGGTTATTAAATAAATTTAAATTAAATATAGTTACACTTAATGGCGGATACAAAATCTATAGAAGATGGGTATTAGATAGTTTTTCAAATAAGTTGAATTTAGTAGTTATTGGCGGGAAAACAGGAACAGGGAAGACAAGATTATTATCATTACTTGATAAATATAAATATCAAACTATTGATCTTGAAGGATTTGCTTGTCATAGAGGAAGTACATTTGGAGGTTTAGGAATGAAAAAACAACCTTCAAATGAACA
The DNA here is from genome assembly GCA_003210135.1 of Prochlorococcus sp. AG-424-P23. Lineage (GTDB taxonomy): Bacteria > Cyanobacteriota > Cyanobacteriia > PCC-6307 > Cyanobiaceae > Prochlorococcus_A. Next base: position 18,352 of record QCNK01000019.1, on the reverse strand, counting down.
ATTTGAAAATATAATTGCAGAAAAATTAAATTCTTTTAAATGTTCTGATAGTATTTTTGTAGAAGCTGAAAGTGCAAATATAGGTAAATGTAAAATTCCTCATGAATTCTTTAATCAGATGAAAAACTCTAGGAGGATTGAAATTATAAGGAGCGAATCTAACAGGTTAGATGAGTTAATAGATACTTATAGTGTATTTAAAAAAGAGGAACTCCAAGAATCAGTACTAAGGATAAAAAAAAGACTGGGACCGCAAAGAACAAAAATAGCTCTTGAATCAATTCATAATGAGAAATGGGACTTAGTTTGCAGATCAGTTTTAGATTATTACGATAAGTGTTATGAATATGAAAAGGTTGGAAAAACTAATATAGAGATAATAGATTTAACTGATAAAAATTATGATGAAAATATCCTAGAGTTAATAAATAATGTTTTAAAAAAATAACTTCAAACGAATATGAAAAATATTTCCTAATATAATTAATTATGAACCGAATATTATGACAACAAATAAAACTGCAAAAATACAATTTTATGAGGGAACTGATGAACCAGTAGTGCCTGAAATAAGACTGACTAGGAGTAAAGATGGTACAACCGGTCAAGCATTATTTTTGTTTGAAAAGCCTCAGGCATTATCTTCAATTACAGACGGTGAAATCACAGGTATGCGGATGATAGATTCCGAAGGTGAAATATTAACTAGAGAAGTTAAAGTAAAGTTTGTTGATGGAGAACCAATATTTTTAGAAGCGGTTTATATTTGGAAGAACACACCAGACTTTGACAGATTTATGAGATTTGCAAATAGTTATGCCAAATCAAATGGATTAGGATATTCTGAAAAGAAATAGGTTATCATGAAAATTGAATAGTTCATCATACTTCAAGTTAGTAGTAATATTAATCACTCTATTAATAGTATGGACTTTAAGGGATTTTCTCCTACTAATAATTTGTTCTTTAGTAATATCAAATATTGTATGTAATTTAACTAATCAAATTCAAAAAGGTTTGAAAATTCCTCGATCGATTTCCTTGTTTCTTGTCTTAGCCGTCATATCAGTAATAATATTTACTATTTTTATTCTTGTATTACCTCCGTTTATAAAAGAATTCAATGAAATACTAGTTGACATTCCAAATGGTTTATCAAAAATAAATATATTGATCAATACAAATCTGAACAAATTTAATAACTTATTTTATGGCGAACAATCAGAAAATGTTATAGACATATTCAATTTAATAAATAATGTAGTTACCATTCCAGATGTCTCAACTATTGCAAAAGCTATTCAAGAAAGTTTTAAGAATTTAATTAATATTGCGGGGAATCTAGGTTCAGGTCTTTTGAGATTAATATTCGTACTAGCAGTGAGTTTGATGATTTCTATTGAACCAAAACAATATAAAGAAAATGTACTTCTATTAATACCCAAAAATTACCGTAATAAATTTAGAAATATTCTGGAAAAGTGCAATATTGCATTAGCAAATTGGACCTTTTCTATGGTCATAAGCTCATTATCAGTAGGTTTATTATCATTAATAGTTTTATCTATATTAGATGTCAAATACGTTGTCTCAAATGCTTTAATAGCAATGGTTCTTAATATAATTCCGAATATAGGTCCAGTTATTAGTGGTATATTTCCAATATCAATAGCACTTCTAGATAATTTTTGGAAACCACTGGCAGTTTTAGGGTCATATGTAATCATTCAAAATATTGAAAGCTACATCATAATGCCATCTATAATGAAGAAAAAAGCAAACCTACTTCCTGGTTTGACATTAATTTCACAATTTGGATTTACCTTCATTTTTGGTCCATTAGGCTTAATACTATCTCTTCCATTAGCTGTAGTAATACAAGTTTTAATCAAAGAATCATTTAAAGATATTTAAAAACTACTTAATTAATTTCTTATATAAATATGGGTATGAAAAAAGTATAAAGATAGCTAAGGGATGCTTACTTATAGCAAAATATAGAGAACTATAAGTAAAATGATCAAATAAAATTCTTAGCTCAGTAGAAAGATCTATTAAAACTAAAGAAAATAAAATTATCAAATAGTAATTCAATTTCATAAAATGAGAAGCTTAAGCTCAGTCTTTAAGTAACAAAGATGGAGCCAATAAAATACTTGAATAACTTCCAACAATAATTCCTAATGATAAGGCCAAAGAAAACCAAAATAGCGAGTAAGTTCCAAACAAAATTATGCTTAATAAAGGGATAAGGGTTGTAATACTGGTAAAAGTTGTTCTCCTAAATGATTCGTTTACTGATAATTGAATAGTTTCGTTATAGCTTTCTTCCTTTGATTTTAAATTCTCACGAATTCTATCAAAAATAACAACAGTATCATTTACAGAATAGCCAGCAATAGTTAACAAGGACACCGCAAATAAACTATTTACCTCGACAGATAAAATAATTCCCAACCAGGAAAATATACCGAAAACAATTAATAAATCATGGAATAAAGCTAATAATGCAAATAATGCATATTTTTTATCAAACCTAATAGTTATATATAAAGATATTGCAAATAAGGAAACCAATAATGAAGTAACACAATTAGTAAGTAATCTTTTCCCAAGCTTTGGACCTATTAATCTTGAATCCTTACTCTCATAATTTAGAGGTCCAATAATATTATCAAGATTAGTAATGAGATTATTTGATTCTTCGATACTCAAATAAGGTGTTCTAATTGAAATTAATTTATTATTATTTTGGAATTGTAATTTAATATTATTTATAAAGTTTTTATTACTTGAGATCTCTCTTAAATTTTCTAAAACTGAATCAGGGGAAAGATTAGAACATTCTTCTTCACAAACTCTTTCTATTCTTAGTTCATTTCCGCCAACAAAATCCATCCCTAAATTTATAGGTTTTTTATAAGAAGTATTAAAAGTTGAATATAAAATTCCTAAAAGACTTAACAAAATAAGAAATGTTGAAAAACTAATTATCTTTCTTTTATTTTTTATTAGTTCAAGATTGTATTTCATGAGAAATTAGAAACAAAAAATTTAATTTAAAAAATTATTATTGGGTAGATAGAGATTTTTTTGTCTTAAAGATTGATATGTTGTAAAAAATCGCAAAATAGTTTTAGAACAATTTAATGAGGTAAACAAGCTTATTAAAACTCCAATACCTAATGTTGCCGCAAAACCTTTAACAAAATTTGTTCCTAATAAAAACAATACAAAACAACTTAGAAGAGTTGTAATATGACCATCAACTATAGATGAATTAGCTCTTTGAAAACCGCTATCAATAGATCTTGTAAGAGTATTGCCGTCATATAATTCTTCTCTAATTCTCTCAAAAATTAGAATATTTGCATCAACAGCCATACCAATGCTAAGTATAAGCCCAGATATTCCAGGTAAAGTCAAAGTTACAGGAATTAAAGAATATAGGGCTAAGTTAAAGAAACCATAAAGTACTAGAGATAGAACTGAAACGAAACCTAGAATTCTATAATTAAAAATCATAAATATACCAACAAAAATTAATCCACTAATAGCTGCATAAAGACTTTTTAAAATATTCTTGGATCCCAATAGAGCCCCTACAGTGTTAGTTTCTACTATTTCAATTGGTAATGGCAATGAGCCTCCTTTAAGTTGAACTTCTAATTCTCTAGCATTTTCAGCACTAAAATTACCGCTTATTGTTGCTGATCCACCTGTAATACCAGTACTGGCAAACTGGTTACCAACACTAGCTTCACTTATAGATTCGCCATCAAGAATAATAGCCAATAGTTGATTAGTGCCAGCAATTGACTTTGTAATTTCTGCAAACTTTTCACCTCCTGAATTACTAAAAGTTAATAAAACTTCCCAATTACTATTTGTTTGTTCTTGTCTCCTTCCTGCGTTAATAAGATCCTTACCAGATAAATCTGTTTTAACAAATAAATTTGTAATTTCTTTGTCTACATATTTTTTGATTTCAATTAACTTCCCATATAAATCATTACTAGTAGAAGAGTAATTCAATTCTTGCTCTATTTCTTTAAGATCATCTTGAATAACTTTTAATAAATTATCATTATTTTGATTTTTTTCTTCAAAGGAATATTGTTCAATTAATTCTTTAATACTCAATCTTTGTAGTTGCAGGGTTTTTAAATCTGTAGATGTTCCTTCTTTTTGGGTTCTAAATTCTAATAAAGCAGTCTTACCTAATACCCTTGAAGCAACTAATGGATTTTGTTCGCCTGGTAATTCTAAAATCAATTGATCTCCACCGAGGGTTTGTAAATTAGACTCAGAAACTCCTAAATTGTTAACGCGCTTATCTATAACCGAATTAACTGCTTCAAGTTCATCCCTTGTTACCTTACCTTCCTCTTTAATAATTTGAAGTGTAAGTTGAGAACCTCCTTGTAAATCCAATCCTAACTGTAAGGGATAATTTATTAATAGATAAACAGATAAAGTAAGAAGAAATATAATAAAAAAAAGCCAACCTTGCCTTCTTTTCATTTTCTATATACTCCCACTAATTAAATATTCAACTTTTTCAACTATTTGATGTGGTTGGATTATTGTCAAATTCTCAAGATTTCCATTATAGGGAGTTGGAATATCCTGACTAGATAATCTAATTGGTCGGGCATCAAGATCATCAAAACACTCTTCTGTTATCAAGGCAATTAATTCTGCACCAATACCTCCAGTCTTCATACATTCTTCAACAATAATTACTTTATTTGTTTTTCTTATTGATTTTGAGATGGTTTCCATATCAAATGGTTTTAAACTTATTAAATCTATTAACTCAACATCTATTCCTTTTTTTTCTAATTCTTCAACAGCTTTAAGGCAATGATGTCTCATTCTTGAATAAGTCAATAAAGTAATATCACCCCCTTCTTTTACAACGTCAGCCTGATCTAAAGCGCAAGTATAATCACCCTCAGGTAATTCTTCAGACAAATTGTATAGAAGAACATGTTCGAAAAATAGAACCGGATTATCATCTCTTATAGCGGCTTTCATTAAACCTTTAGCATTTGTGGGCGTACTACATGCAACAATCTTTATGCCCGGAACTGCATGAAAATATGCTTCAAGTCTTTGACTATGCTCAGCACCAAGTTGACGACCAACTCCACCAGGTCCTCGAACTACAGCAGGTATTTTATAATTTCCACCACTTGTATATCTAAGCATACCCATATTGTTTGATATCTGATTAAATGCTAAAAGCAGAAAACCCATATTCATTCCTTCTACTATTGGTCTTAAGCCAGTCATTGCCGCACCCACAGCCATACCAGTAAAACTATTCTCTGCAATTGGAGTATCTAAGACTCTTAACTCTCCATATTTTTCATATAAATCCTTAGTTACCTTATAAGATCCTCCATATTGACCAACATCTTCCCCCATTACGCAAACATTTACATCATTTGCCATTTCTTCATCAATTGCCTCTTTCAAAGCATTAAATAATAATGTTCCAGCCACAATTAATTACCTAATTAATCACATATATAATCCTACCACTTTAAATAATTCAACCTCCTTCAGCGAAGGTTATGAGTAGTAATATTGATAAAATCATTCCTGGCGATAGCAAAAGGACTAACAGGCCTAAGTCATGTAAAGACATTCAAAGAAAGTGTTTTCTTAATAATATTGGCAATTCAACTTTTCTTCACAATAAAACTTCGAATAAATACAATAAAAAGTCCTATACCTATAAAAGCAAAAGAGAAAGTTAGCAAAAAAGATAATCCAATTATTAATGTATTAATACTAGAGGAAATATTTTGGACTATTTCAGAAGAATTAGATGGTTTATGTACTGAAAAATAAATTGCAATTTTATTACTTAAAAAATAAAAAAATATAAATAATAAAAAACTTGTTAATGATCCAACAATAAAATTTAAAGGTCCTTTTTCGGGAATACTTTTTTCAATATTCTCATTACTATTATCAGCCACAGTAGATTTTTATATAAAAAAAATTTAAATGAATGTTATTCCCTTTTCAAGGAAAGTGCAAACCCATGAATCATAGCCTTTATCTTCAAATAACTTAGAATTTGAAGTTAATTCTTTTTTAGCAGTCTCTATATCTTTAAAGAGTGCGAAGCATGTAGGGCCTGATCCACTCATTGAAAATGTGAGACAATTTTCTAATTTAGAAAGTAAATATAATGCCTGCTTTACAGAATCATTTTCATTTTCAACAATTAATTGCAAATCATTTTTAATAGATAAATGTTGATTATCAAAATTTAAGTTATTTAAGCCATTATCTCTTAAATTTTTTCTTATGTTCTCAATCATTTCTCTATCAGTAAGATATTGATCACAAAATCTATTACTATATTTTTTATAAGTTTCAGCAGTTGATACTGATACATTCGGATTTTTTAAAAGAATTGCTCCATATTCAAGGGTTGCATCTAATTTCTCCAAAATTTCGCCTCTTCCAAAACATAATTGAATACCACCATTTATAAAAAAGGGAATATCAGATCCTAAAGTTGATGCTAATGAAAATAAAGTTTCTTGATCTAATTTCAAATCCCATAAATTATTAAGACCAATTAATGTTGCTGCTGCATTACTGGATCCACCAGCTAATCCTGCGCCAATTGGGATATTTTTTCTTAAAAATATATTCGCACCGTAATCTATATTTGATTTTTTCCTTAATAGGTTTGCCGATTTAACAATTAAGTTATCATCAGATAGGCTTAAATCATTACAATCAGACTCAAGTTTAATTAAACCTTCATTATTGATTTCAAATTCTAAATAATCAGCAAGATCGATATTTTGCATAATCATTGCTAACTCATGAAATCCATCTTCTCTTTTACCAATAACTTCAAGGTGCAAATTTATTTTGGCAGGAGATTTTATATTAATTTTCTTTTTAGCTAAATCTTGCATATACTTAATTTTTTATTTTTTAATTTTAATACAATTTTCTGCAAGCTTAATCCATTGATCAATTGAAATATCTTGTGGTCTTAAATTAAAACAAACTTTTGAAGATTCAGATAATTCATTTATCTCTTCATTTGAAAGTATTGAATTAAGAGTATTTCTAAGCATTTTTCTTCTTGAATTAAATGAAATTCGAAGAAGTTTATCTATATATTTTTCTATACTTATATCTAATCTTAAATCGTTTTTAATTGGTTCGAAAACTACTAAAGAAGAAAAAACTTTTGGAGGCGGACTAAATGATGAAGGCGGCACATCACATATTCTTTTTATTTTTGATAATAGTTGCATTCTTATACTAAGCGCGCCAGCATTGGGACTACCTTCTTTTGACAAAATCCGGTCTACAACGTCTTTCTGCATCAAAAATATTATTTTTTCGTAATTATAGTTTCTTATAATGCCCAATCGACCTATGAAAATATCCAATATTGGGCCAGTTATATTGTAAGGAATATTTGCAATCACTTTTGTAATCTTCTTATTAATCGAATCTAAATTTACAGAAAGAATATCTCCCTGCTGCAGTGAAAACTTATTATTATTATTGAATTTATCATTTAATAAATTTATTAAATCTTTATCTAATTCAATTGCATGTAATTTTTTAATTTCTGAATCTAACAACTTAGATGTTAAAGCTCCTTTACCAGGACCAATTTCTAAAATAAAGTCATTTTCATTAAGAACAGCAATTTCTTTAATTTTTTCTAATATTTTTTTATTTACCAACCAGTGTTGTCCAAATCTTTTTTTTTGATGATAGTTTTTAGAATTCATCTAAAAGATAAATAATATGTTTAAATTAAATATGAATTTATTTAATACTTTATATCATGAGCTTATCAAAAAAAAATTTAGATAAACTCAATAAATTTAAAAAAAAGAAAAATTTAAATAACGAAAGTAAAAATATAAATAATTACACAAATATTATTAATAATGATAATTTAATCACCAATCCACTTAATTCAGAAGATCCCAATAAAATTTTTTATTCGTTAATTGATAATTCAGAATCTTTAGAAGAGACTTCTAACATTAATAACTCATTAAGAGAAAGTGAGATTAATCAAATTAATATGAATTCTAAAAAACATAATTTATCCAATAAATTAACAACCGAAGAGGAATTATATGATGAATTTAATTATCTTCTTGATGAATAATTAGTTTTAATACTTACTTATGCTTCAGAATAATAGATTAGCAATTTATGCTATCGGCAAAATAAAGAAACTTTGGATTAGAGATGGAATTAATCAATACAAAAAAAGAATGCCTGAACTTGTCATTAATGAGTTAAAGACTTTTAATTTAAATAATCTTAGATCCAATAACAATATTATTATCTGCCTAAGTGAAGAAGGGAAACAGTTTAATTCAGTTGAACTATGTTCCTTACTCTTGAATTTTAAAAATAAAAAAATTAATTTCTTAATCGGTGATACTGATGGTGTTAGTTCAGATATAAAAGAAAAATCAGATCTTGTACTAAGCCTATCTCCTTTAACTTTTCCTCATGAATTAGCTAGATTAATCCTAATCGAGCAAATCTATAGAGCTATTTCTATTTCTAACAATTCCCCTTATCATCGTTCTTAAAAAGATTAGATTCAATCTAAAATTAATCTATATAAGTTTAATAACTAACTATTTTTTGATTTTTACTATATAGTACATATATACTATTAATTTAACCTTGGATTCTTTTGATTCAAATACTAAAAAATTTAAAATCCCCTTATTAACTGATTCAGTATCAGCAGGGTTTCCTTCTCCTGCAGATGACTATACAGAAGAAAATATTGATTTAAACGAACATTTAATATCTAATCCGTTTAGCACTTTTTTCCTTAGAGTTAAAGGTGACTCAATGATAAATGCAGGAATTAAAGATAAAGATTTAATAATAGTAGACAAGAGCTTAACAGCCAGGCCAGGGAATATCATCATTGCAATGATAGACGGAGAATTTACAATAAAAAGATTATCTATAAAAAATAATGAATTATATTTAAAGGCAGAAAATCATAATTATCCTGATTTTAGATTTAAAAACCATATTGATGTACAGATATGGGGAGTTGTTATTTATTCAATACATAGCTATTTATGAGAATTTCAAATATTGATGCAATAGCTCTTATAGATGCTAATAATTTTTACGCGTCATGTGAACAAAATATTAATCCTCATTTGAGAAATAAACCAGTAGTAATTTTATCTAATAATGACGGATGTATCATTGCAAGAAGCTCTGAAGCGCGAGCTTTAAAAATTAAAATGGGAACTCCGTATTTTAAGGTCAAAGAAAGACTAAATAAATTAGATGTAGCAGTCTTAAGCTCAAACTACTCGCTTTATGGGGATATGAGCAGAAGACTAATGAATTTACTGAAAAATTACTGTGAACAGATAGAAATTTATTCTATTGACGAAGCATTCGTTTCGATTTCTAGACCTAATGATAAAAATCTATATCCTTGGGCAAGAAGCATAAGATCATTAATATATCAGAATCTAGGGATTACCATAACAATAGGAATAGGAGAAAATAAAGTAAGAGCAAAAATTGCTAATAAACTAGCTAAAAATATTGATTATTCAGCTGGAATATTTGATTTAGCTAGAACCGAAAATGAGAATAATTATTTGAAAAGAATTAGTATAGATAAGATATGGGGAGTCGGGAAACAAACCTCTAATTGGTTGCAAAGTAAAGGTATTAAAAATGCGAGAGAACTAAGAGATATGGAAGAAAATGAAATCATTAAGAAATTAGGCATCGTAGGGAAAAGACTGCAATTAGAACTGAAAGGCCATAGATGCCTGCCTATAGAAAAAAACAAGAAATCAAAAAAAGAAATTCAGGTGAGCAGGAGTTTCGGTACTCCTGTCACAAAATTAGAAGACTTAACTCAAGCACTGGCGACTCACGCAATAAAAGCATCTGAAAAAATGAGAAGTCAAAATTTGCAATCATCCGATATTAGAGTATTTGCCAGAACCAGTAAATATTCAAATCAAAATTATCAAAGAAGTGCTCATAGAAAGCTTACAAATGCAACAGACGACACAAACAGCATTTTAAAAATAGTAGTTGAATTATCTAAAGAAATTTATAATCCCGAATATAAATTTTCAAAAGCTGGTGTTTTAATGCAGGATTTAACTAATAGCGAATACTTACAGCAATCAGTTATCAATTACAAGTCTCAGAAAGACCTTAAAAAATCAGCAAATCTAATGAGAACTATTGATTTATTAAATAAAAGATTTAATAATAATGCAATTACATGGGCTATTACAAAAACGCCAAAAAGTTGGAAGATGAACAAGAATTTCTTAAGTCGATCATCTACAACCGATATAGACCAGATTCCAACTATAGTAAAATAAAAAATAATATGGAATTTATAATATTTTTAAGCAAATTAGATAAAGAGATTCTTAACTTATTAATAAAAGCAAACTATGTAGTTGAAGAAAATAAAATTGAATGTCTCTTAAATAAAGAGATAAAAGGACTACATAATTTTGTAGAAAATAAAATAATAATATGTACTGAAAATGCGAAAAGGAAAACAAATTATAGAAATGAAAAGAAGCGACCAAACAAAGATAACTTCAAAACAGAATTGGCAGTAAGAAAAGCATTAAGACACGAAGCAACTCATGCGATACAAAAATGTAATGACAATAAAACAATAGGGGATATTAAAAAATTAGAAAGCAAAATGCATCAAAGTAAAAGAAAAGCATTAGAGTTCTCTAGATCAAATTTTTCTGGGACTTATGCGAAAGAAGTAGAAGCTTATGTTCTTGAAGATAAACCCAAAAAAGTTAAAAACTTGATTAAAAAATACTGCCTATAAATTAAGAATTTTTATATTAACTAGCGATGAAATTGCCACAACGTTGTTTATCTAAAAAATTAATATGTTGCCTTTCTAAATAATATAATTCCTGAAATTTGATCGCATCTGAGTTTAAATCTTTAAAAAGATCATCTATCTCTTTATTTGTATTTGAAGAGCCTGAAGAAGGATTATCAATTAAAATAGATATACAATTTTCTAAAGTTTTTAATCTTTGAGATCCCCAAGATTCGATTAAGTGTCTACACCTTTTAAGAGAATTATATTTTTCAAGAAGTGATAATGTTCCTAGTAAATTGTCTTTAGGATTACTCAGCAATGTTAAAAACAACTCATTTGGATTAATAAAAATATTTATTTTATTTGATGATTCAGGATTATTGAGAGCTAAGTAATCAGGCAGAAGTGAAATTAAGTTAATAGAAGAAAAATCTTTTTGAAGATTATGACTATTTGATTGTTTTAAATCATTTAAGTAGTTTAAACCTAAATTATTTTGTTCAATTTTTAAAATAGATTCCCATAAACGTTGAATATAACTAGTATTAAAACCATTAATTTCTCTTTTGAGAAATTCATCACGAATAAATAGCCTAAGATCTGGACAATGTAAATAATAAAAAATTATTTCCGATTCATTTTTCTCCCGTCGGGAAATTTCATTTGGTTGTTCAAATTTTTTTGATCTACCATGCCAACGAAATCCCTTTACTTGATTTCTTAAATCTTGTTCAAACTGTATTGCTAACCTAGCTTGTCCCTTACTTAATTTTTCGGAAACTTTTTGTAGATAATGAGTTCTGGTTGATGATTGAGGTAATTTACTCAACAATTTTACCAATGACGAAATAACACTCTGGAAAATTTCAGACTTAGTTAAATCTTTATCTTTAAAGATCTGATCAATCTCCCAATCAATCCAAAAGGATGAATTATCAATTAAATTAAAATAATCTTCAGGAGTATGACTATTTAAATATTCATCAGGATCTTTAAAATCACAAAGTTGAAGTATCTTAAGATTAATTTGATCATGAATGGATAGACTCTCGACTTCTTTAATTACTCTTTTTGTAGCTAAAATACCTGCATTATCAGAATCAAAATTCAAAATTATATTTTTATTATCTGTACATCTACATATTTGAGAAATTTGATACTTATTTAATGCTGTACCGAGAGAAGCTACAGAATTATTAATACCCTTTGAATGAAGAGAAATAACATCAAAGTAGCCTTCAACAATAATAGCTTTATCTCTTTTCCTAATATTGCTAGAAGCTTTTTCGAATGCAAACAACATTTTGCCCTTTTCAAATATCTCTGATTCAGGAGAATTAAGGTATTTGGGTTCCTGACCATCAAGAGATCTTCCTCCAAAAGCAACTACTCTTCCCTGCATATCATGTATTGGAACAATTAATCTATTTCTAAAACGATCATAAATCTTGTCAGAGTTATCTTTAGAAATTGCAAGGCCTGAAGCTAATATTAAATTGATAGGAAATTTTTCTACCTTGGATAGATAGTTAAATAAATCGTTCCATGAATTTGGGGCAAAACCTAATTCAAAGTCATCAATAATCTTGTTACTCAAGTTTCTCTTTGATGTTAAATATTTCATTGCTTCAACTCCAAGAGAATTATTTAATTGAGACTTAAACCAATTTTTAGTGACTCTTAATATTTTATAAAGCTCTTCCTTTCTAGATAATTGTTTTTTATAAGCTTCTACTTGGGGACCCTCGAGATTTTCAACATTAATATTATTTTTTTTAGCAAGAGAAAGTACAACATCTGAAAAATTTGCACGAGTAAATTCCATTAAAAATTTAATAGAGTTACCACCAGCACCACAAGAAAAACAATAATAGAATTGTTTACTAGGTGATACAGTCATGGATGGCTTAGTATCATCATGAAAAGGGCAAATCCCAACAAATTCCTTGCCTTTCTTCTTAAGAACAATATGTTCAGATATAACGTCAACAATATCTGCTTTTTCCTTAACCTCTTGAATAGTTCTTGGATGTATAGAATGAACCATTGAGATTATTATCAAAAAATAAATAATGTTTATCTGTTATAGGTCAAAATCAAATAAGAATCTACTTAATTTCACAATAAAATTATTTTTTTAAATGATAAATATAGAAGAATTAGAAAAAAGACTTAATTCATTAAAAAAGTATAATTTGGTATTTGCCTCATTCTTCTTCAGTTTGATGACTTTGTGCGTAAAAAATATTGATAAAAGGATACCTATTTATGAATTAGTTTTATTCAGATCATTGTTAAGTTTAATAATTACATTATTAATAATTAATATAAAAAATATAAATCCTTGGGGCAAAAATAGACCATTACTTATCTTAAGAGGTTTTTTGGGAACTTTAGCTTTAGTTTGTATTTTTTATGCGATAAGAAATATGCCTCTTAGTATATCTACAGTCATTCAGTACACATATCCTATTTTTATATCTATATTTGCTGGGATATTTATAAACGAAAAAATAACGCGTAATATAATTTTTGCTTTAATTATTGCCTGGATTGGAATATTAGTAATATTGAATCCAAGCCAATTATCAAATATAAACGTTGAAATTGAAATTATTTCGATTTTGATAGCATTTCTAGGAGCAATCTCCACCGCATTAGCTTACGTTACAGTTAAGAAACTTTCATTTAGTGAAGATATTTATGTAATTATTGAATATTTTCCACTTGTTTCTTTTATAACTCTATTACCAATTGTATTAATGAATTGGGTTACCCCAAATTGGAGTGAATTAGTTTGGATATTAGGAATTGGCTTATTTACTCAATTAGGTCAGACTTTCTTAACTATAGGATTAAAAAATTTACCTGCTTCTGAAGCATCAATAATTAATTATTTACAAGTTTTATTTGGTTCAATTTGGGGCATTTTGTTTTTTAGTGAGATAATTAACATAAATTTTTTATTAGGCGCCTCATTAGTTTTATTAGGAACTATTATATCTACTACCAAAATAATCAAAAGGTCATAGAATGTAAATAGATTAAAAATAATGATGAAATTTCACTATTTAGCTTTATTATTTTGTTTTTCTCCTATTGCTCAAGTCAGTGCAACAACCCCAAAGTCAGTTACTTGTACAAGAACTGAATATAGAGAAGAATATATTCCTGGAACAAAAACAAGCCCGGGCTACGTAAAAAGTTATGAAGTTGATGTTGTAATCCCCTGTGCAGGTCAAAGTCAAGCTGAAAAAATAGATGATAATGACTGTAGTGAAGGTACATTTATCGGAGGACTTCTTGGGGCTGGATTAGCATTATCCTCTTCCAGAGGGAAAGATAGATTTTGGGCAGTACCTGCTGGCGGTACTGCAGGTGCACTAATTGGATGTCAAGTGGATGGTGGTTAATTGATTAGTTGGATAAGCGGAGAATTAATTGAATTATGGCAAACTAATCAGAAATTTTTTATTTTAATAAATTGTCAAGGATTAGGATACGAAATACAAATATTGGAATCTTTTTTTCTTAAATTAAAAACAAATAAGTTACCCAATTTAAATATCACTCTTTGGGTAAAACACATTAAAAAAGAAGATTCAGATTTATTATTTGGATTTACATCAAAGGATCAAAAGAATTTTTTTATTGAGATCTTAAGTATTCGAGGAGTTGGATCTCAAATTGGAATGGGAATATTAAATAAATTCACCATTAGTGAAGTTTTAAGTGCAATAAATACACAAAACAAAAAATTAATTTCTTCCGTACCTGGGATAGGACAAAAAATGTGTGATCGCTTAATTTTAGAATTAAAAAGTAAATTTAAAAGTGAAATGCAATTTGAAGAAGAAAAAGTGAAAGATGAATTTAAAATTATGGATCCTGAAATTAATAAAATGATTGAGGACCTTCAGTTAACCCTTCAATCATTAAATTACAAAAATAAAGAAATAGAGTTCATCTTACCTATTGTTATTAATGAAGCAAATGGTCTTATAAAAAAAGAAAAAAATTTATCATTTGAAAATTTATTAAAATTAGCTATGGATTATCTAGATAAAAATAGTAGTAATTTAGTTAGATGACGTAGTATCATGGAATAAAGGAAAATAAATTTCATGTCATTAAATACAGCTGAAAAACAGAAGCTGATTGAAACTCATCAAGTGCATCAAACTGATACAGGTTCAGCTGAAGTTCAAGTGGCAATGCTCTCTAAAAGAATATCGAAATTAAGCGACCACCTCCAAGTCAACATTCATGATTTCGCGTCAAGGCAAGGATTATTAAAAATGATTGGCAAAAGAAAGAGGTTACTTTCTTATATTAAAGACAGAAACGTCGAGAAATATCAAGCTTTAGTAAAGAAAATTGGAATCAGAGGATGATTTCAATTAATGAAAAAAAAGCAATCTAAAAAAAAGGCACAAAATAAAAAGAAAAAAAATTCTTCAGAAAAAACTGCGTTTTCTAATCTAGACAATACATCTAATACTATATCCAATACAGTATCTACCTCAAAGCGATCATCAAGTGGAATACCAAAATATGTTGCTGATAGAATGGCAAGAAGGATTTTTTTTACAGCAGGAATACCGACAATATTAGGAATGTCAGTTTTTGTTGTTAGCTACATTATTGTCACAAGAAATATTGCTGAAATACCTCCCTCATCAACTATTGCAATTTCAGCGTTATTTTTCTTATTAGGTCTTGCAGGATTAAGTTTTGGAATATTATCAGCTAGTTGGGATAAGGAGCCTGGATCTTTTTTCGGTGTTGAAAATATTCCAATGAATATAAAAAGAGCAAAAGCAGCCTTTAAACCCGCAACTCAAAATTTTGAGGAGAATGGTTAATCTAATAAACTAAAGATTTTAAATTTACTTGGAATGATTTTTCTTCCAATAATTTACATGCTCCCTGTATATCAGCTATACAAAATTGTTCTCCAAATTTGACGTAGGTAACACTATTTTTATTTCTTATTGCAGCTAGAACTGGAATCTTGATTCCACATCTACCTTTATCTGGTTTAAATTTAATTAAACAGTCTCTTAAGGTATTTTGTACTCTTACATCTGATGCTTGAGAACTTTCAAGATTAATAATAAGTAATTTAAGGTTATCTATTTCTCTACAATCATCAATTATTAATTGAGTCTTATCACTTTTTTTATCGATTGTTCCCCACACCAATAATCTAGTATCTGTTAAAAGAAATTCTGATAATCTAAGATAAGTTTTTGGAAAAACTATTGCTTCGCAACTTCCAGAAAGATCTTCAAGCTGAACTATAGCCATCCTATCTCCTTTTCTCGTTGTGATTTGCTTTAAATCAGGGATCATTCCAACTAAAGAGACTTTAGTTCTATCTTTTGTTTCTTCTAACTGCGAAATGCTTATAGGAGATATAAGTTTAGCAGGTTTTGCTAAATGTTTTAGAGGATGATCAGATAAATAAAAGCCTAATAGCTGCTTTTCTAACTTTAATTTCTCAATAAGTGAATAATCATCAACCGTAGTTAATTGACGATTTGAAAAAGCAACATTAGAAAATTCTTCTTTAGAGTCAAATAGATTTCCTTGTCCAGATAATCTATCACGATTTCTTGAAGAGGCCCACTCAATAATATGTTCAAGATCAGACAATAACTGAGCTCTATTATTATCATTTGAAAACTCATCTAGTGCTCCACAATGAATTAGAGATTCAAGACTTCTTTTGTTAAGAACATTCGAAGGTAAACGATCACACAAATCTGGTAGTGACTTAAAGATTCCAAAACTATTTCGGTTTTCAATTATATTTCTTATTGCAGAATCTCCTAAATTCTTAATTGCAGATAGCCCGAATAAAATCTGATTATTCTTAATAGTGAAATCAACCCCAGAAAAATTAATGCTTGGTGAAATAACTTCTATTCCCATGGAATAACAATTAGAAATATATCTTTGCATCTTGTCGCTAGAGCCAGAATTTACGCTTAAAAGGGCTGCCATATATGCAACAGGAAAATGTGCTTTTAAAAACGCAGTTTGATAAGTCACTGCACCATAAGCAGTTGAGTGACTTTTGTTAAAACAATATTCTGCAAATAACACCATTTGATCAAAAAGATCATTTGCTAATTTTTCATTTACACCTCTTTTAATAGAACCGCCTACAAAAATATTCCTATGCTTTACCATCTCAGATACTTTCTTTTTCCCCATTGCTCTTCGAAGTAAATCAGCATCACCTAAAGAATAACCGGCTAGGTCTTGAGCAATTTTCATAATTTGTTCTTGATAAACCATAATTCCATAGGTTTCAGTGAGAATTGACTTGATAAAAGGATGAGGGAAATCAACTTTTTCATTCCCATTTTTTCTATTTATAAATTTAGGTATGAGGCCTGCATCAAGAGGTCCAGGTCTATAAAGAGCAAGGATAGAAGAAATATCCTCTAAAGAGTTTGGTTTGAAATCCTTAACAACCTGTTTCATTCCAGAAGATTCAAGTTGAAAAATACCTTCAAGATCTCCTCTCCCAATAAGATCAAAAGTTTTAGAATCATTTTTAGGTAAATCATCAATATTTATTTTCTTTCCGGTGGATTGATTAATCAGAGAAACTGTCTTTTCAATCATAGTAAGGTTCTTCAGACCCAAGAAATCCATTTTCAATAATCCAAGCGATTCAATATCGTCCATGGAATATTGGGTTATTATTTGTCCTTCATTATTCCTTTGAAGAGGTACAAGTTCATCGAGAGGATCTGATGCAATAACAACTCCTGCAGCATGAACTCCATATGTTTTATTAGTACCTTCAATTCTTAAAGCCAAATCAACCCATTTTTTTACCCTATTTTCATTTATATATTTCTCCCTAAACTCTTGGCTAGGAGAGTTCTTAGCAATCATTTCATTTAGTTTATAAGGTTTACCTCTTACAACAGGTATTAACTTAGCCAATTTATCAGCCTCGCCATAAGGAATATCTAGGACCCTTGCAACATCTTTCAAAACTGCCTTAGAAGTCATTTTATTAAAAGTAATTATTTGCGCAACTTTATCCTCTCCATATCGATTAGTAACATAATCAATAACTTCATTTCTTCTATCAATACAAAAATCAGTATCAATATCTGGCATAGACTTTCTTGCAGGATTTAAAAACCTTTCAAACAATAATCCATGTTCAACAGGATCTATATTTGTAATTTGAAGAGCATAGGCTACTAATGAACCTGCAGCAGAACCTCTACCTGGTCCAACTGGAATAGAGTTGTCTCTAGCAAATTTGATATAGTCCCAAACAACCAAAAAATAATCTGGAAATCCCATATCTTTTATAATTTTTAATTCAGTAGATAGTCTTTTTTTATAACTCTCATCAATTTCATTAATATTGTTTTTTTTGAGTCTTTTTAAAAGACCTTCGTTAGATAATTGCGTTAGTAAAGAAAA
>QCNK01000018.1 GCA_003210135.1 Prochlorococcus sp. AG-424-P23 | reverse complement strand
CAAAGGTGCGAATGGTGAGCCAGGAGTAGTAATAGCTCATGCCGAAGCAAATATTCATTTGCATAGAATTCTAGGAAGGATAAGAGACCTAGGAGGATCTCCTTCTGTTGCATTAAACCCTCATACTCCTTTTGAAATGATTAAAAACATTATGGATATGGTTGATCATGTTTTGGTTATGACAGTAAATCCAGGCTTTGGCGGACAAGCTTATATCCCAACAATGCTTAATAAAATCAGAGAAATAAGAAACTTTATTATCGAAAAAAACTTAAATGTTGACATTGAAGTTGATGGGGGCATAAAAGCAAATTGGACTATTTCACAATGTGCCGATGCTGGTGCTAATTGTTTTATTGCAGGTAGTGGAATGTTTGCTTACCCAACATTAAAAGAAGGTTGTGATGACTTGAGAAAAGTTGCACAAGAAGCTCAAAAAGGAAATTTAATTTCAGAGCCTCAATAAATATTATGGGTATTTCTTAATCACCCAAATATCCAGCCATAGCTATGTAACCCTATACCTAAGAAATTAACACCTAAATAACATACTAAAACCACTAAAAAGCCTGTAGATGCTAATAAAGCTGGTTTGCGTCCTTGCCAACCCTTGCTAATTCGCATATGGAGATAAGCGGCATAAAACAACCATGAGATAAATGCCCATGTTTCTTTTGGATCCCAACTCCACCATGTGCCCCAGGCCTCATTAGCCCAGACAGCACCTGAAATTAAACCGAGAGTCAAAAGAACAAAACCAATTAATATAGAACGATAACTTAATGTATCTAATTGTTCTGAATGAGAAAATTCAATAGGTGCAACTAAATCATTTAAAGGATAGTTATTAGAAAGTTTGAACCCTCCTATACCTGTAGAACTACTTCTGATTTGAAGCGGCTTATTTTTATTAATAAACAGAACAGAGATTGAAAGTAAAGAACCTATTATTAATGCCGCATAACTAAGCATTACGACACTAACATGCATTATTAACCAACTAGATCTTAAAGCTGGAACTAAGTTTGATGATAATTTCAAATCTTCAGGCAAAACAAAACAAGCAAAAGCCACAGTAAGTAATTCAATAGGTGTAGCTATTGAGGGAATAACTGGAGATTGGTATTCCCTTTCAACTAATAGTTGTCCCAGTGTGATTCCCCAAGTAAGGAAATAGAGAGATTCATACAAATTGCTAATAGGAAAGTGTCCAGAAATTGACCACCTAAAAAGTAATTGCAATGTTATTAATAAGTTCACTAAAATGGTTATAAATCTCGCCGCAGAGGAAGACTTTTTCTTAAAAACTGCTCCTAAGGTTATTGGTAAGTTAATTAATAAGAAATAAAAGACTAATAGACCTAAGACTGAAACAGGATCATATATTAAATTTTTAAAAAGATTATCTAGTATCATTTCTGGAAATTTATCCTGTTTTAACATTCAATGACAATCAAATAATAATTTAAATCATTGATATGTGAGTAAATCTTTAATAATAAATTTTTAATTTATTTAGTAAAAAGATTTCAAAGTTTGAAGTTATCCCCTAGATAATACCTTTTGACTATTGGATTATCTGCTAGTTCACTAGATGATCCGTAAGCTAAAATTTTTCCTTCACTTAATACATATGATTTATTTGTTATTAAAAGAGTTTCCCTTACATTATGGTCTGTAATTAAAATACCTACCCCGTCGCTACTTAATTTAAGAATTAGTTTCTTTAAATCATTAACAGCTAAAGGATCGATTCCAGCGAACGGTTCATCTAGCAATAAATATTTAGGCCCCTTTCTACCTACAGTTAAGGCTCTTGCTATCTCACACCTCCTTCTCTCTCCGCCTGAAAGTTGATAACCATAATTATCTACGAAATTATTCAAATTAAATTCATTAATTAATTGTTCTCTTCTATTTCTAATTGCCGCTCTACTAAAAGATGAATTCTGCAAAGCCAGATCTATATTGTCCTTAACAGTAAGATCTCTAAATATACTTGCCTCTTGCGTTAAATAACCTAAACCAAGTCTTGATCTAGTTGGAAGCGGAAGATTAGTTATATTTTTATCATTCATTATAACTTGGCCTTTATTAGGTTTTATATTCCCAACTGCGATGTTAAAAGTGGTGGTTTTCCCCGCACCATTAGGTCCCATCAAACCTACTACTTCTCCCGGATTAACATTTATGGAAACATTATTTACGATTAATCTTCCCTTAATTGAAAGGGATACTTCTTGAATTTTTAAACTCATCTTCTTTGAGATCGATTAGCCAACTCATTTTCCTGAAAAGAAAATGAAATAGAAAACAATAATCCTATTAATGAGAAAGACAAATTCATATTCATCAAAGAGGTTTTAAAAAAGGCCTATCGCCATCATTTAATGTCTCTTTATATTGTAATTTCCTTAGTAAATCTTCCAAACATCGGCAAAAGGAATCAAGATCAATACCTAAATTAATCTTGGTTCTTGTTTTTATTCTACCCAAACCCTCTCCAAGCAATATAGTAGCTCCATTTAAATTGCCTTTACTTAAGTGAAACTGCGATACAGACACTTGTAAAATCCCCTGAATAACTTGCCTTTCGTCACCATCAACAGAATTCCAAATTTCTTCAAAAGCGTCATGAGCCTCATACCATTCATGATTATTAAAAAGATTTAATGCAATATAAAGCGAATCTCTAAAACTTTTTGTGCTTTCTTCATTCATGAAATTAGTTATTAATATTTTTTCTTCCTATTTATTTTTCTCATTCTTATTGAATCAGGAGTGACCTCTAGCATTTCATCAGGACCAATATATTCGAGTGCTCTTTCAAGGGTAATATCTACAGGTGACTGCAAAGTATCTAGTTCTTCTGCTCCTGCAGACCTCATATTAGTCAACTGCTTAGTTTTACATATATTCAACTCAAGATCTTGAGGTCTGCTATTCTCTCCAATTATCATTCCCTTATAAACTTTAACGCCAGGTTTAATAAAATAAACTCCTCTATCTTCGGCATTTTTTAAAGCATAAAATGTGGCTACACCTTCCTCAAAAGCTATAAGAACGCCATTTCTTCTAGTTTCAAAGTCTCCTGTTTTAGGTTTATATTCATAAAAAGAATGACTCATGATACCTTCTCCTCTCGTTATCCTTACAAATTCCCCACGAAATCCAATTAATCCTCTTGATGGAACAAGAAATTCTAATTGAGTTCTACCATCTGAACTTGTCTGCATGTTTTTCATCTCCGCCTTTCTCGAGCCAAGTTTCTCTATACAAGAACCAACGGATGCTTCAGGTACATCTAAAACTAAAGTCTCAATAGGCTCACATTCGACATTATCAATTTCTCTAAAAATTACTTGAGGTTGTGAGATTTGGAATTCAAACCCCTCTCTTCTCATAGTTTCAATCAAAATACCTAGGTGTAATTCTCCTCTTCCTGAAACTGAGAATCTGTCAGGAGAATCAGTTTCTTCTACCCTAAGGGCAACATTTGTTAAAAGTTCCCTCTCTAATCTATTTTTTAATTGCCTACTGGTAACAAATTTTCCTTCTTTTCCGGCGAAGGGTGAATCATTAACAACAAAAGTCATATTTAAGGTAGGCTCATCAACTTTGATTAATGGAAGAGGATGAGGAGAATCGGGACATGCTATGGTCTCACCAATATTGACGTCATCAAAACCGGAAACAGCAACAATATCTCCTGCGAAGGCTTCATTTATATCAATTCTTTGTAATCCTTCGAATCCCAATAATTTGCTGACTTTGCCTTTAATAGTTTTTCCATTTTCCTTAATTAAACTAGCTTGTTGTCCATTTTTTATCGTTCCATTATGGATCTTTCCAATTACAATTCTGCCTAAGAAATCAGAATAGTCTAATGTAGTTATTTGTAGCTGAAGAGGCTTATCTGAGTCACCTACTGGAGGAGGAACATGTCTAATAATAGCTTCAAAGAGAGGCATCATATTGTCACTATTAGATTCCATCTCTTCTTTTGCAAAACCAGATAAGCCACTACCAAAAAGATAAGGAAAATCACATTGATCATCATCAGCTCCTAATTCCAAAAACAAATCAAGAACCTTATCAATTGCTATTTCGGGTACTACTCGTGGTCTATCGATTTTATTTACAAAAACTATAGGCCTAAGCCCTTTTTCTAATGCTTTTTTTAAAACAAATCTTGTTTGAGGCATCGGTCCTTCGTTAGCATCAACAATTAGCAAACAACCATCAACCATACCCAAAACCCTTTCAACTTCTCCTCCAAAATCAGCATGTCCAGGTGTATCTATAATATTAATTCTGGTGTCTTTATAATTAACTGCAGTATTTTTTGAGAGTATTGTTATTCCCCTTTCTCTTTCAAGATCATTTGAATCCATAACACATGTGGGGACAACTTCATTGTCTCGAAATATTCCTGATTGAGATAATAATGCATCTACAAGAGTTGTCTTCCCATGATCTACGTGAGCAATAATTGCAACATTTCTAATTTCTTTTATCGAAGATGACATTTATAAAATTTATATTAATAGTAGATTGACTCTATTAAGGCTAACTCAAAGAATGCTTATTATGAGAATTTTCTCTTTAAGACTTTGAAAAATATAATTTATTTGCAAAATTTAATTAATCAATTGGATTTATGATTTCTATTTGAACTCTCAAAAACTTTTAATGCCTCAATCGACCCCTCATATCTCCAATGCCAGGGTTCGTAATCAATATATTTATTAGCTTTGTTAAACGATAACTTAAAGTGAAACTTAGCTGCATTCTTTTTTAGCCATCTAAAGGCGTCAGTATTTTCAAATTCGGTTTCAAAGTCTGTCTTTCTTTGAGTAGCATCACCGATATCAATTGCAAAACCTGTACTATGTTCAGAGTATCCTGGAGGAGCTGAAACTCTAGCTCTTTCTGATGCTTCTTGATTTCTAATAGATTTTAAAGAATAAAAGATATCGTTTTGCAAATTTACTGATCTATAACCACTCAAGAACACCAAATATATGCCATCCTTTTTGGCTTCTTCTCTCATCTTTAGTAGAGAATCGCGCATATCAATATGAACTTCAACATTAGGCTCAATTAAAACTAGTTTCTCCTTAGAAATTTCCGCATAGGGTAAATGACCTAAAATTCTATGGTCTTGATTTATCTGAGCCTGAAAATTGAGATTATCAAGAGATCCTATTTCTATATTTTTAATTAATCGCAAAGCAGCGACAGAAAACATAAGAAAAAGAAATGGAAAAAATATTAATAGTTTTCTTAATAATGTTGAATTTGGATTATTTAGGTAAGTTCTTTTGGCAAGTGGTATATCAAGTTGATCGATATATTTATTAAGTTCCAATATTTAGAAGTGAATTTGGAAAAGATATTTCGATATTAACTATTATTTTAAGAAATGCACTTTTATAAGCAAAAAAGATGTAGTTTTTATATACAGTATTATTTTTTTTTCATATGTTGAGGGTAGCTGTTATTGGTGGAGGTCCAAGTGGTTCATGTGCGGCAGAAATACTTGCTAAAGCTGGAATAAAAACTTGGCTTTTCGAGAGAAAATTAGATAATGCGAAACCATGTGGAGGAGCAATTCCACTTTGCATGGTCGAAGAATTTGATTTGCCTGAGTCAATTATTGATAGAAAAGTAAGGCATATGAGAATGATATCTCCATCTAATAGAGAAGTAGATATAAGTTTAGATAGAGTTTATGGGAAAAGTGATAATGAGTTTATTGGGATGTGTAGAAGGGAAGTTATGGATGCCTTTATGCGCAACAGAGCATCAGATCTTGGTGCTACATTAATAAATGGATTAGTTACTTCTATTGATACTGGCGATAATAATCAAGGGCCATATAAGCTTTCCTACTCAGATTTTACGAATGGAGATAAAAAAGGGGAACTAAAAGAGCTTACTGTTGACCTTTTGATCGGAGCTGATGGAGCCAATAGCAGAGTTGCAAAAGCAATGGATGCAGGTGATTACAAAGTTGCTATAGCATTTCAGGAAAGAATTAAATTGCCTAAAGAAGAAATGAGTTACTATGAAGATCTTGCTGAAATGTATGTTGGAACTGATGTTTCTCCTGATTTTTATGGGTGGGTATTTCCTAAATATGATCATGTTGCTGTGGGTACAGGAACCATGCAAAAGAATCAGTCATTAATTAAAGGACTTCAAGAGGGTGTAAGAAATAGGGCAAAGAAAAGGCTTGTTAATGGTGAAGTAATAAAGGTAGAAGCTCACCCTATCCCAGAGCATCCAAGGCCAAGAAGGGTAGTTGGGAGAATGGCATTGGTTGGTGATGCAGCTGGTTATGTTACAAAAAGTTCTGGAGAGGGTATTTATTTTGCTGCAAAAAGCGGAAGAATGTGTGCTGAAGAAATTGTTGAAGCATCAAAAAATGGTCAAGTAATTCCATCAGAAAAAGATTTAAAAAACTATCTTAAAAAATGGGATAAAAAATATGGCACAACTTATAAGGTGCTAGAAATCCTTCAAAATATTTTCTACAGAAATGATTCTGCTAGAGAAGCCTTTGTTGAGATGTGTGATGACATGGATGTTCAAAGACTTACTTTTGATAGTTACTTATACAAAAGAGTTGTCTCTATGAAACCATTACAACAACTTAAAATTACGATGCTTACACTTGGTTCGATTTTAAGAGGGAAAGCCTTAGCGCCTCTAAAATATAAACCTGTTGATAGTGCAGTTAGGGAAAATAAAGAGGTAGAAAAAATGCTAGAAAATTATTCAATAAAGGGAGGAATTAAAGTTAAGAGTTCAAAAGTGTAAAGTCGGCAATTTTTAGAGAATAATTTCTAATTAAGCTCAACAAATTGAGTCTATTGTTTCTTATTTTTAAATCCTCTGACATTATTAGGACTCCCTTTTCATTATCAAATAAATCCTCGATAGTATTTACATTAATCTCAAACAAATTTAGAAGTTCCAAATAATTGCAATAACCTTCTGAAAAAAGTTTTTCTAATTCTCCAACAAATTCAAAAACTTTGAATTCACAATCTTTTTCAAAAAGTTTTGTGTTTACATAATCTCTTGTTGAGAGAACGTCTCTTGAAATATCACTTTTATTTGCTAATTTGCTTACCCTAGTAATTACCTTCTGGATTTCAACAAAATTATCCTTTTCGTTAAAGTTGATTATAGAATTAATTCTGTTTTTAAGATCAACAATATTCAATATTCTTTTGTGAGATAATTCATCATAAGAGCAAACGGCCTTTATTAATTCTTTACTTAGTGATATTTCTTCTAGATGACTAACAATTCTTTGAACTAAAAATTCATTTAAATCATTAAATACTATTTCTCTTGAGAAGTTTAAATTTGGAAATACGATTTTCCAAAAATCAATAAGTTCGTTGAATAATTTATCTAAAGGCAAATCAAGTTCATATTCCCAAATTATTTTAATCACTCCATTCAAATTTCTTCTCAAAGCATAAGGATCTGATGATCCACTAGGACGTTTACCAGAAATAAATATACTTATTAAAGTTTCGACCTTATCTGCTATGGAAACTATTGCACCATATTTTGTGGAGGGCAAAGCATCTTTATAAAAAGAAGGTAAATAATGTTCAGCGACAGCCAAGCAAACATCCTCACTAAATCCCTCATATTTAAGATATTTACCACCCATTATTCCTTGCAACTCAGGGAATTCGAAAACAATTTCGCTACATAAGTCGTTTTTACAGTATTTAGCAGCTTCTATTATTTTTTTTTCTTCTAAAGACTTATCATTTAAAAATTTCAGAATTTTTTTTGTAACTTCCTCTATCCTTTCTACCCTCTGAAATATATTTCCAAGTCCTTTTAAATATGAAACAGATTTAAGCTTTTCATTTCTTTCGATTGAAGCAACTTTTTTGTCACTTTCTACGAAAAACTTTGCATCTGAAAACCTTGCCCTTAATACTTTCTCATTACCTTTGGCAATATTATTATTTGATTCTTCAAGACCATTTGAAATAACGCAGAAAGTTGTACTAATATTTTTTTCAGAGCTTAAATCTAGTTTAGAAAAACTTTCGTTTTTAAATAAAAGAGGAACGTATCTCTGATGAATTTTCATGACTGTTGAGAGAACTTCAACCGGAAGATCAAGAAATTCATTACTAAATTTGCCAATAATTAAGTCTGGCCATTCAACTAAATCAGTTAGTTCATTTAGTAATCCTTCTGAAAGGTCAGGTTTCAGATTTAAAGATTTAGATGCCTGATTTATTAAACTTTCAATTTTTTCTTTTCTTTCTTTTCGAATTGCTACTACTCTATTTCGTTTCAATAATTCAAAAAAATCATCTGAATTCTGAACTTCTAAAACTTCATTTATTAACCTATGACTTTTTGTTTTATTACTTATTTTGATTTTTGGATCACATTCATCAAATTCAAAATCAAGAATTTCATCATTATAAATAGAGGCAATCCACCTAATAGGTCTTGAGAATTTCATGTTCCCACACCC
Organism: Prochlorococcus sp. AG-424-P23; assembly: GCA_003210135.1. GTDB lineage: Bacteria > Cyanobacteriota > Cyanobacteriia > PCC-6307 > Cyanobiaceae > Prochlorococcus_A. Next base: position 20,513 of record QCNK01000018.1, on the reverse strand, counting down.
CCATTTCATAAATCGAGGGCCTTGAAGACTCTTTACTAATTTTGGGATAATCGAAGACAAAGAATTTTTTGTTGAAAGTCCTTTCTCAATTTTCTTTCCAAATACAAAATCACCCTTTTCCGTGTTTTTTATTTCTAGCTCACCTACATCTATATCTAAGCTATTAGCAAATCCTAAAGCAGCATTAGTAGGACATCCATTTAAATAAGCTAAATTTGCTTTAGGCCCTTTTCTTTCTATTATCTTATCTTCTGCATAATCAACTAAACCTTCGAGAAGTAGAACTATCCTCCTTGGTGTGGAGGTAACAACTATTTGTTCAAATTTGATTAACTTTTTATCCAATTCAAATTCTATTAGAGATTTCAATTGGTCTAGAACAGCATGAGAAAATTTTGCGGGCAACTCTTCTGTTCCTATCTCAAGTAAATATTTAGACAAGAAAAAAATATGACTTCACTTACTATAATTTACTACCAGTTAAATAAGCTTTTCGCTAATGTATAAAAAGAGATATGTTTTGGTCCTTTGATCAAGGTTGAGAAAGTAAAAAAGAAAAAAGATTCTGCAAAGAAAGAGACTGTTTGTTTAGCAAATGGACTTGAAGTCTCTAAATTTGAAAATTTTAAAAAAAGTAGCCAATTTCTTAAGGAACCACTTGCTACAGAATTAGTCAATGAAAGTGATCATTTTACTAATGATGCGGTTCAGTTATTAAAATTTCATGGTAGTTATCAACAAGATAACAGGGAGAATAGAAGGCCGGGCAAAAGTAAAGATTGGCAAATGATGCTAAGGTTAAGAAATCCGGGCGGTGAAGTCCCTGGGAAATTATTTTTAGCATTAGATGAATTATCTGACAAGCTAGGTAATGGAACACTAAGGGCCACTACAAGACAAGCCTTCCAAATGCATGGAATCAGAAAGGAGAACCTAAAGGAAGTAATTCAAACAATAGTAAATTCAATGGGGTCCACATTAGCTGCATGTGGAGATATTAATAGAAATGTTATGGCCCCTGCGGCTCCATTTGATTCGCCAGACTATAATATTGCAAGAGCATTGGCAAAAAAAGTTGCAGATCTTCTCACCCCAATGGCTGCCCAAGGCACTTTTTTAGAGCTTTGGGCTGATGGAGATTTAGAGTACACCATAAAGCCTGATGCAGATATTGAAGCAATTAGGAAGCTCCAATTCAAAGATAATGTTTTTAGTGGAATAAAAGATGAGCCTCTTTATGGTTCAACTTATTTACCGAGAAAATTCAAATGTGCCGTGACAGTTCCTGGGGATAATTCTGTTGATCTTCTTACAAATGACATAGGAATAGTTGCCTTTACTTCTAAAGATGGAAACTTAGAAGGATGCAACTTCTATGTTGGAGGTGGTATGGGTCGCACACATAATAATGAGGAGACCTTTGCCAGAATTGCAGATCCACTTGGATATGTTGAAGAACCTTATGTTTATGAATTAATACAAAGCATTGTGGCTATTCAAAGAGATTATGGTGATAGAAAATCAAGAAAAAATTCGAGAATGAAATATCTTCTTCATAGAAAAGGTATTAAATGGTTCAAAAAGATACTTTCTGATAAGTATTTCAAAAAAGAAATTAAAAAAATTAGAAAAGAACCTGATAAGGTTCTTATTGATTACCTAGGTTGGCATAAACAAAATAAAACCTCCCATTTTGTAGGTTTACCATTATTATCAGGAAGATTATCTGGAGAGAAGAAAAATATCATTACAAGTATTGTAAAAAAATATAATTTAGATTTAAGACTCACACCTAATCAAGATATTTTACTTTGTAATATCCCCAATAAAAACAAAGGTGAAATTCAAAAATCTCTATCAAAAATTGGATACGAAAATTTAGAAAACATTAATGAAATACAAAGACACGCTTTAGCTTGTCCTGCTTTACCTCTTTGTGGCCTTGCAATGACTGAAGCTGAAAGAATATTACCTGATGTACTAAAAAGGATTGAAAATTTACTATTAGATCTAAAAATACAAAAGACAATATTATTCAGAATGACAGGATGTCCAAATGGATGTACCAGGCCTTATATGGCCGAATTAGCACTTGTTGGAAGTGGGCAAAACAAATACCAATTATGGTTGGGGGGGAGTAAAAATCTACAAAGGCTTGCTAAACCTTTTTTACAAAGAATGGAACTTAACGATTTAGAAAAAACTCTTCAACCATTATTTGATAATTGGAAGAGTAATTTGGATTTAGATTTTGGAGATTTTATAAATACTAAAGATGAAAATTATATATTAAATTTACTAAATGAAAATCAATAGAATTTAAATTTTTCCATAGAGGGCATTTGCTTTTTTATTTTTCCAAGCCCATAATTGATCACCATAACTAAAATGCCACCATTCATTAGGATGTTGAGCAAATCCGAATTTAGTCATAATTTCCCTTAATAAATTTCTTCTACTATTCCAAATAATTGCTCCTTCACTCTTCATGTTTGCATAAAAATAAGGATTTGAGGTCTCGTCCATTTGATCAACCATGCTTCCCATTTCAACAAGATTTCCGTCTTTGTCTGATAAACAAACATCCAATGCACCACCAGTTGAATGAGGGGGAGGACACCTAGTGTCATGAGAAGGATATGCCCAAAATTTTTCAATTTTTTTTAAAATAGATGGATAAGATTTTATATTTTCAAAAGAAATATCAATATCAGATTTATCACACTCTAATAAAAATGCTCTTTTAAACATAAATTCCTGGACTTCTAAAGGTCGCCAACTGTCATAAATTAAAAGGTTAAAACTACTCTTTGAAATCAAATAATCATTTACTTGTACTAATCTATTTACAACCTCCTCTCTTAATTTCCAAATAGAATTTTTATCTTTGTAAGGAGCTCCTAAATGAAAGTAAGGGTGGGGATCTAAAAAGTTTAGGTAGCTAGGTATAGCTATTAATTTATCTCCATTATCTTTAATTGGTATTTTATTCCAAATTTTCAATTGAAATTTGCAATTGATTTATGGTGACATATATATCAAAAATTACAATGATAGTTTTCAATTTAAGAAATCGTGAATGAATTTATTATCAGAATTATCAATAAGTATATTCCTTAAAACAATATTTTCTTTTAAATCAGGATCATCACTAACAATCTTAATAGCCTCTTCACGAGCCTTATCAATAAGAAATTTATTGTTAGGTAAATTGTCCAGTACAAAATCAGGCAGTCCGGATTGTCTATATCCTAAAATCTGGCCTGGTCCTCTAAGCTCCAAGTCTTTTTCAGCAATATAAAAGCCATCATTAGATTTTTGCAAAACACAAAGTCGTTTATTTTCTAATCCATTCTTATCGGGGGTTACCAGATAACAAAAAGATTTTGTTGATCCTCTACCAACTCTCCCCCTTAATTGATGTAGCTGGGACAATCCAAATCTGTCCGAATTATAAATAATCATAATTGTGGCGTTAGGCACATCAATGCCAACCTCAATTACTGTGGTTGAAACCAATATATTAATTTCATTCTTTAAAAAAGAATTAATTACTTCATTCTTTTCTTGTGAACTTAATTTGCCATGTAATAATCCAACTTTTTTATTAAAAAAGATCTCTTCTGATAAATGTTTGAATGTTTTCTTTGCGGAGCTTAAATTCATTTTTTCTGAATCTTCTATAAGTGGCAAAATCACATAAGCTTGCTTTCCCTTGTTGATCTCATCTTCAACAATCTTAAACAAGTTAGTTAAATCATCTTCTGAAATTATTTTTGTTGTAATAGGAACTCTCCCAGGAGGGAGTTCTGTAATTTGACTCACATCTAAATCACCATAAATAGAAAGCGCAAGAGTTCTTGGAATTGGTGTTGCTGTCATTGATAACAAGTTAGTATTTTCTCCTTTATTAAGTAATCTATTTCTTTGAGTAACTCCAAATCTATGTTGTTCATCAATTACAACCATGCCTAATGCATTAAAGATGACTTTATCCTCAAATAATGCATGAGTACCTACCAGGATATCAACTAATCCATTTTTCAAATTAGAGAAAATTTCTTTTCTCTTTTTTTGAGAAGTATTCCCAGTAAGTAGTTCAACAGAAACTAAAAGGGGATTCAAATATTTTAATAAATTTTTATAATGCTGTTCTGCCAATACCTCAGTTGGGACCATAAATGCACCTTGCAGGTTTTTTTCAATAACAATTAAAAGAGATGCTATTGCGATTATAGTTTTACCGCTTCCAACATCTCCCTGAAGCAATCTAGACATTGGTACGGGATTAGATAAATCTTTCTTAATTTCATTTAAAACATTTTCTTGAGATTTTGTTAATTCAAAAGGAAAAGTATTTAAAAATTCTTTTAATAAAGATTTCTTTTGAGGTAATTGTTGGGAAGTTACATTTTTATTCGTATTTCTTTTTCTAAGCAGGAACTTTATTTGAAGTAGGAATAACTCATCAAAAACCAAACGTTTTTTTGACTCAATAAGTGCCTGTTGAGTTGGTGGGAAATGAATATTAATCAACGACTCTCCTTTTGATAACAAAGATAATGAATCAAGTTGTTTTTTATTTAATATTTCTGGATATTGCTTTGCATAAATTAGTACCTTTTTCATAAGTTTTATAAAACTAATATTTGATAGAGCTTCACCTAATGAATACAAGGGTAATATTTTGCCTGAGAAATTAAAATTATCATTGTTATCCTTAAGAATTTCAATCTGCGGATCTACAAAAGTTTTGCCATACTCTGTCAATTTAACCTTACCGGAAATTGCTAATTTGGTTCCAGGAATATACAAAGATTTTTGAGATGTGAAGAAGGAGTAAGATCTAAATCTTCTCCCTAAAAAAAATTTTGTGACCTTTATTGAAGACGTTTCATCAGAAACCACAATATTCATTATTGATAAATTACTATTTTTTTTACTCTTATGAATATAAAATCTTTTAACGTTTGCAATGCATGTGTATAAATTCTCTGGTTTTAAATTTATTATCTTGACTCTATTCGTATAGTCTAGATATGTTCGTGGGAAATAATTAATTAGATCTTTTATATGAAATATCCCTAATTCATTAAGCTTATTTTTATAAACTTTTCCTACATTTTTTATTAATGAAATATCTGAATCAAAAGACAAACTTGAATCAGCTTTATTCAGAAAAACATTATTATTAATATTATTAGAACTTTCTATTTCTAGAGTTTTCCCTAGTTTATAAAGATTTTTTCTTGTATCTATAATTAACCTTTTTCTTTGATTTTCATCTAATTTATTATATTCATTATATTTTTTAGAAAATTCATAAAATATACTTAAATATTCGTCTGAGAGATTTAGATTATCCAGTTTTTTTAATGATTCATGCAAATAATCATTAAAATATTTTTCTCTTCCTAAAGTATTAACAAATTTATTTTCAGTTTCAATAGTAAGAGATTTTTGAAGAGGTCTTATCCAATCCTTAATTAATTTATTATTATTCTCGCTAAAAGTCACATTTGAAAAAAGAGTTATTTTTTCAACGTATCTTATTCAAAGTTATTTCTTTTTGCCTCCAATATGTCTCTTTTTTAATCAAACGCTGAAATTGATTTTTTAGCTCATTTATTTTGTTCCTTTGAATAGAAAGATTTAAATTTTTAAACTCTAACTCAACAGTAGATATATTGAAGAAAATAATGCTTGGAAAATTATTGCCGATTAATGATGACCGATTTAAGTTTAATTCGAAATTAATAACAAAAGGATATGGATGTTTTATCATCAATTTTTTGCTTACCAAGTACTCAAAGGAATCTTTAGATATTATCCTTTTTAGTAGATTTGCCTTAAATAATTCTTGGTTAATCTCGTATGAAAGATTCAGTAGTAAATTTTCCAATGACTTGTCTATTAAATCAAAATCATTAAAAATCTGATTTTTTGGTAAATCATCCATTTGATTGATATTATCTTTTCCTGAATATCTTGGGTTTTCAACCTTAAATTCCTCTATTAACTCAATTATGGAGGAAATAAATTGTTTTTCTACTCCTATATTTTCAATAATATTGTTATTAATTAAATAATTTTTATGGCCATTATCTAGATCAAGTGATATGAATTTCTCATGATTTTCAGCTTGATAATATTCAGAAGTATTTGGTAAGTCTTCAGTAATCTCGAACTGAATGGGTTCTTTTAATTGCAAACCATCTTCATACTGAAATTTTTCTTTTCGATCATCCTTTATTTTTGTAGAACTATCAAAAATAGTAAAATTAATTTCCTTATTTATATTTTTTTCAATTTCATTTATCTTTAATTGTTCTACTGTAAAAAAGGGCAAATTCGTAGATATTAATTTACTTATTTTTTTTTCAAGAAGAGTATAGAATTCATTTTCATTTAAGAAATTATCATTAATTGTTGGATAACTATATATTCGATTGAGGCCTTTTTCTACAGAGATGAAAAGTAGATCTCTTACTAGATTAAGATAAAGTTCATATTCCCTATAGATATTTCTTGTTAATATTCTTTTTTGTATCTCTGCTCTCTCTAATTGAGAATTAATTTTATCCGTATCTATGTAATTATTTAAATTATTCAAATCATTCAAGTAACTAGTTTGTTTGCATTGATGCGACTTCTTCAGCAAAGTCCATCTGATTTTTTTCGATACCTTCACCCAATGTATATCTTGTAAAGCGCCTTACTTTGATATTTTCCCCAATTTTTGCAGCCGCTTGCTTAACAAGATCCTCAACTGTTAGAGAACTATCTTTAATGTAAGGTTGTGAGAGCAAAACAAGCTCATTAAGTCTTTTTGCTATTCTCCCTTCAACTATTTTTTCTTTAATTTGTTCTGGTTTTCCAGATAAATCCTCCCTACCCATTTCAATCTGCTTTTCTTTTTCCACAACATCTTCAGGTATTTCATCAATTGATACATACTCAACATTTGGGCATGCTGCTACTTGCATTGAGACATCCTTCAACAGAGATTGGAATATATCACCTCTAGCAACAAAATCAGTTTCACAATTTAACTCTAGAAGAACTCCCACTCTTGATCCAGTATGTATATAACTCCCAATTGATCCTTCAGCCGCAACTCTTCCTGATTTCTTTTCAGCACTAGCTATACCTTTTTTCCTTAACCATTCCAAAGCTTTTTCGACATTTCCGTCAGTTTCGTTAAGTGCTTTTTTGCAATCCATCATTCCTGCGCCGGTCTTATCTCTTAGATCTTTTACAAGTTTTGCTGTAATGTTTCCCATTGAATTAATAAAAATAATTAGTAAGTTTTAAATTAGAATTTAATTTTTTTCGGAATTAGAACCCTTTCTGCCCTCATTTATGGCATCTGCAAGTCTTCCCAATATAAGTTGAACAGATCTTACTGCATCATCGTTACATGGAATTGGAACTTCACACAAATCAGGGTCACAATTAGTATCCAACATCGATACTAATGAGATATCTAATTTTCTAGCTTCTAGTACTGCATTAGATTCCCTTCTCTGATCAACCAAAACCACTACATCTGGTAATCTTCTCATGCCCTTAAGACCGCCTAAGTATTTTTGTAATCTTTCAAGTTCTCTTCTTAATACTGCAGCTTCTTTTTTAGGCCTCATTGCTATTGAGCCACTACTTTCCATTCTTTCTAGATCCTTCAATCTTTCAATCCTAGCTTTCATTGTTGTCCAATTAGTCAACATTCCTCCAAGCCATCTTTGATTTACATATGCAGCTCCACAGCGGGTAGCTTCTTGAGCTACAACATCTGATGCTTGTTTTTTTGTGCCTACAAATAGGAAACGTTTACCGCTTTTTGCTGCGTTTCTAGTCCATTTATACGCATTGTTCATACACAATGCTGTTTTTACAAGATCAATAATATGAACTCCGTTTCTCGCGCAATATATATACTTAGACATCTTGGGGTTCCAACGTCTAGTTTGATGCCCAAAATGAGCACCAGCTTCCATCATTTCTGATAGTGATACAACAGCCATAATTTAAAGGGTTTCGGGTTAGCCTCCATCTGACGGGGAATTAATATTAATAATTCACCCGAAACTGTCAGATGTGTGAAATTTACTTCAAATAGTCTAGCAAGTGATGTGTATTTCTAAAAGTTTTTTATCTTGATTTGGTTAACTCTTTAATGTATATCATATTTAGAGGGATCCTAAGTATCTCAAGTGCAAGTCTATTTCTTCTTATATTTACTAGGAATCTTAATAAAGGAAGGATTCTATCAACACTGATTAATCCTCCCAAGCAAAGAATTTGCCAAAGTAAATTATGGAGAGGAGTTAATTGAATCATAAATCTAACCCTTAAATTTGGGTGTTTCTTATAAAACACTAAAGCCATTTTTGCTCTCTCTTTTTCTTGAGCTATTAATGAATCTATTTGTTCGCAATTAAATGGCGGATGCCAATGAAAACCTACTGCATTTGGGCATTTAATTAATTTTGTCCCAATTTTTTTTAATCTTTCTCCAAGTTCTAAATCCTCCCAACCGTAAAGACTAAAAGAAGTATCAAATAATCCCACACTTAAAATCAATTCTTTTGATATCGCTACATTCCCAGTAGCAAAGTATGCAAAAGAAGTATCCATTATTTTATGTTTTTCACTCTGAGGATTTAGAAAATTAGATGTATTGACTACCGAGCCATAGGTAAAACATTTTTTATCATTTTTCCTCCAAGAGGCAAGTAATTTTTCAACGTGACAATTTATAAAATTGTCTAAAACAATAAGATCACTATCAATGAATATAATAGTTTCATATTTTGATTTAATTACTCCCAGATTTCTTCCAAGTGCAGGCCCACCATGTTCTTGCTGAAATAGAATAACGTGTGGGAGATTAGCTTTGTTTTTATTTATCCATGTGGTTGTCCCATCAGTCGATCCATCATCAACTACTATTACTTCATAATTACTGATATTTGTATTTAATTTTTGATTTTCCAGCGCAAATAGACATTTCTCTAATATAGGTAATCTATTGTAAGTCGGTATAACAATACTTACATTCATGATTATGACTTAAATATGCATGATGTATTAAACAGCAAAAGATAAAACTAAAAGATATTCCCTAATCAGCTGCACCGCCATTATTTGCTGTGCCTGTAACGTTTCCACCATCAGGTCTTCCATCAGTTCTTAATTTCCTTTTTTTGAATTTTCTAGCATAGGCTCTATTACGTTCCTGCTTTTCTTTTTTTAGATTCCTTCTCTTAGACATAAAATTTTTAACTTTTAATTATATTAGCTCACTATGAGCACTATATATTTTACCATCTTCCATATTTAATATCCTATCAGCCATATCAGAAATTCTTGGATCATGCGTCACCATAAGTACAGAGCAATTTTGCTCTTTTGCTAGTTTCCTTAAAAGGGTTACTATTTCTCTTCCTGTGACACTATCTAAAGCAGAAGTCGGCTCATCAGCTAATAAAAGCTTTGGATTAGCAGATAAAGCTCGAGCAATTGCTACTCTCTGTTTCTGCCCGCCTGATAAATCATTTGGCAACTTTTTATGATGTTCTTCTAATCCTACTGCTGACAACCAATTTCGTGCTATTTCACGTCTTTGCAAATATGTTAAACCTTTTATTAAATCTGCGCCCATCTGAACATTTTGTTCTGCTGTTAAACATCTCAGAAGATTGTGACCTTGAAAAATCATTCCAATACTTCTTCTAAGAATCTGACGAGTTTTCCTTGATGCTCCATTTAACTGATTATTTAATACAGTTAAATCTCCACTTTGACAGGTTCTCAAGGCTCCAATTAATGTTAAAAGAGTCGTTTTACCACATCCAGAAGGTCCTTTCAAAAGAACTAACTCTCCTTTATCAATATTTAAATTAACGTCATTAAGAACTTGTTTTTTATTCTCATTTTTTCCATAAAAGTGACTCAAATTATTTATTGAGACTGTTTTAAGGTTTTTAAAATTATTTTTTGATTTATTAGCTTTAACCATTTATCTTCAATTGTTAAAAAATTTCGGCAGGATCAGCGTCAACTAATTTACGCATCGCAACAGCGGCGGACCCCATACACATAACTAAAACTAATACGAAAATTAAAATAGTTTTGTCTGCATCCATTATTATTGGGAGTTTAGTAGAACTTCTTATAACGGAGTAAAGTATTTGACCAGAGAAATAAGCAGGTAAATAACCAAACAATGCCAACAAAAATCCCTCTCTAGCTACAACAAAGAAAAGGGACTTAAGTCTATACCCCATTGCCAATAAGGTGGCGTACTCTGGGAGGTGATCTGTAACGTCACTATAAAGAATTTGATAAACAACCACACACCCTACAACGAAACCCATCAAAGCTCCCAAACTAAATATAAAACCTATTGCAGTACTATTTTTCCAATAATTCTTCTCAAATTCTATAAATTGATTTTTTGTAAGAACCCTAACATCATTTGGGAGTGAGTTATTTAATATCCTTGAAATCAATTCAGGATCAGATCCTTTTTTTAGCTTTACCAAACCAATTTCTATACTGCCAGGAGGATTAGCAGGAAAAAGTCTTAAGAAGGTTTCTCGACTAGTTATTAAATTACCATCCGCGCCAAAAGATGGTCCCAACTCCACAAGGCCCTCAACAATTACTCTTTTACCAGCAACCTCAGTCTCAACTTTTTTTTTAGATAAGAACCATTCTTCAATCGGTCCAAATTCAGGTCTAGATAATTTGTCAAAAAGAACTCTTGATGGATTTCTCAATTTATAAGCTTTCTTTGAGAATCCATCATCTAAAAGAAGTGAATCGGAGGGATTAAATCCTAATGCAAGTATTGATCTAGTTTTAAGATTTTCAGGATTTCTCCAAAGTAAATAATTTAGATTAACGGGAGCAGTTTTTTCAACATCCTCTACTGCGAGAGTTTGAATTAATCTTCTTTTTGGGAATCCGCTCATGCTTATAGAACTTTTTGATCTTGGACTTATCAAAACAAGATCGGCATCTAGAAGTTTATGAATAGTTACGCTCGTGTCAAATAAACCATCTCTAAAACCTAATTGCATAAACATCAAAATCCCTGCAAAACTGATTCCAGCTATGGCAACTGCTAACCTTAATGGTTGCCTAGTTAATAACAACCAAGCTAATGGTATTTTTCTAAATTTTAAAAAAGAAAAACTCATTAGGGAATAAATTTTGCAATCACTTTCATTCCTGCATAGTTTTGAACGATATCTATAGAATCTTGATCTAGTTTTACTAGTACCTCGATAATTCGTGAATCAGCATCCCCTGTTGGATCAGTCGATAGAACTTTTCTTTGTTTTACCTGAGGACTAATCCTAATCACCTTTCCCTTAAGATTTTTTTGGAAACCTCCATTCTCACTGCTCAATACAACATTCTGAGAGATAAAGACCCTATCGATGTCAGATTCATAAACCTCTATCAAAGCTTCCATTTTTTGACTAGAACCAATATCCAAAATCCCTTCATTTTGAGGCCTTTCACCAACTCTCGTTTTTATTCCAAGGATAAAACCATCGATAGGACTCCTTAGTTTTGAATTAAATAGATCTATGTTGATATTTTTTTGATCTCCGATAAGGTTTATTTTCTGTTTTTGTAATTTTAATAATTCATCCTTTCTCTGCGAAAACTGTACAAAAGAATATGCATCTTTGCTCAAAGCTTTCTCATACCTTTGAATTTGATCTTTCTTTAGGGTAATTTCTTCGTCAATAATATTAATTAGATTTTCGTTTCTTACAAGATCAGCGATTAATTTTTCTCCATTTTCAAAGATCGCGAGGATATCACCTTTTTTTACGAAATCCCCTTCATTTACTAAAATTTCGACAATTCGGGGGGAAGAGCCAAACTGACTTATTGGAGCTGCTAATTGTCTAATCTCTCCCGAAGGAGAAAGTTGACCAAGTGCGGCAACAGCTGTAATAGGAGGTATGAAATCTGAAGTTATTTCCTCTTTAAATTTTGAGCTAGATTTATTATTTCCAGAACAGGAAATAACACCAAGAGATATTGGTATAAATAATAAAAAATAAATAAATAAATTTTTTAATATTTTTAATTTCATTAAAAATCGAAGAGTACTGTTTTCATGTAGTTCTTGACCCATTTTTCATCAAAATATTTTAAAAGAACCATGCTAGTCTTCTCATTTTTCATTTGTTGAACACAATAATTTTTTTGAAAATCTATTCTCTCTTGGATAATTTCCTCATTAACTTCTGGTTTAGCTCTCTTACTTAATTTGATCAAAATAGTGAGGTATTGATCCACAACTCTACAAAAATCATTTTTTTCAGATTTACTTTTTAAGGAAGCAAAAAATACATTATTAGAAAAAATCCCACCCCATTTAGGAATCTCTCTCAAAGAAGTAAAAGAACTTTTATCAACTTCAGAAAGAAATTTTTCGTATTTCATTTCTTGATTTTGAGATGCAGGCGATAAATCAACAATTGCGGCTGAGACAATATCATTTATTTTTACTAAATCCATTCCAAAAATTGGAATATCAAACCTTGGGTCAGGAAAAAAAACGCAATGGAGGATTTTAAGATTCTTTGAAAATTCTGCCACCTCAATATGTAATTTTCTAAATCCTTTTGCTTTATGAAATTCGTTCTCTATATAAAGTTCCTTACCTATTTCATTGGATATTATATTAGAAAGATCTGGATTAACTTTTATACTTTTGAGGTTCTCAAGCGTGGATCTATGCTCTCTGATATTTTGTAATAAGTCCAAAATAAGAGGGTCTGTTAATTTTGTTTTAGTTAAAGATTCAGACAACAAGGGTAAAAAGTACCAAAATAAAGTTTAAAGAGAGAACTTCAATGAATGTAGGAGAAGTTAACTACTATACCCATTCAAGCAAAACAAAATGTGTTTTTGTGGATAATAAGGAATTGCCCCTTATAAGCATTGATATCTGGTGCAAAGCAGGTTCTTCATATGAGGAAGATGATAAAAATGGAACTGCTCATTTTCTAGAACATATGATTTTTAAAGGATCTAACAAAATAATGCCAGGTGAATTTGATCATAAGATTGAATCACTAGGCGGATTAAGCAATGCTTCAACGGGTTATGATGATGTACATTACCACGTTCTCATACCACCCAATAACTTTAGAGAATCACTAGCTCTTTTGACAAATATTGTAGTAGCTCCAGTTTTTAATCCTGAAGAATTTATAAAAGAAAAAGGGGTGGTTATTGATGAAATAAAACAACAAAATGATCAGCCTGAAGAAAAATTATTTAATTACTTCTTAAAAAGGGTTTGGCTAAGTTCTAATTATTCTAATTCGATTTTGGGGACTGAGGAAAGCATTAACAAGTTAGAGATTAATGACCTCGAAAAATTTCATAGTAAAAATTACACTAGCGAAAAAATTTGTATTGCAATTGCTGGAAATCTATCTAAAGAAATATATAGGATATTTGAAAAAAGTGATCTATCTGGGATAGATAAGAAATTAATTTATAAGGATCCAAAACCAATAAATTTAAACCGTAAATCTTCTTTAAAAATAAGGAATGGTAGAGAGTTAATTAAATTTGATAATTTAGAGTTTTCAAGAATATTTATGGCTTGGTTTATCCCAAACCTTAATGATCAAAAAATTATTATTGGACTAGAAATATTAGCATCAATTCTTTCTGTTGGAAGAAATAGTAGGTTAGTAAAAGTTTTGAAAGAAGATAATAATCTTGTTGAATCAGTATATGTAGATGTAAATGCAGGTGAATTGGGAGGATTATTTATTTTGGAAGCCAGTTGTGAATCAAAAGATATTTATTTAGTAGAAGAGCAAATTAATAAAATAATAGATGAGATCTCATCTCGTAAACCATCGACTTTGGATGAAATTAAAAAAGCTATTAACATTGTCAAAAGCAATTATGTATTTAATTTAGAAACATCTACACAGCTATCTTCATTCTTTGGTAACGAGCTTCTTTGGGGGAGACAATCTTCAATCAATAATTTAGAGATTCATTTAAATTACTGGAACAACTTGGATAATTTCAAAGAGATTACAGAATATATCCGTGGAGAAAAATTTACTTTAGTTGCATCCCCTGGTAAATGTTAAAAAGATATTTTTTAAATATTAAAAAAAGGAATTTTTCAACTGCTTCAATATGGATCAAAGGAGGCAGTGATTTAGATAGTGTTGGCAAAAAAGGTATAAACAAGATCCTCATTTCATTACTTACTAGAGGATGTGAGGGTTTTAATAATTTCGCTTTGTCTGAGTATATTGAGTCCCATGGAGCAGAATTAAATCATGAAGTATTTGAAGATGGTATTTCGATAAGCATAAAATCACTTAATGAACATTTCAGCAAATTATTCCCTTTATTAAATTTAATAATAAATAAACCAACTCTCTTAGAAATTGAATTTCAAAAAGTAAAAAAATCATCTATTAATTTTATAAAAAAAGAAAAGGAAAACCCATTCAATACTTGTTTTGAAAAATGGAGGAAAATTGTTTACTCAAATCATCCTTATGCTTTTAATACAAATGGCAATGCAAATGATGTCTCAAAGATTACTTATGAAGATGTTTTGCTTGAGTTTCAAAATTTCAAAGGTCGAGATAAGTATTTAATTTCAAATAGTTCAGAAATAAATGGAGAAAATTTTGGAACATTTCAAAAAAACCCCCTTAGAAGAAAAATCAAGAAAAATAAATTACGATTTAAGACCTAACAATAGATTTGAATTTAATAATAATGAATCAAATCAAACAATAATAATGATGGGGGACCAAACTTGTTCGCGAAGAAGTAGTGATTATTTGCCACTTAAAGTTTTGGAGTCATATTTATCTTATGGAATGAGTGCTGCTTTATTTAAACTTTTTAGAGAAAAACATGGTATCACATACGATTTAGGTGTTTATTATCCTATTAGGAGTGGAAATGCCCCATTTTTAATTTATTTATCTGTATCTAATAAGCAAGCACTTTTTGCTTTTGAACTTTTATCAACACTATGGAAAAATTTACTTTTTAATCCGTTAACTGATGTTGAAATATCTTTAGCAAAAGAAAAACTAAAAGGTTCTTTTTTATTAGGAAATCAATCACTAGATGAAATTTTACAGAGGAAGATACAGTTAGTTAGTTATGGTATTTTGCCGATTTCTGAGAACGATTTAATTTCAAAAATAGAGGAAATTTCTTCTTTAGATATTTTGAAATTAACTAACAAATATTTATCAAAGCCTTTTTTATGTATATCTGGGAATAAAAAAATATGTTCTGAAATTAAAGCAAGGTGGATAAATAACTTTTTATTTTAGATTTTCTCAATCTTATCAATTTCTATTAGAAAGGAACCTCTTCTAAACTTTACTTCTACAGTCTCTGGAGATTTAATTGATAATATTACTCCAACCTCATCAATTGCGACTAAATCAGGTGGTCTAAGCATCGGCATATTATCTGAAGTCTTTAGGTAAGATACAGGTGCAATTAACCTTACCTTATCTTGGATCTCAAATTCCATTAATTAAACTGATACTGTCAAGAGTAATATAAGCATAAGTTATAGAGAATACCAACGAAATGGGCTTATTCATTCTAGAATCGTCTAATAATTAGTAACAACCTAATGAATCAGAAATTTAAAACGATAATTCTATGGGCTCTACCTATCCTTTTAGTTATTGCTCTTTCTTACCAATTTTTATCTTCTAGCAATGTTGACTCACTTAAATCAAATGGTACCACCATTGCACCAAGAAATTCTGCAGTTGCTAGAGTTAGTTACGGTAGATTTCTAGACTATATCAATTCAGGAAGAGTTACTTCAGTTGACATTTTTGAAGGTGGTAGAAATGCTGTTATAGAAACAATTGATTCAGATTTAGATAATAAAGTCCAAAGATTGCGTGTTGATCTTCCTGGTTTAACACCTGAACTTATAAATAATTTAAAAAATGAAGGAATTAGTTTTGATGTTCATCCAGTCAAAACTGCTCCACCTGCATTAGGGGTTTTGGGTAATTTACTTTTCCCAGCTATCTTGATTGGAGGTCTAATTTTATTAGCCAGAAGATCAAATGGTATGCCAGGTGGGCCTGGTCAAGCAATGCAATTCGGAAAGACCAAAGCCAGATTTGCAATGGAAGCAGAGACAGGGGTTGTTTTTGATGATGTAGCAGGGGTTAATGAAGCAAAGCAGGACTTACAAGAAGTCGTAACTTTTTTAAAAAAGCCAGAGAAATTTACTTCTGTTGGAGCAAGAATTCCTAAAGGAGTTTTATTAGTTGGACCTCCTGGAACAGGTAAAACTCTTTTGGCAAAAGCGATAGCAGGAGAAGCTGGAGTACCGTTTTTCTCATTATCAGGTTCTGAATTTGTTGAGATGTTTGTTGGTGTTGGTGCAAGTAGAGTGAGAGACCTTTTTAAAAGAGCTAAAGAAAATAGTCCTTGTTTAATCTTTATTGACGAAATTGATGCCGTTGGGAGACAAAGAGGTGCTGGTATTGGTGGAGGTAATGACGAAAGAGAACAAACTCTTAATCAATTACTAACTGAAATGGATGGATTCGAAGGAAATAGCGGAATAATAATAATTGCAGCCACAAACAGACCCGATGTCTTAGATTCCGCTTTAATGAGACCAGGTAGATTCGATAGACAAGTAACTGTAGACGCACCAGATATTAAAGGTAGGTTATCCATACTCGAAGTCCATGCGAGAAATAAGAAATTACAAAAAGATTTAACACTAGAAAGCATAGCTAGAAGGACTCCTGGTTTTACTGGTGCTGACTTAGCTAATCTTCTAAATGAGGCTGCAATCCTTACTGCAAGGAGAAGGAAGGATTCCATTAGTATTTCTGAAATAGATGATTCTGTAGATAGGATCGTTGCAGGCATGGAGGGCTCTCCCTTAACAGACGGAAGAAGCAAAAGATTAATTGCTTATCATGAAGTTGGTCATGCTCTTATTGGTTCATTAGTTAAAGCCCATGATCCTGTACAAAAAGTAACTGTTATTCCAAGGGGTCAAGCTAAGGGATTAACTTGGTTCACTCCTGATGATGAACAAACCCTTGTTAGCAGAGCTCAGCTCAAAGCGAGGATAATGGGAGCATTAGGAGGAAGAGCTGCAGAGGATGTTGTTTTTGGAGAAGGTGAAATCACAACAGGGGCAGGAGGTGATTTCCAACAAGTTGCTTCCATGGCACGTCAAATGGTAACGAGATTTGGAATGAGTAACTTAGGTCCCATAGCTCTAGAAGGTGGCAATCAGGAAGTTTTTGTTGGTAGAGACTTAATGACTAGAAGTGAAGTTTCTGATTCAATTTCAAAACAAATTGATGAAAGTGTAAGAGTAATGGTCAAAGAATGTTATAAGGAAACTTATTCTATAGTAAGTAAAAATAGAGAAGCTATGGACAAAATTGTAGACCTACTAATAGAAAAAGAAACATTAGATGGTGAGGAGTTTACTAGTATTCTTTCTGAATTCACTACTATTCCTGAGAAAGAAAGAACTCCTCAATTATTAAGTTAAACTTTTACTTATTAAATTAAACTTTTACTGGTTTCTTATCTAGTACTGAATCTATTAATCCATACTCCACAGCCTCATTGGGAGACATATAAAAATCCCTATCAGTATCCTCTTTGATAGTTTCATAATCTTTACCAGTTCTCTCTGATAACTCAATATTAAGACGTTCCTTTAAAAACAAGATTTCATCTGCCTGAATTCTTATGTCGCTGGCTTGACCTCTTGCTCCTCCAAGAGGCTGATGAATCATTATTCTAGAATGTCTAAGGCTGCTTCTTTTACCTTTAGTACCTGCGGCCAACAAAAAAGCTCCCATACTGGCTGCTAACCCCACGCAAACAGTATGAATATCTGGTTTAACATGTTGCATAGTATCAAAAATACCTAAACCATCATAAACTGATCCACCTGGAGAATTTATGTACATATAAATATCTTTTTCAGGGTCCTCTGCTTCAAGGAATAATAATTGAGCAACAATTCTGTTAGCGGTTTCACTAGTAACCTGTTCGCCCAAAAAGATTATTCTTTCTCTTAATAATCTTGAATAAATATCAAAGACTCTTTCGCTGCCGCCAGATTCCTCTAATACTAATGGGATCATAATAATATTTATCTGTTTATTAGATATTAACGATATTGAGTCAACATACGCTAACCTTATTAAGGTTTACATATAAAAAATTGAAAGAAAAATTGACTGTTTCAGATAGCAAAAAGTTATTTCATGAACAATTCCCTTACGTTATTCCAGGCTTATATAAAAAGATTGTTGATGAAATGCTTGTCGAACTAAATCTTTTAAATCATCAAAATGAATTTAAACAAGATTATCTATTTTGTATTGGTCTAACTGAAACATTCAAAGAATTAACTAAAGGATACAAACCCGAGAAACATTTGGATAAACTTTTTGAATCTTTATGTAGCTCTACAAATTTTGAAGCGAAAGAAATTAAGGAAATCTCCCAACAATCGTTAAAAGAATTCAGCAATAAGCCATCAAAAGATATATTGAAATTATTAAAGGAAAAAAGCAATTCAAAACTTTATCCTTCAAGGATATTAAACTTAGGGATCTATATATTAATTTCAAATTCCAAAGACTTCAAAGAAAACAATGAAACTGAAATCAATAAGATTATCTCTGATATTTTTGAAAAGTTAGACTTATCTCCTAATAAAGCAGAAAAAGATATAGGAATTTACAAAAATGGTATATCAAAAATGGAACAAGCAAAAGAATTAATTGAAGAACTTAGAATAAAAGATAAGAAAAAAAGTTTATAAATTAGTACTATTTTTTTAATCTTTTTTTATCCTTCCAAGAAATATAAGATATGTATATTACTGCGAATGTTATGAATATGAGTAAAATAAAAGATGTCAAAATAAGAATATTATTTAAATAGACTTCATAAGTTAAAAATGAAATCATATATCAATGGAGCCATCACCATTTCTTCCCCAAACTACCATTGCAATGGAAAAAGTAAAAATTGCAGCTAATGCAGCCCATCCTAATTGAAAGATCATTTCATTTAAATCATTATCATAAATATAACAGAACTTCAAAATTTTTAATCATTTCCAAAAAAAAAGTTAATTTCTCAGAAACAAATTTTTCTAAATAGAATACAAAAAAATTTAAAATTGGGAAGGTTAGTATTAAATCATAGTACAAATATTGAAGGTCTAATTCCAATTCTTCAAAAGCTAGCCCTTAACATAAATATTAAGACTGTAACTCCTGCTGTGATATCAAGAGTGAGGGGAAGATCCTCTAAATTAATAATTAGATTGTCTGTGAAAACAATAAACGGATATAAAGCAATAGCAAGAAAGGGGAAGACAGCCCAAGAAGTTTTTATTTCTACAGACTTAAGTAAAGATGAATTAAAAAAAATTATCGAATCTCATAATATTTAGTAACTTAATTAAATAAATGTAGGATTCCTCGAAAAAAACAATGAAATTTGTCTTAAATTTATATTTATATTTATATTTATCTTTATTTCTTTTATTCACATTTGTTGAAAAATCATTCTCACTTACAAATTATGAAATAACTCGAATCTGCAAAAAGGAGAAAAGAGCATCAACTTGTATAAAAGATTTGCGAGAGAAAAGAGATAATCTCAAAAAAGGTAATTTAATTAAAATTCCCGTGATACCTTATAAAAAATAATTAGTATTTAAATCTCAAATTCGGATTCGAAAAGATTAAAAGCATTATGGTACTTGTTAAGAAGTTCTTGTGAATTATCATTAAAACCTTTTTGATCGTAATCTTCTTTTAATGAATCATATAAGTAGACAACTCCGTTAAAAGCACCCATATATTCTTTTTGAATATCTTCATCATCGATGTCATAGATTTTAGCCAAGACCAATTCGACATTTTTTTTTGATGAATATATTATCTTTTCAAAATCTTTATTTAACTTTCTTCTTTTTTTTGCCATCTAAGATCTTTTAAATACAAATTAACAATACTCAAATTCATAGATAAATTAAATTAAAACTTATAAAATAAAAATATAGTTTCCAAATCAAAATAAAAGCTCTATATTCCAAATAAAATATTCGATGATATGAATAAAAAAGAAACAAGTAATTCCAAAGAATCTAGAAACAAAAATTATGAAACTAAGAAAATGAATACTTCCGAGAACTCAAAGAAAAAGAAAGATAAAGATCTTCCATGGTGGGTAGAGTTGTTATTTGTTCAAATAGGATTGCCTGATAAATTTCTAATAAAAATTTTAAAAACTAAAAAAAAAGCTAAGGAATTAATAGATAATGATAAAAAATCATTAATAACAGTTTTGTTTGTAATTGCTTCATTGTCATATTTTTATCCAGTTGTTAAACATGCAAAGAATAAATTAGATTGTGAATCTACTGCCAAAAATTA
>QCNK01000017.1 GCA_003210135.1 Prochlorococcus sp. AG-424-P23 | reverse complement strand
AAAATAAAAATTTAGATATTTTTGCTATTGCCATTGGCAACAATAATGGGAAACAAAAATTCTGTAAATTTACTGGCTTTCCTGAAGAAAATTTAATAGTTGTTTCTGATAATCAAATCCATAATAATCTTGAAGTCTCTAGAGGCTTAGATATAGGTTTAGGCGGTTGGATCAATATGCTTTTGATGTTATCAGGGATAAATTCTTTTAAAACAATTAAAGAAGTTATTAGAGGTTACACAGGTGACCGAAAAGCAAAGCAAATCTATTCGGAATTTGACAAAATTGACGCTTTAAAATTTCTAAAATTTTCAGGTAATTCTTTTAGAAAGGTATTCGGTGATGGTTACTTGAGACCATTTGAACTGGCAACATTTAGATTAAATAATATGAATGAGATAATCAAAAATTGGAGTGATTATATTATTCATGAAAAATATCTGCCTCAAAGAGGAGCTTCCCTTTTATTAAATGATAAAAATCAAGTTATTTATAAATTTTTTTCAAGTGATGTTCTTGGATATTCATCAAATATGAGAGATCCTTTAGAATTTTTATCTTATTTAATTAAAGAATAGTTTTGAAACTTTTATGAATATAGACGTATTTGGATATTTTGCTGCGATCTTAACAACAGCTGCATTTTTACCACAACTTATTAAGACTTTAAAAACAAAAAAGGCAGATGATGTTTCTTTGACAACTTTAATAATGTTCATTATTGGAGTTTTGTCTTGGATTATTTACGGTTATAAAATTTCTTCTACACCAATATTAATTGCTAATTTGATTACCTTAATTTTAAATCTCTTGATATTAATCTCTAAGGTTTATTATTCAAAAAACTTGGAGTAAGCAATAAATATCTTAATAGTATTAAGTTATAAAG
The DNA here is from genome assembly GCA_003210135.1 of Prochlorococcus sp. AG-424-P23. Classification (GTDB taxonomy): domain Bacteria; phylum Cyanobacteriota; class Cyanobacteriia; order PCC-6307; family Cyanobiaceae; genus Prochlorococcus_A. The sequence continues at coordinate 29,788 of QCNK01000017.1, read as the reverse complement.
AATTTACTCAAATTTTATTTATCATAAAACTAAATTTTTGTTGATCTTGAAAACTTCAAAATGCTGGGTATGGTTTAAAGGTAGCCTTAACAATGGTGGTTTTTGGAAAGAGGGGTTTACTTGTACTTTTGATGAGAAACCTGGGGTTTTAATAGAAAGTCCTGCATACGTCACTTGTAGAGTTCCGACTTGGAGAGTTTTGACTAAAGAACCTGAAGATTTAAATGAATCTCCTTTAATTCCCGATAAAGCAATATGGAAAATAATTTAATTCATACATCCTTAAAAAGCTTTTTGACTGTGCGATAGCAAGTTAATATTGCTTTATTAAATATTTTATTAATACCATCTACTCGCTCTTTATAAATATTATCCCTTTCTTAATTTTTGGTTTTTTTCTTGGGAAAAAGAATCCAAAGATTTCTAAATATATTGCAAGACCTCTTATAAAATTTGGCATCCCATTGAGTGTAATGGGTCTTTTATTAAAAGAGGGTATAGATATAAACCTCATTAAAAGCGCATTTTTAGCTTTCTCCCTAATTGGATTTTTAATAACTTTAATAAATATATTCCCAATATTTAAAAATAGACTTTCAAACTATACTTTGCAGCTAGCAGGCCTAATAGGTAATACATCATTTCTTGGAATACCAATTGCGATAGCTCTTTTACCTTCAACAACTATCAACTTCACTATCGGATTTGACTTAGGAACAACACTATTTGCTTGGATATTTGGACCTTTTTTTCTAAAAGAAAGTTCTCAAAAGAAGAATATCCCAAATATAAAAGCCTTATTAAACGCATTGATAAATAGTCCCGCATCAAGGGGAATCATTGGTGTCCTCATCGCATACCTTTTTCAAATAGAGGAGATATTAGGCAATTATCTTTGGATACCTGCAAGAATAGTTATTGCTTTGGCAATAATAATTGTGGGAACAAGATTAGGGATAATAACAAATCAAAAGGGTAAATTTTTTGAAATCGATGAAGAAATTAAATTTTCAATTTTATTAAAGTTATTTGTTCTTCCTTTTATTGTTTTTTTAATCAGTAAATTTTTAAATTTTGACTTCTATCAATCATCAGCAGTAATACTTCAGGCAGGGACCCCAACAGCGATTTCTACTATTTTAATGGCAGAGGCTTATGGTGTGAAACAAAAAATCGCTTCAAAAATCCTATTTACTACGACTTTAATTTCAATATTTACCATTCCGGTTTTAAAAATTCTTATAAATGCATTTAACTAGAGCTTTTTAGAGCTGAAAAGCACGATTAATGAATATTGTAAAGAAAATATCATGATAACTACATAATGTCTTAAGATTTAGGTTATGAAGTCAGCTAACCCTGAAAATGAATATATCCCTTTAGACCTCAGGATTTCCGTTAGGAGGGATACTCTAAGGCTGATCTCTGAGATGGCTCAAGATATGGGGATAAGCATTAATGAAGTTTTTAGTTTTTTGGCAGAAGATTCTGTCATTGATCTCGAATTACTTGAAGATTTAAATGATATTGAAATCCCCTCTAAATGTAGTCTTGATGATCTTAAAGACGCTCTTCTTAAAAAGAAGCTTTGTTAAAATTTTTCAATTTTTCTATTTTCCCAGTCAGATTCATAACCGCTATTTACTAGAAATTGAGAATAATTATTCAAATCACTTTTCTGAATTCGCCATAAATTATAAATCCCATATTTACCCAATTTTTGATGATTAATATTTGACCAGTGCTGTTCGCGCGAAGAATATTCATCTATCACTACCAATAAGGATTTGTATTCATAATCAGGTTGGTCCTCATAATTTTCTCTCCTATCAGTATTTAGCCTATCTGAAAGATTAATTAATCCTTCTTTAGTATTTGGTTCATAAAAAACTATTTGTCTCGAATAGTAATGTAAAGAAGGTTTTCTTATCCCGATCATTGCTAAAGTTTCATTCCCCTCACGAATATTTGAAACTAATTTTGAGATATTTCTCAAGGGTAATTGCCTAGAAGTATCTGCTAATTTTCTAATTGGTGTCATCAAAAAAGATTGTCCTATTAATAGGAAAATTTGAAGATAAAAAAAGATATTTTTGGATTTCAAACAAAATAAAACTATTGCAAGAAGCGTTAATGAAGAGAAAAACAATTTGGCTTTAAAAATTATCCCAGAACTTATCAATTCAGATGCAAGATTAGGCATTTCAGGATCATTTATTGAACTTAGCCAAATATTTGAGAAAAAGAATGCTATCGAAACACCAAACAAAATTAAAATATTAAAAAACCCTAAATATAAAAAACTTTTATTCAAATTTTTTAAGCTTATAAAGCTATTACTAATTAAAATTGCCGCTGCTGGAATTGCTGGCAGCCAATAGCTTGGTAGTTTCGTAGCAGAAATACTAAAGAAGATTAAAACTGATATTAACCAACATAGAGAATATGTAAAAAGGGTTTCAGTGATATTGCGGCTTTCTTTCGAACTTTTCAAAAAATCATTAAAAGCTTTAAATATCCCGTGATATAAAAAAGGAGTGAAAGGTAATGAAGCAAATATCATTATATACAGAAAAAACCAAACAGGTTCTGAATGATTATTTACAACTGAAGTATATCTTTGAAAATTATGATAACCGAAAAAATTGTCCCAAAAAGGCTTTCCTTCTCTAATTAGTTCTAAAACATACCACGGAACACTTATTAGTATTGTTATTAAAAAACCTTTCTTAGGGTTTATCTTGCATAGTAATGTCCTCCAATCCTTCTGACTAAGTATGAAAGATGTAATAGTCAATGTTGCCAAAACAAATGCAACAGGCCCTTTAGTTAAAATTGCAAATCCTAAAAACACCCAAGCTGAAATACATTGATCATTATTGTCACTCGCCATTCTTCTCCAAAACAAAAGCAAGCTGATACCTAAGGTTCCAGTAAGAAGTGCATCGCTAACAGCAGTTCTACTCCAGATAATTATGAATGGAGACAGAGCAAAGCCTAGTGATGCAACTATTGGAGTGATAAATTGCTTGTCACCATTCTGTGGCCAACAAAACAACGTATCTCCAATCATCAGCATTAAGAATAATGAGCCCAAAGCTGAAGGAAGTCTTGCTGAGAGTGTCCCGAGACTGTCCCAAATCTCGTTTTTCGGTAAAGAGTAAAAAAAACCCATTAGCCAATATATTAGTGGAGGCTTATCAAAACGGAACATTCCATTGACTTTTGGAGTCAACCAATCACCAGATTCACTCATTGCCCTTCCAGCACTGGCAAATAAAGGAGGAGTTTCATCCACTAGTCCTGTACTGCCTAACCCAAAGAAAAATACTATAATCCCACTAAATAAAATTATTAGTAAGGTTATGAGCCTTTTTTTTGATTTAAAAAGAATCATTTAATATTATTTATTTTATTAATATTCTTTAATTACCTTATTAAGCCAGTTCACAACCTTATTAGCAAATATATCTGTAGAAGCATTTTTTTCTACCCATTCTCTACATTTTTTACGCTCTATTTTTTTAATAATCTCTACATAGGAAAGCATATTTTTTTTATCATCAGGATAAGCAAGATATCCTGTTTGCCCATGCTGAATAATTTCACTAGGTCCTCCCCTTTTATAAGCTATGACTGGCACCCCACAGGCTAAAGCTTCAACAACTACATTTCCATATGCCTCATTCCATTTAGGAGTATTTAGCAATACCCTACATTTACCAAGTTCTTTTTGTAATTCATTGGTTGATAAAAAACCCATCCAATCTATAGTTCCTTTCGGAAAAGATTGTTCTATCTTTGTGGCATAGTTCTTATCTTCTGTAACTCCCCAAACTTTTAGTTTTTCGCTAAGTTTATCGGCAACATAAACAGCATCCTCTAAACCTTTTTCCGGGGCCACTCTCCCAACCCATGCCAAGGGTCCATCCACTGAATCTTGAAAAGTATAATTATCTAATTTAAAACCATTACCAATAATTATTGGGTTTTTTATGAATGGATAATCATCAGCTTGTATCCTTGAATGAAATGCAAAATTATTTGGATACTTATCATATACCTTTGAGAGTAAATTACTTATTACTAAACTCTCAGAACCCATACTAATAATATGAGCAATGGGGATATCTACATTTTGAGTCATCCAAATTGGTAACCAATCATAAGACATGTTTAGTAATACATCTGCCTTTTTAGCTATATCTAAACCCTTTTCAAGCATTCCAGCTAAAAGTGAATTATCTGGGATACTTACGGGAGAATTATAATTTTGATGCTGCCAGCTAATTTGATCTTCACCATCTACAAAATGTAATTTTGCTTTTTCATTACTCTCGTATAGTTTAGAGTTTTTAGGAGCTATCACCTCCACCGAGTGTCCTAAAGAAAGCAGGCCTGAAACTAAGGAGTTTAAAGTTAATTCAACCCCGCCACCTTTACCGCTCCCAAGGAAACCTATAGGAGTACTAATCAAAACTATGCGCATTATTTAAACCTTTTTACAACAAGAACCTATTTAAATATTATTATTTGTGATGTTATTTTCCCACAGAGACCTTCTTTGGCTTACAAAAAATACCGAAATAAGAACAAAAATAACCCCTATCCATTGAAGAATAGTGAGCCTTTCTCCTAACCAAAAACCCCCACTGAGAAGGGCGAATACAGGAGTTAAAAATGCAAGAGTACTAAATCCAGTTATTTCTTTATTATTAGCAAAGTAGAAAAACAATCCATAAGCTATTGCTCCACCAAAAATACTTGCAAATGACATTAGTCCCCAATCAAATATTGACCAATCAGGAATTATTTGAAAATTTGAGTTTATGCAGTGCTTAATAATTAAGGGCAAACTTCCCAAAACCATATGCCATCCTGTTACTGCTACTGGATCACTTTTAGTACAGGTGAATCTAATTAAAATTGTTCCTAATGCCATAGCTAGCGAAGCTGCAAGCATCCATAGTTCTCCAAAGTTAAAAGCAATATCATTTATTGCGTTATCAGACATTAACCACCAATTTCCGAGCAATTCTTGCGGAACTCCTAAGAATACTATTCCTCCTAGTCCAAAAAGTAAGCCTAACCATCCTATTGGATTAATTAAATTTCCAAAAATTGCCCTTGCCAAAATTGCTACTAACAAGGGCTGAGAATCAATCAATACGGAGCCTAGACCTGCACCAGTTTTTTCAATGCCATAGGTTAAAAACAACTGAAAAAAAGTTGCATCTACGATTGTAAAAACAAAAAACCACTTTAAATCGCACTTATAAATTTTAAGATCTCTTTTAAACAAATATGTTGTAATTAGAACAAGAATCCCTGCAGGAAGTAATCTTAAAGAAGCAACAAACTCTGGTCCAGCACTAGAAACTAAGGGAGTCATAGCCGCCATTGAAGTTCCCCAAAGTGCAAAAGGGAGTATCATTAAAAACCAATTTAGGATTGAATTCATTAGGTCTGCTGATAATCTTTTTAAAGTAGTTTTACGTTTTACTTTAAAAGAATGATTTGGCCTTTTAGACGAAAGTCAAAAAAAAGAATGGCTCGTATTGTAATTGATGAGCCTATTACAAGTTCAACAAGAGTTTCTGTCCTTAAAGCTCTTAAACAAATTGAGGATAGAGAATTTCCTGCTTTAATCGTGAGAATTGATTCGCCAGGGGGAACTGTTGGAGATAGCCAAGAAATATACTCTGCTATTAAAAGACTAAAAGATAAGGGTTGTAAAGTCATAGCTAGTTTTGGGAATATATCAGCATCCGGAGGTGTTTACATTGGTGTTGCATCTGACAAAATAGTTGCGAATCCAGGCACAATTACAGGATCTATTGGTGTCATTATAAGAGGAAACAATTTATCAGAATTACTAGATAAAGTTGGTATAAAATTTGAGACTGTAAAAAGCGGTGTATTTAAAGATATACTTTCTCCAGACAAACCTCTAAGCGAGGAAGGGAGAAAACTACTTCAAGGTTTAATAGATGAAAGCTATAAACAATTTACTGAAGCTGTTGCTGAAGGAAGAAATTTACCTGTCGAAGAAGTAAGAAAATTTGCCGATGGGAGAATTTTTACTGGAACACAAGCTAAAGAATTAGGGCTTGTTGATGAAGTTGGAGATGAATTTGTTGCTAGGGAAATTGCAGCAAAAATGGTCAATATTGACCCTAAAATTCAGCCTTTAACATTTGGGAAGAAAAAGAAGAAAATACTTGGATTAATTCCTGGAAGTAAAGTAATTGAAAGAGTCATCAATAATATCACCTTTGAGATTGACTCATCTAATAAAATACTTTGGTTATATAAACCCTAAATCCAAAGATAATAAAATGAAAGATGATTATAAAATAAAATTTATTCGAGGAGCAACTACTGCATCAGGGAATTCTATTGAGGAAATAGAGGATGCAGTAGTGGAATTAATAGATGAATTAATTTCACGAAATAGTCTGAGTAAGTCGAACTTATTATCCATTACATTCACCGCGACTAAAGATTTGGATGCCTGTTTCCCTGCATCAATTGCAAGGAAATGTAATGGACTCGATTCAGTTGCATTTTTAGACTGCCAACAAATGTATGTATCAAATGACATAGATTTTTGTATAAGAATAATGGCTCAAGTTTTATTGCCGCCAAATAACCCCGTAAAGCATCCTTATTTAAGAGGTGCTGCAAAATTAAGGACTGATAGATGTTAATCTTAGTAGAACAATTTTTCTTTTTAAATTGTCAAGCCTGATTCAAGCCTTAAAATTTTTTCTCAATGTTTAAAAACACAAAGAAGTTTGCCCTAAATTTTAAAATTTTAAAATTTCTTATTATCCCTGCATTTTTAGTTTCAACTCCACTCCTTACTAACATACAAAATGTTAAAGCAGGGATGGAATTCCAATGGGACCAAAACTCTGGATATAGAAAATTAAAATGGTTTCAAAAAGAAAACAAACCCAGATTTAGAAACACTATTTATTTTTTCTTAAGGCCAATAGATAGAAATGCTGATTTATTAAAAATTAATCTAGCTATCCCAAAAACCTTTAAATCGACTCTAAAAAAAGAAAAAATCAGTTTTTGTAAGGTGAAAATAGGTGGTTTTGATAGTAGGACTAGATGTCTGGAAGATATTCCTGCTGATATTGAAATCAACACTAATGAATCATCCCTACGCTCAATAGACATTTACCCCTATAGCCCTATTCCTTCTAATAAGGATAATAAGGAAAGTTATGCTATTGTCTTCAAAAAAATATTTAATCCCAAGAAATCAGGACTTTATCAATTCCATTCATTTGGTCAGCCGAAAGGGAAAACGGTTTCAAGATATATAGGAAGCTGGACTATTGTGATCGATTAAATGATAAATTAATTATGGATAATTAAAAAAATGACTAAAAGAACTTTTGGCGGAACTTCAAGAAAGAGAAAACGTGTATCTGGTTTTAGAGTAAGAATGCGCTCTCATACTGGCAGAAGAGTGATTAAAAGCAGGAGACAAAAGGGTAGGGAAAGAATAGCAGTCTAACTAATAATTTAAATGGCCTTACCTAGAGATATGCGTTTAAAAGGTCATAGGACTTTTGATTATATTCATAAAAATTCCATTAAATATCATGGGAAATTAATGACTTTCAAGGTGGCAAAATCAAATCCAGAAATCATTTTATCTCATAAAAGTAGATATAGCTCAAACAATTTGAGGATAGCAATTGCCATTAGTAAAAAAGTCTCAAAAAAAGCTGTAGATAGAAATAAAATCAGGAGAATACTGCAAGAGTGGTTATTAAAAAATATCCAGAAAATTAATAGCCACAAACCTTATTGGTTACTTGTTAACCTTAGGTTTGGAGATTTCTGCAATGATAAAAATAAACTTTTGGAGGAATTTCAAAACTTAATGTTTAAATCTCACCTAATCAAATGATTAACATGAAAGAAGAAACCTTTTACGAGGGGGGTCCTGCAAAAAGTGATTTAATAATAAATTTACTTGCAGGTATCACTCTTCTTGGTTTGCCATTTACCTTTGCTGCAATAGTTAGGGCATTATGGTTAAGATATAAAATTACAAATAAAAGAATCACTATTGATGGTGGATGGTTTGGTAAAAACAAAACTCAAGTTTCATTAAGTAATATTGAAGAAATAAGATCTATTCCAAGGGGGTTTGGTTCATATGGCGATATGGTTCTTATTCTTAATGATGGATCAAAGGTTGAAATGAAATCTTTACCTTTGTTTAGAGAAAAGCAAAAATATATTGAGGAAAATATAAATAAAAGAACACAAATCCCAAATCTAAATGAGGTTGAGGGATTTGCTACTAAATCCTAAATAAATTAATTACAAAAACCTTTTTTTCCTGTAAAATAAAATGTCTAGTAAAACTTTTCTCTCTTTAATATCGTGATAGGGTTCATTTCTGAAAAACTACTTATCCCGATTCTAGATTTTTTCTATGGCTTAGTACCTAGCTACGGATTGGCAATTGTTGCACTAACAGTAGTTATAAGGGTTGCTCTTTTCCCTTTGAGTGCTGGGTCAATTAGAAGTGCAAGAAGAATGAAAATTGCACAACCAGTAATGCAAAAAAGGCAAGCAGAAATAAAATCTAAGTTTTCAGGTGATCCAAAGAAACAGCAAGAAGAATTAGGAAAATTAATGAATGAGTTTGGCAGTCCTCTAGCAGGTTGCCTTCCGTTGATTGTTCAAATGCCCGTGCTATTTGCATTGTTTGCGACCCTAAGAGGATCTCCATTTGCTGATGTTCCTTACAACATAAATCTTAAGGTCGTCCCTCAAGATCAAATTGCTGCTATTGACCCAAAACCCTATAAATCACCAAGACATTCTATTTTTATTACAGAAAAATCACATTTTCCTGTAGTTGCAACTATTCCAAATGGAACAAAATTAGGAACAGAAGAATCAATAAAAATAAATTTGCAAACAACAAATGGTAACAGCTACTCAGAAGTTTTATCTAATTATGATAATGGATCCAACTTCCTCCCTACTTGGACGGTTTCAAAAGGTTCCGAAAATTTAAAAGTTTCTCAAGACGGGACAGTCACTGCAATTAAACCAGGTGATGCAACAATTGAAGCAAAAATTCCAGGTTTAGCTGCAAAGAGTGGTTTTCTTTTTATTAAAGCTCTCGGTCAAGTAGGTTTTTATGTAGATGGGGCTATTAATTGGGATATTGCTGCATTAGTTGGTGCCTTTGGATTAACTCTACTTCTTTCCCAAGTTTTGTCTAGTCAAGGCATGCCTGCAAATCCTCAACAATCAACAGCTAACAAGATTACACCAGTTATGATTACTGGAATGTTTCTGTTTTTCCCATTACCAGCAGGAGTATTACTTTATATGGTTGTTGCCAATATATTTCAGGCATTTCAAACATTTCTTCTTAATAAAGAAGCTCTTCCTGAGAATCTACAAAAAATTCTGGATCAACAATTATTGGCTAAAGATCAAGTAATAACAACTTCTGCTTCAAATATTTCAGAAAAAAGATTGCCTTTTGAACCTAACAGTAAAAAATAGTCTTAATTTTAAATAATGAGTTCTTGGTGTAGAAATTTAGAATTACTAATAAAATCAAGAACATCATTAATTTGGATAAGGACTAAAGAAGAAGAAAGATTAGAAAAGCTAATTAGACTTTCATGTGAAAAATTAAATATAAAAAGATTCATTTGCTGGGATTGTGTTAACGGTTTAAAAGGATTAATAAATGAAGAAGGTAAATTTTCTAATAATCCATTAGGAGTGCTCAATTGGCTTAAAGAACAAAGTTCTGAAGTCTCAGCAGTTTTATTATTAAAAGATTTCCACAAATTTTATGATGATCCATCTATCAATAGAACTATTAAAGAACTATCTTCAGTGCTTAAGAAAACTAGTCATAATTTAATAATTAGTTCTCATTTATTTCCATCATCAGAAGAGCTGGATGAATTAATGACAATTGTAAATCTACCTTTACCTGATCAAAAAGAATTGAAAAACCTAATAAAAAAAATTGCTATTAATACCAATTCAAATCTTGAGGAACAAGACTTAAACGAACTTTCTATAGCCTCAAGTGGACTTACCGAAATAAAAGTAAAGCAAGTCACTGCGAAGGCCCTTGCTCAAAGAGGAAAAATAAGTAAAGAAGATATTAAAGATATTCTTGAAGAGAAAAAACAAGTGATCGCAAGAAGTGAAATTTTAGAATTTTTCGAGGCTAAATCAAGTCAAGATGATATTGGTGGTTTAAATGTTTTAAAAGTTTGGCTTAATCAAAGATATAGGGCCTTTTCTAAAGAAGCTAGAGATTATGGGTTACCTATTCCTAAGGGCGTCTTACTAGTCGGAGCGCAAGGGACAGGGAAATCGCTTACCGCAAAATCAATTTCCAAGAGTTGGTCAATGCCGCTACTCAGGTTAGATGTTGGGAGACTATTTTCTAGCCTCGTGGGTTCAAGCGAAGCAAGAACTAGAGAAACAATTTCAAGAGCTGAGGCCATGTCTCCGTGTATCCTGTGGATCGACGAAATAGACAAGGGCTTTGGTGGCGATGCCAGAAGCGATGGAGGGACAAGTCAGAGGGTTTTGGCGAGTTTGCTAACTTGGATGGCTGAGAAAGAATCCGCCGTATTTGTCATTGCTACCGCTAATGCTATAGATAAGCTTCCTGCTGAATTATTAAGGAAAGGTAGGTTTGATGAGATATTTTTTCTTGATTTGCCAAATTCCGAAGAAAGATTAAGTATTCTGGATTTGCACCTAAAAAAAAGAAGACCAAGTTACAGTTTTCCTCTATCTACTATCATCGATAGAACAGATGGATTCTCAGGGGCAGAACTTGAACAAGCAGTAATAGAGGGGATGCATATTTCATTCTCTGAAAATAGAGAGCTTATGGAGAAAGATTTAATAAAGGCAGTTTCTGAACTAGTTCCTTTATCAAGAACTGCTAAAGAGCAAATTGATTTTCTAAAAGAATGGTCATCCACAGGACGGGCCCGCTCTGCATCATGAATAAAATTTAATTTTTAAAATATTCAATAAGTCAAGAATCATTAATTAAGTTAATTTTTAATCAAAAAAACCCAAATAATGAATTGAGATTAACTATCTTATTTAATGTAATAAAAAAAAAGAGTGTTAGATCAAAAATTAATAAGAGAAAACCCAACATCTGTTGAAGAGAATTTATCCTTAAGAGGAAAAGTTTACAATATATCTCATATACACGAATTAACTGTTAAGAAAAAAGAAATTGACATTGAAATATCCAGTCTCCAATCTGAGAGTAAAAAATTAAGCAAATTAATCGGTCAAGTTATTGGAAAATCTCAAAATAATAATTCACAAGAATTAAATGATTTAAAGAAAAAGGGAAACGAATACAGAATTAAAATTTCTGAACTCGAAGAGAAACAAAGAATATTAGACAAAGAAGTAGATGATGAGATTTATAATTTGCCAAATTTTCCTAGCAAAGACGCGCCTATTGGGAAAGATGAAAGTGATAATTTACAAATAAAAACATGGGGGGATCCTCTAATAAAAGAGAATATAAAAACACACTGGGAAATCGGAGAAAGTCTTAATATTTTTGACTCTATAAAATCAACCAAAATATCAAAAAGTCGTTTTATCACACTTATAGGCAATGGTGCCAGATTAGAGAGGGCATTAATTAATTTTATGCTCGATACTCATACGAAAAATGGTTACTTGGAGTTAATGCCGCCAGCTTTAGTGAATTCAGAAAGTCTTACCGGATCTGGTCAATTACCTAAATTTTCAAATGAAAGTTTTAAGTGTTCCAATGACGATTTATGGCTTTCTCCAACAGCTGAAGTTCCACTAACTGCTTTACATAGAAACGAGCTTATTGATCCCAAGCAGTTACCTATTAAGTACGTTGCATATAGTCCATGTTTCAGGAGAGAAGCTGGAAGTTATGGAAGGGATACAAAAGGTTTAATAAGACTTCATCAATTCAATAAGGTTGAACTCTATTGGTTTTGTGATCCAAGTAAATCTTTAGAAGCTCATAAAAAGATTACTTCTGATGCAGAAAGCATTTTAAAAAAGCTCAACTTACCCTACAGATTAGTAGATATTTGTACTGGAGATTTAGGCTTTTCTTCTAGTAGAACTTTTGATCTTGAGGTTTGGCTTCCCAGTAGTAAATGTTATAGAGAAATTTCAAGTTGCAGTAATTGCCTTGACTTTCAAGCGCGTAGATCATCAATAAGATCAAAAATTGATAAAAAAAATACATATATACATACCTTAAATGGCAGTGGTCTTGCTATTGGAAGAACAATGGCAGCGATTCTTGAGAATGGTCAACAAACAGATGGTAGCGTTAAGATTCCAGATGCTCTGGTTCCATATTTTGGGTCAAATTTTTTAAAAACTGCTTAATATAAAAAAATGAATGTTTTAACCTCAATAACAGTACTTGGATTCCTCATATTTTTTCATGAGATGGGGCATTTTCTTGCGGCCATTTTACAAGGTATTTATGTTGATGGATTTTCAATTGGCTTTGGGCCCGCAATTATTCAAAAAAAGGTTAGAGATATTACTTATTCATTCAGAGCCTTTCCTCTTGGAGGCTTTGTATCCTTCCCTGATGAAGAACTAAATAATATTGACCCTAAAGATCCAAATCTTTTAAAAAATAGGCCAATAATTCAAAAAGTTATTGTAATTTCCGCTGGAGTATTTGCCAACTTGATACTCGCTTACTCAATCTTGATTATAAATGTAACTACTGTTGGTATTCCATTTGATCCAGAACCAGGGATTTTAGTTTTGGCTACTCAACCTGATAAGGCTGCCTTTATAGCTGGTTTAGAACCAGGAGATAAAATATTAGAAATCGAAACTAATACTTTAGGAGTTGGGGATCAAGCTGTTTCCACTTTAGTAAAAGAAATTCAAAATTCATCAGACGAACCAATTTCAATAAAAATTGAAAGGGATGGGAGCTTCAAAGATTTAACTTTGGTACCAAAAAATATTGATGGAAAAGGTACAATAGGTGCTCAATTGCAACCAAATATCAGAAAAGAAACTAAAAAGACAAAAAACGTTTTCGAACTTTTTAAATACACTAATAATGAATTTTCATCACTTTTGGTAAAAACAATTCAAGGTTATAAAGGTTTAATAACAAACTTCTCATCAACAGCTCAACAATTAAGTGGGCCGGTAAAAATCGTTGAAATCGGTGCACAATTATCTCAACAAGGTGGAACAGGCATATTATTATTTGCGGCTTTAATTTCTATTAATTTAGCAGTACTTAATTCATTACCTTTACCATTGTTAGATGGAGGACAACTTGTTTTCACTATAATTGAAGGGTTTAGGGGGAAACCTGTTCCAGTAAAGGTACAAATGGTTGTTACTCAGTCCAGTTTTTTTCTTTTAGTTGGACTAAGTGTTCTGCTTATTATCAGAGATACTAGTCAACTATTAATCGTGCAAAGATTATTAAACCAATAAATAAATTTTAAAAACTGTTCTCCAAGCTGTTAAGATAATAAATAGTTTTAAATATTCTGACTAAATGGCGAAAAAGTCCATGATTGCGAGAGAAGTTAAACGCAAAAAACTTGTGAAGAAATATGCTGCAAAAAGGAAAGCATTATTGGATGAATTTAATGCTGCAAAAGATCCAATGGAAAGGTTAGAAATTCATAGAAAGATTCAAGGTCTGCCAAGGAACTCTGCACCAAATAGAGTAAGAAATAGGTGTTGGGCGACTGGTAAACCTAGAGGAGTATATAGAGATTTTGGTCTTTGCAGGAATCAGTTAAGACAAAGAGCTCATAACGGTGAACTTCCTGGAGTAGTTAAATCAAGTTGGTAGTATAAGTTTTCAACTTTAGTACTATATCTCGCAATAAAAAGAGTACTTTAAGAAAATAAGGTGATTATTAGGACATTTTTAAAAATTTTTATAGCTTATCTAAATAATTTACTCAATATGTCCCTATTAAATGTAAGAATAAATTATGTATAGATTTATAATTTAAAAAGTGGAAGGACAAAATAAGTCGATCACGTTTGACGGACGAGAGATACGACTAACTACAGGACTATATGCTCCTCAAGCAAGTGGATCAGTAATGATTGAGTGTGGTGATACCTCACTATTAGTTACAGCGACAAAAACTGCCAAAAAAGAACCATCAGACTTTCTACCTCTGATATGCGACTATGAAGAAAAACTTTATGCTGCGGGGAGAATTCCTGGTGGTTTTATGAGGAGAGAAGGTCGCCCACCAGAAAGAGCGACTTTAATTGCAAGATTAATTGATAGGCCAATGAGGCCACTTTTTCCCACATGGATGAGGGATGAGATTCAAATAGTCGCATCATGCCTTTCTCTAGATGAAAGAGTTCCTGCAGATGTTTTGGCTGTTACAGGAGCTTCAATAGCAACTTTAGTTGGAGAGATTCCATTTTATGGGCCAATGGCTGCCGTAAGAGTTGGGCTTATAGGGGATGATTTCATCTTAAATCCAAGCTATAGAGAGATTGAGAAAGGAGATTTAGACATTGTTGTTGCAGGATCACCAGACGGTATCGTCATGATTGAAGCAGGTGCAAATCAACTATCAGAGCAAGATACAATCGAAGCTATAGATTTCGGATATGAGGCTGTTACTGAACTTATTAAATCGCAAGAAGATTTACTACAAGATTTAGGAATAAAACAGATTAAGCCATCTGACCCTGAAGAGGAAAAAACATTACCCTCTTATTTAGAGAAAAATTGTACAAAACCTATTGAGTTAGTTTTAAAGAAATTTGACTTATCGAAGGAAGAGAGAGATCTTGAACTCGAAAAAATTAAAACTGAAACTCAAAGCAAAATTGATTCACTTAAAGATGACAATCAAGTAAAAGTTCTAACCTCAGAAAATGAAAAATTACTCCATTCCGACTTTAAAAAATTAACAAAAAAATTAATGAGGTCGCAAATCATTAATGATGGGAAAAGAGTTGATGGAAGAGATCTTGATGAAGTTAGAAAAATATCAGCCTCTGCAGGAATTCTTCCAAAAAGAGTTCATGGCTCTGCACTTTTTCAAAGAGGTCTAACTCAAGTCTTATCTACTACTACTCTTGGCACACCAAGCGATGCTCAAGAGATGGATGATCTAAATCCAAGTACTGAAAAAACATATTTGCATCACTATAATTTCCCTCCTTATTCAGTGGGAGAAACAAGACCAATGAGAACTCCAGGCAGAAGAGAAATTGGCCATGGAGCATTAGCTGAAAGAGCAATAATACCTGTGCTGCCTGGGAAAGAAACTTTTCCTTATGTTTTAAGGGTAGTAAGTGAAGTTTTAAGTTCTAACGGATCAACTTCAATGGGTTCAGTATGTGGAAGTACTCTTTCATTATTAGATGCAGGAGTTCCTCTAAAAGCACTTGTGAGTGGTACTGCTATGGGCTTAATCAAAGAAGGTAAAGAAGTTCGAATTCTTACAGATATTCAAGGAATTGAAGACTTTCTTGGAGACATGGATTTTAAAGTTGCTGGTACTGATAAAGGAATTACTGCCTTACAAATGGATATGAAAATTACAGGTTTACCAGTCTCTATTATTTCTGATGCAATTAAAAAAGCTCGACCTGCAAGATTACATATCTTAGAAAAGATGCAAGCTGCAATTGATAAACCTCAGGAATCCCTCTCTCCCCACGCTCCAAGACTTTTAAGCTTTAGAATTGATCCTGAGCTTATAGGAACCGTAATTGGCCCTGGGGGAAGAACTATTAAAGGAATTACTGAGAGAACCAATACAAAAATAGATATAGAAGACGGAGGAATTGTAACTATTGCATCTCATGACGGAGCTGCAGCTGAAGAAGCTCAAAAGATCATTGAGGGATTAACACGCAAGGTTCATGAAGGTGAAATTTTTACTGGAGTTGTCACCCGAATAATTCCGATTGGTGCATTTGTTGAAATTCTACCTGGTAAGGAGGGAATGGTTCACATATCCCAACTATCTGAAGCTAGAGTAGAGAGGGTTGAAGATGTTGTAAGGCAAGGTGATGAAGTAACCGTAAGGGTTCGCGAAATTGACAGCAGAGGAAGGATCAATCTTACTTTGAGGGGAGTTTCACAAAATGGAGGCATGTCTTATCCTGAGCCAACACCTACGCCGGTTGCGCCTTTAAATTAATACTCTAAGGATAAATATTATATTCTTTAATAATTTCTTTTACTTCGGAGCAGATTCTTTTATGGTTTTTTTTATTATTAGAGGCAATTATTATTCCTGAATGTTTTAAATCGGTACTACCATAAACCAATTCCTCATTATCAATATTGGTTATTGATCCCCCGGCAGCTTTTAAAATAGCTTCCGGTGCGGCAAAATCCCAATCTTTTGGAGCAGTTTTGCCTGGCAAACTTAATGCAATATAAATATCACTTTCTCCTCTAATAATTGAAGCAACTTTGCAACCAATACTACCCATTAAAATAGTTTTCTTGAAATTAATCTTTTCAATTAAATCCTTTAATTTTTGATTCCTATGGTTTTTGCTGGTAACAATAGTCATCTTTTCGAGAATAATTGTTTCAGACATGTTTTGCTTGCGAATATTTCCATCTCTGTTCTCACACCAAATTTTTTCTTCATAAGAAATCCATAATTCATCTTTTTCAGGGATAAGAACAATTCCAATATATGGCTTTCGTTTATAGTTCAGGGCTAAATGCATTGCGTAATTTTGCGTTCCTTGAATAAAATCTTTAGTTCCGTCTAAAGGATCAAGAACCCATAGCCAGTCAACATTATTGAAATAATTAGATTGTATTTTAAAATTTTCTTCGCTCAAAATCTCCCAATTAGTATCTTGATATGTTTGGTTTATTCTGTTAATAATTAATTCGTTTACTTCTAAATCAGCTAATGTTACGGGATCATCATTATTTTTATTTTTAAGAATTTCATTTTTTTGTTCTAATTTTTTAATAATATTGGCATAGTACAACAAGATATCTGCAGCTTCCCAACTCAAACTCCTCAGATTATCTATTAGATCATTAATTTCCACTCCGAACGGTAATTTAATCACTTAATGACAAATAATTCCTCATTATCTCATAGAAAAGAAGAACCTGAAGAAGGAATTTTATATTTAGTGGGTACACCGATTGGAAATTTAAATGATATGTCACCAAGAGCAATAAATATTCTTGCAAATGTCTCCTTAATTGCTTGCGAAGACACAAGACAAACCAGAAAAATAATGAATAAATTTAGTATTTCTAATAATTTAGTAAGTTTTAATAAAGAAAATTCTTTAAAAAAAATTCCCAATTTTATTAATGATCTTAAAGCAGGCAAGTCAATTGCAGTTGTGAGTGACGCAGGAATGCCAGGAATATGTGATCCCGGCGAAAACTTAGTTAGACAAGTCAAATCTCGAGGATACGATGTTATTTGTATACCAGGAGCTTGTGCGGCAATAACAGCTCTCGTCTCAAGTGGAATGCCATCTTCTAAATTTATTTTCGAAGGTTTCCTTCCTAAAAAAAAGGTTGATAGAGAAAAAATTCTTTTTGAAATTAGTAAGAATGAGAAAACAACTATAGTTTATGAATCGCCCCATCGACTAAAGAAATTTTTGAGAGAATTATTAGATTACTGTGGAGGTGAAAGAGAAATTCTTGTAGCGAGAGAATTAACTAAAAAATTTGAAGAACATGTGGTTAATAGGATTGATAGTACAATTGACTTTTTTAAAGATAAAGAGGTAATTGGTGAGATAACAATAGTAATAAGAGGTATTCACAAAGATAAAAATGAAGAAATTAATAAGTCAGATTTAAAAAAGGATCTGAATGAATTAACTAAAGCAGGTTTAAGTTTGTCAGCAGCTTCAAAGTATTTAGCAAAAAAATATGGCATCAAAAAAAACATAATTTATAATTTAAAATAGATTTCAAAAAATTAAATATATGTCAGTAATTTTAAAAAAAATATTTTTTGCAACCACTTTTAATTCTTGTTTATTCCTATTGTTAGTAATTGGCATACAAAATAGCTCAATTAAAAGTAAGGTTAATTTCTTAATAAACGAAACGGTTAAATTACCAATAAGTTTTATTATTGGAGCAAGTTTTATTAGCGGTTCTTTAATTGGTAGTTTCTTTAATATTAATTTAACAAAGAAAAGTTAATAGTTTAAAGAGCTATTAATTTCTCTTCACTTACAATCCTAGATATTCCTCTTGAAATTAGTATGGGAGAGACAATTTTAAATACCTCTGTATTAGGAACCTTAATAACTTTTTGTTCCTTACTACAAGCCCTTTTTGCTAATTTTAAATCGCAATATATTTCTATTGTTTTTCTCTGTAAGTCTTCATTTGGGAGGAATTCCCATTCTGGATAATCTTTTAATAATTTTATTTCTAATTCAATATTTTTATGAACAATCATATATACAGTTTTAGGAAAATCAATTTCTTTTATAGGAATAGATGACAACTCTTTGCGAGGGACATTTTCTATTTCGAAATCTAAAGGAGAAATTTCTACAAATTCTGTTCTTGAGAAATTATTATTTTCAGGTTGATTAGCATAAAGAGGTTGTTCATTGCTAAATTCATTTTTAGAAGATTTCTTTGCTAATTCAGGATCATTTTTTTTCTTTATATCTTTTTCTTCAAGAGTACTTAATTCATGAAAATTATGATTATTTCCAAGTAATTGCTTATAGATTATTTCCCCAAGATTTTTCTTCAAGTTTCTAGATATTGTTGATATTGTGCAATTAAACTCCTCTGATAAAGCTTCAATAGTTTTACCATTTTTAAAATATTCAGCTATTTCACTTTTTTGTTTTTCTGTAAGTCTCTTAGCCATATTTAATTTTTTGCATTCTTTCAAAATTTTACAATAATTCAGAGAAAAAAATAGATATCAATATAAAAAATGATTTTATAAATTTATAGTATTTCTTTTTGATAATTTACTTGTTGAGAGTGCAGGGCTGTTTTAAAATAAAAAAGTTATTTGGGTTATTTATAAAGAGAATACTCGAATTAAGGTGAAATTTCATCTTTTGGGAAAATTCTGATTCCTAAACCCAAAAACCTCAAGCTTCCTTAGCTCAGCTGGATAGAGCAACTGCCTTCTAAGCAGTGGGCCGCAGGTTCGAATCCTGCAGGAAGCGTAAACTAAAAATTTTAAACCCATCGTATATAATATGGACAATACTAAAAATGACTCCATGAAATTCTTAGTATCTTCTTTATTGTTAGTATTCCATAAATAAAATATTTTTTTGAAAACAATATTAAATTTCAAAACTGGAAATTTTCTTTTTCGTTCAGGTATTTTTTTATTAGTTTCTGCTCCAATATTATCTTCATTTTTTTTCCTTTTTTCGCTATTAATATCCTCTTACAAAAATTACAAAAATTTCTTATCTGACAAATTTAACTATCCATTTTTTTTAGCTAGTTTTTTTCTAATATTTTCAGTATCTATATCTAGCTTAGAAACTTTCTCTAATAAAATTTCAGGCTGGAGTAATTATTTAAATTGGTTAAGTCTTTTTAATTGGCTTCCATTATTTTTTTGTATTTGGGCATTTAAACCTTACTTATATTCTTCAAAATCAAGAAAAATAATTTTATTACTTTTACTTAGTGGCTCTGTTCCTCTAATAATTTCAGGTTATCTTCAGGTCTTTTTTGACATTCATGGGCCATTCAAGATTTTTAATGGATTAATAATATGGTTCCAAAGAGAAGACCAACCTGGTCTAACTGGACTATTCAATAATAGAAATTATGCAAGTTTATGGTTCACAATACTATGGCCTATATGTTTGGCTATTTTGTCTCAAAGAAAAAATGGATCAAAATTTTTTATTAGTATTTTTAGTATTGCAATAATATCTTCTATTTATTTAACATTTTCTCGTAATGGTTTGCTTAATCTATTTTTATCTTCTTTGATATTCTTAAAAGGCTCTTTATCAATTTGGTTATTTATTTTTTTAATTTTATTAATAACATTATTATTAGCGGCTGTCACAAATATTTTCCCTATAAGTTTTAAAGAATTTGCAATAAATATTTTTCCTCCCGAAGTACTAGCAAGATTTTCAATATTAGAGAATCTTAATGTTTTAACTTCAAATGCAAGATTCTCAATTTGGCTTAATGCATTGCAGTTTATAAAAGAAAGACCCTTTCTTGGATGGGGAGCAGCGACTTTTCCAATTTTATATAAAACAGAGAATGATGTTTGTTGTTATAAATCATATCTTCAATGGTATGCTCATACTCACAATATTCAACTTGAAATGGCTTTAAATTATGGTCTGCCTTTTTCATTTATAATAAATACAACATTGATTTTTATTCTTTATAAATCTTTTAAGAAAATTTTTATTTTCAAAATAAAAGATAAAAGTCTTGAAGAAATAAACTTAAATAAGTTTGAAAAAGCGTGGTGGACAGCATCCTTCACTTACTTTTTTAGTCAATTATTGGATATACATTACTTTGATCTAAGATTAAATCTTATATTTTGGATTTTCATATCTGGATTAATTGCTAAAATACAGTCTCCTGATAAAAAAATTGCAAATTTAACAGAAATATAGGTTCTCTTTAAGAATTTTATTATCGATAAGATATTAAAATTATCAATATTTACAAGCTCTTTTTCTATTTCATTATGGTTTATTTTAAATCTAATATATTTAAGAAAATTTATTTTCAAGTTTTTTAATTAAATAACAATATAAATTATTTATTAGGTAATTAATTTATTTTCTTAAAATAATATGAGCGGAAGTAGCTTTCCAAGATGGATTTAAATTCTTACAAGAATCTAAGATAAGAGATGGAATATTTTTCTCAGCGTAGAATAATTCCTCTTTAATTGTTCTAAATCCTATCTTTTCAAAAATATCAATATATTCATAATGTCTTAAACGATTTTGAAAGTGTATTTTATGGTTATATCTTTTCCATTGACGGTTCGAAAACTTTAAGAAATTAAGTAATGAAATATTATTGTCTGTATGAGCATAATGATCAGAATAATCAATTATTAAAGAAACAATCCCTTCATCAATTAATTTCTTATAAAGTTCAGAGAAGATCGCAATAATATCAATCTTTGGGATATGCTCAAGAGTATTTGTAGAAATGCATGCTTCAATGGACTTATCAGATAAATGAATTTTTTTTGAATCATATGGAGCCATATAGTAAATACCATAATGCTCTAAGTCTTTTAAATTTTTTATTTTAACTCTTGATCTTAATTTTTCTATTTCCAATAATTTTTTACGTTCAAAATCAACCAGTTCAAAGTCAATCATTGGATATAAATCAACAACAAATTGCTTATTGACAAAATTACTTAAATATAGATTTTGGATTAAAGATTTTCCTGCGCCAAATTCAAAAACTAAGTTTTTAGTTTCATATTTAATTACCGCATCTTTATGCATTTCCCAGTCTGAGAGCTCTGATAAAGTAGTTATTCTTGAGCGCTTGGTAATGAATTTTTGTAAAAAATAAAGTAATTTTGGCAGACAGAGGAAGTCAATAAAACTAAAAATAGTAGATTTAATTTTCCAAGGTATATTATATTTTCTTTTAGTCCTCTTAAGTCTCATTTAAAAAATATTTAGATGGGAATACTTTCAAATTTTTCTATCAATATTATAAGAAGATGAAAGAAAATTTTTGAATTTAAACTAAATTTGAATAATCTTTTAAATTCATTCTCCAAATTACTATAAATTTATCCAAGCTTCTCTTAATTTTTTTAAGGTTTAAATATAAATAAAGTAATTTTTTATATGTTTTGAGTTTAAATATATATTTTTGCAAATTTAAATTTATAGAAAAGACTGAAAAACTTGAAAATTCTATAAAACAATTCCTTAACTTACGACTATAAATTTTTGTTCAAATCATAAATGATGATATAAAATTAAAAATATAAATTATATTTTTGGATAAAAAATATATCTTCATAATTTTTTTGAAGAAAATAAGAAATTTAATTATTGATTTATATGTGGTATAGAGTAGTAATGTTAAGTTCATTAATTGGACGAGTATTAACTGTAGCCCTTTTAACCAAATTTAATTATTTAGGAGCCTCTGGAGCATTAGCTCTATTATTTACAACTAGTACTTTATTTAATAATGCTCTTCCCCCTCTACATAAAGAAATATATATCAAAGCCGTTAAAAATAGAATTTATAATTTCAGGGAAATTTTTATAAATTATTTTTACCCTCTTTTTTTAATTTCAATCTTTTCATCATTTATAGTCAGCATATTAATTAGAAATTTTTTAGATCAATTTGATTCTTCTTTTTTATTGAATTTATTAATCTTTTTTTACTTAGTTTCAGAAAAAATTTTCGATGAGTTTCATAGATACTCTCTCACTTTTAAAAAGTTTTTTCCATGGAATATCATTGGTCTTTGGAGAAATCCAGTAAACAATTTAATCTTTTTTACCTTAATAATTTCGGGTAGATATTCAGAACAATTTATTTTTAATTTTATTTTAATCATGATATTTATTTCCACCCTAAGTCCATTCTTATTGATAATAAAGCCATTTAAAATATGGAAATCTTTAAATTTTTATTATAAGTTAATTAAAAATTCAAACTTCAATTTCTCAATAAATAAAGGCCTTCTCAAAGCTTGGTTAATTTCATTATCAATGCTTTTACCAACTTATAGCGAAAGGATTGCATCTTTAACAGCAGGATCAAATGAAACTAGTAAAATGTATATTGCAGTTTCAGTATTCCAACTAATAACATTTATTATAGATTTTCAAATTCTTTCAAATAAAAAAGCTGAAATAATAAAAAACAAGAGTTTAAAAAAACTTTTGCAAAATTCTAAGATATTTTTATTTTCTACTTTAATAATCATATTTGTAAGCTTGGGTTATGCTTTTTTAAATAATTCCGCTGGAGTGTACAACAACCTCACAAGTATATTTACATTAGTAATTTTAGGGATAAGTATAATGCTGAATTCTCTTTCCTTAATACAAGAACAAAGAATTTTTTGGGCAAAAAAATACAAAGCAATTTTCATAGAAATGTTAATAATTTCATCTTTACTATTATTTTCTTTTGTTTTCCTTCGCTTTAATACGCTTATATTATCTATTGGTATAATTTCCGCGAATATAGCTAGATTCACAATCTCAACAAAAATAGCGAATGAATATTAAAAACTTTTAAGTTTTTAATCCAAGCTATTTCATATTATTAATCTAATTTAAAGTAAAAATTATTAACCAAATTCATTTTTATAAGTGAAAAAAAAATCGGATGTAGATATAGAGCGTGAAAGATATTCAAAAAGGGCTAAAATAAATACATTAAATTCTAAAAATTTCCAAGTAAAAAAAAGAAATAATAATTTAATAGATGCACCATACATTGAAATTTATTTTAAATCCCTTATTAGAAATTCAAAAAAAGGATTTAAAATTTTGGAAATTTGCTGTGGGCAAGGAGAATGTAGTGGCCCAATATTAGAAAATTATCAAGATATAACATTTGCAGATATATCAAAAAATTCACTTGATGTTATTAAAAAAAATTATAGTTATTTTTTAACGAAATCTATTAGTTTTAAGGAATGTAATATCGAAATACTTCCATTTGAGCACGAAATATTTGATATTGTCGCTTGTGCCGGAGGACTTAGCTATGGCAACAATAAATTAGTTTTAAATGAAATCCATAGAGTTTTAAAACATAATGGGATTTTTATATGTATTGATTCGTTAAATGAGAATCCTATTTATAAATTAAATAGATATGTACATTATTTAAGGGGAAATAGAACAAAAAGTACATTAAAAAGAATGCCAAATATAAGATTGCTAGAAGATTATGAGCGTAAATTTGGGATTACAAAAATAAATTATTCGGGAACATTAATTTGGATACTCTATCCTCTATCGAAAATAATTGGCTATAAAAAATCAAAAATTTTATCTGATTTTTTTGATAAAAATTTGCCAAAATGGATGTCATTTAAATTTATTATGGAAGCAAAAAAGATATCTGAATAAATACATTATCTTTATTAATAAAATGAATTCTTTTTAAATAATAATTTTTCAATATATAATTACTAATAGTTTATTTTTTTGTTTTGAAAAATATCCCTTTTTGCGACTACAAAAAACTTTACCTTAATCATAGAGAAAATTATTTAAAAATAATTGATGAAGTTGCAAGCAATGGGGGATTTATTATGCAGCAAGCAAAGAAAGATTTTGAGAAAGAACTGTCTGAATTTACAGGCTGTAACCACGCAATAGGAGTAGGAAATTGCACAGATGGTCTAGAAATAATTTGGCAATCGATAGGATTAAGGCCAGGTGATGAAGTAATTTGCTCTTCACATACTTTTATAGCTACAGCATCATCTATAGTCATGGCTGGAGGGGTCCCAAAACCTGTAGATATTGGAGATGATAATTTAATATGTACAGAAGCAATTTCGGATGCAATTAATTCGAGAACAGTTGGAATAATGCCTACCCAACTTAATGGGAGAATATGTGATATGGATACGATTATTAATCTAGCTAATAAACATAAACTATTTGTTGTAGAAGATGCTGCACAAGCTTTAGGCGCCAGATACAAAGGTAATCACTCAGGGACATTTGGGGTTGCTGGTGCAATTAGTTTTTATCCAGCCAAGGTTATGGGATGTTTTGGAGATGGAGGAGCCTTGGTAACAAATAATTATGATATTTTTAATAGATCTCATCAACTTCATGATCAAGGAAGAGATATCAATGGAGAGCTCAAGTCATGGGGTAGAAATAGTAGATTAGATAATATTCAGGCGGCAATACTCTCTTATCAACTTCAGAAATACCCTGCAGTAATTCAAAGGAGAAGAGAAATTGCTTCTTATTATCACAAAAGGTTATCTCAATTAAACGAGCTTAAGCTTCCACCACCGCCACTTGAGGACGCAGATAATTTTGATATTTTTCAAAACTACGAATTTATGGCGGATAATAGAGATGAATTAAAGAATTATCTAGAAGAAAATGGTATCAAAACTTTAATTCAATGGAATGGTAAAGGGATACATCAATGGGAATCATTAGGCTTTACTATTAAATTGCCTAAAGTAGAGGATTTCTTCAAAAAATGCATAATGATACCAATATGGGATTATCTAACAGATGAAGAAGTTAGTTATATAGCTGATAAGATTATTTCTTTTTATCGAAAATGATTCTTACTCATGCATTCAAAAAACGAATATTTGATGTTACTTTTAGTCTTATAGGATTAATTCTAATAATTCCATTAATAACTCCATTTATATTTTTGATTTGGCTACAAGATTTTGAAAACCCTTTTTACATAGCTGATAGGGTAGGTTTTAATTTTAGGAAATTTAAAATAATAAAGCTCAGATCTATGATAGTAAAAGCAGACAAATCAAAAGTAGATTCTACAAGTGCAAATGATCCAAGAATAACTAAAGTTGGCGCGATTATAAGAAAACTAAAATTAGACGAATTAACTCAGCTTTTTAATGTTTTCAAAGGGGAAATGTCATTTGTAGGGCCAAGGCCTAACGTTGAGAGAGAAACAAATTTATATAGCAGTAAAGAAAAAGAGCTATTAAAAGTTAAACCTGGAATAACAGATTTTGCTTCAATTGTATTTTCGGATGAGTCAGAAATTTTAAAAGATTACCAAAACCCAGATATTGCATATAATCAGTTGATTAGACCAAGAAAAAATTTCTTAGCCCTAACTTATATTAAAAATAAATCAATTACTTTAGATATAAAAATAATTCTCCTCACAATTTTCTCTTTTGTTAACAAAAGAAAGACTCTAAGTCTGATAGTAAGAATATTAAGAAGTTACGAAACTTCAGAAGAAATTATTGAAATGGCAAGAAGGAATAATAAATTAACCCCCATGGCACCTCCAGGTTTGAAAGATATTATCTATTCAAGGGAAATATAATTTATTAAAGATAGAAGTGTTTAATGCATAAAATTCAAAAATAGTATTCATCATTGATAAATTTAATAATTTTTTCTTCATTAGGATAATAATCTTTCTCATGGACCTCACATGAAGGAGCAGGACAATCAGGAAGAGTTATTCTTCTTGGTTGGTCAATTAGAGTATCTGTAGGAATTTGTTCAACAATTGAAGTTATTACTTCAGAAGCCATTCCACATGATTTCCAACCTGAATCTATTACTAGTAATCTTTTTGTTTTCAATACAGAATCTAATAAATTTTTTGAATTCAAGGGATTTAAAACTCTTAAATCGAAGACTTCAGCATCTATTCCATCACAATTAAGTTTATTAGAGGCCTTTAGCGCCAGTAGTGTTGAATAACCAGATCCAATAATAGTAATTTGATCTCCTTCCTTTAAACATTTAGGGGTTATAGCATTTAATGGGGTTTCTTTAATTGGTCCTAAATTAGCAGTCTGCTCATATAACCATCTATCATCTATATAAATTACAGGATCTGGGCATAACACTGAGGATATGAGTAGATCTCTTGCATCTTGTGCAGTAGAGGGCATAACTACTCTAATTCCTGGAATATGTGCAAACCAACTATGTAAAGCTTGCGAGTGTTGGGCTCCTTGAGAACCGCCTCTATTAATAATGGACCTTATCGTAACTGGTGCATTTAATTGTCCACCAAACATATATGACCATTTAGCAGCTTGATTAACAATTGAATCCATTGCATAAAGCATAAAATCCATTCTAGGGTGAACTATTATAGGCTTCATCCCACAAATAGATGCTCCAACAGCAGCACCAGTACAAGCCGATTCCGACACTGGG
The DNA here is from genome assembly GCA_003210135.1 of Prochlorococcus sp. AG-424-P23. Taxonomy (GTDB): domain Bacteria; phylum Cyanobacteriota; class Cyanobacteriia; order PCC-6307; family Cyanobiaceae; genus Prochlorococcus_A. Next base: position 2,842 of record QCNK01000017.1, on the reverse strand, counting down.
GTATCAATTATTCTATCCTTGCCATATTTTTTATCTAAATTTTTCATAGTATTTCCCACGTACCAAGGGCTCCATAAACCTTGGCCTAGAACAAAGACTTCTGGATAATTTTTTAATAAGTAATCAAAGCCACTTAAAATAGCATCAGAATAAGAAGTTCTAATCATATTTATACACATTATCTAAGAGTGATTTTCTATCTGGGAAATCATCTTTCAAGGCTTTTTCCCAATTTTCATCAATCAACTCATCAACTTTTAAATCCAAAGTATCCTGTTTTTCTTTTGTCCAAATTTTTTTATTAATCATCGCATCACTCAACCTTTTTATTGGATCTCTTTTTTTCCAATTTAATAAATCTTTTTTTGACCTAGCAACACCCACATCAATATCTTCCCTCCAATCAACATGACCGAACCATCTATAGGTAATTGCTTCTATTAAATAAGGTTCAGGTTTTGATCTCATCTTTCTTATGAATTCTGATGTTGTTCTATAAATTTCAACAACGTCATTACCATCAATAAGTCTAGTTTCTATTTTATGAGCTTTCGCAAATCTATTAATAGTATTTAAAGGTTGTCTTAGGCTCATATGCATATGGCTTGAAAACAAATTATTTTCTACAACAAATAAAATAGGAATATTTGACACTCTCGCAAAATTTAGCGACTCATGAAATACACCTTCTTCAGTTGCACCATCGCCCAAATAAGAAATTGCGATATCCCCAGATTTTTGTAATTTGGATGCCAATCCTGCACCAAGAGCCAAAGGTACAGTTCCTGTAACTATTGGTACAGATCCTAAAAAACCTTTTGATTTGCTTGCGAGATGCATCGAACCTCCCATACCATAGGAAAATCCTGTATTTCTTCCCAAAACTTCAGCGAAAAGCTTATGTAAATCATTATCTACTCCTAAAATATGAGAATGCGATCTATGTGCGCCAAAAATACGATCTGAATTTCTTAAATTTTTAGAAACACCTACTGCTATAGCTTCTTGGCCTACGCCTAAATGGACTGGCCCCTTGATTAAACCATTTTTTTTTGCTTCGGCAATCTTTATTTCTGCTGCTCTTATAACACTCATTGACATAAGGAAATCTTCCAAATAAGAATGATCAATTTGAGATATATTTAGTTTTGCAAAAATATAATTAGGATCATCAAGAAATGTTTCTTCACTATTTTTATTTTTAGAAATAATTTTTACCTCCTTTCAATAAAATTAAGTGTAAAGATATATAGTTTAAACATATTAATATTTTTAAAATTGGAAAACAAATATTAATAAGTTTATTTATTTATTATTTGTTATCTGTTCAAGTTTATTTGCAAGTTGATCATAAACAATATCAAATTTGTACTTTGTTTTAAACAATGTCATTGCATTTTCAGACCTTAATTTTATTTTATTAGGCGATTGAAGTATATCCATAATAATTTCTGCCAAAATTGATGATTTTTTAGGGGGATAATTCCATCCTATTTCATACTTTTTAATCAATTCATAAGGAAATCCCCTTAAAGGAGAAAGTATTGGCAAACCTAAGGACATATAGTCGATATATTTATTGACTAAATTTAATTCATAGTTTTTTATATTTTTGTAGGGAGCTAAAGCTAGATGACAATTTAATGAGATATCTACTGCTTCTTTTCTATTTATCCAGCCTAGAAAATAAACATTTTCAATATGATTGAAGATATCTTTTATATAATTTTCGCTCCCTCCTTTTCCAGCTATGAATAATTGAATCTTTATTTTCTTTTTATTCAGAATTTCTATACTTTTTTTAATTGTTTCAAAATCATATACAGACATTAATGAACCAATAAATAAAATATTTAAACATTCTTTAGGGTCTGTTTTAACTAAATCTAGTTTTATTTGTTCCTCTTCTTTTGGAGGTACAATAGGAGAAGAGAAAGTCTTTGAATCTCGATTCTTGAGGATCTTTGTCAAAAATTTATTTTGATAATTATTTTTGAAATAGTTAGCAATTAATTCTGTTGGGCCAGTAATATAATCAGCCAAAGATGTTATTAAAATAGAATAAATCCTGTAAGGAAAAAATAAAAACTTAATAAATTCTTTTTTAAGTGGATTAATATCCTCTTTATCCCAAAAAATATCTGGCCAAAGATCTTTAACATCTATTACAATTGGTATTGATTTGAAAAAAGAATAGCAAATAGATATTAAAGACCACTCTATTGGAGGAAAACCCACAAACATAATGTCTGGCTTCTCTTCTCTTTTTAAAAGGTTTATTAGTAAGTTAAAAGAAAGTATATGGTGATCAAATAATCTTCTAAAACTAATATTAGATTTATATCCTGGAGAATCAACAAGAGTCTCTGTTATTCCAGGTATATTATTGTTTTTGATATTTTTTCTAAATCTCTTTTCTTGATGAAAAAATCTTGTTGAAATAATTTCAACTTTATGTCCCTTTGAAACTAAAGCTTTACTTAAATTAATAGCTCGCATTGGTCTTAATTGGTTACCATCGCAATTTAAAGGTTCCCCAGTTTGAAGTATCCAAACAAGCATTAATCTTTTTTTTAAGCTTATAGTTTTAATTGTAATAAGAAATTTGTTATAAAAAAAAGATTAAAATTTTATTTCTGTTCAAAAGAATATAATTTTTAAGGAATTTACTTATAAAAAAAATTTTTTACCAAAATTTATATTAAGACATGATTAGTATCACAAAGACAATCTAGTATTAGAATATAAAGTATATTTTTATAATTAAAAAATTAGCTATAAGTAAAAATATATTAAGTTCAAAATGAAAATAAATTATTTACTTGAAAAAATCTATAGTTTT
>QCNK01000016.1 GCA_003210135.1 Prochlorococcus sp. AG-424-P23 | reverse complement strand
TTGTGTCACTAGGATAAAAAATTTTAGACAAATTTTAGGAAAAAATCATTTGGAAGTTTATAAGCAATCTAGGAATTACATTGAGGACCAATGCAAAGGTTTAACTCATCAAGAACAAACCAAAAGAAAAACTCCTGCGCAAATAATAAGTTCTAATGCAGGCAGAGTTCAAGAAGCATTAAGGGTGATAGAAGAATTCTCAAGGCTAAATAATCATGAGCTTTCAAAAATTGCTTCAGAAATTAGATATGAAATTTACACTCTAGAGATCGATCTATTAAGTTTGAGCAAATTTAAAGAGTCGGAGAAAATATTACAAGAAAATGATTTATATGTCATCACTGATCAAAAGGAAAACTTATTAGAAATAATAGAAAATATATTAATTGCAGGAGTTAAAATAATTCAACATAGATTCAAAACTGGAACTGATAGAGAGCATCTTGAAGAAGCAATACAGATTAAAAACCTATGTAAAAAGCATAATTCGTTGTTCATAATTAACGATAGAGTTGATATAGCTCTAGCATCAAATGCTGATGGAATTCATCTGGGTCAAGATGATTTAGATTTAAAAACCGCGAGAAAATTATTAGGGTATTCAAAAATTATTGGGATAAGCGCAAACAATGAAATTGATATTTCTAATGCTCTCAAAGAAGGATGTAATTACATAGGTATAGGACCATTATTTGAAACTGCAACGAAAAAGAAGAAAAAACCTATAGGTATTGAAAAGATCAAAAAATTAACAAAAGATCTCAATATTCCATGGTTTGCTATCGGAGGAATTAATACAAATAATATTTCATATTTAAAAAGTAATGGTTTTAAAAAAGTTGCCTTAGTTTCGCAACTAATGAATTCTGAGGATCCCAAAGAAGACGCTATTATGATCTTAAAAGAATTGTCTCATGAAAATTAAGGTAAATGGTGAGGAAAAAAAAATTGATCTTGATCAAGAAAATGTCCTATTATCGACTGCTCTTAAATCCATGGGATATAAACCCAACACAATTGTTGTCGAGCTAAATAATTTAATTATTAATTCAATAAAATGGGAAAAAGTGAAACTTAAGGATGGGGATAATCTAGAAATCGTTTCAATAGTTGGGGGTGGTTAAAAGAAAATATTTTTGTATTTTATAAATCTTCATAATTATTTAATTTTAAGCTTGAAACAATCACCAATTTTTTTCTATTTTCGTTTTATATTCTTAGTACTTAAGTAAAGTAATGAAAGAAAAAATTAACTATAATTCAAGGTCTCTCAAATGGGAGCAAAATGGGGAGCTAGCCCATAAAGATCTCTCTGAGTTAATAGAGAGATTAAAAAATGTTGAAAGTGAACATGCATCTTCTGAGTTATCTAGATTAGGAACAAAATCAAACATAAAAGATTAAATTTGTTACGTAGATCTTGTTTTTATAAAAATTTGTACCAAATTATAATTACTGAATATAAAAGTAAATGCCGAAAAGATTTCCAGAGTGGGTAAACACAGAAGTCGTGATTAAGGCAATCAAAATGCGAGAAGAAGGAATGCTTTCAAAACAACTAAATTTATGGATAGAAAACCTTTTAGAAATAGAAAAAAAGTAAATATTTAGGAAATACTTTTAATAATTCTTATAGCCGCCATTGCTGCTCCGTAACCATTATCTATATTCATAACTGCAATACCTGGAGAACAACTGGACAACATACTATTTAATGCAGTTTCTCCATCCTTGCTAGCCCCATAGCCTACTGAAACAGGTACTGCAATAATAGGTTGCGCCAACAATCCTCCCACAACTGTTGCCAAAGCTCCCTCCATTCCTGCACAAACAATTAATACATCATATTTATTGATTTCTTCTAACTGACTCATTAATCGATGAAGTCCTGCTACTCCAACATCTATAAAAGATTGACAATTCACTCCATAAATTTCAAGAGTTAATTGTGCTTCAAGTGTTACGGCCAAATCACTTGAGCCTCCTGAAATTATTGCAACCCTTTTGTTTGTATTTACTTTATTTAAATTTTCCCCAATTATTAAGCATTTTGCTTCTTCATAGAATCGTGCATCATCATATAAATCTAAAAGATAATTAGCCTTTTCACTATTAATCCTAGTAATGAAAACAACCTCATTTTTATTTAATACACTTTCAGATACTCTCTTTAATTGGTCGATACTCTTGTCTTGACCCCAAATTGCTTCAATAAGTCCAAGCCTCTCTCTTCTTTGAAAATCAAATCTAATATCAAAATTCATCCTTGCTTATCTAACTCACCTTCATAAATCAATTCAAAAGGATTTTCTTCTACCTTTAAAGATGTTTTAACATTATCTTCAAATTGTTCTTGGATTATATTTACCTCAGACAATGGTATGTTTTTCCATAGTTTTTTACTTTCCCAACTTACCAATATTAAAGCCTCTTCTCTTTCTTTATCCCAAAATAATTGTCTCCCTAAAAAACCCTCTTGCGAAGATAACCATGGATCCCAGATTTCTTTTTCAGCATTCAACCATGCTGCTTTTGAAGCGGCAGGGACTTTAAGCCTTAATTCCTCGATAACCATTTCACCTTGAAAACTATCCATAGGAAGAGCTTGTAGACTATTAGAATGAGATTGAAAATTTAAAACTACTAAGCAAGTTAATATTAAACAAAATTTTTGGAATTTTCTTCTCAAATTTAAATTGAATTTCATTTTTTCTCGAGAAGCACTACTGAATGGCAACTTATACCCTCTTCTCTTCCTTCTGGGCCCAATTTTTCGTTCGTAGTAGCTTTAATCCCAATTAAATTTTCATCAATATTTAAGATCTCAGAAATATTTTTTTTCATTAGTTTTACATGTGGCATGATTTTTGGCCTTTCAGCAACAAGAACGCTATCGATATTATTTATTTCCCAACCATTTTGTCTTATCAAATCAATTACTTTTGCTAACAAAAACAAGCTATCGGCATTTTTCCACTTTTCATCAGATGGTGGGAAATACTTTCCTATATCTCCCAGCGAAAGTGCGCCCAATAATGCATCCATTATTGAGTGACTTAAAACATCAGCATCACTATGGCCATCTAATCCTAATTTATCGGGATGATGCAATTTTACACCTCCAATAATTAAATCTCTATCCTCTACTAGTCTGTGAATATCGTAGCCATTACCTATTCTAAATTTCATTAGTTGACAAGTTTCTTTTATTATTCTCTTACTTTGTGGCGATTTTTTATAGTTTTCATTTGAAATTAAGTCACTTCTTCTCTCTAGTGTTCTCTCTATACTTTTTTGCCTCCTCCACGATTTAATCTCTTCATGGTTACCGCTGACTAAGATATCGGGTACTTTCATATCTTTAAAAATTAATGGCCTCGTGTAGTGAGGATATTCTAATAAAGAAGAATTATGACTCTCATCCACTAAGGATTCTGGATCGCCAAGAGTTCCTGGTAATAACCTAGTCAAACCATTAATTATTGATATAGCTGGTATTTCGCCTCCAGACAGGACATAATCCCCTATCGATATCTCTTCATCAGCTAAACATCTAATCCTTTCATCAAAACCTTCATATTGACCGCATATAATTATTATTTGATCTAAATTGGACCATCTAGCAAGATCCTTTTGCTTTAAGACTTTACCCTGTGGGGTCATCAATAAGGTTTTACTTTTAGGAGATTTTCTAATCGATTCATATGCCTTATAAATAGGTTCAGGTTTTAATACCATTCCTGCTCCTCCTCCATAAGGCTTATCATCTACCTGCTTGTATGAACCTGCTCCATATTCTCTTAAATCATATAAATTCACATCAATTAAATTCTTATCTAGAGCCCTTGTTATAACTCCTAAATTATTTATTAATTCAAAAGCTTTAGGGAATAATGTAATTACATCGAAATTAAAACTACTCATCTAGAACTCTTCCTCAAAACCAAACTCAATTAACCTTGATTCTTTTTTTCTCCAATTTGGAACAACTTTCACAAACAACTCTAGATGAACTGGACCATCAATTAATTTTGACATATTTGATCTTGCTGACTGACCAATAATTTTTAACATTGAACCTTTCTTTCCAATAAGAATGCCTTTTTGAGTTGATCTTTCAACAATAACTGTAGCCAAAATAGCTGTAAAACTTTTGCCATTTTTTCTTTTCATTTCCTCTATCTTTTCTATCTTTACTGCAACGCTATGAGGTACTTCTTCTCTTGTATTTATTAATACCTGTTCTCTTACTAAATCAGATAATAAATTATCTAATGGTTGGTCGCATATAGTCTCTTCGCTATAAAGTTTTGGTCCCTCTGGAAGAAAACTAAGTGCCAATTCGACTAATTCAGAACACCCCTCTCCTTGAGAAGCACTTACAATTTGAAAATTTCTATTAAATCCAAAAAATCTTCTATATTGATCTAGTCGTAAATTCCTAAATTCTTTATTAACTAAATCCCACTTATTTAATGCAACTATAAACTCAGTGTTATTTGCGATTAAAAAGTTCAATATATATTCATCACCTCTACCGGGTTCTTCACTTGAATCAATTACAAAAATTACCATATCAACTCCATTAATTGCAGATTTCGCGTTCTTTACTAATATCTCTCCCAGGCGATGATGAGGTTTATGAACACCTGGTGTATCGACAAAAATTATTTGCCCATTGTTTGTAGTAAGTATTCCTTTTAGTTTATTTCTAGTAGTTTGCGCTATTGGAGAAGTAATTGTTATTTTTTCTCCAATCAATTTATTTATTAAAGTAGATTTACCCACATTTGGCCTTCCTAGTAAAGTTACAAACCCAGATCTATAATTGGTCAAAGACTTTTAATGCATCAATAATAAAATTCTGATCAAAAATGAAAAAAAAAACCATAAATTTAAAAGAAGCTTCGTTTACGCAAGCAATAAACATATCCGTACAATGGTGTAAGGAGTGGGATGAAGATTTACTTAGCGAAGAAGTTTTAGCAGATAGAATTGCAGAGCTAATTAAAACTAGAAATGGACTCAGAGGATTTTTTGCGTACGCTTTATCAGATAAAGATTGTTTTTTGTTAGATAAACTTCCCTTTTCACTAATTTACAAACTAAACGAAGGTGGTGATCCCGTAACAGACATAGTAGTAAAAAATTTAATAATGAGTTCCGCTCAAATTATTATTCATCGAAGAGATAATAATCATGAATATGAGATGACCTCAGAAAATATTTCAGATAGATGTAAAGCTATTTTGAGATTGCTTGAAACAAAGTCAGTAACGAAGTCTGTCAATCAAGTCCTTAGAGATTTAGATGATATGGGAAATAGTTTTGATAATTCAATAAAATATGACTCAGAGCAAAAGGAATTTATAAAAAAACAAATTCTTGACATCGCTCAATAAATCTTGATATCGACCAATAAAAAAGCGTAGAAAAATTCTACGCTTTGAGTTAAAAATTTAAATAGTTTGGTTAATCTCTTCTTCCACCACCTTGAAGGGCAATCATTAATCTCAATATAAAGACGAAAAGATTTATATAAGTTAGATACATACCTAAAGCTCCTGCTAAGTATTGATCATCATTATATCTTCTTGGCATTGTATAGAAATCTACAAAAGACATTGCAACAAATAAGACCGTTCCAAATCCTGCAATAATCAATTCCAGACCTGAACCTCCAAAAACTCCAGGGGCAAAAAATCCACCAATTAATTGGACAAACATTGCTATTAACAGTCCTATCAAGCCAAGGCCAACAACGCCACTTAATGCTTGACCAACGCTATCACTCATTCTTTGGCCAGTATAAGACGCAATAACGAAAGTTATACCTGTAGCTAGAGCAGCTGTTCCAACAGAACCAATACCAACTGTTCCTATTGCCAAAGCGACTATTCCACTTAAGGTGAATCCTGTTAACAAGCTAAATGCTGTTAGTAAAGGCAATGCCTTTGAATTATTTGCATTATTCGCAGCGCTTGTAGCTATAAAGAACAAAATCAATTCTGCGATTAAAGCAACTATTGATAGAGGCTGGAAAAGCCCAGGGTTTGTCGCTATGAGTGAGATACCTGCTAAAACGCCTAAAGAGGTTAGTACCATGCCTCCACCAACATAGGGTAGAGCTTTTTGAACAACATTAGGTCCGACTATTGAACTAGTTTGTGCTTCACGAATAGCTTGATTGAAATTACTACTTGCTGGCATTTTTTTTATAATAATGTTCTCATTCTACTTGATTTTTAAAATTTCAGGGTACGGATCTCCAGAGTTATAAAGTTATTGATAAGCCTCAATAATTTTCTGAACTAAAGGATGACGAACTACATCTTCAACAGTTAAATAACAAAATTTTATACCTTCAGTTTCAGAGAAAATTCTTGATGCTTCTATGAGACCACTTTCTTGATCTTTTTTTAAATCAATTTGAGTGATATCTCCATTTACAACCATCTTTGATCTTTCACCTAATCTTGTTAAAAACATCCTCATTTGAGAGCAAGTTGTATTTTGCGCTTCATCTAGTATTATCAAGGAGTTTTCCAAGGTTCTGCCTCTCATAAATGCTAATGGTGCAACTTCAATAATTCCTTTATCGATTAACGAATTTGTTCTATCTAATCCGAAAATACTATGTAGTGAATCAAATAGAGGTCTTAAATATGGATCTACTTTTTGTTGCAAATCTCCAGGCAGGAATCCCAAACTTTCGCCAGCTTCTACTGCTGGTCTGGTTAGAACAATTCTTTCTATTTTTTTCTCGTTTAATAGTCTTGCTGCGCAAACAGTTGCCAAAAATGTCTTGCCAGTTCCAGCTGGACCAATTGCAAAGGTAAGATCAAAGTTTTCAATTGATTCTACATATTCTTTTTGCCTTATTGTTCTAGGTCTTAAGTATCTACCTTCTTTGGAACGAGCAAGAATTTTTTTTCCAAGTTCAGCATGTGAAGATGACTCTCCAATATTTAAAGAACTCAGAGCTGCTTTAAGATCTACTTCAGGGACTTCTAAACCTTGTTCCCAAATAGGTCGTGTCAGTTCTACTAATGCTGATGCTCTTTCAATCTTAGATATTACCCCATTCATCTCAAGTTGTAAGCCTCTTATAGTTAAAGAAACTCCTGTAAGAGACTCAAACTTTTTTAAAAAAGAATTCCCAGGTCCAGATAATGCTGTAGCAGCATCAGAGTGTGGCAAATCAATTGTGAAGTGACCAGTTTTGGAAACTTCTTTCATTTAGTTATTATATAAGAATAAAAATTAGTCAAACTACTAACTTTCAGATTCATTACTATCGGTTTCAGCTTTAGAACTATCATTTTCTTCATCTTTTATTTTAGCCTTAGCAACTTTCTCCTTCTCTAACTTTGCCTTGCCTATAGCAATAGAGGGCCTTTCTATTTTTTCTAATAACCCTCCCTTTTCTAATAAAGTCCTAACAACATCGGTTGGCTGAGCACCCTGAGTAAGTCTTAACCTTAAAGCTTCTGTGTCAAGCCTAGTTTCCTTAGTTCTTGGGTTATAAAAACCTAGTTCTTGTAGAGGTCTACCATCTCTTCTGGAAGTACTATTGCATGCAACAATTCTGAAACTTGCCTCTTTTTTCTTTCCAAAGCGCTTAAGGCGCAATTTAATCATCTTAAATTAATGCATTTTTAATAATAATATCATTTAAAGGTAAAAATTTAGAAACTATAAATCAGCAAAACCTTTTTTCTTTTTATTATTTTTTTGTTTTTTCATCGGTTTATTATTAGTCATTCCTCCCATTCCTGGCATTCCTCCCATTCCTGGCATTCCTCCCATTCCTGGCATTCCTCCATTGGACATTTGTTTCATAAAACCTCTCATTCTTTGAAAATCAGCTAATACTTTATCTACATCTTTTGCTGCATATCCACTGCCCTGTGCAATCCTTTGCCTTCTTGAAGGTTGAGCAGCAAGAACTTCAGGTTTTTGTTTCTCCTCAAGAGTCATTGAAGAGATCATAGATTCTATTTTCTTAAGTTGATCCTCGCCGTCTTTTATCATCCCATCGTCGATCTTATTCATCCCAGGTATTAATTTTATCAATCCGCCAAGAGATCCCATCCTTTTAATTAATCTCATTTGCTTAACAAAATCATTAAAGTCAAAGGTTGCTTCTTGAAGTTTCTTTTGCATCGCTTCTGCATCAGCAAGTTCAACTTCTTTTTGAGCTTTTTCAACAAGTGTCAAAACATCACCCATCCCTAAAATTCTGCTAGCCATTCTTTCTGGATGGAATGGTTGCAATGCCTCTATTTTTTCACCTACACCAATAAATTTGATTGGTTTACCACTTATTTTTCTTATTGATAAAGCAGCGCCTCCTCTTGAGTCTCCATCCAACTTAGTTAATATTGCCCCTGAAATGCCTACTTTTTCATGAAATGACTTTGTTAAATCAGCAGCTTCTTGCCCAATCATAGAATCAACAACAAGCAAAACTTCATCAGGATTAGAAACTTCTTTTATTCGAACCATTTCGCTCATCATTGAATCATCAATTTGCAATCTTCCTGCGGTGTCAATGATGATCGAGTTAAAACAATTTTCACTTGCATAATTCAATGCTTCCTGAGTTATTTCTTCTGGCTTACTATTTTTTTCTTTCGCTGAAAAAACTTCTAAATCATATTGACTTCCTAATGTTTTAAGTTGTTCTACTGCCGCTGGTCGATAAATATCTGCAGCTACTAAAAGCACTTTTTTTTCTTTTTCCTTCAAATAAAGGCCTAATTTTCCTGTTGCAGTTGTTTTACCAGCTCCCTGAAGTCCAGCCATTAAGATAACGGTGGGTCTATTTTCATTTTCTTTTAATGGCGAATTTTCATTCCCCATAACATTAATCAATTCTTTATTTACAACTTCTATAAATTTTTGACCTGGGTTTACACCCTTAACTACTTCCTCTCCGATGGCTTTATCTTTGACATCTGATATGAACTCTTTTACTACAGATAAACTAACGTCGGCATCAAGTAGTGCCCTTTTAACCTGATTCAAGGCATCATTGATATTATTTTCACTGATTTTTGCTTCGCCCCTTAAACCTTTTACTGCGTCTTCAAAGCGTGATGAGAGTTCATCAAACATTTTTAAAAAGAAATCTTACCTAATTATAGATGATCTCGAAGTTTACAATTACACGCCACTTACGAAATCAACCAATTTCCATGATTTATCTGAAAATCCCAAAATATATTTAACTTTTAACGGATTCAATGATGTTTCATTAATAAATTCTCCAGAGTTCTTTATTATTCTCTCTAAATAATTTAATTCCACTAAAACTGAGATTCTAGAAGAAGTTCGTGTCTCCAAATCTATCTTTCGTATTTGGGAATTGATTTCTTTGTAAATTCCTTTCTTTATATCTTTTTGTCTTTCTTCTTTTGTTCTATCAATCAACCCACTACTAACAATCTTGGAGAGATTAAGTTGATTCTTTCCAGCTAAATAATTACTCTTACTTTGAAGCCAAATATTAATTAAATTTCTTATTTCTTCTAAAGAAGGTGAGGCTTGTGTAACTTCTTTGATCTGTAAAGTATTGTTCGCAGTTATTTTTTTAGTAATAGACTTCAATTCACCTGAAGAGTCTTTTTTATTATCTTTAATGATAACTTTCTCAAAAACTTGTTCATTTTTATCTACAGATATTAAGGGTTTATCCTCAACATTTTTATCTTTAATTGAGTTTTTAAAATTATTTCTAAAAAATCCAATGCCAATTCCAAAGGCAAATAATATCAAAAATGCATATAGATAAATTAAATAAGGAGAACCAACATTAAACTCTTGATCCTTCAAAAATTCCCCAATACTAAACTTTAATTCAGCAATTTTTTCAACTAAGTATCTATAGAATTCAATTGGTCTATTCTTAAATATATCCTCATCAAATTCATTTTCTTGCAGATCAAGCTTTTCATATTCTTTTTTTATTCCACCTGGCCAAGGTAATCTCCGTTCATCAGAATTGGATAAAGTATAATCAAAGTCTTGATTGACTTTTGAACTAGATTCTTCTTTAATCTGTTGACTCTGAAGATTTGATTTAAATGTAGTTTTATTTGTTTTCTTTTCTAATTTTTCAATAAACTCTTGAATTTCCCGATCTTCAAACCAAGAATCTAAATCAACCTCATTTGAGTCGATATCCCTGTAGCCGACTAAAACATCATTTTCTAACCAATTTTTACAAAAAATACATATCGCCTCTAACTTACTTCCTGGATAATTGTTAAGCCAATCTCGTAAATTTTCATCAGAACTGCTAGAGAATCTTGCAGAGGCCTGTTCAATATCTGCCAAGAGCAAGTCTAAACAACCAATTAGAGGCATTGAATCAAGACCTGATAAATTTAGTTTCTTCAAAATTTTCCTTGCTTCAAATAATTTTTCTGGCTTTCTTCTTGAGAACCCAATTGCTGACAGGGATAGAAAAGCTAAAAATCCTGCTTCTAATGATCCTCTTTTTTGTAATTCTAGAAACAAATCAATCTGTTCTTGCACAGTCAAATATGGTTTTATTTGTTGAAAAAAAGCTTCAAATTCTTGCTGATTTAGATAATCTTCATTTACAGATTTATTATTGCCTTCCAAACCACCTCTTTTAATTATCAAATTTTCCAACATATTTAATCCTTTTTTATGTGACTCTTGATCGCTTAAATCCCTACTAAGTAGATCTAGAATCCTATAAGGGAGCAGAGAAGCCAAATCTTCCTCAAGATCTTTCCTTAGTTCACCAAGCTTTCCCATTCTTTGAAGAAGTTGTATACCTTCATGTAAAAAGTCTGCTGCATTCGAATAAGATCTAAATTGTTGTTCTTGAATTGCAGAATCTCTAGCAGTTAAAGCAGCTAGTAAAGTAAGATCTGCTTCTCTACTACTTCCTAAAGCTGGAGTTTGCGGAGGCTGTAAAGCTTTTTTTGTAATTTTGAAAGCTTCTTTTGGGGAACCTGATTCCCAAAGAAGTATTAATCCTGCAACCTCTCTATTTGATGAAAACTCTAATCCGGATGATCCATTTAGTAACAAATTTTCGTATTCTCTCCTACTTTCTGGATCTGTAAGTAAATCAGCAGTGAGGCGAAGCAACTCTGATCTTTGGGTTAAAACTTCATAAGTAAATCCTTCATTAGGCGTTTTGTCCAATCTTAATTGAAAAGCCCTTAATATTTCCTCAGATGATGCAGAGGGAGTTACGCCAATTAAACGAAAATGATCTAAAGGAAGTTCCAAACAAATATCCTATTGAAAAATTCTTTAGACAAATTTTATCAAGTTACAAAATTTTTTCATAAGGTCTTACAGACTTATTAAAAAAAATCATGAAAATCGACCTTAACGGCTTAGAATGTTAACAAATCAAAACTTCATTAAGGTATTTTTCTTGGAAACTCACGTAGAAAGAATCTCAAATCTTCAAGACATAAAAAAATCCAAATTAGACCGAGAAACTGGATTATTTCTTTATGAAGATATGATACTTGGGCGAAGATTCGAAGATAAGTGTGCAGAAATGTACTACAGGGGAAAAATGTTTGGTTTCGTTCATTTGTATAACGGACAGGAAGCTATCAGTACTGGAGTAATTGGTGCTATGAAAAAGAAACATGATTGGTTCTGTAGTACTTATCGCGATCATGTCCATGCATTAAGTGCAGGTGTCCCCTCCTTTGAAGTGATGAGCGAACTTTTTGGTAAAGCTACCGGTTGTAGTAAAGGCAGAGGAGGATCAATGCACTTATTCTCCAAGGAACATCATTTGTTGGGAGGATATGCATTTATTGGAGAAGGAATTCCAGTTGCTTTAGGAGCAGCCTTTTCAAGTAAATACAAAAAGGAAGTTGCTGTTAATAATAATAGTGATGCTGTAACTGCAGCATTCTTTGGAGATGGAACTTGCAATAATGGACAGTTTTTTGAATGTTTAAATATGGCCCAACTATGGAAATTACCGATAATTTTTGTTGTAGAAAATAATAAATGGGCAATTGGTATGGCTCATGATAGAGCAACCAGTAATCCCGAAATCTGGAGAAAAGCCTCTGCTTTTGGGATGCATGGCGAGGAAGTTGATGGAATGGATGTATTAGCAGTAAGAGGAGCGGCAGAAAGAGCAATTGAGCGAGCTAGAGCAGGAGAAGGGCCAACTCTACTAGAATGCTTGACCTACAGATACAGAGGACATTCTCTTGCAGATCCTGATGAATTAAGGTCTGAAAAAGAGAAGGAGTTTTGGGGGAAAAGAGATCCTATAAAGAAATTAGCCAAAGAAATTATTGATGGAAAATTCGCAACAGAAGAAGAATTAAAAAGTATTGAAAAGAAGATAGATGCAGAAATCTCGGAGGCCGTTAAAAATGCTCTTGAAGCGCCTGAACCACCTTCAGAGGAATTAACAAAATATATATGGGCCGAAGATTAGATTAAATACCACTCGGTAATTTTCTTGTTAAATTTCTCAGTTTCCTTAAAGCCTTAAGTTCAACTTGTCTTACTCTCTCTCTAGAAACTTCTAATAATCTTCCAATTTCAGCAAGCGTATGTCTCTCATTTCCTTCTAATCCAAACCTTAATTTTAGAACATGTTGCTCTTGCTCGCTTAAATGACTTAACCATTTTCCAAGTTGTTCTTGATGCATTTTCTGCTCAACTTGATCTAAAGGCTCTTCATTATTACTATCTGCAATTAAATCACCTAGAAAGCTACGGCCATCATCTCCATTGACTGGAGCATCTAAACTACTTGTTGATAGAGCTTGTCTTAAAACAGAATCTAATTCTTCAACATCAATTTCCATTTCTTCTGCAATTTCAATTCTGCTTGGCATAGCGCCAAGTTTATGTGCCAAATCCCTACTAACTTTTCGTATGGATGCTAATCTCTCGCTTAAATGAACTGGTAAACGGATCGTTCTTGATTGGCATGCAATTGCTCTTGTCATACTTTGTCGAATCCACCAAAATGCATAAGTAGAAAACTTGTATCCTCTTGTCGGATCAAATTTTTCAACAGCCCTCTCCAAACCAAGTGAACCTTCTTGAACTAAATCAAGAAGTTCGAGACCTTTACCTTGGTATTTTTTTGCCACACTGACGACTAATCTCAAATTTGCTTTCATCATCCTTTCTTTTGCTCTTCTACCGATTTTGATTGTTCTTTTTTGTTGGATTGTGAAATCTTTAGTTTTTTCATTCAATTGACCATCTTCTGTAAGAATCATCATCTTTTGAACTTGATTACCCAATTCAATCTCTTCAGCTGGGGTTAACAAAGGGACTCTTCCGATGTTTTGCAAATACCAACTAATAGGATCATTACCTCTCCTTTTAGGAGGTTCTGCTTGTGCTGGTATTGATGAAACCATTTTGTGACCTGGTAAGGTATTAAAACTTTCCTATACTTTTTTGTAAATAGCCAAATATTTAATGCGCGCTTCAGATTTCAAGTAATATTTGTACACTTATGTGTTTAAAACTATAAATAACTCTCTTAAATTGTTTCTTTCAAGATATTTGTCTCGTTTTTATATTTCTCATTAGTTTTGTCAGTTCATCACCAATAGCGGAAGCATTTGACCCACTTTTGCACTTCGATGCAGCAAATGAATGCAAAAGTACATATTTAACGAAAAAATCTGTTGATATATTTCTACACAAGGTTAAATCAATCGCAGAACTACCAGCTACAAAACCAGATAAAAGATCACCCAATCCAGCTCGAGCTGTCTGAGAATCGGTTCCAAAAAGTTGCCATACTTTTTTATTATCAGCAATTATGCTGTTAGCTCCTTTTAACAAAATACTAATATTGAATTCTTTTGCCGCTTCACGAGCAAGCCCAACATTGGTCTTAGAATTGATATTAGGAAATAATCTTCCAAATTCTTTGCTATGTGGTGTAATCCATGTCTTAAACTTTCTCTCTAAAAAGAAATTTGCTCCCAACTTAGATTCCGAAATTCTATTAAGTGCATCTGCATCCAAGATCAATAATCCTCCAAAATCCATAAGATATTCTTTTGATTTTTGCCAATCATCATTATCAATTCCTATTCCTGGACCAACAGCTAATGAATCATATGCACTTAAATCAATATTCCTTAATGCACTAAATAAAGATGCATTCCCATTTTGGTTAGATTGCATAGTTTCTTTTAAAACTATTTCTGGGGCAACTTGCCAAATAGATTCAGCAACTATCTCAGGAAGGACCGCAGAAATAAAGCCTGCTCCGCTTGACATAGCACCTTTTAATGCCAAGTATGCGGCACCAGGATATTTTTCACTTCCCGCTATTAGTAATGTCCTACCTCTTTGATATTTGTTGTAATTTTTTGGTAAAGAAGGTAAATCAATATTTTTTATATCTTTGTAAGTAACCTTAAAAATCTTTTTATCAACTTTGGACAGTTTACTAGTAGGCATCCCAACATCTATGTGGTGCAATTCTCCAATGAAAGGCAAAGCAGAATCTTGGATCAACCCAATCTTATAAAGACCAATGGCCAAGGTATAGTCTGCCATTACTGCGTTATCTAAAAAAGGCTCTCCTTTATCAGGACATAATCCTGTTGGAATATCAATACTTATTACCTTTCCATATTTTTTATGAAATTTTTGATTAAACAGTTTAATTAATTTATCATCAACTTTTCTTGTTTGATTATTACCAAAAACTGCATCAATCCAAAGCTCTTTCCCATTTGCATCAGGAGGCTCTACTAATTTTGTGACACCAATAGATGTAAGATAATTAAGGTGGTTATTAGTTAATGTTTTTTTTATCGGGAATGGACACCATACCTGAACATAAAAACCTCTCAAAAAAAGTTCTCTAGCTATTACTGCACCATCCCCACCATTATGCCCAGGACCTATAAAAACGGTTATTCCATGCTTGAGAAGAGGTTTCTTTTTTAAGAGCCATCTACTAATTAGGATACCAGCTTTTTCCATCAATGCTTCTTGTGGCATCCCATCAGAAAACATTTCTTTCTCTAATATCAACATTTGCTTTGAATCAACAATTAAATGTTCAGAGTCAATTGTTGGCCATACAATTTCATACATAATGAGTACAAAGCAATTGAAGTACTTTTCAAAAATTTAAACTTCCATGTTAAAGACACAAAAGGATAAAAAATTAGAGAACTTTTTTTCTTCTAATAATAAAACTATAAAGAAGAAAAATATTATTGTAGGTCTTTCTGGTGGCGTAGATAGTTCCCTTTCAGCTGCCCTTCTTGTAGAAAGAGGCTGGAATGTTGAGGGACTAACTCTTTGGCTAATGAAAGGACAAGGCTCATGTTGTTCTGAAGGATTAGTAGATGCTGCTGGCCTTTGTGAAGATTTGGGAATTAATCATAAGATAATAGACTCAAGAGAAATTTTTGAAAGAGAGGTAATAAAAAAAACTACTGAAAGCTATGAGAAAGGATTTACTCCACTTCCATGTTCGATGTGCAACAAGAATGTGAAGTTTGAAGAGATGCTCAATTACGCAATAAGTAAAAAAGACTTTACTTATATTGCGACCGGACATTACGCAAGGATAAATAAATCATCTTACGCTAAAACACTTGATTGCAAGAAACTTGTATTTAAGGAATTCCTTCTTCTTAGAGGTGCTGACGAAAACAAAGACCAAAGTTATTTTCTTTATTCTCTTTCTCAAGAAGTACTAAGCAGATTAGAATTTCCTCTTGGTGAAATGAAAAAAGAAGAAACAAGAAGGGAAGCCCTCAGATTAGGCCTTAGAACTGCTCAAAAACCAGAAAGTCAAGATTTATGTTTAGTTGAGCATTATGGATCAATGCAGATATTTATCGACAAACACATAGAACCAAAAGAAGGAGAAATTGTGCATGTAAATGGGAAAGTCCTTGGGACGCACAATGGAATTCAGCACTTTACGGTAGGTCAGAGAAAAGGGTTGGGCATTGCTTGGCCTGAACCACTATATGTAAAAAGTTTAGACAGGGTTAAAAACATAGTTTATGTAGCAGATAAAAGTGATTTATTTAATAAAGAAGCAATAATAATTAAGGTTAACTGGGTTTCAATCGAAGAACCTAAGCAAGAGATAGAAGTAGAAGCACAAATCAGATATAGAAGTAATCCAGTAAAAGGTACATTAATACCTTTGAAAAATTTAGATAATACAACTACAACATTTAAATTAATTTTTGAAGAAAGTCAAAGTTCGGTAACGCCCGGACAAGCTGCAGTTTTTTATAAAGGAGAAATTTTATTAGGTGGTGGATTAATTAGTTAATTTTCCAAAAGAAATTTAATCCCATAAATAATATAAACAAAAACAAAATAGGTTTATCTCCAAATTTTGTATAGAAAGTCTTTTCGGATGAAAAATTAGGGAATACTATTTCATTTTGCTCAACATCATAATCTAAAAGTTTAATTATTTTTCCATCATCTTGAACTAAGCCCGAAGGGCCGGTATTTGATACTAGTAAATTATTTTTCTTATTTTCAATACTTCTTAATCTGGCCAAAGATAGGAATTGATTATAAAGCTTAGCTGGATATGGATCTAAATTTGCTGCAGTTATTATTAGTTTTGCACCGCTATTAATAGCCTTTCTTATTTCTAGTCCATCACTAATTTCGTAACATATAGCTACTGCTAGTGGGGGTGTAAATTTAGGGTCAAAAAATCTTGAATCAGAGCCTGGTTGAATTCCTCCTACTGCAGATAATCCTCTTGAAAAACTATCTAGAAATCTAGGTATTTTTTCACCTATTGGAACAAGTCTATTTTTATCTATAAATGAAGTAAAAGATTCATCTCCAATTTGAAATCCGAGTAAAGAACTTCTTAACTCATTATTTGAATTTCTGAAACCTCCTGACAAGGTATTAACCTTAATGCCTTTAGAAAAATAAAAATTATTGGATAGAGTTCCTTCAGGAGCAACAAGAAGTTTCGCTTTGTTTGATAAAGCATATTTTTCAGCGATAGATAGCTTTTCTTCAATAAATTCATCATTTATCTTTAATTTTTCTCTTGTTGGTATATTAGTTTGCCAAATAGCCACTGGATATTCATAATTTCTTTTTATTGGAGTTGTTAAACCTCCAAATAAATGTAAGAAAATAAAAACCAAAAGTCCTAAAAGAAATATTTTTTTAAAGTAAAGTTTTCTTTCCCATCTACCTTGAATATAAAAAATCCAAAATCCGATCGATATTTGTAATACGCATAAACCACTTGCACCAATCCATCTTGCTAAACCAGCAAGATAAATATCACCTGGGATAAGACTCTCTCCTAAACCTATCCAAAAAAAAGGTGTTTGAGAAAGTATCAATTCACCAATACCCCAAGTCAAAGATAAAAAAAATACTTTTACTATTAAAGATAATATTTTCATTTTGAAAACATCCTCTTTCCAGAGAATAATTTCAACTATCAATCCCCATAAATAAACTAATATCCCACCCAAAAAAGCGCAAAATAATAATATTAAAATGGCAATAATTAAACTTGCAAGCCATGAAAACCCAAGCCATGTCAATGGATGAAGATCATAAAGCCAAGAATGACTTATCAAGATAAAGAAAAACCCCCAACAAAAATTTGCTATTCTCCTTTCACTGCCCTTCCATAAAATAAATAATGATATCGGCATAAAAATCAGCCAAAAATGAGTTGAGACTGAAATTCCTCCTAAAATCCCTCCTAAACAAGGGTAAAAATATTGTCTTAGACTTTTAATTTGAGTTGGGATTAACAATCTAAAATTACGAAATTAAATTTATAATCACCCATTTATTGTACCTTCATTCTGTAGACTAAGTTTTAGTAACTTTCAAAATTTAAGTGAAAGAAGTCTTTATTAGTTTTGCAGTTTTTGTTTTTTGTGTTTCATTAACTCTTTTCAGTCAATTTAATTCACCTCAAGTTGTTAATGCTGCTGAATCAGAAATTCAGTCAATTCAAAGAACACCTGTTGCAAAATCATCAAATGTCTCAAATAATAATTTATTTGAACTAGACCCATCAGATCCAAATCCTATACTTTTCGCTATGGCAGAAGAAACACCATCAGACAACAATTCAAGGACTACAGAAAGTGGTCTAATTATTGCAGATATCGTAAACGGGGAAGGAGATGAGGCTAGTGCTGGGCAAACAGTTACTGTAAATTACACAGGAACACTAGAAGACGGGACACAATTTGATACCAGTATCGGCAGAGCTCCATTCAGCTTTCCCTTAGGTGCTGGACGAGTAATAAAAGGTTGGGACGAAGGTGTAGCAGGCATGAAAGTTGGAGGCAAAAGAAAATTAACAATACCTCCGGAACTTGGATACGGATCAAGAGGAGCTGGAAATGTAATACCTGCTAATGCGACTTTAATATTTGAAGTTGAATTATTAAAAGTCAATTAAATTAAGTAAGAAAAATATCTAAGACTTTTCAATTTAGTTAATCTCCAAGTAATATATATACAACACCAAATATTTGAAATGTTAAGTAAATTCATCAATTCTTTTCTAGATAAAAAATCCCCAATCACAGTCCATGCTCACTGCGATGGTCCTTGTGGTGTTTACGACCCAGCATCTACGAGAGTTGCAGCTGAAGCAGTCTTATCAATGACAAAAAAACTTATTGCATTAGAAGCTCCTACTAACACTGATTCAGCAGATTGGGCTGCATACAGTAATACATTTTCCAGATATGTTGCAGTTAAAGAAGAGCAAGCTAAAGAAACAAAGAAAGAGATTCTAATTTTGTGGACAGATTACTTTAAACCAGTTCACTTAGAAACTTATCCAGACTTACATGAAACTATTTGGAAGGCGGCCAAATTATGCAGTGCATGCAAAGTTAATATTGACTTAGCCCAAGCTGAAGAACTCATGAGTTACGTAGAAAAAATTCATAATATTTTCTGGGCTTCAAAAGGAAGATCAGACGCTTTTGTAAAAGCTAGTTAATCAGAGTTATTTTCAAAAGTTTTTTTGATTTTATTTTATTTTTTTTAGGTTTAAGAAAAACCGCGATTATTAGTGGTGAATCGATGTTACCTTACCTAAAAGAAGGTGATATTGTATTTTTTAAAAAATATAAAAAAAATAAAACAATACTTAAAAATCGACAAATAATTATTTTAAATCATCCAAGTAAAAATAAGAACCTAATAAAAAGGATAAATTCAGTAAATCAAAATAATGTTGAGGTTATTGGCGACAATATTGAATTCAGCGAAGATAGTAATAAATTTGGATTAATTAATAATGAAAAAATAATTGGGATTGTCACCTCTAAATTAATTATTCCTAAAATTAAAAATTTTTTAATTCAAAAAAACAGAAGCACTTCTTTGAATCCAAAATAATCCCAAAGAAAAGGAAAGCCCTCCTGCTACAGCAATTAATCTTTTAATAAATTTTTGACTTGCTTTAAAGGTAGTAAAAGATATTAAACAAGTAAAAAGATTCATACTTATGAGTGAACCAATCAAATATGAAATCAAATATAAGTAAGCGCTTGTTAAAGGTAGTGCTAAAGCAGGAAGAACTGCGAGGAAATGTGAACCTCCAGCTATACCGTGTAACAAGCCTAAACCAGTCAAAGCATGTGAGTGCTTATTATTGTTTATTTGTTCCTTAACATGAAAATGAAAGTGACGATGGGCAATTCCATTCTCATGCTTATGGGAATGCGAGTGGATACTTAATTGAAAAGAATTTTTTATAGCAAATACTCCAACAATTAGAAGTGAAATTCCAACTAGGAATTCGGCAATACTAGAAAATTTGTTTAATGGCGTAATATCCTTAATAAAAATCGCTAGAAAAGCTAACAAGAGGACTCCTGAAGAATGTCCCAAGCCCCAAGAGAAACTATTTTTAAGAGCTTTTTGGGGATTATTAATCGCTGCTGGTGCCATTGCAATTAGATGATCAGCGCCACTAACTACATGCACAAATCCTGCTACTATACCTGTTAAAATTACACCCTGCATATATATTCAGTACAACTATGTTTATTCAATTTTATAGCACGATTTGAAGTCAATATTAAATTGAGTTAAATAATTTCTTGAACGATTGTTCAATATCAGTTTCTCTCATAAAAGTTTCACCAATTAATACTCCCATTATTCCAATAGATTTAAGCGATTCTAAATCTTCGGCACAATTAATTCCAGATTCACTTATGGGAATTATATTTTGTTTTAAAAATATATCTGCATACGTATGCATTAATTCTTTTGATGTTTTTAAATCCGTTTTAAAAGTCTTTAAGTCCCTATTATTTATTCCAATCAAATTAAAAGATTTTAATTTAAGAATCCTTTCTAATTCATTAGAGTTATGGACTTCAACAAGAACACTCATCTTTAAATTATCAGCTATTTTCTTTAAATAAATTAAATCATCATCACTTAAAATCGCAGCTATTAATAATATTGCATCAGCACCAGATACCCTTGCTTTATAAATCTGATAAGCAGAAATAATAAAATCTTTGCAGAGTAGAGGGAGATTAGTTGATTTCCTTACAGTTTCAAGTATTTCATAACTACCTTGAAAAAACCTTTTATCGGTAAGTACTGAGATACATGATGCACCTAATCCTTCATAACAAATTGCTATGTTTTCAGGGTTAAAATCTTTTCTAATAACTCCTTTACTCGGACTAGCTTTTTTTATTTCAGCAATAACTCCTGGTTTTATTTTTGACTCCAAGATATTTTTGTAAAAATCTTTGGGAGTAGGAAGTTTTTCAATCTTTTTGATGAGATCTTCTAAAGAAACTATTTTTTTAAAATTCTTAATTTCAATATCCTTGTGCCATACAATTTCTTCCAGAATGTTTTTTGCTTGTGCTTCTCTATGAGGTACAGCATATTCTAAATTTTCTACCCTAACTGTTGGATTTGGTGGCCTGCGTCTTATCTCCATTAATTTTAGATATTATTTTATTTGAGAAGCCGCCTGTTTATATGCGACCTCAACTACTTCACTAAGAGTAGGATGAGTATGAACTTCTTTAGATAATTCAATTACACCTTGATTCCTTGAAATGGCGTTCGAAATTTCTTGAATTAAATCAGCTGCATGTAACCCAAAAATATGAGCCCCTAATACTTTCCCATTATCTTTATTGAAAATCAACTTTAGCAATCCATCACTCTCTAATTCAGCCAATGCTTTTGAATTAGCCTTAAAGAAACTTTTGACAACTCCCAAAGTAAAATTTTCTTTTGCAGATATCTCTTTAGCTTCAACTTCAGAGAGACCAACTGAACTTATCTCTGGGTGAGTAAAGGTTGCTGCGGGGATACTTTTATAGTTTATTTCGACATTACCACCGCAAATATTATCAACAGCAATAGTCCCCTGCGCTGCAGCTGTATGGGCAAGCATTAGTTTGCCCGTTACATCTCCAACAGCCCAAATGTTAGGTATTATTTCATCACCATTCTTAACTCTCATTTGATCATCTACAGGAATGAAACCTTTTACTGTTTCGATACCAACCGACTCAAGATTTAAGTTATTACTATTAGGACTTCTGCCAGTTGCAACTAGTACAGCGTCAACTTCTAAAGTTTCTACAACTTCCTTAGATTTTGCATCTGTCAATTCTATTTTCACAGGGCATCCAGGTGATATTTTTGTCGCAAAGACATTTGATTTTGTGTCTATATCTCTAGCTTGAATAAGGTTCTTCTTAGCAATTTTAGTAATGTCTGGATCAAATGTTGGCATAATATTCTCCAAAGCCTCGATCATGGTAACTTCACAACCAAGCGCGGTATAAACATCAGCAAACTCTAGTCCTATATATCCGCTTCCAATAATTGCTATCCATCTTGGAAGCCACTCAAGTTTAACCGCATCATCGCTAGTAAATACGGTCCTATTATCCAAAGTTATGCCACGGGGCACAAAAGGAGAAGAGCCTGTTGCTATAACAATATTCTTACATGTGAAAATTTTATCAATTCCGTTTTTATCTCTTATACCTACTTTTTGATTTCCTTCAATCCTTCCAATGCCCAAAATAATTTCAACTCCACTCCGTTTAAGAGTTTTTGTTAAATTTTCTCTAACATTTGAAACTAAATTATTTGCATGATCCGCAATTTTTGATCTTTCGAACCTTACTGGGGAAGCATGAATACCAAATTTAGCTAAATGTTCATAATCAGCTATTTCTCGCACTTTTCCGCTAGCAGCCAAAAGAGCTTTAGAGGGGACACAACCCTTGTTAACGCAAGTGCCTCCCATATCAGAGGATTCTACTATTGCGACTTTCAACCCCTTGCCAGCAGCATGTTTGGCGGCATCAAAACCTCCATATCCTGCTCCTATAACAATTAAATCGAAATCAAAACTTGAATCAGTCACTTTTAATCTAAGTATTTGAGATGTATGCAACTCTTTTTCGTTCTAATAATAATGGAACTGCAACACAAGCCACATTCAATGATTCTACAAGCTCACTATGCGGAATTGTAATTGTTTCATTAAAAGCTTCTTGAATTTCTTTATGAACACCTTGACCCTCATTACCCAAAATTAAGACAGTAGACTTAGTCCAATCAATTTCCCAGTAAGGTTTTGAAGGTTTTTCTAAATTTTTGTTATGGCTGCTAGTAGAAAAAACCTTAAATCCTACATTTGATAATTCAAATAAAGACTTTAATAGAGAATTTATTATTTCTTCTTCAGTTCCCTCAAATCTTTGAAACGGGAGGTGAAAGACCGTACCGGATGATGCCCTCAATACCTTTTGGCCTAATGGGTGCGCACCTCCAGCTAAAAAAATTGCATCAACACCAGCAGCCAAAGCAGTTCTAAAAAGATTACCCATATTTCCAGGATCTTGAATCCTGTCGAGAACAAGAACAAAATCATCTTTCCTATTAAATTGATAATTAGTTATTGCTGAAATCTCTACTAAAGCTGCTATACCATCTGGATTAATTGTTGAAATCGCAGATGCCAAAACTTCCTCTGAGACAATATTTATTAATGAATGATGTAATTTTTTGCTTAGATTTTGATTCTTTCTTAGCCATTTTTCGGTAACTAAAATTTTTGAGGGATTTTTCCCAGACTTCAATAATTCTTCAAAGAGATGAGTACCCTCTATGCAAAAAAAATCTTTGTCTCTGCGAGAAGCTCCGCTTTTCAATGATCTAAATCTTTTAACTAGATTATTGTTTTTGCTAGTTATTTTTAAAAAAGTATTTTCTATGAGAAATTTAAAATTTTGTTTTTCATTTATATTTTAATTATATAAAATTTTTGATCAATGTTTTTAAAACATGTTACCTATAGAGCGAATAAAGTTTTTTTATTTTTAATTAATATTCAGCACGTTACATAGGGTGGACTTAGTAATATTAGTTTGTCATGATGAATTCAATAAATTAAATCTTAATGATTTGCGTGAGCAAAAATAAGTCATTTCTTAAATCTCAAAATTTAAAGATTTTTGGCCAAGGTAAATTAAATGGAATAGTTGAGATAAGTGGCGCAAAGAATTCAGCCCTCGTTTTAATGGCAGCATCACTGCTAACAAATGAAAAAATAATTCTCCATAATGTTCCTCGTCTTACTGATATTGAAAAAATGGGAAATATCCTTAAGAATTTAGGGGTAAATTTAATATATAAAAACAATAAATTAGAGATAGATTCAAAAAATATTTCCATTAAAGAACTTCCATATGAACTTGTTAATGGACTAAGGGCTAGTTTCTTTTGTATTGGTCCATTATTGAGCAAATATGGAGAGGCTAAAGTCCATTTACCTGGAGGGTGCAATATTGGTTCAAGACCAATAGATGAGCACATTAATGGACTTAAAGCATTAGGAGCGGAAATTATTATTGAAGAAAAAATTGTCAAAGCAAAAATAAAAGGAAAGAAAAATAAGCTTAATGGTACTCATATCAAATTAAAGTGCCCAAGTGTAGGAGCTACCGAAACTTTAATAATGGCTGCATCATTAGCAGACGGAAGAACCACTATCGAAAATGCTGCAAGAGAACCTGAAATTCAGGATTTATGTCAAATGCTCAATAAGATGGGGGCAAAAATCTACGACTCTGGTAAAGAAAAAATAATTATTGACGGTGTTAATAATCTTAGTGGTTGTACTCATAAAGTAATTCCAGATCGAATAGAAGCTGGAACTTTTTTAATAGCTGCAGCTGCAACTTCCTCTTCAATAACAATTTCTCCTGTAATTCCAAATCATCTTGAAGCTGTTACGAATAAGCTTCACGAAAGTGGAAGTAAAATTAGTATTAAAGGAAATTCAATTACAATAAACCCTAGGGAACTTAAGGCGGTTAACATAAACACTGCTCCTTTTCCAGGTTTTCCAACTGATTTACAGGCGCCTTTTACAGCTCTAATGACTATTGCTAGTGGTGATTCAAAAATAACTGAAACTATTTTCGAAAACAGAATGAATCACGTTCATTTACTAAAAAAAATGGGTGCTAAAATAAAATTAAACAAAAACATAGCCTATATAAAAGGTGTTAAAACAATTAAGGGTATGGATCTAGTTGCCTCAGATTTGAGATCATCAGCTGCATTAATAATTGCTGGAATTGTAGCTAAAGGCAATAGTAAGATCTATGGCTTAGAACATTTAGATAGAGGTTATGAAAATTTTGAATCAAAATTAAAAATATTAGGAATTAAAATAGCCAGAGAATTTAATAATAGAAGTTGTAAGGAAAGTGAATATAAAATTGATCAAGAAGCGGAAGAAACTCCCAAATGCACAGCGGCATAAAACAAATAATTCTGATTAGATTTATTTAAACGTAAGCAATATTTATAAGTGAAATACAACCTAAGAACAAAAGTAGCAAAACCAAAAAACGATTAGACCAATTTTTATTTAGACCATTAAACTTAAATTCATTCATGCCCAAGTTCCATTATTAGATCCAAATGCTGTAAAAATAGTTACTGCAACAAATAGGTATGGAATAAATTTTAAAGATAACTTTTTGGCTTGAGATTTTGACATAATCTTTTTTTACTTAATATAACACAATATTACTAAACGTGAAGTTATTCGCCAATAAATAGATTTTTACATGCAATTAGATACAAAACTGTATCGTAAGTGTGCAAAATTTAAATTTTTTTTAACTTATTTAGTTTTAGCGATTCCAAAAAATATGACTATTTATTTTTATCAAAAAGAGTTTAACCACTACTAAAATTGATTTTTATCGCTCTTCCTTTACGACTAAACGCATAGTCAATGAAATGATTTTTGTTATAATAAAATGGTTCATTATTTTTCAAAAGCCTTGGGAGCGTGGTGGAATTGGTAGACGCACCGCACTCAAAATGCGGCACCTTCGGGTATGTCGGTTCAAGTCCGACCGCTCCCACTTTGATGGATACTTATAGTAGGTTCGATATATCTTTTAAAAAAGGAAAAGGTTGTTGGCTATGGGACAAAAAAGGGAAAAAATATCTTGATGCAGTGGCTGGTATAGCAACTTGCAGCCTTGGCCATAGCGATAGAGTCTTAAGAAGAAGGCTATCAACTCAACTAAAAAAGATTCAACACATTTCAAATCTCTACAACATTGAGGAACAAGAACAACTAAGCAAAACTTTAACAAATATAAGTTGTGCGGAAAGCGTCTTTTTCTGCAACAGTGGTGCGGAAGCAAATGAATCAGCAATTAAATTAATTAAAAAATATGGAAACATAACAAATAAAGGAAAAGAATCAATTATTCTCGCAGCAGAATCTAGCTTTCATGGAAGGACGCTGGCAGCCTTGAGTGCTACTGGACAGCCCAAGTATCAAAAAGGTTTCGAACCGATGATTCAAGGTTTCAAATTTTTTAAATTTAACAATTTTGATTCGGTAAAAAAATTATTTGAAGAGTGTGAAAATAATGATCAAAAAATTTCCGGCGTTTTAGTTGAACCAATACAAGGAGAAGGCGGAGTAATTCCTGGAAGTAAGATATTTTTTAAAAGCCTGAGAGATATATGCGATAAATATAATTCTCTTCTTATTTTAGATGAGGTCCAAAGTGGGGTTGGTCGGACTGGGAAAATGTGGGGTTATGAGAATTTAGGAATTGAACCAGATGGATTCACCCTTGCTAAAGGATTAGGAGGAGGTCATGCAATTGGAGCATTATTGGTGAAAGAAAAAGCCAATATTTTTTCTCCAGGAGATCATGCAAGCACTTTTGGTGGGAACCCTTTTGCCTGTAAAGCTGCCCTTACTGTATTAGAAGAAATAAATAGAAGAAATATTATCAATAATGTTTATCTAAGAGGGGAACAATTAAGTGCTGGGTTTGAAGAATTGTCAAAAAAATTTCCAAATATTATTAGCGGGAAAAGAGGTTTAGGTTTAATACAAGGTCTTTTGATCAATGATGATTATGCTGATGCAAAAAAAATTACATTAAAAGCTTTTGATAAAGGATTACTGGTAGTTCCTGCAGGAGGGAATGTTGTAAGGATTGTCCCACCATTAGTTATATCTCGAAGAGAAATTAATATTCTTATGGATAAGCTAAATTCAATTTTTGAAGAGTTATAGCAATTTAAATTTTGAAAAATGCAAATTTAAAATTTTTTGAATTATTATCACCTAAATATGAAAGGGATAATATCAAGTTTGGTTTATCAAGAATTAAAAAAGCACTTCAAGAACTTGGTAATCCTTGCACGAATGTCCCTGCGATTCAGATCATTGGAACCAATGGGAAAGGATCAATCGCGGCATATTTAGAAAGTATACTTTTTGAAGCCAGAAGGAATTTTGGTGTAACTACATCTCCTCATCTTTTAGACGTATGCGAGAGGATTAGAGTTAATAAAAAAAATATTAGTAAAACTGATTTTGAAAAAATCTATAGATTAATAGAAAAAAAAATTTCAACATTTGAATTAACTCCTTTTGAAAAAATCATTTGCTGCGCACTAAATTTTTTTGATAATAAAAAAGTTGAATTACTTATTCTTGAAGCTGGCTTAGGGGGAAGATTAGACGCGACAACAGCCCATAAATCTAGACCAATAATTGCTATTGGGAATATTGGCTTAGACCATAAAGAATTTCTTGGAGATACTATTGAAAAAATTGCCAAAGAAAAATTAGCAGTTATTGAAAAAAACTCAATTGTAATCTCATGCAACCAAAATATTAAAGTTGAAAATTTAATAACCAAAAAAGTTAAAGAGGTTGGAGCAGAAATTATCTGGAAAGATTCAATTTCAAACAGCTATGAGCTTGGATTAAAGGGAATTTTCCAAAAGCAAAATGCTTCAGTAGCTGTCGGAGCAATTGAAGCTCTTAATAATTTGGGATTTAATATTAAAGAAAAACACATATCTGAAGGTCTTAAAAAGACAGCTTGGAGCGGAAGGCTAGAAATAATAAATTATTCCAACAAAGAAATTCTTGTAGATTGTGCGCATAATTATCCCGCTGCAAAAGCTCTCTCTAATGAGCGAAGTAATTGGGAGAATCAAGATAAAGGAATATATTGGATTTTAGGTGTCCAAAGACAAAAAGATATTTATGCAATATTAAAAACACTTCTAAAGAAAAATGATCACTTATTAATTGTGCCAGTTCCAAATCAACCTAGTTGGCAATTAAA
Source organism: Prochlorococcus sp. AG-424-P23 (assembly GCA_003210135.1). GTDB lineage: Bacteria > Cyanobacteriota > Cyanobacteriia > PCC-6307 > Cyanobiaceae > Prochlorococcus_A. Next base: position 4,130 of record QCNK01000016.1, on the reverse strand, counting down.
CGATCTCTCTCAGATTACAGAAATTGACTTTAAAAAAACAATTGAATTTAAAACATTTGAACTTGCCATTGAGTATTTATTTTCTCTAGAAAAATGGCCACCCAATCATCCTGTTCTAACAGGTTCTATTTTTTTAGTTGCTGAATTTATTAAATTTGCAAATAAACAAAAATATTAAATATTAAATATTAAATATTAAATTTTTCCTTTACTTCCCAACCTTCCAATTTTCCTGGATTTAATAGACCTTTAGGATCAAATTTTAATTTCGCTTTTACTTGATCTGCATCAACCACTCCTAGGCCTCCGCCTTCGACAGTTAAAACATGGGGGTTAAAAATAAACGCGCCAAGTTCCTTACAATCTTCTATTATTTCGTTTAATTCATCTATCCCATTCCACTTTAATACAGGCAAAGCGGCTAATCGCGGAGATCCTTGTTGAGAAACGGCCTCTAAATGCCAAAGAACTTTTCTACCCCATTTTTTTCTCAAAACATTAATTAATTCTAGTTCATTATTAAGTGGCAAAAGCATCTGTAAATACGTCCAATTTTTATCCCTAGACCTCATATGAAGAGTTGTATGATTCCATACGACTTCAGAAATTCCATTGACAAGTTTTTCTTCTTCCCCAAGGAGGGTATATTCAACCTTGAATTTTTTACAAATTAACTCAATGGTTTTTGTTCCTCCAAGAGTAGATTGAATTAATATCTTGTGACTTCTAGTATTACTTTTAAACCATTTTGGCATTTGATCTACAATTTCTTCTTCAAGAATTGCTCCTAGTTTCAGATCAATTGCTGCGCTCGTAAGAGTTTTTAATATTTCTATTGTTTTTTCAAATTCAATACAGTCGATAACTATTGCATACCACTTACGTTTGATATCAGTAGCAAGTAATAAAGAAGTAATAATTCCATTAGTCCCATAAGCATGATTTAAAGGTTCGGATTCTTCAGCATCAAATTTTAATAATGCAGGTTTTTCATTCATCGTTACTGCCTCTAAACCAATAAGATTTCCTGGATCTCTTAAAAATCCCCACCTAATAGACCCAATACCTCCTGATCCACCTGCAATAAAACCTCCAATTGTTGCAGTTTTCCAAGTACTAGGAAGTAACCTCAATTCCCTTCCATATTTCTCTAATTGTTTATTCAAATCTCCCATAACACAGCCTGACTGTACTTTTACAAAACCTGTTTCTGGATCAAATTCTTCTAACTTATTAAAGTGACTCATCTGCATTACAACTCCTTTAAACAATGGGACGGCCTGTCCATAATTACCTGTTCCTGAACCCCTTAAAGTAAGTGGGATAGAAAATTCCCAACAAATTTCTGCTACTTCCTTTACCGCTTTGTGATCAATAGGTCTTACCACCAAATCAGCCATACATTCTTCTAATTTTTCAGTAAGGATTGGAGAGTAGTTATAAAAATCTTTTGAAAGTCTTTTAATTTCAGATTGGCTTTCAATAATCTCTAAGTTGTTGACTTCCCTAAATTTGTCTATAAGTTTGAGACTAATTGATGTCATTAATAGAATTTTTATTGTTTCGTATATAAATTAGCCGATTAGCAATATAAATCGCCTTTTATAAAAACTTTTCTTTTTAAGGTACTCGAAAAAACATCTGCCCATCTTTGTGCATCTAAAATTACGAAGTCAGCAGGGCAACCCTTTTTAATTAATCCATCCCATTTTAAATTTAATAATCTGCTTGGAGCTAAAAAAATAGAAGATAGAGTCATTCTCTCCCAGGGATTTAGTTGAAGCATAGGTATCGAGCAAGATAACATAAAAAAAGGATCAAAATTACCAAATGGGTACCAGGGATCTTGAACGTTATCACTACCTAGAGATACATCCACATGTGATTTTTGTAATTGCTTTATTGGCGCAACTGGTCTTTTTAGTGGGGTAGTTTTATTACTTCGATTGAGCAGCCAAAAATTTGTAAGAGGTAAAGCAACAACTTTAATATTTTTCTCAGCCATTTTTTCTCCTAAATTTAAAATCTCTCTATGAGTTAGAGAAATAAGACTACTCGAATGACTACAAGTTATTGGAATACTATTAATCTTTAAATTTTCGATTGTCTCCAATAAAACTTTTATTCCTGCTCCAGGCTCAATGATCGATTCATCTATGTGCAAATCTATTTCTAATTTATATTCACTCGCTAGAAGAAGCATCTTTGCAAGAAATTTACTTGTATCTTTTTTATTAAAAGGGGGGACAATAACACCTCCTAAAATGCCTCCACAAGAGGAAAATATTTTTGCCAACTCTTCTCCTTCAGAAGTATCCCAAAATTCCAATGGGGCTAGAGCAACAAATTGTAAGGTTAATTCAGATGAAAATTTTTTTTGTAATTTGAAAAGTTCAATCCAAATATTAATTGATTGACTTTTATATGTATCAATATGGCTTCTAATAGCTCGATATCCATTTTTAATAGCAAGTTTTAATGATTTCTCAACTCTCTCAAGAACTTTATCAGTAGTTCTAGTTCTATGTTCTTCAAGATTTATTGATAATGCTCCTTCATAGGTGGATTCCAGGTTAGGAAAATCCGGCCATGTAAAAGACTTATCAAAATGCGAATGTGTTTCAACAAATCTAGGGAATAAAATATTTTTTGGTTTTGTAACTCTATTTTTTAAAGGCTTTAACTCAGAGACAAATCCATCTTCCCAACTAATGGAAACTGAACACAAATCCTCTACATCAATAATGAGGTTATCAAAATCTTCTATTAAACAAAGGCTTCTGGGAATAAGAACCTCAGCTGTGCCAGAATTACTCAAATTTTTAAATTTTCTTTTATTTTAAATCATAAGAAAACTTTACTGAATTAGAAAATAATTCAAATTTCGCTAAAAGATAAAAATAACTATGAAAAATTACCCTTGAGTTGTTAAATTTATAAATGTGAGGCGGGCGTCGCCAAGTGGTTAAGGCAGCGGCTTGTGGCGCCGCTATTCGGGGGTTCGAATCCCCTCGCTCGCCCTCAAAAAATTGCAGCAAAATTTTTTAAATTGTAATTTTGAATTAAAGAATCATAAAAAATTCCTAGCAAAGTGCTAACAAAAACAAAACCAGACGAAAAACATTTTCAAAAGAATACAACTACTGGCAGTTATTGGATAACCACATTTGGATGCCAAATGAACAAGGCTGATTCTGAGAGAATGGCTGGGACATTAGAGAAAATGGGATATACCAGAGCAGATCATGAATTAAATGCCGATTTGGTCTTGTACAATACATGCACAATCAGAGATAATGCTGAGCAAAAAGTTTATAGCTTTCTAGGGAGACAAGCTAAAAGAAAGCACAAGACTCCTAGTTTAAAACTTATTGTTGCAGGTTGCCTTGCTCAGCAAGAGGGAGAGTCTTTACTGAGAAGAGTACCAGAACTTGATCTAGTTATGGGGCCTCAACACGTAAATAATCTTGAGAATCTTCTGGGAAAAGTTGATTTAGGAAATCAAGTTGCGGCAACAGAAGAAACCTTCATTTCTGAAGACATAACAAGTGCCAGAAGAGAAAGCTCTATTTGTGGCTGGGTTAATATCATTTATGGATGTAATGAAAGATGTTCATATTGTGTAGTCCCCTCTGTAAGAGGAAAAGAGCAATCAAGATATCCAAATGCGATAAAAAGTGAGATCCAAAAATTAGCTGATGATAATTTTAAAGAAATTACTCTTTTAGGTCAGAACATTGATGCTTATGGTAGAGACCTTCCAGGAACAACAAAAGAGGGGAGAAAAAAAAATACTTTAACTGATCTTTTATATTATGTTCATGATGTTAAAGGAATTCGCAGAATAAGATTTGCTACTAGTCATCCAAGATATTTTTCAAAAAGGTTGATTCAAGCTTGTTATGAACTTGATAAAGTCTGTGAACATTTCCATATTCCTTTCCAAAGTGGAAATGATGAAATTTTAAAGCAAATGGCCAGAGGATATACTATCAAAAAGTATAAAAAAATTATCGAGAATATTAGATCATTAATGCCAGATGCATCAATCACAGCTGACGCAATAGTTGCTTTCCCAGGAGAAACCGAACAACAATATCAAGACACATTAAAGCTAATATCAGAAATTG
>QCNK01000015.1 GCA_003210135.1 Prochlorococcus sp. AG-424-P23 | reverse complement strand
AAAATGAAGCCAAACAATTTAACCAATTAATTTTGTATTCGAACTTACTTGATTCTAGAGAAGATCCGTTTGGCACGTAAACATTTATGATTTTGATACCATTAATATCAGCAGAAATCAATCTTTTTTGATCTAGGAAAATTTCGATATTTTGATCAAAGTCGGTACAACCGTAAAATCCTTTTCTGACATTTTCTGGCTTTATTTTAGAAATAATAGCTACTCCATTGTATGATTTTTGCCCATACACCTCTACTGAGTATCCTAATTTTTCAAAAGGTTCAATAGGGAAACTATCATCCATCACTTTTGTTTCCTGCAAACATAGAATATCTGGATTTGCATTATTAATCCAATCTATTGTTTGTGAAAGTCTGGTTCTTATAGAATTAACATTCCAAGTTGCTATTAACAAATTTCTACCAAATTATGTAAAATTAAACTAGCAAAAAATATTTGGTGTTAAAGAATTTTGAAATTAAATAAAATGAAAAATTATTTTTGTAAAAACCTGCCTAGACCAATATCTTTTGTAATTTTTTTTACTTTATTAATTCCCTTAAAGGGTGATTACCTAAATGCTGAATATTTATTTGAAGAATTAGAAATCGATTCCTCAACTAAATCAGAAGATGATAGTTCAGCCCTTCCAACTAATCCTTTTGAACTTGTGGAAATGATTCGAAGACAAAATAGCATGAATGATGCGACTGATCCTTCTGATGCAATTGATGATGCGTTAAAGTCTTATAATAATATGGAGGAAAATTTAGAAATTTAATACGATAAATTGTTATTTTCAAATTTTGAATATGTTAAAAAACCCTATCCCAAAAGTTACTAATCAATTACAGCACAGAGCAATCGGTATTATTAATGGTAAATTCGCTCCCCTTAGTAATGAACAATTAAATAGAGGCTTTTTAATTGACAATAAAGACGAAAAAATTGAAACAGTAGTCCTTGGTAAAGCATTATCACTTTTAAAAAAGCATATTGATTTAAAGAAAAATTATTATTGGATTGTTTATCCAAAGAATAAAAATACTCAAAACTTACATTTACAGGTTGCAGGCATATGGGATCCCTATCAATTGAATGATTTCCCTAATGATTCTTCAAAAACTAATTTCTCAAAATTATTAGAAGAATTAGATCTGAAAGATAATTATTTTTCTGTTAGAGGAGAATTAGTTTTTGTTAATACTCAAAAGAAAGAAATTGTTATTAAAATTTGCCCTGCTATTAAGTCAAAAAATTTAAAAAATAAACATTTTAAATTAGTCATAAAAGGAGAGCTTTCTCTTGAACTTTTGCATAGCTTTGTAAGTTTAGATATCAACAGAGTTGGAAATTCTTTGCAATTAATAAAGTACGAAGTGATTGAAAAAAATCTTTACAAAAATAACTAGAATGAAAGTTTGATTTCCTCCGCAATTTTACCAGTCAAGAAATCTTAGATTTATGGATGATGTTTTAATTGAATGTTCTCCTGGTATCTCTGGAGATATGTTGTTAGGAGCTTTTTATGATTTAGGGGTGCCTAAAAAAGTTATTGAACAGCCACTTATTGATCTTGGATTAAAGGATCTATATCAACTAGACTTCCAGGAATCAAAAAGTTGTTCAATTAGAGGCATCAAGGCAAAGGTTGAGAATATTGACTCTAGTCCTATTAAAAGAACTTGGAGAGGTATCAAGGAACTTATTTTAAATGGCCACTTAGAAGATAAATTAAAAAAAATAATTTATGAAGTATTTGAATCTTTAGCTATTGCAGAAGGAAAAGTTCATGGGATTAAATCTGATGATGTTCATTTTCATGAAATTGGAGCTATAGATTCATTGGTGGATATCATTGGGGTATGTGCTGCATTGAATTACTTAAATCCAAGGAGAGTTTATTGCAATGAACCAATGTTGGGTAAAGGTTTTGTTCATACTGAACATGGAAAATTATCTGTACCACCTCCAGCTGTAATAGAGCTAATAAGACAAAAAAGTATTAAGGTTTTATCAAGCCGTGGCTCAATAGAGGGTGAACTCTCAACACCAACTGGTATTGCTTTACTGGTTAATTTAGTCGAATATCTGGAACCTCCTCTAAAATTTTCTATTAACTCTTATGGAGTAGGCATTGGTAGCCTAAAATTTCCATTCCCTAATTTGGTAAGAGTTTATAAAATTACTTCATTTGATGATCCTTCTAATAACGACAATGAACAAATTAGTCCAAAGTGTGAAGAGATATCTATTCAAGAAGCATGGATTGATGATCAAACACCCGAAGATATATCTAATTTTGTGGAGAAACTGAGAACTGAGGGAGCTTACGACGTTTCCTATCAAGCAATCAATATGAAAAAAAATAGAATTGGATTTTCTATTCAAGTAATCTTGCCCATAGAGAAAAAAGAGTTTTTTAGGAGATTATGGTTTGATTATTCCAACACTATTGGAGTTCGTGAAAGGAATCAATCCAGGTGGATATTACTTAGACGCAGAGGAGAATGTTCAACGACTTTTGGAAATATAAAAGTTAAACAAACTTTGAAACCAGATGGTTCAATAATTATGAAACCAGAAAATGATGAGGTTTTGAGATTACAATTAAAGCATAAAATATCAACGTACGAAATAAGAAAAATAATAAGAGAATCAAGCAAAAAATTTAAAGCATTTGAAAACTGGAAATGAGATTTAATTTTAGTAATCAACTATATCTTAAATTCCTTAAAAAAATTAATTTTGGTTGTTTAAAGAGTATTTTCTTTATTACAAGCTTGTCCTATTTTTGCATATATTTTTTTAATAATATTGATCAAATTTCTTTTGATGTCAATTTAGAAAGAAATGGAATTAATCTATTTTTATCATTTTTATTTTGTATTTTAAGTATTTACCTGAACGCTTATGCATGGAAATATATTGTTAGATGGTTCGGGAAAGAATTTAAAAGTAATAATCTAGTCTCTTTTTATGTTTTAACCAATATTCTTAAATACGTTCCAGGAGGGGTTTGGCATTTTGTAGAAAGATTTAATTTTATAAAAAAAATAAGTAATCCTCAGATTGCTTTTTATTCGACACTCATAGAACCTTATTTTATGTTGAGTGGATCTTTTCTCTTGGCATCGATGGGATTGATTTTTTCACCATTTTATATTTTTTTTAATTGTTCCTTTAATATTCCTAAATAGGAAATTTATTTTTCTGATTTTAAAAATATTAGGGTCTCTTAAGGGAAAAGTATTTGAGGTCTTGAGACTTTCAAATTCTAAGGACCAATTTGAAGAGAGAATAAATATAATTTCATTTTTCCCTACTAAATCTTTATTTCTTGAAATTGGATTTGTTTTATCTAAATTTATTGGTTTTTATATTTGCTTAAATACTTTTTATGCGAGTAATACCCTGAACATTATATTTTTATTGGTAATATTTTCTTTGTCATGGTCTATAGGCTTGGTAGTCCCAGCAGCTCCAGGAGGAGTTGGTGTTTTTGAGGCTTGCCTCCTTTTATTTGTAGGCAAAAGTATTCCACAAAATATAATTATCATTAGTTTAGTTTATTTCAGGGTTATATCTACCTCTGCAGATTTGTTCTTAAGCCTACCCTTCTTAATAAGAAAACTTTATAAAAGAATTTAGTTTTTTTTTCTCTAAACTTGGTATCAATGTTATTGAAGCAATAAGGCCTAAAGTCATGATAATAATGGCTGGTAATATTGCCTCTACCATTCTTTCATCTCCAGCATATTGATATATCCTTACAGATAATGTATCAAAATCAAATGGTCTCAAAATAAAGGTCATGGGTAATTCTTTTATCGTGTCTACAAAAACTAAAAGTGATCCTACGAATATTGGTCCCTGAAGAAGAGGAAGATGAATTCTTTTGATGATGCCCGGCCAATTTTCTCCTAGTCCAAGTGCAGCTTCATCTAGACTAGGAGAAATTCTCTCGAGACTTGAATCAATAGAACCCTTAGAAATAGTTAGAAATCGAACTAGATAACCCCAAATTAGTAAGCAAATAGCAATGACATTTAATTTTGGAGAAGAAATGCTTATTAAAGATAAAGCTAATACAGTTCCTGGAATTGCATAACCTATTCCCGCAAGGTTTGTTATTAATCCTAGTAATAAGCTTTTATTTGGACGTCTTGCTAAGGAAATTATTAAGGAAAATAACATCGTTATAAATGCAGTAAAAAATCCTAGACTTATGGTCCTGAATGATAGGGTAAGCAATTCTACTGATAATCCTTTTTGAATTTGATCGATATTGAGCAGAACCCAAAAACATGGAATTCCAAAAGAGAAAATTGGAGGAAATAAAGATATTGTGATTGCTAAAAGAGCTCTTGTTTTTTTTAATTCCCACCCTTGAGAATCTTTTGATGCAGGATTTTCACTCCACCGCTTTGATTTTCTTCTCGAGAATTTCTCAAAAATAATTAAAGTGAAAATTATTAATAAAGCTACCAAAGACAGTCCAATAGCACTTTTTGGACTACCCTCAATTATCCAATTTTCGGCTATACCAGTAGAAATACTTGGAATATTTAATAATGCAAATGTTCCCAACTCATTCATTACTTCCATACACATTAAACTTATGCCTGTTATTAGTGCTGGAAAAGCCATTGGAAAAGCGATTTTAAAGAAGCTCCTCCACGGCCCAACTCCTAATCCTCTACTAGCATTGATTTGATTAACTCCAAATTTATTAAAACTTTCGTTAGCAAGAATGAATACATATGGATAAGTAGAAATTGAAAGTATTAATACCCCCCACCATAAACCGGTTACTTGATACCCAAAAATACTTCCTAAATCCTGCAAAACAGCTGTTATTAGGTATGCTGGGGCGGCTAGTGGAATGAGCTGACAAATACGGAGAACTTTTCTGAACTTAAAATCACAATTTGAAAGTAACCATCCATTTAAAGTGCCTAATCCTCCTCCAAAAAAACTTGTTAGCACTAAAATTTTTAAAGTTTCTAATACCTCTTCTCCTCCAGCAATTCCTAATGAAAAATTCCCACTTACAACATATTGGACTCCTTCAAGAAGAAAATTGGAAATTGGAATGATTACTAAAAGTGCAACAATAAACGAAGTAAAATAAAAAAGTTTTAAATCGGTTAATGCTTTTTTAAATCCTTTAATAAGTATTTTCAAAAATTAATTAAATCCTAATATGTAAACACTAATCTGTACTAAATCTACATGATGAAAGTTGATTCTTAATAGTTTGATGATCTAAGTTTTTACCGATTAATACTATCTTATTAGATTTTTCTTTTGTCCATTCTTCATCATCTAGAGAAAATCGTTTTCCAGATAGGTGAAAAATGTGTTTTCTATCACTTTCCATAAACCATAATATTCCTTTCGCTCTAAATACATTTTGTGAGATTTGATTATCTAAGAAATATTGAAACTTCCTTAAGGAGAATGGTTCAAATGTCTCATAAGAAACTGATGTAAAACCCTCTATATTATTCAAATCGTGTGAATGAGAAGAGTGATCGTGGGAATGAGAAGAGTGATCGTGGGAATTGTCTTCTACATCTTCTTTATCCTTATCGAACTTAAAAGTATCTGTTTCAAATAGACCTACACTCATTATTGTTTGTAATCCAACTTCACTATTGGTTGATCTCAATATCCTTGGTTCTTTTTTTATTTGATTTATAAATTTTTCGACTTTCTTTAATTGTTTTTCGTTGACTAAATCACATTTATTTAGGAGCAGGATATCTCCATATAAAATCTGAGAATAGGCGACACTTGTATTATTAATTTCAAAATCAAAATTTTCTCCATCAATGACAGTGATTATCGAATCTAATCTTACTTTTTCTCTAAGATCGCCAGCCGCAAAAGTCATGGCTACTGGTAATGGATCTGCTAATCCAGTTGTTTCAACAATCAAATAGTCTAATTTTTCAGCTCTTTCTAAAACTTTGGATACGGTATTTAATAATTCGCCATTGATAGAGCAACATATACATCCATTATTTAATTCAATCATATCTTCTGAGCCTTCTATTATTAAGTCATTGTCTATTCCGATTTCTCCAAATTCGTTGACTAAAACAGCTGTTTTAATACCAACTTGATTTTTTAAAATATGATTTAGAAGTGTAGTTTTGCCAGAACCTAAAAATCCACTAATAATAGTAACTGGCAATAAATTTTTAGACATTTTGAATAGTTGAAAACAAGTTTATATTTTTATTGATCGAAAATTTTGTTGATTTCCGAAGCTAATGTTCGATCCAGATTCGTAATACCTCCTAAATCATGTGTATTTAATTTAATTATTACTTTTGCATAAACATTCTCCCAGTTAGGATGATGATTATATTTTTCACAGATTAAAGCAACCTTAGTCATAAAAGCAAAGGCTTCAATAAAATTAGCGAAGTTAAATTCTCTTTGGATTTGTTTAGATTTAATTTCCCAGCCAGGTATTTTGACAACTAATTCATTCAATTCTTCATCTTGCAAAATGTAGGGTTCCACTAAATAAGAAATCTGACTTATTACATTATAAATATTTTACTTTTTCTCACCAATTATATGTACATTAATGATTCTTTCCTTTTGATCAAATCGATGTTCCCATAAATAAACTGCTTGCCATGTACCAAGGATAATTTTACCGTCTTGAAAACTCAAAGATAAACAAGTGTTTGTTAAGGATGTTTTAATATGTGCTGGCATATCGTCAGCCCCTTCTTGATAATGTTTATAGGATATTTCTTCTCTATTTTTTGATAAGGTTAAGTAGGAATCATAGGGAACTATCGATTGCATATATTTTTTTAAATCTTTTAATACGTTTGGATCAGCATTTTCATTAATAGTTAAACTGCAACTTGTATGAAGTGAAGTTAAATTTAAAATTCCGGAATGAAAATTATTTTTTTCAACACATAAATTTAAATCATATGTGATATCAATAAAACCCTCGCCATGGGTGATGAATTTTAATTTTGAAAATATTTGTTCCATATAAGTTAAAACTTAATTAATCAATATCCTATTATGAATAAAGATGCATGTTTTACTGCAGACATTAAAATTTTTATCTTAAGATAAATTTAATTTCAATTTAAATCTTTGGCTGAAACTCATTGGAATAAGCTGGGTGCTTACCTTAAAGAAACACAAATATTAGGTTCAATCCAAAATACACTTTATTGGGATCAGAATACTGGAATGCCGAAGAAAGGTGCTTCTTGGAGATCTGAACAACTTACTTATATTGCAAAAGTATTGCATGAAAGAAATTCTTCCGAGGAATTTTCTAATTTAATACAATCTGCTAAAAATGAACTAGCAAATATTGAACGAAATTCCGATAATCAACTTTGCATAAAAGATAAAGAAAGAAATATTAGTCTTTTATTAAAGGAATTTAATAGAGAAAGAAATTTAGATCCTAAATTAGTTGAGTCTCTAGCAAAGGCAAAATCTAAAGGTTATGAAAGTTGGCAAGAAGCTAAGGGAAAATCAGATTTTAAAATTTTTCTTCCTTTCTTTGAGGAATTAGTTAAATTGCGGATTGAAGAGGCAAAACAAATATCAGATCAATATTCACCATGGGAAACTTTAGCCCAACCCTTTGAGCCTGAATTAACTTCTCAGTGGCTGAATAAAATGTTCCAGCCTTTGAAAGACACTCTCCCAGAGTTGATTAGAGGGATTAATAAATCTAAGAAATATCACTGGGATTTGAGTCCAGAATCTCAACATAATTTATGCTCACAATTACTTGATGAGTTTGGGAGAGATAAAGATCTAGTTGTTGTTGGTAAATCTCCTCATCCTTTTTCGATTACATTAGGGCCTAATGATTACAGGATTACGACAAGAATTGTTGAAGGTGAACCATTATCAAGTTTTTTAGCAACTGCGCATGAGTGGGGGCATTCTATTTATGAGCAGGGTTTACCATCTCAAAGTCATCAATGGTTCGCTTGGCCTTTAGGTCAAGCAACCTCTATGGGTATTCATGAAAGTCAATCTTTATTTTGGGAAAATAGGATAGTTAAATCCAAATCTTTTTCAAAAAGATTTTTTAACAAATTTGTTTCGGCTGGATGTTCTCTTAATAATTATTTAGAACTATGTAAATCTATTAATCATTTGGAAGCAGGATTAAATAGGGTTGAAGCGGATGAATTGACTTATGGCTTACACATATTAATAAGAACCGAACTTGAAATAGATTTAATTGAAAGAGGGTTACCTGCTGAAGATATTCCAACAGAATGGAATAAAAGATATGATGAACTCCTAGGAATTAAACCATCTAATGATTCAGAAGGTTGTCTTCAAGATGTTCATTGGAGTGAAGGGGCGTTTGGATATTTCCCCTCATATTTGTTAGGACATGTTATTAGTGCGCAAATATCTTCTCAAATGGAAAGAGACATAGGTTTGATTGACAACTTAATTGAAAATGGTGAATATCAAAAGATCATCTTTTGGTTAAAAAATAATATACATAAATATGGCAGATCAGTTAATTGTATGGAGTTGGTAAGAGCTGTAACTAATGAAGAACTATCGCCAAACTATTTTATTAATCATTTAAGGACTAAAATAAATGATTTTTGCTGAAACATTACTTTTAGAGAATTTGGTTAGGTGTGAGGATGTAAGATAAACAAAAATAATTTCTTGATGGCAAATCTAAATCAGCCCCCAAGCAGGGTTACCCCAAATTTATTGCACATACTAAATGCTTTCACTGATAGCTCAAATACAATAATAAACACTATTGTTGAATTGAACTCAAATACCATAAATAAATATGAATTAATTACAGAAACGGGTCATCTTAAACTTGATAGAGTAGGTTATTCATCACTTGCGTATCCTTTTGCTTATGGATGTATTCCAAGGACATGGGATGAAGATGGAGATCCGCTTGATGTGGAAATTGTCGGGGTAACTGAGCCATTGATACCCGGATCTATTGTGGAAGCAAGGATTATTGGGGTGATGAAATTTGATGATGGTGGAGAGGTCGATGATAAGGTAATAGCGGTTCTCGCAGATGATAAAAGAATGGATCATATCTCAAGTTATGAAGACCTTGGAGATCATTGGTTAAAAGAAACAAAGTATTATTGGGAGCACTACAAAGATCTAAAAAAACCAGGAACATGTACTGTCAATGGTTTTTTTGGGATAGAAGAAGCTGTTAAAGTGATTAAAGATTGTGAAGAGAGATACAAAAAAGAAATTGATCCTAAATTAGTAAATTAACTAATTTTATTTTTCTCTAAATTTTTCAAATATTTCGCTTAGTATTGCTTCGGCACCTTGCTGCTTTAATTTTTTAGCGAGTTCTTTGCCAACTTCTTCGGGATCATTAATATTGCCAATATATTGATCTTTAATAAGCCTTTCTCCATCAAGAGATGCAACCATACCAGTAAGGCAAAGTTGTTCATTATGAATTTTACTATTCACACCTATTGGGACTTGGCATCCACCTTCAAGCTCTCTTAAAAAAGCTCTTTCTGCCAGGCATCTCTGACTAGTGGGTTTATCTTCTAGGACATTTATAATTTCTAAAACTTTTTCATCATCAGACTTACATTCAATGCCTAGAGCTCCTTGGCCAACGGCATGAAGGGAAATTTCACTTGGTATAATCTGGTGAATTCTTGATTCAAAGCCTAATCTTTTTAAACCAGCAGCCGCAAGAATTATGCAATCAAATTCGCCAGCATCCAATTTTTCTATTCTTGTAATAACATTTCCCCTGATATCTTTGAAAACAAGATATGGGTATTTATTTCTTAATTGTGCAAGTCTTCTTAGAGAGCTTGTCCCCACAATCGATCCTTCAGGTAAGGTTTCTAATTTATAACATTCATTTTTTTTGCTTACTACTAAAGCATCCGCAGGATCTTCCCTTTTTGTAATACATCCTAATTTAAGGCCATTAGGCAAATTGGTTGGTAAATCTTTCAGGGAATGAACTGCTATATCTGCATGGCCTACGAGCATTTGCGCTTCAAGTTCTTTTGTAAATAAGCCTTTGTCGCCTATTTTTGCTAAGGCTACATCGAGGATCTTATCGCCTTGAGTTGCCATGGCTTCTATAGAAACCTCTAAATTGGGAATATTCTTCTCTAGTTGATCTTTAACCCATAAAGTTTGAACCATTGCTAGTTTACTTCTTCTACTAGCTATTTTCAGCTTAAAATTAGTCATTAAATATTATTTTGAGTTTGAATTAAAATAAAGTCGAATCTATTTTAAGCTATTCTTTTGCAAGTTTCTAAAGCTGAAAATTATACGTAACTTTTTTTATTTTATATATTCTTTTAAAACCCCATTTCGATTAGGGTGTCTAAGTTTTCTTAGGGCTTTTGCTTCTATTTGTCTAATTCTTTCTCTCGTTACATCAAAAATTTGACCAATTTCTTCAAGAGTTTTCATTCTTCCATCATCAATCCCATATCTCAATCTGAGAACATCTCTTTCCCTTGGACTAAGAGTGGCTAATACTCCCTCCAAATCTTCTCTCAATAAAGTTTTAGAAACATCTTGTTCTGGATTTTCTATATCAGCCTCTATAAAGTCTCCGAGTCTTGAGTCTTCTTCTTTCCCTATTGGAGTTTCTAAAGAAATGGGAAGCTGAGCACTTTTAGCTATAAATCTTAATTTTTCAATTGTCATTTCCATACTCTCAGCAATTTCTTCTTCACTAGGTTTTCTACCAAATTCTTGGCTAAGAACTTTTGTGGTTTTTTTAATTCTGGAGATTGTCTCGTATAAGTGAACTGGCAATCTAATAGTTCTACTTTGATCGGCAATTGCTCTTGTAATGGCTTGGCGAATCCACCAAGTTGCGTATGTAGAAAACTTATAACCTTTCTCATGGTCAAATTTTTCCGCTGCCCTAATTAGACCCAAACTGCCTTCTTGGATTAAGTCTTGAAATGATAAGCCTCTATTCATATATTTTTTAGCAATGGAAACAACTAATCTTAAATTTGATTGAACCATTTTTTCTTTAGCTCTCCTTCCTAAAAGAAGTCTTCTTCTAAATTTGGGAAGAGGCATATCTATTAACTCAGCCCATTCCCTGACGGAAGGGAAATGTCCTTTTTCTGATTCATATTGAGTTGCCAGTTCCTCTAATTGGAGTAAGTCAGCAATTTTTTCTTGCAAGTTCAATTTCTTCATCCGGTCTTAAAAGTCTAATTCTCCCAATTTCTTGTAAGTAAACTCTTATTGAATCTTCAGTGTAGGTACCTTTGGGGCCAAGCTTTATGTTCCCAAGGCCTTTATCTTCATCTTCAGAATCACTTAATTCATTATTTGTTTCTATGCTGCTTTCCCTTGAATCAGTTGGTGTCTGTAAACTTTGATTATTGATATTATTTTCATCTTCAACTACTGTTTCTAAATTGGTATTAATTTTTTTGTTAATCTTTTTTTTTGAGCTGGGCTTGGAATTCTTTGATTCTGCTGCGACTGGACACATGATTGACTCCTTTCTACGGTGAATTTAACTAGATTAAATTTTATTTAGGGCTAATTTGTACATTTAGTAGTAAATTTCCCGGTTATTTGTAAAAGAACTTTTTCAGTAATTTGAATAAAAAAGTTTTTTAAACTGTTGAAAAATTTAAATAGTGCTATAGATTACCTAAAGTAAAAAGTCTTGGGATTTCTCAGACTGGCAGATCATTTTTGAATTTTCAGTCAATGATCAAAGCTTCATGTCTCCCTTAAGAGCAGAATACTTACAATGTGCAAAAAACACTTTGTGGAATGTTCAACAATCCAATACTAAGAAAAAGTTTTGAAGCCGGCAAGTAATCAGTTATTAAATATCTCCTATAAATTGGAAATTTTGCTTGATGTAGGTAGTAGTAATGAAAGCTTTTACTATTTAGATGGAAATAATCTTGGAGCAGAAGTTGGAGATATTGTAAGTGTGAGACTAAGGGGGAGATTATTGAATGGGTTGGTGATCTCCAAAAAAGACTTTTCGACAATCAATAATGATGAATCAAATATTACTGGAGGAAAAAGCATAAGATATTTGTTTGTTGAAAGTATTTTGCAGAAAAAAATAATTGATGAATCTTGGAGAGAATTGATAGACTCCTTAGCCTCTTTTTATATGGTCAGTAATTTAAAAATGTTTAAAACTGCATTTCCTCCTGGCTGGATTGGTAAATATAAAAATTTCTCTAAAGGTTTAAAAGATCAAATATGGATTGAAACTAAAAAAGAATTTGATATTAAGAAAAATGGATTAACCAAAAAAGGATTTTTTTTAATGGATACTTTATCTAAAAAAGGTAATTGGCAAAGTGAATTAATAAAGTCTGGTTTTAATTACACTCTAATTAACTCAATGGTCAGTAAAAATTATCTTGTTAAATCTAAAAGAAAAAAAAATATAAATAGTAAATTAAATTCCTTTGTAAAAGATCATATCGAAACGAAAAAACCAAATCTTACATATGAGCAAAAAATTGCATTTCAAGAATTTCAAACAATGAAACCCGGAGATGCATTACTTCTTTGGGGCGAAACAGGTTCAGGTAAAACAGAAGTGTATATGAGAATTGCTGAAGATCAATTTCTTAAGAAAAAAAGTTGTTTGATACTAGCCCCAGAAATTGGATTAATTCCTCAACTTATTGATAGGTTTAGTAGGCGATTTAATAATGTCGTTTACGAATATCATAGTAATTGTTCTCCCGATCATAGAACTTTAGTTTGGAAGAAAATTATTACTGCTAATGAACCTTTAATAGTAATAGGTACAAGGTCGGCAGTTTTTCTTCCAATCAAAAATCTGGGATTAATAATAATGGATGAAGAACATGATGTTTCTTATAAGCAAGATAGTCCTATGCCTTGCTATGACGCGAGAGAGATTGCTATTGAAATAATAAAAAGGAATTCTGCAAAGTTAATTTTTGGGAGTGCAACCCCATCAATGAAGACTTGGAAAAAGTGTATTTTTGAAAGTAATTTTAAATTGGTAAGAATGATTCAAAGGATATCCAGTAATGAGACTCCTGAAATAAAAATTATTGATATGCGGGATGAGTTCAAGAAGGGCAATATGAAAATTTTTTCCAATGAATTATTACAAATGCTTCCTCAACTAAGCTTAAAAAAAGAGCAAGCAATAATTTTGATCCCTAGAAGGGGGCATAGTGGATTTTTAAGTTGTAGAAATTGCGGATATTTAATAAATTGCCCCAACTGTGACGTTCCTTTATCAGTTCATCTGGGATCACAAGGAAAAAAATGGTTAAGGTGTCATTGGTGCGATCATAAATCAAGATTGATGAATCGTTGCCCAGATTGTCATTCAACAGCTTTCAAACCTTTTGGAATTGGTACGCAAAGGGTAATAGAGTTTTTAAATGAAGAATTTCCTGACTTAAGAGTACTTCGCTTTGATAGAGATACAACTTCAGGAAAGGATGGTCATAGAGATATTCTTTCAAAGTTTTCTAAAGGGGATGCTGATATTCTTGTTGGTACTCAGATGTTGGCAAAAGGTATTGACATCCCCAATATTACTCTTTCAGTAGTTATTGCAGCAGATGGGTTGCTTCATCGCCCAGATATTTCAGCAGAAGAAAAATCATTACAATTATTTTTGCAAGTAGCAGGAAGGGCAGGCAGGGCACAAAAAAAAGGGAAAGTAATTTTTCAAACATATAAACCTAACCACCCGGTGATTTCGTATCTTCAAAAAAGAGATTATGAAAGATTCTTAATTGAAAACTCGAGATTGAGAAAAGATGCTAACTTATTCCCATTTTGCAAGATTTGTCTTTTAAAGTTTTCAGGTGAAAATTATGAGTTAACAGAATTAGTTGCAACTAAGGTAGCAAAATATCTGATAAATTTTTGTGAGAAAAAGAACTGGAAATTAATTGGTCCTGCCCCTAGTTTAATAGCTAAAGTCGGTAAAAAATTTAGATGGCAGATATTAATACATGGTCCTGAAGGATCAAATACCCCCTTACCTGATAGGGCAATATTATGGAAACTTATTCCAAAAAATGTATTTTTAACAATTGATGTTAATCCAGCAGAGTTGTAATTATTTTGATGGAAGTTGAGGTAAATCTGTACCTAATTTAAATCTATAAAATCTTACTAAATAAGCTAATACTATAATGATTAAAATAATAAATATCCCAATCAAAAGTTTGTTGAGACTCCAGAAAGAAAATTCAAGACTATTTATCTGTCCTTGATTTAAATTCCAAATTATGAGATTTTTAGTGATTTCTAAATTTGAATTATTTTTATCTGTGAGGGTAGCTTTATTAGGGTGAATAATTTTGAAAATGAGTTCTAAATTTTCAACACCTTGAATTGAACTTAGATCCAAATCTAACCTGTAAAAGTATTTTTTAAAAAAAATGAAGTTTTTTTGAGTAGTATTAATTTCTATATTTGTTGTTCCTCCCGCTAACTCTCCTGCGGTATTTTGGGTGATTTTAAGAACTTGCTTTGTATCTTCAAGATTGAGATTTTTATGTTTCAAAGAAAAGGTTGATTCGTCTTGTTCAATTTCTGCATCTGGAAAAATATCTTTCATCTTCTCTTCAAATTTTAATTGCCAAGGAAATTTCTTTATGTATTTGCTTTCTATAACTAAATTATTGGTTATTGAATCAAGTTCACCAAGATCGAGTGTATCCTCAACTTTAACGCAGCCACTTAAGAGTGGAATTAATAATAATAATATTAAAAAAATGATTAGTGAAAAGCCTTTCTGAAACGGTTTTGTTTCACCAGTAGGAGTCTCAGTAACATTAATAAATTTCTTTTTCTGCAAAACTTCTTTTTTTTTGCGCAGTGAGTTAAAAGATTTTTTATTTAATGATAGGTCGCTTTCAAACTGTACGTTCCAATTTTCTGGCTTTTTAATGTCAGGAGAATCTATAACTTCCATCAAATATTTTGCATTTTCTCTCGTTTTATTATCGTAAGATTTTAGAAGTTCTTTACAAAATCTTTTAGCCTCTTCCTTTTTATTAACTCCACAAAGAGCAGTAATTAAAATTGTTCTTAAATTTACTCCCTCTTTGCTTGATAAAGGAAACGATTCTATTTTGGGCAAAAGAAATTCAATACAATAATGATACTCACCTTTAGCTAGAGCAAGTTCTACTGTTTCTAAAACTTGCTCATAAGTTTTCATAGGTTAGGCGACTATCATTGTTCCTATTCCAGAATTTGTAAAAATCTCAAGAAGTAATGAATGTTCTATTCTTCCATCGATTATGTGAGCTGCTTTGACTCCTTGTGCTAAAGCTCTTATGCAGCATTCTGTTTTTGGAATCATACCTTCAGTCACAATTTTTTTATCAATAAGATCTCTTGCCTCTTTGAGATTAGTTTTTTCAATAAGACTATTTTTGTTATCTTTTTCTTTTAAAATACCTTGAGTATCGGTAAGAAGAATAAGTTTTTCTGCATTTATTGAAGCAGCAATTTCTCCAGCAACAAAATCTGCATTAATATTATGGGAAATACCTTCTATGGTTGATCCAATACTAGAAATAATGGGGATATATCCTTTAGAAATAAGAGGATCTAATATCTCAGGATTGATTTTTGTAACCTCTCCCACCAACCCATGGCTCCCATCTCCAAGTTCTCTAGATTGAATTAAGTTGCCATCAAGACCTGATATTCCCACAGCTAAAGATCCAGTTTTATTAATGCCTTTTACTATTTGTTTGTTAACTCTACCCATTAGAACCATCTCGACAATTTCCATTGTTTTTTGGTCAGTAACTCTTAATCCATTTTCGAATTTAGGAGATATTTCTAATTTCTTTAACCAATTATTAATCTCGGGTCCACCTCCATGAATTACTATCGGACAAACCCCAACGGTTGATAAAAGTGCTATGTCTCTAAAAAAAAGCATTTTTTAAATTATCATTCTCCATAACAGAACCGCCATACTTGATAACAATTTTTCTACCTGAGAAACTTTGTATATATGGGAGTGCTTCGCTTAATATTGATACTCTTTGAGAATCATTCATTATTAAAATTCATTAAAACTTGATTGAATTGATAAATTAGGTTTTTACAAATATATCCCTATATTCAATAAAAGAGAATAAAATCAAATTCTTTTTTATTATCGTCGATAATAAATTCTGATTCAAGACCTTTTACGAAAAACCTGTTTAATCTTTCTTGTTTTTCAATCCATTTTTCTAGAGGGACAGCGTTTAATTCGAAACGCATTCTGAGACCATTTTTTTTCTTCCTTTGTAATTTCTTCTATTTCTTTAAGTTGAGGGGGATTATCCTCGTCCCACAAATTTAGAGATTCTAATGACGATTCAAGATGAGCTTTTATCCCATATC
Source organism: Prochlorococcus sp. AG-424-P23 (assembly GCA_003210135.1). Classification (GTDB taxonomy): domain Bacteria; phylum Cyanobacteriota; class Cyanobacteriia; order PCC-6307; family Cyanobiaceae; genus Prochlorococcus_A. Next base: position 26,161 of record QCNK01000015.1, on the reverse strand, counting down.
TCCATCTTGTAACATCTTTAACTAGTGCTGTTAATTCTTTTGGTCTATTAAATTTATTTGTCGCAAAATTTGTCTTGTCAAACAACTCTACAGGAGGTATTTCGGAAGTCTTTAAACCTAATCCAATTAAAAAAATAGGTACTCCATAAAAAAAAGTAGGTACACTTAAATTTACTGAGTCTGTAAAATAAGCAGTCATTCCTACAAAAGCTAATATACCCCCAGCGGTTACGATTAAGTTTCCAGGCGATAGGTATTTCTTCATTTTGATTTAGTAGAATGAGTTTTAAATTGTCTAACAAGTATTATGCAAGATCCTAATACTGCAAATCAAGGAGATTTAATTTTTAAACTAGATCAAGATAGAGCATGGCTATTAGAAAATCTTGATAAGGGTAAATGGCCAGAAATTAGAAGCGAACTTGCCGCACTTGAAAGAAAAATAAGCAAGTTAATTATAAGTGTTCAAGAAAATAATGTTGATATTTGACCTAAAAAGGTATTTCGTCAACTTCAGGTACTAAAGGTGAACTATCCCAACTTGAATTTTTGGTGCTTTCTTTTTTTTCAAATGACTCATTATTTTCTTTTTGATCAGACTTAATAACATCAACTGGCGATATTTGATGAATTTTTGAAGCTGTTAGTTCTGGTTGCTTTTCTTTCGTTCCGTCTTTTCTAGTGACAGTATTCATCTTTAGACGTCCCTCAATAACAATATTTTGCCCCTCCTTTAGTTCATCTACCATTTCTTGGGCAATATTTCCCCATCCTATGATCTTGAGATCTCTGGTTGGATCTTCACTACGTAATCCTTTAAAATTAACAATCATTTCTGCAATTGGAGTTTGGTTTTCTTTGGTATACCTCATTTGGGGAGCGCTATTAATGACCGCCTGAATTAAACAATGATTCATTACTTACTATTTAATTAAAGACATACTGATGCAGAATCAAGGAAATTGCTATAAAAATGTTTGGATCCTATCAGGAACTTCAGATGGACCTGTAATAGCTAATATGCTTCTTGAACTAAATTATTCAGTCTTTGCAAGTGTTTTAACTTATAAAGCAGGGCAAGCTTATATTGAGAATCCAAAGTTACATATCATTACGGGGAAATTAAATAATAAAGATCAAATAATTAATTTCATAAATAAAAATAAAATCACATGCGTTGTCGATGCTACTCATCCGTTTGCGGTAATAATTTCTAAAAATCTTAATAATGCATGTAAAGAGATTAATACACCTCTTTTACTATTTGAGAGGAAATCTCTCACAAATAACACTAATAATTTTTTTTATATTGATGATTTAAAGAATATGAATAATGTTGATATTAAGAACAAGAATATTCTTCTTGCAATAGGATCAAGATTTCTTAACGATACAGCTCAATATTATATGAATTTTAAAGCAAATGTATTTACAAGGGTACTTCCAACTTATGAGAGTATAACTAAAGCTTTTGGATCATGTATTAAAAATTCAAACATAGCGATACTTGAACCTAGTAAAAATAATAAAAGCATTTTAGAAAAAAAACTTTGTGATTTTTGGGAGATAGATTATGTTTTATGCAGAGAATCTGGAAGTTATTCTCAGAAAAACTGGGAGAGTATAGTTTCTGGAAGTAAAATGAAGTTATTTTTGGTTAAAAGGCCAAAAGTTAAAAATGATTATTCTTACTCTTTTGATCAATATCATAATTTGATAAATCACATAATAAAAAATATTGATGTTTAATTCATTATGGAAGTATTAGTTTTGATCACATCTGAATCAAGCAAAGCAAATGCTTTGCGAATGGCTAAATTACTAATACAAAATAAACTTGCAGCTTGTGTTTCGATAAAGCAAATTTTTTCAATTTATAAGTGGAATGATGATATTGAAGAAACTAAAGAGTTTGAAATTACAATAAAAAGTAAACTAGAATTTAAAGATAGTTTAATTGATTTCGTAAATCAAAATTCCACATATAATGTTCCTCAAATTATTTACAAAAAATACCATGCTGAGATGAAATATTATGCTTGGTTGAATAATACTATTTGATTAAATCTATTTTATTAACTCTTTAAGATCAATATCTGATCTAGATCCTAATTGCGTAATTATTTGCCCCGCACAAATTGAAGCTATTTCTCCGCATTTTTTGAGGGAACAATTGTTTATTAATCCATGGATAAATCCTCCCGCATAGATGTCTCCCGCTCCTGTAGTATCAATAATCTCGCCTTTCGTTATTGACTCAATTTTTTCAACATTATTTTTATTAACTATGAGAGAACCATTTCTTCCAAGAGTTACTATGACTAATTCACATAAGGAAGATAGGTCTTCTTGGCAGCTTGCTAATTCATCATTTTTAAATAGACTTAACACCTCGGATTCATTACAAAAAACGATATCTACATATTCATAAATTAATTCCAAGAAACTCTCACGATGCCTATCTACACAAAATGAATCAGACAAAGAAAGGATTATTTTTGTATTAGATTGTTTTGCAATTTGGGCGGCTTTAATAAAAGCTTTTTTAGCTAATTCGCTGTCCCATAAATATCCTTCTAAATATAAGTATTTACTTTCCTTAATTACATTAAAGTCAATGTCTTTTGGCTCAAACTCAACAGATGCTCCTAGGTAAGTGCACATAGTTCTTTGTGCATCAGGTGTAACCAAAATAATTGAATGGGCTGTTGGAGCACCTGAAATAGTTGGTGGAGTATTAAATATAGTTTTACTTTTTTTTATATCTTCAGAAAAGAAATTACCAAATTGATCATTTTTCACTCTTCCTATAAACTGCACATTATTACCTAATTCTGCTAGAGAAACAACGGTATTTGCTGAGGACCCACCTGAAATTTGTTTGATAACTTTGCAATTTTCTAACAATCTCTGAGATTCATCAGAATTAATTAGATTCATTGCTCCTTTATCCAGATTATTTATCTCAAGAAACTCATCTTCAATATTTACAATAATATCTACTATTGCGTTCCCGAGACCAATGAGATCAACTTTTTTATGTTCAAAATGTCTAAAGTATTCCATCATTAATTTGGAACTAAATCACCTTAACAGTGCTCTTTTAGGACCATGTATTGGGTCTTCAATTACTATAGTTTGATCTCTATTCGCCCCCAACGAGACAATGGCAATTGGAACTTCCATTAATTCAGCTAAAAATCTTAGATAATTCATAGCATTCTCTGGGAGATCAGATAGTTTTCTGCAATCTGCAGTTGAACATTGCCAACCTTTTAATTTTTTGAAGATTGGCTTACATTTTTTTAAGTCATCTGAATTTGTTGGAAAGTAGTCTATTTCTTCTCCATCGAGATCATATGCAATGCAAACTTGAATCTCATCTAATTCATCTAACACATCAAGTTTTGTAACTGCTAAGCAATCAAGACCATTTACAGATACAGCATATTTACCAATAACTCCATCAAACCACCCACATCTCCTCCTCCTCCCAGTAGTGGTTCCAAATTCACTACCTCTATCACAGAGTTGATCATTTATACTTCCTTGTAATTCCGTTGGGAATGGTCCCTCTCCTACTCTTGTGGTGTAAGCTTTTGCAACTCCTATTACTCTATCAATTAGAGTGGGGCCAACTCCAGCACCAATACATGCCCCTCCTGATATAGGGTTTGATGAGGTGACATAAGGATAAGTCCCATGATCCAAGTCAAGTAGAGTCCCTTGAGCACCTTCGAATAGGATATTCTTTTTGTTTTTTGAGGCTGCATGGATAGTCCTCGTACAGTCAACTACATGCTTTGATAATCTTTCTCCATAGTCAAGATATTCTTCAACAATATCGTCTAATTTAAGTGGTTTAATACCATAGATTTTTTCTAGTAGACCGTTTTTTTCTCTTAATGGAATTTCGATCACATCACTTAGCCTTTCCTTATTGAGCAAATCTCTTATTCTGATTCCATTTCTTTGAGATTTATCGGCATAAGTTGGGCCAATCCCACGACCTGTAGTCCCTATTTTGTTTGAACCTCTATCAGCCTCCATAGCTTCATCTAATATCCGGTGGTAGGGCATTGTTACATGTGATGTTGATGAAATTTTTAATCCTGAGATATCAATTCCATTATCAATTAACATGTCAATTTCTTTAAGCAAGATTTTTGGATCTACAACAGTTCCCGAACCAATTAGACAAGAAGTATTTTTATAAAGTATCCCTGAGGGAATTAGATGTAATTTTAAGACTTTATCATCTACGACTATAGTATGCCCTGCATTTACTCCCCCTTGATAGCGAACGACAACATCTGCCGAACGACTAAGTAAATCTGTTATTTTACCTTTTCCTTCGTCACCCCATTGGGCTCCGATTACAACAACATTGGCCAATTTTAGAAGAGCATTATTTTTGTGCGAATATTTAATATATAAAAAAATATTGGTTTACTTTTAAAAAGTAAATGAATTGTATCAACTTTCTCTTAGAACCATTTTTTCAGCAAGAGAAAATTCTTTGGTTAAACGCTCTTTAAGTTTATCTGGTAAAGGTCTACTTGCAAAGTTTTTATAATGACCTGCCATAGCATTTAATGCTGTTTGCATTGTGGTAAATGATTGTGTTTTATTAACCATCCCTCTATTTCTATATCTTGAAATATAGTCAGTTATGAGTGTAAGAGCCTCACTTCTTACTTCATCTTTATTTGGAGAATCTTTTGGAGTATCAACAGCTGTTTGTAATGTTTTAACAACTGAAATTGTATCCTTTGTATAGTCACCTGTCATAGCGGTTTTTGCAGCTATGGAAGGGGAACTAAATAGCGTAAAAGCAACAATTAAGGATATTGCAAAAGATATAGCTTTGGTAAGATTCTTAAAAAATAATTTTGATGTCCATTTCAGTAACATAACTTAGCTCCCAAAAATAAATAAGCTTCAAGAATATTTATTGTACATTATTTCAGATTCGGAAATAAATGTTTCTAACAATTTATCAGTACTAATTTTAAGCTTAGTATTATTTGTTCTGCATAAAAGTTCTACTTCTTTATTAATAGAATCTCTGCCAACAATTATCTGAAAAGGAATACCAATTAATTCCGCATCTTTAAATTTCACTCCAGCTCTATCGTTTCTATCATCAAGAAGGACATCAATTTTATTAATTAAAAAGTTGTTATAGATTTGCTCAGTAAGATCACTTTGAATAGGATCTTTTAGGTTTGTAGGGATAATAATAACTTCAAAAGGAGAAATCTGGATAGGCCAACAAATTCCTTTTTGATCATGATTCTGTTCGATAGCCGCTTGAGCTATTCTTGTCACTCCTATTCCGTAACAACCCATCCATAAATTTTTTAACTGACCGTCCTTATCAGAGAACTTTGCATTTAATTTTTCACTATATTTCTGACCTAGTTGGAAAATATGTCCAATCTCGATACCTTTTTTTTCTTTAAGTTCTTCATCATCATAAATATTTACTTTATCTCCTTTTTTGGCATTCCTGATATCCCCAAGTAGATAGTCTTTCGAATCAAAAGAAAATTCTTGAAAAACTTTATGGAAATTAACTTTATTCCCACCACTAATAAACTTTGAAAGGTCACTTGCAGAATGGTCAATTATTCTCGTCCATTTTTTTTCCCAATTAGAACTAGCTTTAATAGTTTTATTATCTAAATCTGGCCCAATAAAACCTAAGGGTAAATCAACTAGATTTTTTTCGATAGTATTTTTGTCTTCAATCTTTTTAAGGTTAAGGAGATTGAAGTGATGAAGTTTATTGATTAGGTTAAATAGCTTTACTTCATTAATGTGTTGATCGCCTCTTATGCATGCAAGAATTGGGACCTCAAATTTACCTTCGAACTGTGCAAGGAATATTACTACTTTAATAATTTGACTTGGGTCTAAATTGTTATTATTGCAAACTTCTAGGATTGTTTTTTGATGAGGCGTTTCCAACCACTCTGCAATATTATCTTTTAGTGGAATAGGTTGAGAGGGTAGAGAAACAGCTTTTTCGATATTGGCAGCATAAGAACCGCTTTGAGTGAACAAAATGGAATCTTCCCCAGCATCAGCAGTGACCATAAATTCTTTAGATGAAGCACCGCCAATTGCTCCACTATCAGCTTCAACCCCTACTATCTGCAGTCCACAAGATTTAAAAATATTTTCATAAGCATTGCCCACTTTTTCATAGAAAGAAGCTAGATCGTTTTCTGAGGAATGAAAAGAATAACCATCTTTCATTATGAATTCTCTACTCCTCATCAATCCAAACCTTGGCCTTATTTCATCTCTAAATTTTGTCTGAATTTGGTAAAAACATTGAGGTAATTGCTTATAGGAATTGATGGTCTCTGATGCAATACTCGTGATTACCTCTTCGTGAGTTGGTGCTAGACCAAATTCTTTACCTTGTCTATCCTTGAGATTAAACATTATTCCTTCGCCTGCGGTATATCCTTCCCACCTTTCACTTTTTTTCCATAATTCTGCAGGATGAAGTTGGGGTAATAGTAATTTTGTACAACCAATACTATTAAGTTCTTTCTCTATTATTGCGGATATTTTTTCAATAACTCTAAGCATTAGTGGCATGTAGGCATAAATACCGCTGTTAACTCTGCGAATGTACCCCGCTTTTAAGAGTAATTGATGTGAAATAATCTCAGCTTCAGAAGGTGTGTCACGAAGTGTCCCCAGAGGAAATGAGGTGGTTACGCGCATACAGAAAAATCCTTAGATAATATTAAATTTTATCAATTAAGATGAAAAAATAATTCAAAGTGTCTTGAGTCCCTCAACGCGGCTAGTCTAAAAATGTTCTTTCTGCTAACTTCTTCATTAATGAAGTTCAAACTCTTTAAAAAGTTCGTTACTACTTAATCATTTTCTTAAGTTTATGGAAAATATAGATTCCAATATTTCTAGTGAAGAGGAATTAGTAGGTATTGATGAAGTTCAAAAATTCCTAAATAGATCAAGAGCTTCTGTCTATAGGTATACAAATACAGATTTAAGAAATCTAAACCCAAGTTTTAATCCAAGAAAATTAAATCCCGAATTTCGGACTGATCAAAAAGATCCTTTAAAATTCCATCCTAATGAAGTAGCAAGATTTGCAAAAGATATCTTAAGAATAAAGGAAGTTACCGTAGAGGTCTTTAATACACCTTCGTCCGCTGCTCAAAATATACTGGCGCAAATATTAGACGAACTAAAATCTATTAGATCTTTGCTAGAAAAAAAGTAATTAAAAAGTCACTAATCAATGTTTTGATTTATTGACATTTTGAATGTAGGATAATGATGTTTAATTATCTCCTTAATCTTTACCAATTAAGAGTTCTTGAGTTACACGAAATCAAAGCAGTTTATTCAAAGTAAACCAAGCGAAGAATCTTCTCAGGGTTCTGCTCGAAATGATTTTGAAAGAGATGATGATGACCCCTTAAGTATAAGGAGTTTATCAATAACATCTTTAGGTATTATTTTTGCCTTTTTGACAATTTTTTTACCTTCAATAAGCATTTTAATTGGCAGACCTTTATCTCAAGGAAACGAGATAATTCATAATCACGATTTTAAAAAAGATGGACCTTAGTTCAATACCTCCATCTCCAATGAAGGGAATAGTGAATATTGTTGTTGAAATACCTGCAGGGAGTAGGAATAAATATGAATATTGCTCTGATGCAGGAATAATGGCCCTAGATAGAGTATTACATTCTTCAGTGAGGTACCCTTTTGATTATGGTTTTATCCCAAATACCCTTGCTGAAGATGGAGCTCCCCTTGATGCAATGGTGATAATGGACGAACCTACTTTCGCGGGTTGTCTAATAAAAGCTAGACCTATTGGAGTTTTGGATATGCATGATTGTGGTGCATATGATGGAAAACTTTTATGTGTGCCAATGGCTAATCCTAGGCAGGCTAACATAGTGAGTATTAATCAAATTGCTCCTAATCAGCTTGAGGATGTTACAGAATTTTTTAGAACAAGTAAAGGACTCGATGGAAGAACAGTTCAAATTGATGGTTGGAGGGATTTTGATGTAGTTGAAAATTTATTGAAAAGTTGTATGCCTCTAAAAAAGAAAAACTTTAAAGTACTTAAGAAATCAAATATTAGTAAATTAAATTGAAAAAAATAATTTTTTATAGTTATTTAAAATGCTCTACATGCCGAAAAGCTGCAAAGTGGCTTGAAAGCAAAGATTTTGAATTTCAGTTAATTGATATTGTAAAAGAACCTCCACTTGTTAATTATTTAAATCTAGCTTTAGAACAATACTCTGATGATAAGAAAAGGATTTTCAATACAAGAGGTAAAGCCTTTAAAACTATTGATCTTGATATTGATCGTTTGTCAAAGGAAGAAATTATTCAACTTCTTTTAAGTGATGGCAAATTAATAAAAAGACCATTTTTGATTTACGAATTGAAAAAAGTAATATTAGGTTTTAACGAAATTGAATATGCAAAACAATTTATATAAGTTTAGAAAATCAAGACTTGATTAATCCTATGCATAGTTCCATAAAAAGTTTTTTAAAAGAATGGGGTCTACTAATTCTATTAACTTTTTTTGTTTCTTCTTGTAGATCATTTTTGGCAGAACCACGTTATATCCCTTCTGGTTCAATGCTCCCAGAATTACAAATAAATGATAGGTTAATTGTAGAAAAATTTTCGATAAGAAACTCTTTACCAAAAAGAGGAGATATTGTTGTTTTTAACTCACCTTATTCGTTTGACAAAAAATTAATTTCATCAAGATCTAAGCCTTTACCAAAAAAAAGATATTGTTTTTTTATGAGTTTTCCTCCAATGTCCTTCATTCCTGGCTTAAGGGATCAAGCTTGCGATGCTTATATTAAAAGAGTGGTGGCCCTTCCAGGAGAAATTGTAAGTGTAAACTCTAATGGTGAATTAATAATAAATAATAAATTAATTCCTGAACCCTATGTCTCTTATAAGTGCTCATTATCCCTATTTAATAATTGTGGCAAATTTGAAAACATAAAAGTGCCAGAAGATCATTTTTTAGTTTTAGGTGATAATAGGGCAAATAGCTGGGATGGAAGATATTGGCCTGGAAGTAAATTTCTTCATAAAAAAGAGATAATTGGTAAAGCATATTTCAGATTTTGGCCTCTTGGTCAAGTTGGCTTTTTCCAGTAAATGAAGCCTTTCCCATGACTCTGACTTTATCAAAATAAATTTTTAACAAGGCTTAATTTAAAGTGCTCCTGAAGCAGTTGAATCAAGTATTCCCCCTAGATGTGTTGTAATGTTAAGAGCGCTAATGACAGGGGGCTTATTAGGATTATTAAAAAGATCAATTACAGTTATGCCGCCATTACCCTGTTTTATCATCCATATATTTGAATAATTAATCCCAAGGATATTACAAATTAAAGTTTTATTGACTGCATCATGAGCAACAATGAGAGTTTGATCATCATCCTTTTGAGATAAACAAATTTTGTCAAAAGCTTCTACTGACCTTTCTGATACATCTTTTATACATTCACCTTCGGGCATTATTACTTCTTCTGGTTTATCATGCCAATTTTTTAGTTGAGCAGGCCACTCTTCTCTAATTTCTGCTTCCAATTTACCCTCCCATAATCCGTGACTAATTTCTACGAGTGAATCTATTTTCTCAATTTTTTAAATTTTTGTTATTTTGAAGGATTATTTGTGCAGTCTCATAAGGCCTATGCATTGAACTTGAAAATGCCTTATTGAAAGAAATATTTCTCAAATATTCAAAAGTCTTTCTAGCTTGATCTTTTCCGTTTTCATTTAAAGGGATATCAATTTGGCCTTGAAATCTACCTTCTTTGTTCCAGTTAGTTTCACCATGCCTTATAAGAAATATTCTAGAATCTCCAATTTTATTTGGAATATTTTTATTAAGATGGGAAGTTTGATTTAAGCATTCAATTTGAGTCTTAAAAGAGTTATCTTTCTTTGAAATATTGAGTATCGAGAAAGAAGCATTTTCTAATCTTATTTTTCTAAAACCTTGCTTAGGCTTTCCTAATAACAAGAGTATTAAACATCTGAGAATTGCATTATGTCCAACAACTAAAATATTTATATCATCTTTGTCTAGATAAATTTTTAAAACATCTTCTACAAAATTTGTTGCTTGAAAAAATAACTCTTGAATTGGTTTGTAAGTTTTATTGTTATTTCTTTTTAAGATAAGATTTTCTGGATCATTTTTCCATATAGGGTAAATTTCTGGAAATTTATTTTTTATTTCATCAATTTTTAGACCAGACCAATCACTAAGATCTACTTCTAGCAAATTATCGTCGAATACAATATTTTGTTCTTTATTGAAGGTTTTTTTAATTGTTTTTGCAGTCTCTGCCGCTCTCACAAGTGGGGAGGAATAAATTTTATCGAAGTTTATTTTTGATAATGCTTTCCCTGCTTTTCGGGCTTGTTCGTATCCTTCATCGGTTAATAATGAATCGTCTGTTCTTCCTTGAATTAATCCTTTTGCATTGAAACTGCTTAGTCCGTGCCTAACTAAAACTAATCTTATAGCCATTATATTAATTTGAAAATTAAGATAATTTAATCATCTCATGGCGTGATTAAAATAGATACATAAATATAAGGAAATTCAATGATAACTAACTATAGTTTTCAAGAATATAATAAGTTATGATCTTTAAAAATATTTCCAAGTCAAAACTCACTTTAGCTTTTATTTCCATCGTCATAACTTTTTTTGTATGGCAACAAGGCTTAAGAGACAGTTTAAATAGACCATCTGTTTCATTTGATATTAGTCAAAAAGAGCAAGAAATTGCTGCATTATCTGTCCAATCTATACCTGAAAATCTTAAAAAATTTTTTATCATCAATGATCCTGTAGATCAAATAAATAAATCACTCTCTAATGTCTCATTTGAAGAACTAACAGAAAGAAATAAATTAATTAGAATAATTAGTTCAGAATCAAATGATCCCATAATCTATAAAAATATATCCAAAGATTTTCAAAATAAAAACTTTAAATTTTTGATTGATGAGATAGAAAAAAAATCTAATAATAATTCATATAAAGCAAATTCTGACAAATTTGATTTATTTAAAGATGATAGATTTTTATATCACCTTTTAAGCCGAAAATTTGATTTTGACGATAGTGCATTAATAACAAAATCATTTTCAAGCAAAATGTTTTTTAAAATATTAGCCATAAGACTGATACCACTTTTAACAATACTTATTGGCTCTATTCTGGCTTTAAAAATATTGTGGACAAACATATCTTTGAAAAAGTTTGGTTGGAAAGAAATTAAATCCTTAGATTTAGAATTAATAGATATGGTTTTATTAATTGCAGGTGGATTTGTTGTTTTAGGAGAAGTGATATCCCCTTTGTTTTCAATCAGTTTGGTTGAACTTTTTTCTAAAAATATCTCTAATGAATTGTCTCAATCTTTAAAAATTTTCTTTGGATATCTTTTTATGGCTATTCCGCCATTATGGATAGTTTATTATCAAATTAAATCTTTGAATGGTGAATTTACTTTTAAAAAGGATTATTTACAGTTCAATTTCTTGCCAATAAAAAATGCAATTATTTATGGAATTAAAGGTTGGTTGACAATTGTTCCTTTTGTTTTATTGATCTCTCTTATTATGAATAGTCTGATCGATAATCAGAATGGTAGTAACCCTTTGCTGGAAATTGTTCTTAACAATAATAATTACTTATCATTTTTCCTATTATTTGTAACAACAACTCTATTAGCTCCTATATTTGAAGAGATTATATTTCGAGGTATTTTACTACCAACTCTTTCAAGAGATTTTGGAGTAATTGCAGGTATCATCGTTTCAGCTTTTATATTTGCATTAGCCCATTTAAGTTTGGGAGAAATGCCGCCATTATTCGTACTAGGGATTGGATTAGCTACTACAAGAATTGCTTCAGGGAGTTTGTTTTCCTCAGTGATTATGCATTCTTTATGGAATGGATTGACTTTCTTAAATTTGTTCTTATTGAGGACATAAAGAATTTAATTTTATACTTGCGAATCAAACAAAAAGATGTTTATTTAATTAATAACACTTTTTATATTTAAAAAATAAATCATAGATGAAACCTTATGGGAATCAACTTAATTTAAATAAAAAAGTTTCATATGAAAGTAAAAAAAACTCTGAAAAAATATCCAAAATTAATATCAAATTAATACATCAAATTTTCGACACCATTAATATCTCTCTTTTGGTATTAATTTTAACCTTTTTTGTCTTGTCTTTTAATAGTCAAAGAAAATGGTCAAATACATATAAAAACTTATCCAAAACAAGAGCTATTAATAATAATCTGATTGATTTTATTTCTAAAATTGAGGAATTTTATATTAGTGAACTCGAGTCTTTTGATACTTATAGAAAAACTAAACCTAAAGATTTAATTTATCTAGATAAACTTCCAGAAAAAAAAGAAAGTTTATTTAACAAAAATTTAAGTAGTTTCCTTGAAGGGTTTAGTGATAGCAAATATCAAAGGGGATATTGATGAAAAAATACAAAAAAATTGTTCGTCTAGTACCCCTTGATCAAAGAAGATTTAAATTTCTCTATATTTTTAGCTTACTATTAATATTTTCTTTGTTTGGTAGGTTAGTTAACTTGCAAGTCTTTAACGCCTCTGATTTGCAAAGGAAAGCTAGATTAACACAGTCTTCTAAAACTAATGCCTTAAAAAAAAGGAGAGCCATTGTTGATAGAAATAATAGACTAATTGCTTACGATAAACCGCTTTATAAATTATGGGCCCATCCAAAATATTTTAATTTTCCTGGTGATTCAATTAACAGATTTCGCAGTATTGAAGAAGTTACAGAAAAATTGTCACCTATCTTGGATATTAATGGTGAAATACTCTTGAGCAAATTTAATAATAAAATGAGCGGTATCATGCTTTTGGATAAAATTTCCGAAGAACAGGCAGAAAAGATTAAAAACCTTCAAATAAGCGGACTTGATTTGTTTAAATATTCGCAGAGATATTATCCACAAGGAGAAATTTACTCTAATCTGGTCGGTTTTGTTAATGATGAGAATATAGCTTCAGCAGGGTTAGAGCTTCATTTAGATAATCAAATTAAAGTTTTTAATAAAAGTAATTTTATAAAAATAGGAGGAGATGGAACACCTCTGCCGGATAATTCAGCCCCAGGTGATTTTATTTCTGATTACAAAAAATTAGGCCTAACTATAGATTCAAAATTACAGAAAGCGTCATTCAATGCATTATCAAAGCAAGTAAGCAAATGGAAAGCAAAGAAGGGATTTGCCATAGTTATGGACGTGAATAATGGTCGAATTCTCTCATTGGTTACAGTCCCGTCTTACGATCCAAATAAATTTTGGCAGTATGATTCTGAACTTTTTAGAGGTTGGTATTCTCAAGATTTATTTGAGCCTGGTTCAACTTTTAAACCTATTAATCTAGCCTTAGCTTTAGAAGAAAAAGTAATCCAGAAAGATGGCTTAGTTGAAGATAGTGGAAAAATTAATGTTGGAGGATGGACACTTTCTAATTGGGATAAAAAAGGTAATGGATACATTGACTATCCAAAAGTTTTGCAGGTTTCAAGCAATGTTGGGATGGTAAAAATAATGCAAAATTTAGACCCCACAATTTATTGGGAGTTGCTAAAAAATTTAGGCATAGATAAAAATTTAGAGACTGACCTGTTTGAATCGACTGCTGGCCAACTTAAGAGAAAAGATTTATTTGTAAATCAATCAATTGAGGCTGCCGTAACTTCTTTTGGTAAAGGGTTCTCAATTTCGCCACTTAAATTGCTTCAACTTCATGCGGCTCTTGCAAATGGGGGTTTTGAAGTAACTCCTCATGTAACCTCAACTTTCAAAGAAAGATTTAATAAAAATCCAAAAAAACAATTTTTTTCACAAGAGGTTTCTAAAACTGTTCTTGAATGGATGGAGAGCGTAGTTGATAAAGGTAGTGGATCTGGAGTGAAAATCGAGGGGTATAGGATTGCTGGGAAAACGGGCACTTCTCAAAAAGCCTTAAATGGTTCTTACACAAGCAAAAAAGTTTGTAGTTTTATCGCGTCCTTACCAGTTAATGACCCAAAATATGCTGTCCTTGTAGTCGTTGATGAGCCATCTAAATCATATGCATATGGTTCAACTGTTGCTGTACCAGTTGCGAAAGAAATTATCGAGAGTTTGATAGTAATTGAAAAAATACCTCCTAAAATTAAAGATCATGGAATGATTGTTAAAAAACCCTAAAATTTTCGAATTTTATAAATATTTAGTCCTTTATCTGATGATTTCATCAGGAATAAAGGTTAGTTTATATATATATATATGATTATCTAAATATGAAATCAATTTTAGAACAATTGTCCTCAATGACCGTTGTTGTTGCTGATACTGGAGATTTAGATTCGATAAAAAAGTTTCAACCAAGGGACGCCACCACCAATCCATCACTAATACTTGCTGCTGCAAAGAATCCTGATTATGTGAAATTAATTGATAAAGCTTTAGAAAGTTCAGAAAATGCATTGCCTCATGGATTCTCCGAAATTGAATTAATCAAAGAAACTGTTGACCAAGTTTCAGTATTTTTTGGAAAAGAAATATTGAAAATTATTTCAGGGCGGGTATCTACAGAAGTTGATGCAAGACTGAGCTTTGACACCGAAGCTACGGTAGAAAAAGCGAGAAAATTGATCAATCTTTACAAAAATTTTGGAATTGAAAAGGAAAGAATTTTGATTAAGATTGCCGCAACTTGGGAGGGAATTAAGGCAGCCGAAATTTTGGAAAAAGAGGGTATTAATTGCAACTTAACTTTACTTTTTAACTTCTGCCAAGCGGTAACTTGTGCTAAGGCAAAAATAACTCTAATTTCTCCGTTCGTTGGCCGTATATTGGATTGGCATAAAGCCAAAACTGGTAAAACTAGTTTTGCTGGTGCTGAAGACCCTGGTGTTATTTCGGTTACACAAATATATAAGTACTTTAAAGAAAAGGGATTCAAGACAGAAGTAATGGGAGCTAGTTTTAGAAATCTTGATGAAATAAAAGAATTAGCGGGTTGCGATCTTTTAACAATCGCACCTAAATTTCTTGATGAATTGAATAAAGAAAAAGGAGAGTTAATTAGAAAATTAGATGTAAGCACCCAAATAAATAATTCTATTGACTACGAATTTGAAGAAAAAGATTTCAGATTAAGTATGTTAGAAGATCAAATGGCAAGTGAAAAGCTAAGTGAAGGTATTACTGGATTCAGTAAGGCTATAGAAGAATTGGAAGAGCTGCTAATAAAGAGATATTCAGAGATTAAAAATCATAAATTGATTTCTACTAACTAAATTTAATTTTGAATTTAAAAAAAAAAAGAATTAAGTCACACTTTTGTTAAAAGTCTTCTGATAACTCTTTTTGCAATATCTTCATAACTCATTTCTCCTGATAATATTTGAGCAATACGTTTAGGTGCTGTTTTTCTTTTGACACCTAGTTGGTATCCAGTTCTGGGAAATCTATAAAAGACCTGTGCTATTCTCCTCCCCCAAGACATTGATTTCCCCCAAATTTCGTTAATATTTTTCGTATAAAGATTTAAATCATCTACTTTACCTGTTAGGCACTGATCTATGGATTCTGAAGCATAAAAACTGCTAATTAAAGATGGTCTAATTCCTTCAGCTAAAAATGGATCACATAAAGATGCTGCATCTCCAACCGCTAAAACTTTGTCATCATTAATTGGGTGGAAGCCATTCCATATTCTCAATTTCTTATTAATTGTTGTAGGAGGAAAATCATCAAAACCGAAGCTTCTAATCACTTGTTTATTTACAGCCTGATTTTCCAACAGAGCATTGTTTATGAAAGTACCTAAACCAATATTTAAGCTTTCTCTTAGTGGGAATGCCCATGCAAAACCATATTTTATAAATCCAAATTCAAATCTAACTGCATCTTTAGGAATTTCACCAAAACCTTTTAATCTTAGTGAGATTGTGTTCGCAAATTTTGGTTTTCTTGGACCTAAATTAAAAAATCCTGCCCATCTAGACTGAGACCCATCTGCAATAACAAGAAATTCAGATATATACGTGTATTTATTATCACAAGTAATTTCCCATTTATCATTTTTTTTTATGATTTTTTCTACTAATGCTGGTCTTATTATTTGAACTCCATTACTCAAGGACTTATCAAGTAATAGTTGATCAAGTTTCTCTCTTTTAATAATCCAAAATGGGGATTCACCAGTAAGATCAGCAACTACATTATCTGAAGCTTTCCATCTGAATTCAACATTCTTAATTTTTGATTCTATGGAATCTGTTATATCTAGAGGAAGAAATTTTTGCATTGAAGATGCCATTCCACCAGCACATGGTTTGTAATTTTGGGATTTTTCTTTTTCAATAATTAGAACTGAATAACCTTTTTTTGATAGGTTAAGAGCGGTGGAAGTTCCTGATAAACCTCCACCAATTATTACAACGTCAAATCCTTTCAAACTTTTAGAATTTCCTTTTCTTTTTCAGACAATTTAGTTTCTATTAAAGCAATAAACTTATCAGTAATTTTTTGAATTTCAGCTTGATTATCTCGCGATTCGTCGATAGAAATATGACCATCTTTTTCGTCTTTTTTTTCTTTATCAACAGCATCTCTTCTGATATTCCTCAAAGCTACTTTTCCTTCTTCTGCATATTTGGATGCTAATTTACAAAATTCCTTTCTTCTTTCCTCTGTGAGAGGAGGAACATTTATTCTTATGACTTTACCATCATTATTTGGAGTAATACCTAAATCGCTCATCGAAATAGATTTCTCTATCGCTTGTAAACATGAAATATCGAAAGGTTGTATGGAAATCGTTTGTGAATCAACAGTACTTATTGAGGCAAGTGATTTGATTGGAGTCTCTGCACCGTAGTACTCAACACTTATTCTGTCTAAAAGTGAAGCATTAGCTCTGCCAGTTCTAATAGTATTAAAATTTCTTTGAGTTGCCTCAATACTTTTATTCATATTTTCTTGAATTTCTTTTTCTTTCATAATAAAAAAATTAAATGATCTCTAACTAATTAAAGAGCCTATTGGCTCACCAGCAACAGCTTTAGAAATATTCCCTTTTTTGAATATATCAAAAACCATAATTGGGATATTATTATCTTTGCAAAGTGCAATCGCAGTACTGTCCATTACGGCAATTTCATCACTGAGAACTTGTTGATAACTGAGAGAGGAATATTTTTTTGCATCTTTAAATTGATTAGGATCACGATCGTATACTCCATCAACTTTAGTAGCCTTCATAACAACTTCAGCGTTTATCTCTGCTGCCCTCAAAGCTGCCGTAGTGTCAGTTGTAAAAAATGGATTTCCGCATCCACCTCCGAAAACTACAACTCTACCTTTTTCTAGGTGTCTCATGGCTCTTCTTCTTATGTAGGGTTCGGCAATTTCCTGCATTTCTATTGCAGTTTGAACTCTTGTTGCAACTCCTACTCTTTCTAAACCATCTTGAAGTGAAATAGCATTCATTACTGTTGCAAGCATCCCAACATAATCAGCTGTCGCTCTATCCATGCCATCTGCAGACCCTTTAAGCCCTCTAAAAATATTGCCGCCCCCAACAACTATTGCAAGTTCTACATTATTTTCGACTACTTTTGAAACATCCTCTGCAATTGACTGAACTATAGCAGGATCAATACCATAAGGTTTTTCACCCATTAGTGCTTCACCACTAAGTTTTAAGAGAACTCTTTTGTAAGTCATTCAATAATTGTACTTTTAAGACATTAGCAAGTAAAAGCACCAAATTTATTTTTTGTTCAGATATTGCTTGCGTCTTTAAACATTTCTAAACCTGTCTAAAGAAAATTTTAAATAATGATTTACCTTAACTAAAATTCAACACACTTTTGTGCTTTTATTCCTTGTTCTTTAAATGGATGTCTTATTAGTTTCATTTCTGTAACTAGATCTGCGTAATTGATAATTGAATCAGATGCTCCCCTTCCAGTTAAAACAATATGATTTTTTCTATTATTTAAGCTTTTTATAAAAGTGATTATTTCCTCGGGTGCAAGATAACCAAGTTTTGTCGCAATATTAATTTCATCAAGAATGATAAGTTTATAAGTTTCGTTTTTGATGTATTTTTTGGCAAGTTGCCAAGCCCCTTGAACTAATTTTTCATCTCTTATTCTGTCTTGTGTTTCCCAAGTAAATCCCTCTCCTAATGAATGCCAGGATATGTTCGAAGACAAGTTTTTAATTGCTTTTTCTTCTCCAGTGGTCCAGCCTCCTTTGATAAATTGAATTATTGCTACTTTATAGCCATGCCCTAAGGTTCTTAAAGCCATACCTAAGGATGCAGTTGTCTTGCCCTTGCCATTTCCTGTAAAAACAATCAATAATCCTTTTTTTGTTTTTCTGATTTGTAGTCTTTCGGCTTGAATATCTTTTCTTTGCTGCATTCTTTTTTTATATGAGCTCTCATCGCTTTCCGGTGATAATTTACCTCCCATTCCAAGTTTATTTGCTTGATTATCGAGGTTAAATATTTTCTCGGAAGATGAAGGTTTTTCTTGCATATGACTCTTATTTATTTAGTTATTATAAATCTTTAAATATTTTTAACTCTTTTAACTTTTAAAAGTGCATTGTTCACTGCCTGTTGTTGATCTCTTTTAGTAATCCAGTGGTGATAAGTTTGAGTATGTAAACTAACGGAATGTCCCATCATTCTGGCAGCCACAGTATCAGGTAAATCATAAAAAATTGTTCTAACTGCCCACGCATGTCTTAGATCATAAGGTTTTATTTGTAAAGAGTAACGCTTAAATTGGTCTGTAATTTTTTTTCCAATATTCTGAAGGGTAGTAATTTTAAGGTCCCTATTAATATTTGGTAGAAGTTCTGGATTCTCACCGAGTTTTGATAATTCAAACTTTTCCACCCATTCAGGATGAAATGGCCAAACTTGATGTTCCCCAGTTTTAGTCGTAGGTAAAACTCTAATAATTTTGTCCCCAAAATTAGTAAGAGAACTTAAATCACAAAAAAATACTTCATGATTCCTTAATCCATATGTAGCCATAAGACCAAAAACAAATTTCCAAGACTTGTTTGGTATAGTCTCCCACAGTTTCTCTATTAATTCGTCTTTAGGAAGATCCCTGAATCCTGCTTTGTTCAGACCATATCCCCTAGAATTTAATTTCCAATCTTCTGGTAGATTAATGTCCAAAAACTTAGCCAAAACACTTAAAGAAGTAGCGCATTGTTTCCTACTTCTGGTACCTTCCTTATAACTTTCGAGTGTTTTTTGAAATATTTTTTCTAAATCTTCATTCTCATAGTCATTATAAATATT
Source organism: Prochlorococcus sp. AG-424-P23 (assembly GCA_003210135.1). Classification (GTDB taxonomy): domain Bacteria; phylum Cyanobacteriota; class Cyanobacteriia; order PCC-6307; family Cyanobiaceae; genus Prochlorococcus_A. The sequence goes on along the minus strand of QCNK01000015.1, from coordinate 6,696 downwards.
TAGGATTCTTTTCATATATGGTTTATAAGAACTTCTCCAGGTAGTTTTTCTAGTGCTGGTTCGAAAATCACTTTTATTTTCCTTAAAAAAAAATTCCTCAAATTGATTTAATCTTTTTGGGAATTCAAAACCATCTTTTATTTCCTTTTTATAAGGTTTGCCTATCCAATTAATCCAATCAAATTGATTCAATTCCAATTGCAAATTGATTAATTGTAATTTTTTTTTTGCTTCCTCTAATCCAGAAATATCAGCCTTTAAACCAAGAGATATTCTTTGAATTTTAAAGTTATTGTTATCTTCTTTGGAGGGTAGTGAACCACGAATATTTAATTTCTCTCCTCTTTTCTCAATTTTAAGCTTACTGCCTTGAGTAGCAAATTTATCATTGACATTATTAATTTCCTGAATTACGTTCATTTATTTATATAATTGACCATATAATGACGTCTTTGATGTTGATTTTCAATCTCCATAAATTTTAAATGAATAAAATAGGCGTCTTACTAATGAATTTAGGAGGGCCTGAACGCATTACTGATGTAGGCCCATTCTTATACAATCTTTTTTCTGATCCAGAAATCATCAGGACACCTTTCCCTGTTTTTCAAAAGCCCCTAGCTTGGTTAATTAGCACCCTTAGGAGTACTACTTCACAACAGGCCTACCTTTCTATAGGTGGAGGTTCACCTATAAGAAGGATAACTGAACAACAAGCAAGAGAATTGCAATCTAAATTAAGGGATAAGGGGTTTAATGCTACTACCTATATCGCTATGAGGTATTGGCATCCTTTTACCGAATCAGCAATTGCTGATATGAAAGCAGATGGCATTGATCAAGTTGTTGTAATACCCTTGTATCCACATTTTTCAATAAGTACTAGTGGTTCGAGCTTTAGAGAATTAAAAAAATTGCGAGATTCTGATGATGAATTTAAGAAGGTTCCAATGAGATGTGTAAGGAGTTGGTTCAGTCAGTCAGGTTATTTAAAGTCTATGGTTGAATTAATTTCTGAACAAATTTCACTTTGTGAATCACCTTCTAAAGCCCATATATTTTTCACTGCTCATGGAGTTCCTAAGAGTTACGTAGAAGAAGCAGGAGACCCTTACAAACAACAAATTGAAGATTGTTCTTTGTTAATTATAAACGAGCTGGAAAAATGTTTAGGGCATAGTAACCCGCATACACTTTCTTATCAAAGTAGAGTTGGTCCTGTTGAATGGTTGAAGCCTTATACAGAAGAAGTGTTAGCTGATCTTGGAAGGTCAAATGTCAATGACTTAATTGTTGTTCCCATAAGTTTCGTTGGAGAACATATCGAAACATTGCAAGAAATTGATATCGAATATAAAGAAATTGCTGAAAAAGCTGGTATTAAAAACTTTCGGAGAGTTAAAGCTCTAAATACTCATCCTACGTTTATTGAAGGTCTTAGTGATCTAGTAATTTCCTGTTTGGAAGGACCTCTAGTTAATTTAGAGGAGGCTTCTCAGTTGCCTGAAAAAGTTAAACTTTATCCCCAAGAGAAGTGGCAATGGGGCTGGAATAATAGTTCAGAGGTTTGGAATGGAAGGGTTGCTATGATTATTTTTCTTGTGCTTTTCATTGAACTTATTTCAGGCTCTGGACCTTTACATAAACTAGGCATTTTATAAATAACAATTGATATTTATTTGTAAACTTTAAATTTATTGAAAGATTTTTTTGAATATATTTCTGACATTACATTTCTAAATGAGGCAAAAGTATTTAATTAAGTTTAATATTTATAGTAAATATTGAATTTCTTTAGTGACCCTTACTTCGAGATCCTTTTCAAAGGGTAGTTCAAAACATAAAAATCCAGTTTGGATAACTGGTGCAGATGCACTAATGGATTCTTTAAAAATTCATGGAGTAAAAGTCATATTTGGATATCCTGGAGGAGCCATACTACCAATATATGACGCTGTTCATAAGGCAGAACAAGATGGTTGGTTGAAGCATTATATGGTAAGGCATGAACAAGGTGGTTCACATGCGGCTGATGGATATGCGAGATCTACTGGTGAAGTAGGAGTATGTTTTGGGACCTCAGGGCCAGGTGCAACAAATTTGGTTACTGGAATTGCCACTGCGCAAATGGATTCAGTCCCACTAGTTGTAGTTACAGGTCAAGTCCCAAGAGCTGCTATAGGGACAGACGCTTTTCAAGAAACTGATATTTTTGGTATAACCCTTCCAATAGTGAAACATTCATGGGTAATAAGAGATCCTTCAGATATCGCGAAAGTAGTTTCTGAAGCTTTTTTTATAGCCTCATCTGGAAGACCTGGTCCTGTTTTAATTGATATACCCAAAGATGTGGGTCAAGAGTTCTTTAATTACCAAAGAGTTTTGCCCGGTGAGATTATTCCTAAAGGATTTAAAAGGAATGGAGATATTAATGATTGCGATATCAATAAAGCAATTAAATTAATAGAAGATTCTGAAAGACCTCTTCTATACGTTGGAGGTGGGGCAATATCTTCAGGAGCTCATGATGAAATAAGAACTTTGGCAAAGAATTATCAAATACCAGTTACTACAACTTTAATGGGGAAGGGCGCTTTTGATGAAAAAGATAATTTATCAGTAGGGATGTTAGGAATGCATGGAACTGCTTACGCTAATTTCGCTGTTACAGAATGCGATCTTTTAATTGCTATTGGAGCTAGATTCGATGATAGGGTGACAGGAAAATTAGATACTTTTGCACCTAATGCAAAGGTAATTCATATAGATATCGATCCAGCAGAAGTTAATAAAAATAGACGTGTAGATGTCGCAATTGTTTCTGATGTTTCAAAAGCTGTTCTCAAAATTAATGAACAATCTCTAAAAAACAAATTTAATTGCCAGACAAAAAACTGGTTAGAAAAAATTGATTTTTGGAAAAATAAACACCCCCTATACGACCCGCCTAGAGAAGGAGAAATTTATCCACAGGAAGTTCTTTTAAAAGTGAGAGAATTTTCACCAGAAGCTTATGTAACTACAGATGTAGGACAACATCAAATGTGGGCTGCTCAATACCTTAGGAATTCTCCAAGAAAATGGATTAGTAGTGCAGGCTTAGGCACTATGGGTTTTGGATTGCCAGCGGCAATTGGAGTAAAAGCAGCCTTACCCAATTCAGATGTAATTTGTATTGCAGGAGATGCAAGTGTCTTAATGAATATTCAAGAATTAGGAACTTTGTCTCAATATGGTCTAAAAGTGAAATTGATTATTATCAATAATCGCTGGCAAGGGATGGTAAGACAATGGCAGGAAAGTTTTTACGATGAAAGATATTCCTCATCTGATATGAGTTGTGGAGAACCTGATTTTGTAAAACTTGCTGAGTCTTTTGGAGTTAAAGGATACTTAATTTCTGATAGAAAACAATTACAGAATGAATTAAAAAATGCGCTTGATCATGACGGCCCTGCCTTGATTAATATCCTTGTCAGAAGAGGTGAAAATTGTTATCCAATGGTTCCTCCTGGTAAAAGTAATGCTCAAATGGTTGGATATGTTAATTGTGAAGACTAATTTTTTTGAAATTCGTAATTTTAAAAAATTAAGTTTAAGATAATTTTAAAACTTAGATATTTTTGACTTGAAAAAATTATCAAAAATTTTATTAATAATCTGCTTGATTTTTCTTAATCCTGTAATAGTTAACTCGGCCGAAATTCTTCAAATTAAAAGTTCAAATACTATTTTGGTGGGGGATCAAAATAGGAATTTAACGATTGGATTATTTTGTGTAAATGTAAATGAAATTGATGAGCTTGAAGCAACTAATTTACTTAAGAGTGAATTCCCAAGGGGAAGCAAAGTGAAAATAAAACCTTTTGGTTTTAAAGAAAATGTTTTGTTAGCCAAAGTTTTTAATATTAAAGGTACTAAGGAGATGACCGAATTATTAGTCGCTAAAGACTTAACTAGTGAAATTTGTCAAAGTTAACAATCTCTATGAGCAGATCAAATTCCATTGTCTCGAGAATGTTTTGTTCCTTCTCCAGGAATTAAATTCATTTTTTAATTTGTATGTACATAAATTTGAGATGTCAATATTTGTATTGGGAATGTTCTCATTCAAAAGTTGTTTATAAGCAGATCTTTTAAGATCAAGTTGATTTAAGTTTTTCTCTTTGAAGTGATTTGAATCACTAAAACAAAGATCTTTTTCAGCTTTAGCCAAATTGACGGTTATGTTTTTGTCTTCGGCCTTTTCATAAAATTCTTTGAGTGTCATTTTATCAATTAGATAATGTTCCTTCGAAATCGCTGGTCCTATTGCGACAAGTAAGTTATCTCTAGATGTCCCTAAATTATCGAAAATTTTAACCAGATTTTTTATTATTTTTTTTTCTAAACCTTTTCTTCCACAATGCAAGCATGCTACATTTCTTGTCCTTTTATCTGCAAAAAATATTGGCATACAATCAGCTGTATAAACCCATAAGTTTTGATTCCATTTATTACAAACAAGACCATCTGCATCAGTCTTAAGACCTTCTCCCGAATGTGATCCAAAAACTATTACATTACTGTGAATTTGATTGGAAACACAATTTATATAATTTTCATTAAAGTGATTCCCTAATAGTTGAAGATATTTCTCAGAGCTTGAGTTCGTAAAATATGCATGTTTGAAATTATTTTGACTAAGGATAGGCGATGAATAATACTCAAATTTTTTGTTTTGAATAAAAATTTCAGCTTTTGAGAAATATATTTCTTTGTATGGAATAGTTCCTGCTCCTAAGCTGAATTTATGAAATTAATTCAATATCTCTCAAGATCCAGAATCCTGCAAATTTTTCGATGTATGGCGTTGACTGTATGGAAATAAATTGATAATCAAAAGAATTTTTTTTATTTTCTAAAAACTTTGTACTCAAAATGTTTGCATCTTTTTCTGGTAAATCTGTTACTAGCCACTTATCGTCTTCTGAAGCTTCAAGTATGAGTTGGTTCTTATTGATGACTAATTTAATGGGTTCTAAACAACTGAACCATGCAGAAAGTGCTAAAGATCTATCTTTGCTAAAAAGTCTTAATCCTGGAACTAAGTAATTATCATCTAAATCTTGTTGAATTGGGAAAATTTCTCCAAATTCAATAGGCCAATTTTTTGCTGATTTCAATTCCCCAATTGATATTTCAGAGATAGTTAAAGCATCACCCCTTACTTCTTCTGGTAGAGGTTGAGGAGGGTTTTCCATTTTAGAAGTAAAAGTAGGAGCTAATACACCTCTTACATAACCTTTTTCCTTTGGATAAATCTCTTTCTCAAGAAATTCGATTCTATCTAATAAATCGTAAGTTCTCCTACTTACAAGAGCCTCAATACTTACGGCCTCCAAGGATTTTTTAATGATCGATTTCATTGATGACCTCCAGAATCGAACTATTGAAGGTTTCTCCCACCCTTGTTTTTTTGCTTCAATTATTGCTTCATTTAGTGACTTTGTAAGCCATACTGAATTGACTTCATTGGCAGGGCATTTTTTATTCCAAAGAAAAATATCTTCAGTCTTATAACTTCTTGTAGAGCAAATAATTAGCTCCCACCTTTTTTTTCCATTTGATTCAATGATTGGTCTCGAGTAGAAGTCCAATTCCCAATCTGCAATTTTTAATTTAAGACTTGACTCCATTGTTTTATTAATGCTCATTTATCTTTTTCTTTTTTATCGAAGAGTGCTTTAGTTTTTAGTGCTCTCTCTGTGGCTTCTTGCATAACTTTTTGCTTATCAATAATTAATTCTCCTGCAGAGTTTTCTAGGAGTGCTGTATTGAGACCAATGCGTCCTTTTTCGAGGTCAATTTCAGATATTAAAGCTTTTATCATTTCCCCTTCTCTAAAAACTTCTCTTAAAGAACGGATAGATCCATTTGTTAGTGAGGATTGATGAAGAAGTCCACTAGCTCCACCTAAATCTATAAAGAAGCCATATGGTTTTACTGCTAGAACTTCTCCTTCAATTAATTGACCTAATTCTAAACTTGTAAGTTTAGAGACTAATGATGCTTTCTTTTCAGAGAGAACTAATTTTCTGGATTCTGGATTAACCTCAAGAAACGCTACTTTTAGAGTTTTGCCAACAAAAGATTGATAGTCTTGACCATCTTCAAGTTGGGATCTTGGGATGAATCCTCTCAATCCATCTACATCACACGTAAGACCACCTCTGTTAAATCCATTAATTAAAACGTTAATTAATTCTCCATTTTTTGCGGAACTTGATACTTTTTCCCAACTTTGCCTAAGAATTAATGCCCGAGCGCTCACTGTTACCATCCCATCAGCATTTTGTTCTTTGATAACCAAAACTTCCATTTCAAGGCCTATAGAAAATTTTTCTTTAAAGTTAGTTATGACACCCAAACCACATTCTTTTTTGGGCATATAACCAGGTGCTTTTCCTCCAATGTCAACATATAGTCCATCACTTTCGATTGCTATAACCTTACCTGAAATTGTTTCTCCTGTAGCCCCAATTGGCTCATTTGCATTTAAAGCCTCCAAAAAAGCACTTTCATCAAAATCGAATTCATCAACAGTTCTTTCTAATTGAAAATCTGTGTTTTGCTCAGAAAAATTAAGGGGTCTACTTAAGTCTTGTTGAGTTAAATCTTGTTGAGAAATATCAAAATCTTTAGTGTTTTCATTAC
>QCNK01000014.1 GCA_003210135.1 Prochlorococcus sp. AG-424-P23 | reverse complement strand
TTGGCAGATGGATATTAAATATTAGATAATTGATTAAGGTTCATGATTCAAAATGCGTATTTTACATACAATGCTGAGAGTAGGAGATTTAGATAAATCCATTGATTTCTACGTCAATAGATTAGGGATGAATTTATTAAGAAAAAAGGATTATCCTCATGGAAAATTCACTTTGGCATTTGTTGGCTATGGCTCAGAAAAAGAAAACGCTGTAATTGAATTAACTCACAACTGGGATAAAAAGTCAGAAGATTATGAGCTTGGAGATAAATATGGTCATATAGCTATTGGAGTTAATGATATTCATCTTATTTGCCAAAGATTAGAAAATAATGGTTGTAAAGTGACAACGAAACCTAAAACAATGAAAAACAGTACTACTGTTTTGGCTTTTATTGAGGATCCTGATGGATATAAAATTGAACTTATTGAAAGAGATTAAAACCTCGAAAACTTTAAAAAATTAGGAATTAATTAACAAGTAAATAATATTTCTAGCATAAGAGTTGAATACATCAAAATAAATAGTCCCCAATTACCAAAATAATGAGAATAAACTTCTACAGTAGATGGACTTTAGAATAATATGAAAAATATTTAAAGTTTTAATTTGTCCAAAAAGATTATTTTAAGAAGATAGATCTTAATAAAAACAGAAAATTTTAAACTTTTTGTAATCTATATTAAATCTATTTAGATTTTGTAGACAATCTATTTAGATTAGTATATTCTAGAGTTAACGCATAAAGCTTATGCCTAGTAATTGGTCAAAAATAAGAGATGAATGGCTTGATAGAACCGCCATTGCGAAAGATGATGCTAAATGGGCATTAGAAGCTTTAATAAATTCTGAAGATGAATTATTTGCGATAGAGCAAAAAATCAAGAATAAAGAAGACGCTATAAGTCAAGTAAAATTTTTGAAGAAAAAAGTAAAGGAAACTATTTCTTCGAAAGAAATTAGTCTCGATGATATTGCTTTAAATACGTCGAATTCAAACAAAGTCCAAATTTCAGTACCATCAAACCTTACTTATCTTATGAAAGTTTGGGCAGCTGCAGAAGGTAGGGATCTATCAAGTGTTGCTTTCCAGTGTCTAGAAACTGGTATAAGGGAGATGAAAAGCAAAGGTTCAATACCTTCAGTAGCAGTAAATAGATATGACTCAGCCTGTCAAAAGAGGATTGCACTAGCAGAAGTGAATAATCTATTGGAGAAATACGAAATAGCTCAGAACGAAATCAAATAATTATGAATAATAGAAAAATCATAAAGGGATACAAAACATTAATTTCAAGGTTTAATGTAGACACTTCTAAAGAAAAATTCAAAGATGGAATAATTTATACTTTTTATTCTGATGAATTTAATTCACTTAAAGTTGGTTTTGCTGAAAATGGCAAGGTTCTGGAAAAATTATCAAATGAGGCATTAATATTATTAGATATGAAAAAAGGCAACAAGAAAGATCTATTTTTATTAATTACCACTTTAAAAGAACTTGGTATCAAATATTCAGACAATCTTTATTTCAAATACTCAGGTTCTTTGATGAGACATTTATCTACTTTAGGTTGGCCTATTGGGAGATCGCTTTATAAACAAAGAAAGATTAAAAAAGAACTTCTTTGTGCATAAATTTAATCGCACTCTAAAGTTTCTCTAGTATCTCTATTTGTGATTGGATTAGTGCCAGAGGCACTTTCACAAAATTTTCTTACAATATCCTTTGGCAAAAAAACATTTGTGAAGTCTGCACCTTGTATTTTTACATTTTCAAACTGTGTACTATAAGCAAAAGAATCCTCCAAGTTAGTATTTGATAAATCTGTTCCATCTAAAACAGCTGAGTCTAAAGTTACTTCTCTTAAGTTGGAGTTACTTAAGTTAGTATCCTTCAATTTTGCTCCATAAAGAGTCGCATTTTGTAGCTCGCAACCTGATAAATTTGCGTCTTGTAAATCAGTCAAATAGAAAGTTGCTCCTTTTAAATCAGATCCAGAAAAATCAGCTCCTACCAGGGATTGTTTACCATAATCCAACGCAGCGAAGGCTCTAAAGGGGAGGGTTAAAGCAATTATTAAAAAAGTTAAAATTATAAATCTCATTTTTTTGGGTTGTATTTCAATAAATTCTAACTTCTTAAGCTGAAATCTAAAAATTAATTATTTACTGAATGCTATATTTATTTAAATAACAAATCAAAAACTAGGTTTTGGATATAAATCCTTATGATGCAATTGTTGTTGGTTCTGGAGCTACAGGAGGAATAGCGGCACTTACATTGGCAGAACAGGGCATAAAAGTTTTAGTAATAGAAGCAGGGCCTCCAGTTAAAAGGCATGAAGCTAGTAATAATGAGCCAACAAGTACATTTAAAAGATTATCAGGAGTTTTGACAAAAAAACATGCCAATCAATGCCAACATCCTGGTTATTGGAAAAATAATCCTGATTTATATTCAAATGAATTGAAGCATCCTTATGACTTCCCATCAAAAAAGCCCTTTCTTTGGACTCAAGGAAAACAATATGGGGGTAGATCATTAACGTGGGGAGGTATAACATTAAGACTTTCCCCAGAAGATTTTCATCCAGCTAAAAAAGATGGATTCGGACCAAACTGGCCTATTTCATACGATGAACTATCCCCTCACTATGATTTCATTGAAAGTTTCTGCGGAATCTATGGACGGGAAGATGATATTAAGGAAGTCCCAAATGGTCAATACATTAGTGAAATCCCTCTTACAGAAAACGAAAAAGTTTTTGGCAGCAAAGTTAAATCAAAATTAAAATATCCATTTATCCAATCAAGAGGATTTGACCATAATTCATCAGTAAAAGATGAAAAATGGCCCAAGTCTTCCAGTGTAGGAAGCACTTTAAAAAAAGCTTTAGATACTGGGAATGTACAAATAATCTCAAATCACCTAGTAGAGTCTTTTGAGATTAACAAGATAACAGAGCTAGCATCAAAATTAACGATAGTAAACCTAGAAAATGGATGCAAAAAAGAATTAAATTGTGATTTAATCCTTCTATGCGCATCAACAATTTCAACTCTCAGAATACTTCTGAACTCAGAATATAAATCAAATCCCTTAGGTTTTAGAGATACTTCTGGGAAATTAGGTAAATACCTTATGGACCATATATCAATCTGTAGATTTTTTTCAGTCCCAAAAACAAAAACCTCAGGAATACCTTTAGATAATTCTCCCAATCTTTCTGGAGCAGGAAGCTTCTTTATTCCATTTGGTACGAATTTGCCCACGACTGAAAATATAAATTTCCATAGGGGCTATGGAATCTGGGGAGCAATTGATAGATTGGGTATACCTAAATTTTTACAAAAAGATCCAAATACATCTATTGGTTTTCTAATAGCACATGGTGAAGTCCTCCCTAGGGAGAATAATTCTATTTCTCTCTCAAAAAAAACCGATGAATGGGGTATCCCAATCCCATACATAGAATTCGAATGGAGTGAAAATGAGTTAAATATGGCTAAACATATGGTAAAAACAATCCAAAAATCAATAGAAGCCTCTGATGGAGAGATAAAAAATATTGATGAACTGATGAATATCCCATTTGGGAGTTTATTTACAAAAAATTTAATAGCACTCTCAGAAAGTCCTCCTCCCCCAGGATATTACATTCATGAAGTAGGGGGTGCACCAATGGGAATTGATGAAGAGAATAGCGTAGTTGATAAATTCAATAGATTATGGAGATGTAAGAATGTTCTTATACTAGATGGAGCATGCTGGCCCACATCATCTTGGCAAAGCCCCACACTTACAATGATGGCCTTAAGTAGAAGAGCCTGTTTAAATATTAAAAAGACTTAGAAGGTGTAAATAATTGATTTAAATAAATTTCTGAAACAGAATTATCTGTACATCCGTTTTGAACAAGAAAAGTCGCTAATGCTGAATTTATGAGCTTATATTGATCCCAAGTTGGATTACTTAATACGAAATCTTTCATAGTGTTATAAAGAGTTTCTGAAAGCTCTGTTTCTAAAGAGACTTTATTTGAAGAGCACTCTACAAATTTCTTATCAGTTAAATTTGATTGGCTGATTTGATCCATAAATTTATATTTTTCTGCATAACCATAATGATATTTTTTTCTAAAAAAATCAAAAAATATTTTTTAGAAAACTTTTCAAGTTATCAAATGAGACTCATGTTATAAGTATTTTTTTAAAAAATTTCTTTTTCAAATAAGGAAATTGCATAGTTCTTAAAAAAAAGTCAACAATAATGTTGAAGTCCTGTTTTTTTTGAAAAATACTGTCATTTCTAATCCAGTGTGGATTTGGACGTGGAAAACAACCTGCAAATTGTGGAAAATCTAGCTCAAAATACTTTCACAATTTTATATTAAGAATACTTATATATACTGAGTCTATTAAGACTAAGCCGAGAAAGAGACAGGTGATTCATTAATTTTCAACGGATTTTCTTAAGATTTAGTCTTTATTAGGCAAGCGAAGCGTGACAGGTCCTAAAGGGTGTTTTGAATTTGGATAAATACTATGGCGATGGTGATGGTGATTATGTTCATGTTGATGAGCCTCTTCATGTTCATGTTCTAAGAAATCACCTCCTCCTGAGTATGATTTTTCTTGATTATGAGTTGGGATTTGATTTTGTATTTCACAAGCACCATTACATTCAGGATCACATAAATCACAGCTGATACCCAAGCCCTCTACATGGTCATGATGACTTTCTTGTACCATTCCAACTTCTTTTTCAAAGCCAAACAAATTTGATCTATATTTACAAGTTGAGCAATTCATAAAATTATTACCTTCGTTATTAAGAATCTCTTCAATCCTTTCTACAAAAGTGTCGACCACATAAGACTGTGACGAAAGATATTTTGCATGTATAAATGAAATATTTGGATTATTAATCGCGACTAAATCACTTTGCCTTTTTATTCTTGTAACAAGGACACCTGAGAAAAGGAAATAAGGGAAAACAATTATATTTTTATAGCCAAGTCTCACAACATTTTTCAAACCAGGTTCAACAAGAGGGAAAGTTACTCCAGAAAAAACTGTTTCACCCCACCCTAAACCAATACCTTCTACGATCATTCTCGTAATTTTTGAAACATTGGAATTCGCATCTGGGTCAGAAGAGCCTCTACCCACAACAACTAATAATGATTCTTCAGGTTTGAGATTATTATTTTTCTTAAATACATCTTTTACTCTTTCACAAGCTGCACTAATCATTAAATTATTAATACCTAATTCTCTTCCATAAATTATTTCAATTCCTGTTTTACTTGAATAATTCATAAGCAGGCTAGGTATATCATTTTTTACATGGCCAGCAGCAAAAAGCATTGCAGGTATTGCTATTACTTTTTTTATAGAAAGATTTTTTAACTTGTCTAAAGCATCAACAAGTGAAGGTTTAGCAAATTCCAAGAAACCATATTCAACTAAAATTTTTGGATATCTTTTTTGGATGAACTTAGTTAATTCTTGAAATTCAGTAATGGCTAGTTTATTTCTACTACCATGTCCACAGATAAGTATCGCGACTTGATTATTTAACTTCGAATCTAAATTATCCAAATTCAAATTATTACTTATACCATTATATTAAAGAACAATATCATGTAGTGAAAAAAAATAACTTGCTTGAAGTTCCAAATATAAACTCAAAGGATGCAAAATTAAAGAAATTAATTTTTGACGTGAATAATTCCTTATTTAATAAGGATAATTATTCTAAGGAAAAATTCGAGCACCTTTGCGTGTGTAGTGGAGGTACAACCTCTAGCTGTGCAAAAAATGGTTTTACAACTCTTGATCTAAGAAAAAATCACAACAAAATTAACCTAGATAAAAAAACCAATTTAGTAACAATTGGAGGGGGAGTAATAATGGGGGATCTAGTAAGTCATTTACAAAAACATAATCGAAGTTTTCCAATCGGACTTTCAAAACTTCCTGGAGCAGGCTATATACTTACTGGTGGAGTAAGCCCGCTCAGTAGAGCTTATGGATTAGCTATCGATAATATTGAATCAATAAAAGGTTTCTTGGGTAATGGCACATTCATCTCTTTAAAAAAAAATCAAATAAACCCAGAAGAACAATTGATTTGGGAAGCAATTAAAGGCGCAGCACCCTTCTTCTCAATAATTACCGAAATAGAACTTAAGACTTTCCAATCTAATCCAATTAAAGTTATTGAGGGATTTGTAAATCTAAATGAACTTTCAGAAATAATAAAACTATCAGAGGAATTTCCAGAAAATATTAGTCTTCAATGGATTTATGCCCAGAAAATTTACCTATATATTTTTGCTGAGCTCAAAAATAAATTAGAGGATAAAAGAACAGAAGATTACCTAATGCTTTTAGACAAATTTCCTTCTTTAGAAAAAAATTTTTATGAGAACTTTAACAAAATAAATTTCTTCCCAAAGGAATTGAATTTGTATGAGCTGAATGTAAATAACCATTCTGAGGTAATAAGTCTTCTTGGAGAAGATTTAAAAAATGATATCCCAATTTTCATAAAATGTTTGGACGAAATAATGGAAAATAAACCTAATAATTCCTGTTATGTTGCTTCTCAACAATTAGGTTGCAACACTCAAAAGTTAAATCATGGCTCAAGCTTTTTTGTTCATAGAAAAAGTACTTGGAAACCATGGATATATGCATCATGGAAAAAAAATGATCTTCAAGAAAAAGAAGTCGCTTTGGAATGGATTTATAAATCGTGGAGCAAGCTAAAAAGGTTTTATCCAAATATTCACTTAGCCCAATTGCATAATCATTTAAATTCTCATGAGGAAGAACTTACATTAGCTTTCGGAAACAGAATGAATGAATTAAAAACTTTAAAGAATATTTTTGACCCGCAATGTATTTTGCCTCCTTTATGAGGTAACTTCTTAATTATAAAGAAACTTAAAATGTCAAATTTCTCAAGATATTTATCTAAAAATTGGTTAGATGATCCCAAGTCAAATATTCTCTCTGGCTTAGTAGTTGCTTTTGCAATGATCCCAGAAGCAATTGCTTTTTCAGGAATAGCTGGTGTAGATCCCAAAGTTGGCCTTTTTGGTGCATTTTGCTTATCTATAACAATTGCGATAGTTGGAGGAAGAAGGGGGATGATCACTTCAGCTACAGGTTCAACAGCTCTTTTGATGACTGGTCTAGTCGCTTATGGAGAATCACAAGCTCCTGGATTAGGAGTCCCATATCTTATTGCAGCTGGAATATTAACTGGAATTTTCCAAATTCTTTGGGGATATTTAAGACTTGCCTACCAAATGCGATTCGTGCCGACGGGAGTATTAAGTGGATTTGTAAATGCACTGGCTCTTTTAATATTTCAAGCACAACTACCTCAGTTAGGAATAGGTATTAAGGAATCAAAAGGATTAGTTGAACAAACATTAAGTCAATATCCAGTTAACTCTCAGATTCCATTAGTTTGGATTCTTGTAATCCTAGGATTAGTAATTATCTATGGTCTTCCAAAAATCACAAAAGTAGTCCCATCTCAACTTATCGCAATTGTAGTGATTACTCTAATAAGCATATTCTTTAAGCTAGATATCCCAACAGTTAGCGATTTGGGTAAATTACCTGATGGATTACCAAGTATTTCTCTTCCTTTTGGATCAATAGAGAATGGGAAAGTACCTTTTAGTCTTGAAACAATAAGGATAATTTTACCGACCTCACTTGCAATATCTCTCGTTGGTTTAATGGAAACCTTTTTGACTCAAGACATTTTAGACGATGTAACTGATACAAGTTCTAATAAAAATAAAGAAGCAAGAGGACAGGGGATTGCAAATATTGTGGCATCCTTATTTGGTGGAATGGCAGGATGTGCATTAGTTGGGCAATCTGTTATGAATACTGAAAATGGTGGCAAATCTAGATTATCAACCCTCTCCTCAGGTATATCTCTACTAATTATGATCATCCTCTTGAAGTCTTGGATTGGAGCGATCCCAATGGCTGCTTTAGTAGCAATCATGATAACGATCGCAATAAGTACAGCAGATATAAATGGATTAAAAAATATTAGAAAGATACCTAAAAGCGACACTGCAGTAATGCTTATGACTTTTGCAGTTACAATGCTTACAAAACCTCATAATCTTGCACTTGGAGTTATTGCAGGAGTTGCATTGGCTGCAATTCTTTTCAGCAGAAAAGTGGCAAAAGTTATAACTGTCTCAAGAGCAAAAGATAATAATTTGATTACTTACAAAGTCAAAGGTCAATTATTTTTTGTGAGTAAAATTTATTTTGTACAGGGATTTGATATTCATGAACATCCAGAAAATATTGTAATTGATATGTCTTTGGCTCATATTTGGGATCAAAGTGGTGTTGTTGCTCTTGAGCAAATTATTAGAAAATTCCAAAATGGCGGTTCTAAAGTTGAAATTGTAGGATTAAATAAAGAAAGTCTTAACTTATTTGAAAGATTAGGTGGGATAGAAAGCACTCATTAAAAAAGTTAATTAAGACTAACTTGTTGATAACAAAACCAAAGCCATTGCTGAAAAAGCAAATTCCTATGAGATCTCCAAGCGGTTTTTGAACTATTTATGTCAAAATTTACAGGAGGAGGTACATCTCCTTTTTCTTTATCTCTTTCAATTTCACTAATAATTCTATTCACCGTATATTCAGGATGACCTATATGCATAAGTTGTTTTTGATCTTTAGATTCAAATATTGTATATCCGACGTTTTCTCCATAAGCTAATAAATTCAATTTCCCTTCTTTTTGGGCCTTCTCCATTTCCAAATCTGGTAATCCTGCAAATCTACTTTGGGGACAAATAAATTCATCATCTTGTGTACCCATCAAAGGATGTCCAGGAACAAGACTTTTTAAAGGGAATACCCCAAATAATTTCCTTTCAAAAACTTTCTTATCAACCCCTGCTAAATAAGCCAGCGCAAAGCCAGCCCAACATAATCCAAGAGTACTCGCACAAGAATTTCTGGCTTCATTTACAATTTTCACAAATTCATCCCAATACTTAACATCCTCAAAGGCTAGGTGCTCAATAGGTGCACCAGTAATAATGATTCCGTCTAAGGGGTCTGGATTATTTGCTTCTTCCCAAGTTATGTATAAATTATTTAGATGATTAAGATCCCATGTTTTATACGAGTGAGTTTTAAGCTTTATCCAAACTGGCTCAATTTGAAGAGGAGATAAACCAAGTGGATGTAGTAGGTTAAATTCATACTGCTTACCAAGAGGCATGATATTCAAAATTCCAATCCTAAGAGGACGTATATCCTGTCTTTTTGCCAATTCTGGTTCGATCCAAGATATATGATTTTTCTCAACATCACTAATCTTGTGATAGTTACTAGGAATTATTAAAGCCAATAAATCTCCTTTCCTACGTGATTTGTGAAAGTGCCTGTTCGAAATCTGCTTTTATATCATCAATATGTTCGATTCCTACAGAAACTCTTACCATCGTGGGAGTTACACCTGCAGATAATTGCTCTTCTTCAGATAATTGCTGATGAGTTGTTGAAGCCGGATGAATTACTAAAGTTTTTGAATCACCCACATTAGCAAGGTGACTTGCTAATTTTAATGAGTCAATAAACTTTACTGCATTTTCATAACCTCCATTAAGAGAGAACATAAGCATGCAACCCATTCCCCTTCCAGTAGTATATTTTTTAGCACTTGCATAGTAGGGATCAGTTTCTAGGCCAGGATAATTAACACTACTTACATTTAGATTAGAATCTAACCATTTTGCTAATTCAAGAGCATTAGAAGTTTGTCTTTCTATCCTTAAACTTAGAGTTTCCAACCCCTGTAATAACAAGAATGAATTAAAAGGACTTTGAGCTGATCCCCAGTCTCTTAAGCATTCAAGTCTTGCTCTTAATGCAAAAGCTATATTTCTATTATCGGGTACTCCCAAAGATTTGCAGATATCACTACCGAAACCAAAAGCGTCCCAATGAACGAGCCCATGATAAGCAGCGCTTGGCTCACTCATTAAAGGGAATTTACCATTACCCCAATCAAAGGTTCCTGCATCAACAATAACCCCTCCGATACTTGTCCCATGTCCACCAATCCATTTCGTTGCACTTTCCACAACGACATCGGCCCCAAAATCGATTGGTCTTATTAAAGCCCCTCCAGCACCAAGTGTATTATCAACTATTAAAGGTATTCCATTTTCCTTCGCCAAAGCAGATAGTCCCTCAAAATCTGGAATATTGAACCGAGGATTTCCCATTGATTCGACGTATATAGCCTTGGTTTTATCATCAATTTTATTTCTAAAACTATCGATACTATCACCATCAGCAAATTTAACTTCTATGCCTAATCTTGGAAATTGTACTTTAAATTGATTGTAGGTCCCACCATAAAGAAAAGATGTAGAAACAAAATTATCTCCTGCTGTCATGCAGTTTACAATTGCCAAGAATTGAGCAGCTTGACCTGAGGATGTTGCGAGTGCTGCCATACCTCCCTCCAAAGCTGCCATCCTTTTTTCGAAGACATCTGTGGTGGGATTCATAAGTCGAGTATAAATATTTCCAAATTCTTTTAATCCAAAAAGATTTGCTCCATGTTCTGCATTATCAAAAACATAAGAACTAGTCTGATAAATAGGTACCGCTCTAGAATTTGTAGTTGGATCAGGCACTTGGCCTGCATGTAACTGAAGAGTCTCGAACTTTTGGTTGCTCAAAATTTTTTAAATAATCCTATTATCTATTTAACTTAAAAAAGTTCAAAAAAAAAACAAAAAAAAGATAAATATTTATAAATCCTTTTTTAACGAGGGGTAATTATCTTTCATATATATACTCAAATCCTCTTTTATCGCAGATCTGAATTTTTCAATATTTGCAGAATCAATTATTGGAAAAGTTTTACAAGCCTCAGGATCTTTTTCAGTAATTGATTTCCAATTCTTACCAACATCTTTTTCTGAATTGTTTAAAACCTCATCAAAATTGAAACACTTATCATTGTTCTTAGCATCAAATTCGTTAAAAGCTTTATTTATAAGCTCTTTTCTATTTTCGAATAGATTCTTAGCTTTTAAAGTATCTGGAAGACCCATAACTGGTTGTAATTCCTTAAGAAGCTTTATTTCCTCTTCAATTAAGAGTGTCCAAACACCATATTTATTTTTTGGAAGATTAGAGTTACTAAAAATATTAATTTCATCGAGGTAAAAATTTAACCATAGATAATAAGATTTTTCTTCAATAGTTTTCTTAACGGATATCTTTTTATTTTGGATCTTTGGGAGTAACTTTTCTGCCTTCTTTAAAAACTGCCTGTCTTCTCTTTCTAAATTTATTAATCCCCATCTTTGACTGTAGTCCCATAAATCTTCGTATCTTGTTAAGTCTTCTTGATTCCAACCAAGAGCTTTAAGTTCATGAGAACGATGAGTTAATTCCTTTTTCAAAAAAAAACCTTTTAAACCATAGTAATTCTAACCTTGCAATCACGATTAGTAAATAAATTAAGAACTTTACTTTCTAGCAAGTTAGAAAAATAATCAGTTATTAAAATACTTATTAATAATTTTCAATACATTGATATAACTAGGATTTTTTTTAGAAATTTGATTACTATATTTATTTGTTTTAAGGGCGTTTTGCTCTTTGTCAATAAATAATTTCTTATAAAAATTTTCAATATCATCGAAAAGATAATCTCCTTTTAATTTTTCATTTAGTTCGAAAGATAATTCAGATTTCACAGATTCTTGGCAAAAATTAGTAATTTCTTCTGAACTAATTAAAACCTTATAAATTTCTTTTTTTTCTTCTGAATTAGAATTAAAGCATAAATAAATCAGATTAATCATTGAACAATTGTTATTTTTAATTTTGAATTCTTTATAAATCTCTGGCCAAAATTTTAAAGATTTTAAACCTTCTAAACCTCCTTGACTGAGAGAGTATTTATTACACCAATTTACAAATTCTGAGACATCTTTTGGACATCTTTTGAGTTGCAAAAGCATATCTGATAGAACTTGTCCTGCTTGAAAATTCCGTGTTGGTTTTCCTTCAGATGGTAGAGTCATACTCCCTAAGACATCAGCCTTAACAGCATTTAATTGAGAAAAAGTATAATCTCCTTTTTCACAAAATTGATCATTAATTATTTCCCTTGCACTAATTATTTCTTCACCATAACCAAGTTCTTTTAATGAAAGATATTTATTCTCTAATTTATTTTCTTTTCTAACTTTTTTTGATACTGATGCGGCCTGATCTAAACATTGAGTTAACAAAATCGTATTAATGGTAGGAAGCATTCCTGGCTTATCGGAATGAAAGTTATTTACGAAACCTGCAAATATTGATGAGATATTTTTTATTGATTTTATATATTGACATTCAATATTGTGAACTCCAGGAGAAACTTGAATTTTCGGTGATAATTGATTCAAAATGCGTGCTCCTATTAATGCTGTTAGCGCATCAGGATGGCAGAAATTTGCAGTAAAACTATCATTAGGGTTTCGTAAAGCTCCATGACGATGAAATCCTGTAAAAAAAGCTAAATTTGGATATTTATTACAAAGAATAAAAGGTTTTTTATTTTTATTATCAATACAAAAAGAACCGACTAGACAGCCAAGAACCACATTTTCTCTTTTTAAATTTTTTCTGAGTTCTAAAGCATCTTTAACATCATCTTGTATGTGATTACTATTTGAAGCAAGAATAACTATCTCACATTTCAAGAGAAGATCTTTTAGATCAAAAGACTTTATTTTTCCCTCTGAAGAATAATTTCCCATTCTCTTAATCTTTTCAATAATCTCATTATCCATATCAGAAATAACATCATCTGAGAAAGCACCTAACAAATCTCTATCTTCCCTAGGAGCCAAGAGAATATTATTTGATTTTCCATGCATAGCACAGTTGTATGCTAGTGATGCAGGATATAAACCAACACTGTAAAATCCAACTTTGCTATTCTCTATATCTTTAATCAATGAATAAAAATATTTTTCATCTTTGATGTTTTCTACGAAATTATTCTTCATTTTTGGAAACTTTTGATAATTTTTTTAATTTCTTACCCTACCAACATTTTTCTACATTAAAGCAATTTTTGACCATAGCAAATTATTTATTGAAAATATTGAGTTTTTTAATTTATAATTTCTGAGAAAATGGAAATTAAAAGAAAAATAATTTTAAATATGGAATATATGACAAGTAATTTAAATGAACAAAAAAAATTAATTTCTTCTAAAAATATCTTATTTATTCAAGACATTGACGGAGTTTGTATCCCTTTAGTTAAAGATCCAATGACTAGAGAATTAGAATCAAAATATATCTATGCAGTAAAAGAATTTGCCGAGGAATTCTTTGTATTAACTTGCGGGGAACATGAAGGTCCAAGAGGAGTTAACAGAATAATAGAGAGGAGTTTAAAGAGTAATACTGTGCCCAAAAACAAAGAACTATATTTAAGAGGTTTAGCTGCCTGTGGAGTAGAGTATCAAGACAGTAATGGTGAAATAAGTTTTGAAGGAGTCTCAGAAAAAGAACTAAGTTTTTTATCTAAAGTACCTAGTTTAATAAGACCAAAATTTAATTACATAGTTAAGAATATTTTTCCTGAACTTAGCCAAGAGGATATCAATTTTCACGCAGTAAAATCAATATGTGAAACACGCTTCTCGCCAACGATTAATTTCAATAGTCTATTTGATCTAGTTCATGAAGATTCTGATAAAAGAAAGCTTATTCAAATTAGTTTTGAAAAAATGATGAATGAAATCATTTTAAAAGCTGAATCCGAAGGCCTTAAAAACTCATTTTTCCTTCATATTTCACCAAATTTAGGTAATAAAAATGGTAGAGAAACAATTAAACTTTCTACTCAAGATGATATCGGATCAACAGACATACAATTACTTATTAAAGGAGCAGTTAAAGATACTGGAGTTTTATTTCTTTTAAATAAATTTATTGCGGATAAAACTGGTAAAGCTCCTTTTGGAAGAAATTTTAATTTTAGAAACTCTCCAAATTCTGTTAAGGAAAAAATTGATTTATGTAAAAGCACTATACAAAAAGAAGATATGCCTTTGATTATAGGTGTTGGTGATACAGTCACATCAAAAAAAAATAATGATGAAAAAAGTTATTCAAGAGGAGGAAGTGACAGGTCTTTTCTGGAATTAATACAAACATTAGGTAATGAATTTGGGATTAAGAATAAAATAATTTTTGTAGATAGTAGTTCTGGTGAAGTTGAAAGACCCTCTACAAAAAAAACTGGTTTAATAGGGATCAGTGATGTTCATGACAATTTAAAATTTGACATAGTTTTTAAAAATGGTCCCAAAGAATACATAAGTTGGTTTATTAAACTTGCTAATGAGAGATCAAACTTTAAAAAAAATAGTTGACTTTTTTATTTTCGAATGACAGTTTATAAATATATAGATATATGAAAGAAAAATTCCCTTCAATATATAAAGAACCTATAGAAACATTGCAAATTAACATAGGTTATAAATGCAATCAGGCTTGTAAGCATTGTCATGTAAATTCGAGTCCCCTAAGGACTGAAAAGATGTCCAATGAAATGATATCTCTTATTCCAAAGATAATTGAAAAATATAAAATCAAGACTTTAGATATTACAGGTGGTGCGCCAGAACTTCACCCAGAATTTAAAAACCTAATAACCAGCTTAAGCACAAAAAAAGTTGATATTATTGATAGGTGCAATTTGACAATTTTTTTTGAAGAGGGTTATGAAAATCTTCCTCAATTTCTTGCGAAAAATAAAGTAATAGTTACTGCTTCGCTACCGTGTTATGAAAAAAATAATGTTGATTTTCAAAGGGGTTTTGGCGTTTTTGAAAAAAGTATTAATGCGATTAAAATTCTTAATGATTTAGGTTATGGAAAGAAAGAAAATGGATTACAATTAAATCTGGTTTACAATCCTGTAAGCCCAATTCTTCCTCCTTCTCAGGAAATATTGGAGAAGGATTATAAAAAAATTTTATACGAAAAATTCAATATCGTTTTTAATAATTTATACACAATAACTAATATGCCAATAAATAGATATGAAGAATCTCTTAGAAGAGAAGGGAAACTAAATACTTATTACAAATTACTAAAAGAAAATTTTAATGAAAAAAATTTAGAAAATCTTATGTGTAAAAAGACAATTAGCGTAAATTGGCTAGGAGAAATTTATGACTGTGACTTTAACCAGCAGATAAATTTTCGAGAGAATAAAGGACCAAAGACACTTTTTGATCTATTGGATGAATCATTTACTTTTGACTACGGGGTAGCTGTAAAAGAACATTGTTTTGCTTGCACTGCAGGCGCAGGGTCAAGTTGTGGAGGCACTTTAAGTTAAAACTTGCTAAATGCAATTAGGACAAATAGCTCTTACATTTAAAGAGGATTCTATTAGTTTAAAACCATTAACTTTTGCTGCAACTTTGCCTGCCTCCAAAACCTCTTCATTTTCAAATTCTTCTGTTCTTCCACACCTAATGCAAATCAAATGATGATGATCAGGTGTGTCGTTACTCAGCAATTCATATCTGTGTCCACCCTCACTGAGTTCTAATTCATGAAGCAAACCCATTTGTACTAAAAGTCTTAAAGTTCTATAAATTGTTGCCAGTGAAACTTTGGAGCTTGTTTTGACTAACTTTTCATGAACCTCTTCAGCACTAAGATGCTTCCCAGAGCCAATATTTTCAAATAAATTTAGAACTTTTAGCCTCTGAGGGGTTAATCTCTTCCCATCTTTATGTAATCCATCACCAAGAGGAGATGTGATGACTTTGTATTGAGAGGATAATGACAAAATTAACCCATGGCTATTCTCAATAATAACTCTAGATGAGAGTAAAACAACTTATTGATTTAAAATGTTTACTAAAGTTCTTCAAAATATTATGTTAAATGTATCTTTATGTATAAATGATGAATGATCAAGAAATTTCTTCTGATAAATTATCATCGAAAGTAAACGCCTTGATAATTATTGATATTCAGGAAAAAATAATAAGACCAATTCTTAATAAGGATTCAATTATCAAAAACATTATAAAGCTAATAAATGCTTACCAAATTTTAGAAGAAAACATATTTATATCTGAACAGAACCCACTCAAATTGGGAGTAACGATACCTGAATTATCACCCATAGCAGAATTTAGAAAATTTGAAAAAATGGAATTCAGCCTAGCTAAATTAGAAGATTTTTTAAAAGAACTTAAAGATAAGAAAATTACTAATTTGATAGTTTGCGGGATCGAAACGCATATTTGTATTCAACAAACAGTCTTAGATTGTTTACAAAAAGGATTTGAAGTTATTCTCATATCAGATTCCATGGGAAGTCGAAATAGGGTAGATCATGAAATAGCATTACAAAGAATGGCTCATAGTGGGGCGATCTTATCAACAACTGAATCAATAATTTTTGAATTATGCAAAACTGCGGATAGAGAAGAATTTAAAGAAATTAGAAACATAATAATGAGTTAAAGAAAAGTAAAGACTGGATTGTTGTTTTGAGATAATTTAAAATTTAATTAGAGATAAATTTTAAGGGTTTATTTGAATATGAAATTACTTACTGAAAATTTCCTTCTGGCAATATCTATTTTTTTTATTGGAACTTTATTGTCGATAATAATTTCAAAAGTTTCAAAAATATTTTTTAAAAAGATTTCCAAAAGAACAAAAACAAATTTCGATGATTTTATTTTTGAGGTGATCTCTGGAATCATAAAACCTATAGGTTTCCTCCTTTCATTTTATTTTTCAATTGACTATTTTTTTGCTGATGAAATAACTTTCATCTCTGTCTTATTGACTATTTTGAAATTATTTATATTAATAATCATCATAAAAGCTCTCAACAAAGTTTTAATAAGATCTTTAACAGAAACGACCTCGAAAATTAATGATTCCTCAATTAGTTCGATGGTATCTTCACTAACTCCTTTGATAAAAGCATTAACATGGACTATTGGTTCAATTTTTTTCTTACAAAATATAGGTGTTCAAATGACTGCTATTTGGGCTTTACTAAGTGCAGGAGGTATTGGAGCAGGATTAGCTTTGAAAGATCCAGTTCAGGAGTTCTTTGAATATATAACAATTTTGCTTGATAAACCTTTTCAAAAAGGTGAGTTTATAAAATCTGATGGAGTCCTTGGAATGGTTGAGAGAGTTGGAGTACGATCATCAAGGATAAGAAGTATTAATGGAGAAGTAATAGTAATGAGCAATAGCGCCCTAACAAATGGAATAATTTCAAATTACGCACAAATGGAAAAAAGAAGGTTAGTGCATAAATTGGGAGTAGTTTATGAAACCTCTCCAAAACTTATGAAATTGATTCCAATAATAATTAAAAAAATAATTGAAGAGACAAAAGATGCGTCTTTTGATAGATGTCATTTCACAGATTTTGGGGACTTCAGTCTTAATTTCGAACTTGTTTATTACATCCCAACAAATAATTATCTCGCCGCAATGGAAGCTCAACAATCTATAAATTTAAGAATTATTGAGGAATTTGCGGTTAATAATATAGAGTTTGCATTCCCAACACAAACCTTAAATATTGAAAGTAACAAAGCCAAATGATCTACAAATCTCTTCACTTAAAATCCAGAGTTTTGAAGCCAACTCAGAATTATTTGCCTCATCACTAACCTTACTTTCAACTAATTTATGTTTTTTAAAAGATATAAGTTTATTACTTAAATGAACGTAACCAATATTATTTAAATTTGAATCAAAAACAATTTCAGAAAGTATTCTACCAGCATTTTCTATACTTTCAGAAATTCCTAAAATATTTTTTGCAGCTTTAGAAAAAATTAAATATCCAAAGAGATTAAAACGCTTACTGTATCTAAAAAAACCAAGATCATCATTTGGTATTACTAAACCAGGAGCCCAAGTAATTACAGAAATTTTACTAGAGGAAATTTTTAATTTTTTTTCAAGTTCTTTAGCAAACAAAATATTACATAACTTACTATTTTTATAAGCTTCATCAGCATTAAAATTTAAAAATTGCCCAGTTACTTTTTTTCTTAAATTAACTAGGTTATTAAGTCCCGCTTTCTTTCCTATATTGCCACCTGAACTATTAGGGTCGTGTACATCTGATGATGTAATAATAATTCTAGATTCTTCTTTATCTCTAATAAAATCTTTTAGGAGATTTACCAAGTAAAAATGTGCGAGATGATTTACTGCAAAAGTTAGTTCTATGCCTTGTTTTGATACTTTAGGGTAAAAAGAGCCTGTATATTGCAATCCTGCATTTAAAACAAGAACATCTAAAAAAATCTTTTTACTAATAAAGTAATCTTTAATTTTTTTAATATTCTCTAGATCTGAAAGATCACAATTTTCAATAATATTTAAAAATTTACTAAGATAATTTTTATCAAAGTATTTCTCGATTTTTCTGAGAAATTCATTCTTTCTAAATTCGTTTTTTATTACAACATATAAAATATTTTTCGTCTTCAGTAAATTAATAATGGCAAAAAACCCTATTCCTGAATTACCTCCAGTAATTAAAATATTTTTATTTTTAATCATTTAAGTTCCTATATTTTTTTATGATAAAAAAAAATAAAGTTTTTTTTTATTTTGTAATCTTATAAATTATTGTTAAAACACTGAAAACTTAGTCACTAGTATTTGAGTAATTTGATTATTATTAATCTACTCTCATTATAAGTATTGGATGAAAAATATAATTCTAGGCTCAGAAGTAATAATTTGTTCCATAAATTTCTTTAATCATAAGATTTATATTTAATGTCAAAAGAAAATATGCCAGATGTTCTTGTTTTGGGTGCAGGGCCTGCAGGTATGGCTATTGCCTCAGCTTTAGGGAAGGAAAAATTAGATGTTGAAGTGCTTTCTCCAAATGGGCCAGATGAACCTTGGCCAAATACATATGGCATTTGGGGGAAAGAAGTTGACCAACTCGGGCTTCAGGATTTACTTGAATATAGATGGAAGAATACTGTAAGTTTTTTTGGGCATGGCGCTTTAGAAGAGCAGGACGACGAGAATAAAGCCACGGAACATTCACTAGATTATGGACTATTTGATAAGAAGAAACTCCACAATTATTGGTTTAACGAATGCAATAAGTCTTTTATTAAATGGCATCAAGGCTTTGCAAACAAAATACATTTTGAAAAATATAAGAGTACAGTAACTACAAAAGATGGCAAAACTTACTCTGCAAGATTAGTAGTAGATGCAACAGGGTATGATCCTGTTTTTCTTAAATTAAAATCCTGTGGTCCCTTAGCAGTCCAAACTTGTTATGGGATAGTAGGTAATTTTAGTAAACCTCCACTTAAGAAAGGGCAGTTTGTATTAATGGACTATAGAAATGATCATCTTAATGGTGAGCAAAAAAAAGAACCGCCAACTTTTCTTTATGCCATGGATATGGGGGATGGAAAATATTTTCTTGAAGAGACATCTCTTGGTTTGGTAAATCCTCTAACAATGGAAAATTTAAAAGAGAGACTAGAGAAGAGGCTTTCTTATCGAAATATATCAATCACAAGCATGCAGCATGAAGAGCTTGGCTTATTTCTTCCTATGAACATGCCAATCCCAGATTTCAAACAACAAATACTTGGATATGGTGGTGCGGCTTCAATGGTACATCCTGCATCTGGATATTTAATTGGTAATGTTTTAAGAAGAGCTCCACTTGTCGCAAAGGCAGTCTCAGAAGCTATTAAAAACAAAAATCTAAGTACCTATCATATTGCTAGAAAAGGTTGGGAAACTTTATGGTCAAAAGAATTAATTAGGAAGAAATCACTTTACCAATTTGGATTAGAAAAACTCATGAGGTTTGATGAGAAACTATTGAGAGAATTTTTTGGCAGTTTTTTCCAATTACCTAAAAATCAATGGTACGGGTTTTTAACTGATACTCTTTCTTTAAAAGAGATTGTATATGCTATGTGCGTAATGTTTTTAAAGGCTCCATGGAGTGTAAAGAAAGGTCTTATGATTATGCATGGAAGAGAATTTAAAATGTTACTTAGGATAATATTTCCAAACATATAGTTAAAAAATGAGAACCATATTAATAAGTGGAGCCAGTAGAGGTATTGGACTAAATATTGCACATAAAGAATTAAAAGAAGGCAATAGAATTAGTGTTGGCATAAGAAATTTAGAATCATTAAAAGGAAGCGCTATTGATCCAAAAAAATGGCCAGAAGGGAAAATTATAATAAACCACTATGATGCTTTAAAAAAAATTACAGCCGAAAATTGGATAAAGAATACCGTAGATGAATTTGGAGGATTTGATTCAGTAATCAATTGTTCTGGAGTATTATCAAAAGTTCCTTTCTTATACAAAGATGGTGATGAAGAAGATATTTTAAATACATTAAATATCAATTTTTTAGCAATTTGGCATTTATGTAGGCTTTCTTGGGATCATTTATGTGCCTCTGGGAGAGGAAGAATTATTGTTTTAGTTTCAATGAGTGGTAAAAGATCCAAAGGTGATTTAGCCGCTTATTCTTCTTCAAAGTTTGCTTTGATGGGATTATGCCAAACCATGAAAAATAAAGGTTGGGATAAAAATATAAGGATTTCTGCAATTTGCCCAAGCTGGGTTAATACAAAAATGGCCCAAAATATCTCTTCTTTAGACAAATCAAGCATGACACAACCTGAAGATATTGCTGAAATATGCTCAACTATTCTTAAGTTACCTACCCAATCAGTTCCATTTGAAATCGCGTTAAATTGTAACTATGAAATTTAACCTAAATTAAAAATTAAGTAAGCCATTGAAAGCATTGCGATTGCAATAAATAAACCTTTTATTCGATTAGTTAACAATGAAAAAAGAGATAAATCTTCAGAAAAGTATCCGCCAAAACTACCTGTAATAAATAATATAACCATTGGTAGAGATGCTATTCCAAAAGAATAAGATATAGATCTTAGAAATCCAAAATTAAAATAATTAAAAATAAAAGAACCTAATGAAAACAATAAAAAAGATGCAAATAGAGTTATGGAAACTTCAGCATCTAAAGTGTGAGGTAAGTTGCCCTTTAATTCAAATTGCTTTTTACATTCTCTAATTTGTCTTTTAGAAAGCTTTAAATAACCAGTTTCAGGAATTCTTTGCGACTTATATTTTCTTAGTAGTCTTGCTTCAAGAGTTTCTGGCTCCTTAGTCATAATTGATTTTAATAATTCATCTGGCTTTAATTTTTTAATTTTCTTTTCAAGATTATCGGTTTTCCCAATCCTATAAAGGTCTCCTACTCTAATAAGGTAAACATATCCCGACATTTGCGTTGTAAAATTAATACTATTCCTACTTAGATAATACTAAAAGAATTAGGAAAATTAAAAGTTTTTACAATATGAAAAACGATATTTTATATTCATTTCGTAGATGTCCATATGCAATTCGTGCAAGATGGGCCCTGTTAATTTGCGAAATAAAAGTAGAGATAAGAGAAATTGATTTAAAAAATAAACCTCTAGATTTTTTAAATAATTCAAAAACTAAAACGGTTCCAATTCTTATAAAAAAAAATAGTGAAGTTATTGAAGAAAGTCTTGAAATCATCCTGTGGGCTCTCTCAGAGTCGAAAAAGGAAAACATCAAATTAATTTATTTTCCTGAGAACAAAAAGGAAGATATATTTGAAATAATTAATGAAAACGATAACGAATTCAAATATCATTTAGATCGATTTAAATATGCCACAAGATATAAAGATAGTGATGAAGAATTTCATTTCACAAATGCTATTAAATTCATAAAGAGATGTAACGAACTACTTGCAAAAAACAAATACTTTTTTGGAGATAGCCCCACAATCGCTGATTGGTCTGTCTGGCCTTTTGTAAGACAATTTAGAATCGCTTGTGAAAGTCAAAAAAGGATAAATTATTTTGAACCCTCGATAAAAAACTGGTTAAATTCATTTGAGAAAAATAAAGAATTTAAAACCTTAATGTATAAATACGAATTGTGGGAACCAAATTATAGAAAGAATTATTTTCCTTTTAATTAACTTTCTAACAACTTCCTTTTTTCAATAATTCTTGCTAACTCCAAAAAATATCCTGCAGTCCTAAATTTACCAATATTTTTTTCCTTAAAATCAAGATCGCTTCTAATTTCTGCAGTCTCCGCCATTAGCAAATCTAAATCATTTGATCCAAGACTATACAATTCTCCTAGTTCAATTTCCCTTCCGAGTAAATGACTCCTAAACCACTTCTCTTTATTTTCTTGAGGTGGAATATCGTGAGGAGTAAATGACATTAAAATAAAATTTATGTTAGTACTATTCTAGGGCTATTGTTGAAACTTTTTCATCTCTACTTTATTAAAAATCAATGCAATAAAAAGAATTGCGAATGTAATTAGGGCACAAATTTCTGTCCAATAATCTAACCCAATTTTAGAAATCATTAATGGTGCAAGAACTGTAAAAAGTCCCCCAGAAAGAATTAACTGAGCGAAAAGCTGTTTTGACGTAAAAATTGGTAAAGTCTTAGAAATATTTTTAGGATCTGCTAGCCTTAAAAGAAGTAACCCAGAAGCTACAACACCTGTAGAATTCCCAAACTCTATCAAGCTTTTTTCAAACCAATAATCATCAAAAATAAAGTATGCGAAATAAGCAATGCAGATTAAATTCCAAAATAAACCGAAAATAGTAAACACTAAAATAAGTATCCAATTATCAAAAACAACTGCGATATCTAAACTCGCCATAGCTGTAAAAATCAACAAATCTGTGGATAAAATACCAATCTCCCGTTGCAGAATATTTGAAATAAATTCTGTATTTTTGGTTTTCTCTAAAATATATCTTATAAGGAGCGAACCTATAAGGATAAAAGGGAATACTGGTAGTGAAAAAATAATTTCCTTCGAAAAATCTCCAAAAGAACTTGAAATATACCTTAAAAATTTAAGTAGCAAAATACCAAAAGAAATTGCCAAACCAGAGAATCCAAGATTTATTATAAGAATTCTTAAATCTGCAAAAATTCCCGTCTTATTTTTTCCCTTTAGAGTATCTTTTTGTTCAATAATTTCCTCAGTATCTGAAAGACCTAAAGTTCTACCAAGGAAGATGAATATGCTACCCAATATTGAAGAGGATAAAAGACCCATTGTTGCCATAGCCAAACCAAGATCTAAACCATTTGGGAAACCTAGTTTATTAAAACTTTCACCGATTATTGATGCAGCTCCATGACCGCCCTCAAAACCTATCTCTATTAAACAACCCATTAGAGGATTTGCGCCCATAGATGGAGGCAGAAAATATTTAACAACAAGTCCACCGACAAAAAATTGTCCGAAACCTAGTGAAAGAGCTAGTAGAAATTGATTAAAAATCGGTTTAACTAAACCATTTATATTAGGTATAGGTCTTCCCATCATTAAAGTTGCGAAGACTAATGATAAAAGAGGAGTAGGAAAATTACTCCAAACATTTATTGTTTCTTTTGGTAAGAAGTGTATCGCACCAAATGGGCCTATAGATATACCTAAAATTCCTGATATTACTGCTATCGGCAATCCAAATCTCTCAAGTTGAACAGCAAGTTTAAATTTCCTTCCAAAAATCAACAAAAAAAATATAATTAACAATCCCAAAAAACTTATCAATAGAGAATTTGAAAAAATATCTTTATTCTGTATCGAAAAAATATTCAATGATTTTAAAAAATATATAACTCTAAATCTAAATTAATAAACAAAATTTTTCAAATAAAAAAGGCTCCTGTAAGAGGAGCCTTTTGATAATTGTAAGAAAATTTGAAATTAATCTTTAAGAGTAACTGTTGCACTATCAATATTACTGATAGCATTTGTAACTCTCTTGAAATCAAAGCCTAGTGCTCTTAAAGCGTGCCATAGATGACCTTGAATAAAGAAGAATCCAAAATAGTAATGAACATTAGCTAACCATGCCCTTGAAGTGTACTCACCATCAGGAAGGTCAACAGTATCTACCCAATAAGGAGAAATACTAAACTTCAACTCAAGTGGTTCACCAAAGAATTCAGTTGGATAAACTGTTGTGTTAGCTGCACTCCAGAAGGCTGCAATAATAGCCATCCAGCCTATTCCAGCTAATGACCATGAGAGAACAGCTTCTGCAGAGAGAAGTCCTTTACCTTTAAATTTGGTATATTCACCAACTTGCTTAGTAGCAATATGCCAAGCACCACCAGTGATCTCAACGAAAGCAAGGAAAGCGTGGCCTCCCATTACTTCTTCAAGGCTATCAATAGTTAAAAAGTCTGTTTGGTGATTCCAAATTTTGGCCAAATTTAATTCATACTCAACTTGTCTTACAGAACCAATAGCTGGATCATAAATTCCATGAACCCTTGCCCATTCAACAAAGGCGATAACTGCGAAACCAAGAATAATTAAATGGTGACCAAGAATAAATGTCAATTTGTCTGGATTATCCCATTCAATATTGAATTTTCTAGCTCTTGCTACATCAGAATCTTCTAGATTTCCTGGAAGAAGTAAAGAGTGTAATAGGCCTCCGGCTGCTAAAACCATAGAAGAAACTAAGTGAACTATTGCTATCGCTAGAACAGGTTTAGTATCTCCCATCGCAACACCATTAGCATCAAACCCTATTCCAAGAGTTGCTAAGTGAGGAAGAACGATTAGAGGTTGATGACCCATTGGGACGCTTGGGTCAAATCGTGAAAGTTCAAAAAGGGTGAATGCACCCGCCCAGAAAACAATTAATCCTGCATGAGCTACATGAGCAGCAATGAATTTTCCTGAGCGATTTGCTACACCTGAATTACCAGCCCACCATCCATAGGTAGTATCTGGATTTCCATAGGTTTGCATTTAGGAATTGATTAGCTTAAACGTTTTGAGAATACTTTATATTTCACCAAAGAGTTGAATTCATAACAAAATTGTAAAGGTTAGTAATCCTAATTATTAGTAAACAAAAATTATTCGTAAGGCAAGACAAGAGTAAAGAAGGTAGATTTAGTGAAGAAAAATTATTCTCAGAGATATAAGTTTTATCAAATAAACCGGCATTTTTAAATTCAAATAAGTTAAATAAATTTCATTTTGCTGACATTAAACGATGTTTTGTTTCATTACACAGTGGTGGTTATTGCCACATTTTCAAACAATTATTAAATATGGAATAAGACATCTAATATTATGACTACTTCTCAAGAGTCTTCTAGAAAATTTTCACTAGAAATGAAATCTGAAGTTCATTACAAAAAGGCTGCAAAATCTTACAGAAAATCGAAACAATATATAAATATGATTAACTTATATCCAACTTTGCAAAACACTCTTATTGAGTGTAAGGATGAGAATCTAATCGAATAAATATCTTATATATTTTCCCAAATTAATCAAGAAAATATATCATTTTTTAGGCTGCAATATTATATTTTTCTTCAGAATAAAATTTATTAATTATTTCTCTGCACATTTTTATATTGTATAGCGCTTTGGGTTTCCAAGGTTTTTTCTGACCGAGTGGAGAGCTTTTCCAATGAATCCCAGGCTTGAGTATTCCATTTTCACGTAAAAAAGAAAGTTTAATTTCAGTTATTCCCAGTTTGTCCGAGGTCAGCTCAGATGAGCACCACATATCCCCTAACATTGAATTAAGTAAATATTATTAATCCTTGATAACGTTAATTTTATTTTTTTGAAAGGGGTAAAACTTTTAAATAATTATTAAATCACAAAAAACCTAGTATTAACAAAGAAAAGAGATTTGGAAGATTTATATCAAATTAAGAAATATTAAATAAAGAATCTTCATTAATGAATATCTTATCGATACCCTTTCCTTTATTTATGCATTTATATTTAACGTATTCTTCTGTAATCGATTGATGCTTTGAAAGATTGGTCCAACCCTTTTGCCAATTTCCACTATTTATTAATTCTTCATAAGTAGTTTTTAAGTTGATTTCAGAATCAAGAACAGAAACCATTAAAAAACTAATATTTCCTTTTTCTTTAGTCTCATTTACTAAAACAAAATGTCTCAATCCTTTTATGGGTTTAATAGAAGTCCAGTAATTTTCCATAATTATTTTTTCTTAATGTTCCCCTCAGAATTTTTTCTAGATATTTTCTTATATTCATTTCTAATTTCGTCTAATAAAAGTTTTCTTTTATCCATGTAGTTAAGAGAATCTTGTTTTGTTAAGTTATATCTTTCTTTTTTAGTTAAATTCATCCAATTATTAAGATTCTTTTTATTGAAAGTTGTTATTTTTTTAGAATTAAAAACTTTTTGTTTTCTATTTAATTTAAGAAAATTCCTTAAATTAAAAAAAATAAATATAAAAAGAAAAATTATCACTATCTTCAAGAACATCACTTTACAAGTAAGTTATTATTTATCCAATTTTCTAGTTTAATATCATTCTCAAAAGATATAACCTCCTCTTTATTCTCATTACCTGATTGATCAAAGAGTCTTATAATAAAATGCCCATTAACTGCCTCATCATCACCAATAACAATAATACTTTTAGATTTAAGTTTATTTGCCTTTTTAAATTGTTTAGAAAATGAGGCTCCGCTTAAATCTAACTCAACTAACAAATCGTAATTTCTTAATTTTCTAGATAAATCCATTGCTAATGATTCAGCAATTAAGCCTTGATTAATGATATAGATATCAGTAGTTCTTGGAATTTCAAACTCTTTTCCTGCGAGTAAAATTAATCTTTCTAAACCAATAGCGAAACCAATTGCAGGAGTGTTAGGCCCTCCCATTTGTTTTATTAAATTATCGTATCTACCTCCTCCGCAAACTGTAGCTTGGGAGCCCAGAGCCCCACTAGTAATTTCAAAAGCTGTATGAGTGTAGTAATCTAAACCTCTTACAAGATTAAAATTTTCTACATAAGGTATTTTTAAAACCTCTAATTGTCTTTTTAAGTCTAAATATCTGTTATGACTTTTTTCAGATAAATAATTAAATAATCTTGGTGCATTTTCAAGAGCTTTTTGAGTTTGAATATTCTTTGAATCCAAAATCCTCAAAGGGTTTTTAGAAATTCTATTCTGAGAATCTAAATCTAAAGAATCTTTATTTATTTCTAACCATTTTAAGAAAGATTTTTGAAAATTTAATCTGTCATTGGCATCACCTAACGTATTTATTTC
Organism: Prochlorococcus sp. AG-424-P23; assembly: GCA_003210135.1. GTDB lineage: Bacteria > Cyanobacteriota > Cyanobacteriia > PCC-6307 > Cyanobiaceae > Prochlorococcus_A. The sequence continues at coordinate 16,505 of QCNK01000014.1, read as the reverse complement.
AAGATTGAGTTCTTTTATTCCTAATTTACCTAAGATATCCCAAGCTAAAGCAATAATTTCAACATCACTTCTAACTGAATCATGTCCTATAAACTCAACACCTAATTGATGAAACTGTCTTTGCCTGCCTGCTTGAGGTCTCTCGTATCGAAACATAGGACCCATGTACCAAAGTTTTTGAAGAGGATTAAATGATATTCCGTTTTGTATTAACGCTCGTGCGACTGAGGCTGTTCCTTCAGGTCTTAGAGTGCAAGATCTCTCCCCCCTATCAAGAAATGTATACATTTCCTTACTGACAACATCTGTTCCTTCACCAATTCCTCTTATAAATAATTCGGTCATTTCCAATATTGGTGTTCTAATTTCTTTGATGGATGCTCTAAAAAGCTGTTCTAATAAAATTTTTTCAACGTTTTGCCACTTTATTAATTGATCAGGAAATAGGTCTACTGTTCCTCTTAGGTTTTTTAAGTTATTCAAAGTTCTAAAAAATAATTCAAAATTTTTAATTCATCTAGAAATTAATCTTTGATTGGATATTTTGTGAGACAATTTTAATTTAACATTTAGAAAAACTATTGGGAATTAATAAAAGTAAAGAGAATCAACATTGCGGTACAAAACCAAAAAAAATTGCTTTTGGAATAGCACCTCTTGGTATAGTTTCAATAGGAATAGTGCCAATGGGAGTAATAAGTATAGGGGTAGTCCCAATGGGTGTATTTTCTTTTGGTGCAGTCGCAATGGGAATAGTCAATTTATCAGTAGTCGGAATGGGAATTATCTCTGCCGGTGTTACTACTATGGGGATATGGGAGTATTCACCTAATTCTCATAAAAATCATCATAATCATTCCAAACAAATTTCAAATTCAAATAAGGAAAATATGATTTCAGATCTATTTAACACTAAGCAAGAGGCTGAAAAGGCTGCTTCAAAATACGGATGTATTGGAGCACATAAAATGGGTGATAAATGGATGCCTTGTAAGATGCACTAAATATTTTCTTAGTCAAAAATTAAATAAATATTAATTCAAAATCTCAACTCTAAAATCAAGATTTTTTGCCTCATCAGTAGTTAATTTTCTTGACCAAGCTCCTTGCACAGGACTATTCCATCTGAACCCAGCATTTTTAGCTAAAGACCTATCTTCGTAACTAATCAGTGCCTTGTATAAAAACCTCGGTTCAGTAGCTTTAAGTAAAAGTTCCTCTAAATTATCACATTTTTTGAAGACTTCAGATATGTAAAAGCAATCAGATAAAGCTCTATGTAAATTCCAAACTGGTATTGAAAAAGATAAAGCCAGATCAGTTACTGAGGGTCTATTTTTAAGTGATTTTTGAAAAGACCAATTAATATCCTCCAAACTGCATATCCATTTTTTATTAAGTTTAGGTAATCTTCCTTTCCCAAACCATTTCTTATCAAACTCTACATTATGCGCAACAATGAAATCCGAACAATCAACAAGTTTCAGAAAGAAATTCAATCCATCTTCCCATGGTTGAGAGATATTAGTTACTTCAGCAGATATCCCATTCACATGTTCGGCTTCATTATTAATAACTGGGAATAAAAATGAAACTTGTGAAAGCACGCACTTGAAAGATACATCAAACAAAATACAACCTATCTCTATTACTTCATCTTTATTTTCGTCTAAACCTGTTGTTTCAGTGTCAAGAATTAAAATTTTTTTAATTTTTTTATTTTGATTAGCAACACTCTCTTCAGAGGGATAACTCATAACTTGATCCTGAAGAATATCCAATTGATTTAATTCCTTTTTGTTAGATAGATCCAATTAGCTGAAAACACTTTCATTTATCTTGACGCATTTATTAATAATTTCTCTTAAATTAATATAAATTTAGAAACATGATTAGAAAATAATTCTTGAAACATATTTAGTTTATAAAAGATGACTTTTACAAAATATCAATTTAATAATTTTTGTTATTGGCCTTCAAATCCTAAAAAAATTGTGGAATTTATTGGTGGAAGTTATCTAGCTTCTAAACCAGATTTAACTTATAGAAGATTCATAGAGAGTTTAATTAATAAAAACTATGCAGTTCATGCATATAAATACACTCCACAGTTCGATCACCAACAACTTGCTACTAAAGCATGGAGGGATTTCAAAAATTGCCGAATATCTTTATCCAAGAGAATTGGAGCATCAATTCCTTCAATAAGAATTGGTCATAGCCTAGGCTGCAAACTTCATCTAATTTCCCCTGATGGTGGGAGGAATTGCGAAAAATTCATATCAATAAGTTTTAATAACTTCAGTGCTAACAAATCTATTCCATTGTTAAAACAAATTTCTCAAAAATTAGAATTCAACAGTGAATTTAGTCCAAGCCCTGAAAGAACTTTACGATTAATTGAAAAAACATATAATCAAAAAAATAACTTCCTGATAAAATTCAACTCAGACGAATTAGATCAAACAGATAAATTATTTTCTTGTCTAAAAGCAAGAAAAGAAGATAATTCTAAGGGGGTAATATTAAAAGGTACACATACTATAATTGCAAGCGCAGGACTAAGAGAAAATTTTTTGGGAGACTGGGCCGATGATGAATTCAAAAGAAATACTATAAAAAAAATTTCCAATTTAATTGATGAATCTGATTAAGATAATTCTTTCAGCTTTTCCAAAACAGAACTATCTTCAAGAGTGCTTATATCACCGCTAATTTTTTCTCCAGCAGCCAAAGATCTTAAAATTCGCCTCATAATTTTTCCACTACGGGTTTTAGGAAGAGAGTCAGAAATTATAATTTTTTCAGGCTTTGCGATAATTCCAATTTCATTTACAACATGTTTCTTTAGATTCTCTACTAATTCTGAAGAAACGTCAACGTCTTTCTCTAGAGATACAAAAGCAACTATAACTTCACCTTTTAAATCATCTTTTCTGCCAACGACTGCAGACTCTGCAACTGATTTATGACTTACCAAAGCAGATTCTATTTCCATTGTTCCTAAACGATGTCCTGAAACACTTATGACATCATCAACTCTTCCCATAATCCATATATATCCATCTTCATCAATGCGTGCTCCATCTCCAGCAAAATAAACATTTTTTTCTCCTTTAAAGGAAATATATTCCCAATAACTCTCCAAATATCTCTCAGAGTTTCCATGAATTGTTCTCATCATTCCTGGCCAAGGTTTCTTAATGATTAAATAGCCACCCTCATTCTCCTTAACCTTATCTCCATTCTTATCGACAATTTCAACTTCAATTCCTGGCAGAGGGAATGTCGCTGAACCTGGCTTTGTAGGTACTACCCCAGGCAAAGGACTTATCATCACACCACCAGTCTCAGTTTGCCACCAAGTATCAACAATAGGGCATTTATCTTTACCAATAACATCCTTGTACCAAATCCATGCTTCAGGATTAATTGGTTCTCCAACAGTGCCCAATAGTCTAAGACTCTCCAAATTATATTTATCAGGTATTTCACGCCCAGATTTCATAAATGCTCTTATAGCAGTTGGTGCAGTATAAAAAATAGAAACCTTATATTTTTGAACAATTTCCCAAAAAGCGCCTAAATTTGAAGGCCTTGGCACTCCCTCATACATTAATGTTGTAGCACCATTAGATAAAGGTCCATAAACTATGTAACTATGACCAGTAATCCAACCAACATCAGCAGTACACCAGTAAATATCGTCATCTTTTAAGTCAAAAATCCATTTAAATGTTAAGTGGGACCAAAGATTGTAACCACCTGTAGTGTGAACTACACCTTTGGGCTTTCCAGTAGAGCCTGAAGTATAAAGAATAAAAAGTCTATCTTCGCTATTCATTATTTCTGGTTCACAATGATCTTTTTGATCTTTTAACAATTCGTGCCACCAAAAATCTCTATCATCAACCATCGAAATATTTTTTTTGGATCGTTGAACAACAATTATTTTTTCAACAACTTTGTCTGCCCCACTTTCAATGGCCGCATCAACTGCTTTCTTAAGTTCAATCACCTTATCTTTTCTAAAGCCACCATCAGCAGTAATAACAAATCTGGCGTTTCCATCAATTAACCTATCTTTTAAAGCTTCTGAAGAAAATCCTCCGAAGACAACTGAATGAGGCGCGCCAATTCTTGCACAAGCTAGCATCGCAAACATCGCTTCAGGAATCATCGGCATATAAATACATACCAAATCTCCTTTTTTTACACCAATTGCTTTTAATGCATTAGCTGCTTTACATACCTCTTTTAGAAGTTCTTCGTAAGAATATTTTTTGCTATCTCCGGGTTCGCCTTCCCATATAAGTGCAGTCTTTCCTCCAAGACCTCTCTTAATGTGTCTATCTAAGCAGTTATATGTAATATTGAGTTTCCCTTCTTTAAACCATTTAAAAAAGGGTGCATTTTCGTTATCTAATACAGTTTGAAATGGCTCAAACCAATCTAACTCAGATTTCGCAAAAGATTCCCAAAATTGAATAGGATTATCTGATGCTTGTTTTTTTAGACTTAGTAATTCTTCTTGAGTACTAATATTTGAGTTTTCTGCAAATTTTTTTGATGGAGGGAAAATTCTCTTTTCTTCAAGTATGTTATTGATGGAATTTTTTTTATCTAATGACATTTATTAATTCTATGTCTAATAAACTTAATCTAAAAATTGATGGTTTTCAAAAATTTTAATATTAATTTAGCTGTAAAAATTTATTTTAAATAGATCTAATAAATGCGGCTTAGAACAAATTCTGGAAGAGCAAGTAGTGCTCTCTTGTACTCTGAATCAGGAAGCCAGACTATAGCTTCTTTAGAAAGCATTGCAAAATCCTCAGCTAGTTTTCTGGAACTTTCTATAGCTTTAGAGTTCATAATGATATTAAGAGCATTATCTAAATCATTTTTTTCAGCAAGTTCTCTATTAATAAGAACAGATAATTTTTTATTTTCTTCTAAGGCATATAAAACTGGCGCAGTAAGATAACCACTTGCAAGATCACTTACAGCAGGTTTTCCAAGTTGTTTATCATTTCCAGTAAAGTCAAGTATGTCATCTACAACTTGGAAAGCCAAACCAATATTTTTACCAAAACTGTACAATGATTCTAACTCTTTATCATTAAGATTACTTAATACTCCAGCTGCTTTACAACTATTTGCTATTAGTGATGCTGTTTTGCAATAGCTTTTATTAATGTATTTTGAGAAAGATTGAGCCGAATCAAATCTATTTAAATTTTGTTTAATTTCACCTTCTGCCAAATCCATTATTACTCTACTTAGTAATTTAACTACATTTACATTATCAAGATTTGCCAAGTGCCAACTTGCTTGAGCAAATAAAAAGTCACCAGCTAAAACAGCTACTCTGGTGTTGAATCTGCTATGTACTGTATCTACCCCTCTTCTTGTAGAAGCTTCATCAACAACGTCATCATGAACTAATGATGCTGTGTGGATCATTTCAGTTATTTCTGCAAGCCTTTTATGTTTGTTTGTCAAACAAAATGTAGGGGATATTGCTTTTGAGACTAAAAAAACGATGCCAGGCCTCAATCTTTTCCCACCAGCACTAAAAAGATGTTCTGCTGCGGCTTGAAGAATTGGATGACCAGCTCCTATTAAATTTTTCAGTTCAAGAATAAGATCATCAAGATCATTTTCAACTGGTTGTAGTAGCTCTGTTACTTTATTCATGATTGACCTCTTTTCTATATTAAAGAATCAAACATTACTTCGGAGGTTTACCAACCTAATTTCTTTATTAATTCCAAGCCAGAATTTTATTTTTTTGGAAAATTCATCTCTTTCTGATGAAACAAAAAATTTTACATTTTCAAAGGAAAGACTTTCATAGCGGTCAGTTTTTGGAATAGGAAATGATTCATTAAATTTTTTTATTAACGCTTCTGCTGGATCAATAATTTTTATGTCTGAGTTGATTTTTTTTCTTAAAAAGTCATAAATCAAGGGATAATGGCTACATCCGAGTATTAATTCTTCAATATTTTCATTTAATAGTGGTTTTAAATACAAATCCGCAAGATTATTTAATTTAATAAAATCAAGTTTTTCTTTTTCAATTTCTGATACAAATTCTGGACATTCATTTTGAAAAATTTTCAAGTCCCCCTTTTTAGAACTTAAAACCTTTTTATAATATGAAGATTTTACCGTTGTTTGTGTTGCCAATATTCCAACTATTTGTTTATTTACTATTTCTGAAACTGAGTTAATAAGGTCGAAACATGGGATCTTTAATTCTTTTTCTAAAATATCAAGTGCACATGCATTTGTAGTGTTACAAGCTATTAAAAGGGCATCCAAATTCTTTTCTTCAAAAAAATTACAAATCTCCTTTGCAATTAATCTGATCTCTTTGAAATTTTTGTTCCCAAAGGGGATTCTTTTTGTATCCGCCAAATAAAAAACTTCAACATCTTTACGTATTTTTAGTAAAGAGTTGAGGATAGTGAATCCTCCTATTCCACTATCAAAAATGCCTACTTTAATTTTCAACCTACTTTATCTAGATATTCAAGGATACCTTTTGCAATTGCATAAGCTAATCTTTTACGATGCGTTGTTTTTTCTAATCTTCTTGCATCTAATCTTCCCGTTAAAAACCCAACTTCCACAAGAACTGCTGGCATCTTAGTATTTTTAATTACGTAAAATCTACCTTGTTTTACTCCTCGATCAGGACTTCCTGGGGAAACTCTTAGAATTTGCTGTTGAATTCTTTTGGCGAGTAATCTACCTCTCCAACCCCTATAGTAAAAGGTTTCCAAACCATTAATATCCCTTCTTTTCCCCCTTGAGGCATTTGCATGAATACTTACAAAGATATCTGCATCCGTATTGTTAGCGAAAGAAACTCTTGGAGGTAAATCTAAATCAACTTCATTTTTTCTAGTTAATACTACTTTGACACCTTTTTCAGAAAGTAAATCTTTTACTATTTTGGAAACTTCTAATACTACATCTGTTTCCCTAATACCACCAATACCTATTGCTCCCGGATCAGGACCTCCATGCCCTGGATCGATAACAACTAAAAATTTATTTTGTTTTACTTCTGGTAACTTCAAGTAATCATAATTACTCTTCTTCTTATTAATTGATTTTTGATTAGCCCTGACATTTTGTCTTCTCTTATCAACTAAACCTTCACCAATCTTCTTAAATTTATTTTTTGGGTTAAAAAGTTTTATTTTCCATCTATTTTCATCTACTCCCACCATTCGCCAAGTCAAAGGTCTCAAATAAGTTTCTTCCTTAAATTCAACTACTAGTCTTGTTTTACCCTTGTTTGGCTTACCTAATCTAATTTCTTTTATTGGGCCATTACCTTTTATCTTTCTAGGATTTTTTAATTCCCCGGGGAAATCTACCCAGAATCTATCTCCATATATTTGATTACCCTTCTGAAAATATGCTTCTAAATTTGTATTTGATTTAGTTCTTAATTCCAAATCCCCGTTAGTTTTTATCGCCCATGCAGCTAAAGCACTTGAAGAATAAACTGGTAGGACTGCTGAATTTAAAAATAAAAAAAAAGATAAGTAACGAAAAAGTTTATTATCCAGAAACTCTTTCATTAGTTTGAAAACAATTTGTTTTTTCTATGTTTAAGACTTGGCATCTGCTCTCTGATTTTCTGTACTCGTTTTTTATCAGCTGGAGCAATGGCAGCTCCCTGAGTTTTTCCTGCATCAGACAAAACTGTACCCCATGGGTCAATTACCATTGCATGGCCATGACTTTGCCTTATCCCATAATGAATACCAGTTTGAGCGGGAGCAACTACATATGCTGTATTCTCAATCGCTCTTGCTTGTAATAGAATTTGCCAATGATCTTTTCCCGTAAATGCTGTAAAAGCTGCGGGAATCATAATTAGCTCTGCACCATTAGAGGACAAATATCTGTAAAGTTCAGGGAATCTAACGTCATAACAAATCGATAACCCTACTTTACATAAACCTGGGATATCTACAACAGGTGGATACTCCTCCCCTGATAAAATAGTAGATGATTCTTTATATAAATTGCCATCTGGCAAATCAACATCAAATAAATGGATTTTGTCGTATTTTGCCAAAATCTGCCCATCCTTCCCAAATAGTGCTGACCTATTAAAAGTATGACTATCATCTCCTGCAGGAACAGGATAACCCCCTCCCAAAAGAAATACTTGATATCTTTGTGACATGGTTTTAAGGAAATTTGCGCATTTCACTGACAATTCAGAAGCTAATCTAAGTTTTTCATTATCCTCTCCTAAAAAAGCAAAATTCTCAGGCAATCCTATTAATTCAGCGCCTCTTCTTGCAGCTAATTCAATCTGTTCTTCTGCTTCGACAAAATTTGCTTCAACATTTGAAGTACTCGTAATTTGCAATGCAGCTACCAAAAAATCAGTCAAAACTTAACTCCTAGTGAACCAATTCGTAAATCATGAGGCACGAATCACACCTCTTTCAACTTGAGCTGGAACAATATCTAAGCAATCAAGTTCAGAACAACATTTAAAATCATCCTCATAATCTCCAAGACTTGTCAATCTTTTGCCATGGGTTGCTGTTTTTAAACATTTCAAAATATCATTTTTCCAAAAGTCCCAAAGTGCCAACGCAGCTTGTAATTCGTCATTCAGAATATTAATTTCGGAATCATAGTACTGTTTTAGGTATGAGGCCAAAGCACCAGCAGCTAAAGAATCCTCAAGTGAATAAGAGCCTTCCCAACCACTCCCAAGAATTAAAACATTTTGACTTTTTAATGAAATAATTTTTTCGGCAACTGCTTTCCTATTTGGGAGACTCATAGCAAATAAATGCTTAGCATTTTGAACTTTTTGCAATGATTTAGTCCCATTAGTGGTACTCATAAATAGTCTTTTACCATTAACAACTTTTTTTGTAACTGATAAAGGAGAATTTCCTAAATCAAAGCCTTCAATTTTCTTGCCGCCTCTCTCTCCAAGCATTAGTCTCTTTTCAGTTTGCCACTTAATTGCAGATTCTTTTAATAAATCTAAATCTGCAAAAACTTGTATTGAATCAGCTCCATTTTTTAAAGCCCAAGAAATTGTGGTTGTAGCTCTTAAAACATCAATGACTACTGCAATCTCTGGACTTATTTCGGGAACATCCTTTGCAACGTGATAATAAGTAAGATTAATAATTTAAACCTTTTTCTAGTTCTATTATAGAAAACAGTTACTTAATTTGATTATTTTTTTTTAAAAACAAACTTATTGATAATATATAGATAATTTGTTTTTACAGAAATCTTATCAAGTATTTAATTTGAAAATGAATAATATCCGCACAATAAAAGGTGGAGTTAATTTAAAAGGAAAAGTAAAAGTACCTGGAGATAAATCTATATCTCATAGAGCTTTAATAATAGGCAGTATTGCTAAGGGTGAGACGATTATCGAGGGGTTTTTATATTCTGAAGATCCACTTTCAACTGCTGATTGTCTTAGGAAATTAGGTGTAAATATTCCCAAAATAATAAAAGATCAGCCTTTTACTATTTCAGGGATTGGTCTTGATGGATTAAAAGAGCCAAAAGAAATTCTCAATTGTGGAAATTCAGGAACCACTATGAGATTATTAATGGGTTTATTATCCGCACAAGAAGGTAAGAATTTCATCTTAACCGGGGACGATTCTCTTAACGAAAGGCCAATGAGGAGAGTTGGCAAACCGTTATCTTTGATGGGTGGCAAAATTTTTGGTAGAGAGAAAGGGAACAAAGCTCCAATCTCAATTAACGGAAAAAAACTTAAGGGATGTGTTATTGGGACTCCAGTAGCAAGTGCTCAAGTGAAATCGGCAATATTATTGGCAGGCCTCAAGGCTTCTGGAACTACTTCCGTTATTGAACCAGCATCATCAAGAGACCATACTGAAAGAATGTTAAAAGCATTTGGAGCAGACATCAGTATCAGAGGAGAATTAGGAAGGAATGTAGTTATCAAGTCAGGGGGCAACTTAATTGGCCAGAGAATATTGATTCCTGGAGACATAAGCTCTGCTTCATTTTGGATGATTGCTGCATCTATTGTTCCAAATTCAGAGGTTTTAATTCAGAATGTCGGATTAAATCCCACGAGAACAGGAATTTTGAATGTGATGGATTCAATGGGGTGCAATTATGAGATTTTAGATAAATCGACTATTGCAGGGGAACCTATTGGATCTATTAAAGTAAAGACTTCAAATAATCTAAGATCATTCACTATTGAAGGAGATATTCTCCCAAAACTTATAGATGAAATTCCTATCCTTACTGTGGCTGCTTGTTTTTGTGATGGAGTTTCTGAAATTAAGGATGCGCAAGAATTAAGAGTTAAGGAGACAGATCGATTAAAAGTCATGGCACGACAGTTACAAAAATTCGGCGCTGAAATAACAGAAAAAGAGGATGGGTTAATTATTAATGGGCAATCAAAATTTCATTCTGCGGAGGTAGATAGTGAGACAGATCATCGAGTAGCAATGAGTCTTGCTATTGCTTCACTTCTTGCCAAAGGTAACTCAAAAATCATGGGAGCAGATGCAGCTAGCGTCTCGTATCCCACTTTTTGGGAAGAGCTAGCCAAACTAGCTAACTAGCCTAAAAAGTTTTTGTCTGAATTAATAGAAGTTTTAACTAAAGATGGTAGTTACTCTTTAAGAAGTGAGTTTTTTCAAGAGAACTTCCATAGTTTATTGGGCGCATTGGAGGAAACAAAGTCAAAGTTTACAGCTTCTTCTAATTTGCAAAGATTTAAGGGCAAATCTCTCAATGTTTTGGATATATGTTTTGGTTTAGGATACAATTCCGCTTCTTTATTGAATGAATTAATTAAACAAAAATCATATTTAAATTTGTATGCATTGGAGATTGATAAAAAGCCTCTTGAATATTCGCTTAGAAATGAATCTTTTCTTAAATTATGGGATACAAAAGTCAAAAAAATATTTGAATCACTTTATCGAAAAGATTACTTTGAGGATCATTTTTTTAAATGCAGTATTTTATGGGGTGATGCTAGAGAAAAAATCAACATTATTCCTTCATGTATTAAATTTGATCTGATTTATTTAGATGGTTTTTCTCCCCAAAAATGCCCACAATTATGGACAATTGAATTTTTATCCAAAGTAATAGAAAATCTTAAGCCTCAGGGTTATTTAATAACTTATTCTTCATCAGCAGCAGTAAGAAAAACCCTAAGAAATCTTGGATTAGAAATTTTTACTATTAAGCCAAGTTTTAAAAACAGAACTTTTTGGAGTCAGGGAACTATCGCAATATCAAAATTTGATAATAATAAATTGAAACCTAATTTCAATTTTGAAAAGTTATCTTTAATGGAGGAAGAACATCTCTTAACTAAAGCTAGTATTCCTTATAGAGATCAAGATTTGAACTCAAGTAAAGACGACATAATCAGAAGAAGATTAGATGAGCAATTATCCTCAAATCTATTATCTACAAATAAATGGAGAGAGAAGTGGGGAATGACGAAGTTATCCGTTAAGAGTTAGATTTAAATTAGGATTTTAAATAAACATGTTAAGTGTTGCGATATTAGCGGCAGGAAAGGGCACTAGGATGGAAAGCTCATTTCCAAAAGTTTTACATAAAATTTCTGGCAAAAGTCTTCTACAAAGAGTTATTGATTCATGTGTCGAATTAAAGCCTGATAAAATTTTCGTAATTACTGGACACAAATCAAAAGAAGTACAAAAGTCAATCCCTAACGATAAAAAAATCCAAGTTGTTGTTCAAGAAACTCAATTAGGAACCGGTCATGCTATCCAGGTTCTTTGTAGAGAAGTAAAAAAACATAAAGGAAAACTTTTGGTACTTAACGGTGATGTGCCACTCATTAGGCCTACTACTCTAAAGAGACTTCTGAATTTACACGATTCAAAAAATGCTGAAGTTTCTTTAATTACTACAAAGAAAACGAATCCTCATGGATATGGCAGAGTTTTTTTGAAGGGAGATTTCATAGAGAGAATTGTTGAAGAAAAAGATTGCAATGAATTAGAAAGAGAAAATCAATTAATAAATGCAGGTGTTTACTGTTTTAACTGGGGTAACTTGTCAGAAATAATTAATGCCTTGCAAAGCAATAATAATCAAAAAGAGATTTACTTAACTGATACAATCTCTTTGCTAAAAAATTCCTTAAGTCTCGAGGTAGAGGATAATGGAGAGCTTCAAGGAATTAATAACAGAATTCAACTATCAGAGTGCGAGGAATGGATTCAGAATTCAATTAAAGAAAAGCATATGCTTAATGGTGTAACTTTTATAAATAAAGCAAGTTGTTCAATTAGTGAAGAAGCTGAAATTGGTAAGGACGTAATCATAGAGGCTAATACACATATAAGAGGAAATACCAAAATAAATAGTCATTGCATTATCGGTCCAAATACTTTTATTGAGAGTTCCAATGTGGGATTACAATGTGAAATTTCAAACTCTACTGTTTATGATTCTCAGATAATGGATCATATAAAAATTGGCCCTTATAGTCATATAAGACCTAATTCCAAAATATCTTCATATAGCAAAATAGGTAATTTTGTTGAAATCAAAAATAGTCAACTAGAGGAAGAATCTAAAGTAAACCATCTCAGTTATATTGGTGATTCTATTATTGGAAGATCAACAAATATTGGAGCAGGCACTATTACTGCAAATTTTGATGGACAGAAAAAACATCAAACAAAAATTGGTAGAAATTCCAGTATTGGAGCAAACACAGTTTTTGTAGCGCCAATAAATCTAGGGGAATCAGTAACAACAGGTGCGGGTTCAGTGATCACAAAAGACTCTAAAGATAATTCATTAGCAATCTCAAGAACTAAGCAAGTAAATATAGAGAATTGGAAAAAAAAGAAAACCTGATCTAGTTAATTAATTCAATAATTTTTTCAAGTTGCCAACATCTGCTCCCTTTTATAAGAATAGAATCACCTTTTTTTGTAGATTTGTTTATCTCTTTAGGTACATCTTTAATATTGTTTAAAACTAAGAATTTTTTCTTGTCTTTTAGATAATTGGTGTAAATTTTTTCATTTTCTTTATCGCAAATAAATAAACACTTTTCTATATCTGAATTATTTATTAAGTTGAATATTTCTCTGTGATATTTTTCAGATTCTTTTCCCAATTCTTTCATGCTTCCAAATATGAAAAATTTATTTCTCGGTTTATCAAGGAGGATCTTAATACATGCTTTTACTGACTCTGGCGAAGCATTATATGATTCATCATATATTGTTGTTTTTACTGATTTAAGAATTTTATTCCTTCCATCTAAACTTACAAAATCAAATTTATTAAAACTTGCAAAATCAATGCCTAGCTCTTTAGCAACTGCATAAGCAAATAAGAAATTCGAAGCATTGTGAAATCCCTCAAATGAAATTTCAAAGGTATTTTCTTCAATTAAGATTGTTTTATTCGAAGGATTATAAAACCCTCGCAAATTATCATCTTTCTTAAAACTCTCCTTTTGATTTTCTATATTTAATAGTTTTACTTTTATTACTCTACCTTTCCAAAATTCTTTTAAAGTTTCTTCTAGGAATGGATCATTTGCTGGAATTATTACAACTCCTTTTGGATTTAAGAACTTACTTATTTCACATTTTGCATGAGTAATATTTTCTTTTGAGCCTAATAATCCAATATGAGCTGTACCAATGTTAGTAATAACTGCAATATCTGGTTCACTATATTTAGATAAATTCTCAATCTGTCCAAGACCTCTCATCCCCATCTCAAGAACTAAAACTTTATCTTCTATATCTGTAGAGAGAATAGTAAGACCAACTCCAATCTCATTATTGAAATTTGCATGAGATAATTTAATTCTTCCAAGTTTATTTAAAACTCCACCAATCATTTCTTTTGTAGTTGTTTTACCCACAGAGCCAGTTATTGCAACAATAGGAATATTTAATTTTTTTCTTTTTAGCAATGCTAATTTTTGAAATGCCTCTGTTGTGTCATTTACAACCCAATAAGGAAAATCACTGGGAAGCAATCTCTGCATCCCTTTTTTAACTACAACAGATTTAACTCCTTTATTTAAGACCTCTGAAAGAAAACTATGTCCGTCAAAATTTTTACCTTTGATGGCTATAAAAAGTTCATTTTTTAATAAAGTTCTACTATCAATACTTATATTTTTAAAATTTAAAAGATCTCTTTTCCCCTCGGTCAGATTTTTAATATCCCCTAAAACATCATTTATTTCTGATAAAGAGAATTCCATTAAAAAATTAAGTCATACTTTTTTTTAAAGATGGATCAGCTGATTGTCCATAAGAAAATTTTTCAACTTCAGCAACATCTGGCGATGGTTCTTTTATTCCGCAAACATCCTTATACATAACTTCGTATTCACGAGCCGATCTTTGCCAACTAAACTCTTGGCTCATGGCTCTTTTTTGCAGTAATTCCCAACTATCTTTATGCCTAAATGCTTCCCATGACCTTACTAAAGATGTATAGAAATCTATAGGTTCAAAGCGATCGAAGCAAAAACCTGTGCCAATATTATTTTCTGGGTCATGAGGTAAAACTGTATCAACTAAACCTCCAACTCGCCTCACTATTGGAATAGAGCCATATCTCATAGCGAGGAGTTGACTGATCCCACAAGGTTCAAATCTACTTGGCATTAAAAATGCATCTGAGCCACCATATATAAGCCTTGATAAAGAATCATCATAGGTAAGAAATACTGAGAATCTTCCAGGATAATCTAATGCAAGTTGCCATAATCCTGACTCTAAATATCTATCTCCAGTCCCTAAAACAGCAATTTGAGAATCTGTATAGGCTAATAGTCTTCTTGAAACTTGTAAAAGTAAGTCAACCCCTTTCTGATCAACTAACCTACTGACCATACCTAAAAGATATTTTTTAGAATTAACTTCGAGACCCATTTCTCTCTGCAGAATTTTTTTATTTTCTAGCCTATTTTCTAAATTCTTAATACTGAATTTTGCAGGTAAAACTGGATCTTTGGCTGGATTCCATTCATCAAGATCTATTCCATTAAGAATCCCCCTTAATTTACCTGAAATGTAATTAAGTAATCCTTCGAGACTTTCCCCATATTCATGAGTTTTAATCTCATCTGCATAAGTCGGAGAAACAGCATTAACCCTATCTGCGTACAACATTGCCGCAGCCATTGTGTGATCTCCATGCATATACCAAGGACACCAAGTCATTTTTTCAAGTTTCCACCTCCAAGGGCCTTGGTATTTTAGATTATGAATTGTGAAGACAGTACTAATTTCGGGATCCTGATGCATCCAAACAGGAATCATTCCAGTGTGCCAATCATGGCAATGGAGAACTTGAGGTTTCCAACAATTCCATGCAAATTCTGCAGTGGCACTAGCAAAAAATGTAAAGCGCCAGTCCTCATTTTCTCCTCCGTATATTTGGTCAGAGTCAAATGTTGGATGCCCCACTAAGTAAATCACATAATTATGAATGGGATGTTTTGCTTCATATACGGCGAAGTCAGTGCCCATTGTATTTGCTCTAAGGACTGGTTCATTCGACACCTCTAAAAGACTCCACAATTTCCCATAGCCTGGAATTATTACCCTCACATCGTGACCAAGTTTTATCAAAGATGGAGGTAAAGAACCAACCACATCTCCCATACCTCCAACTTTGATCATTGGAGCACATTCAGCAGCGGCAAGAAGAATTCTCATTGATAATTATTTAATAAAGTTCTTTTGAAAAATAAATTAGGGTGTCCACTTGTAGTCAGAGAAGTCTGGTGGACGCTTTTCAAGAAAGGCATCTCTACCTTCTTGGGCTTCTTCAGTTGAATAAAATAATTGAGTTGTGTATCCAGATAATTCTTGAATACCTGCAATCCCATCATTTTCCGCATTGAATGAAGCTTTAAGAATACGAATAGCAGTTGGACTATTTCGTAATATCTCTCTTGCCCAGATTACACCCTCAGCTTCTAATTCTTCAATCTTTGTAATTGCATTTATCAAGCCCATCTCTAGCGCTTCCTTTGAATTATATTTTCTACATAAAAACCAAATTTCTTTTGCTTTTCTTTGACCAACAAGTCTTGCCAAATAACTAGATCCAAATCCCGCATCAAAACTACCAACTCTGGGACCTGTTTGACCAAATGTTGCATTTTCAGAAGCGATACTTAGATCACAAATTAAATGAAGTACCTGGCCTCCTCCAATTGCGAAACCAGGGACTAAGGCAATAACTACTTTAGGCAAACTCCTTATTAATCTTTGAAGTTCAAGTACATTTAATCTCTGCTTCCCTTCATCATTTTTATATCCATTTTCACCTCTTACGCTCTGATCACCTCCAGAGCAAAAAGAATAAATGCCTTTCTTGTCAGGTCCCGCACCTGTAAAGAGAACTACGCCAATAGTTTCATCATTTCTTACGATATTAAATGCGTTGAT
>QCNK01000013.1 GCA_003210135.1 Prochlorococcus sp. AG-424-P23 | reverse complement strand
AATATTTTCCAAGATTTCTAAAGGGATATCAAATGGAACCCCCATTGAAGGTGTTTCAATTAAAAAACTTTTATTTCTTAGTTCATTTAATAAATTATTTATGTTTAAGTTAATAGCAAAAAGAATATCCTTTGCTGATTCATTTCCTATCAGTTCTTTTCTATGGCAATCCAAAAGACTTTTGTCTTCTAGAATACTTTCATCACAATTTTTGACTCCTACAAACCAAAAACCTTCACCATTTTTTACTCCACTAGCAAGAAACAAATATTGAGGTGAATTCTCCAAAATTTCTAATCATTTCTTCATTTTTAACATTTTTAGATAGTTCTGAAAATATTTTTCTCTATAAATCATAATATTAATTTCTCGTTTACCAGAATTAATTTGTAATATAGAGATTTAATAAATAATGTTCGACTTTCGAGAGCTAAAGTTAATGTTTTTAGATCCTACTGATCTGATAATCAACAATATTAATAGATTTCTAAGTAATAATAAAACAATTAAATTTATTTTTTCTTAGGAAATAACTTCCCTATTTTCTCCTGTTGCAAAAATTCTTTTTTTGTTCTTATTTTTTTATCTTCTAGTGACTCTTTATTAGTGCTAACAGCATAGATAATATAAAAAATCATTCCTGTAAATATTAATCCTATAAAAAGTATAAATATTCCAATAGGTTCTCTAGGACTAAAAATTTTGAGATCAAGGGCAGTATTAAGGATATTTATCATCAATTAAGTGATTTTAATGAGATCTAATTTATTTCTTCGTAGCCAAAAAATGTCGTATTATCTGAATTTTTATAACCATTAGCTGCTTCTTGTGGATTCTGACTGTCAATTTTTCTAGCTTTAGCATGAATCATGTTGAAAGGGAAAATAACAGCTCCCACAAAAAAATGAAGTATTAGAAAGTCTGAAGGTAATCCATTTGTCCAATCAGGGAAAAATAGCAATGTCATCAATGATTCGTACATATAAGTAGTCAAATAAACCTCTGACTATTATTACTGAACTTACTGCAATCCTATTAATTATTAATAAATTGAAATTTAATTTTTTTGAAATTACAAGATTTAATTGTAAAAGCATCCATAAAAAACTAATATATTATGAATAAAGATTGATGTATAGCTTTTGTTAAAGTTCTTTTTGGGTGTATTTTTTTTAGTAATTTACCTATTTAACCCTCCAATAGGTTTAGCATTTGATACGTCAGACCCTAGTGTAAGTTTACTTCAAAACAGGATCTCTAATAATTTTTCAAAAAAATATTGTAAAGCTATTCAAAATGGTTTTTCTAAAGATGAAGCGATGAAATCAGCGATTGTTAAAACAGAAAATATCATATCTTTTTCTTATAATCCACAAAAGAAATGGATTGAAAAAGATGATCTAGCAAATCAAATTTCATTGCAAGTAGTAAATGATTGTGGATGGACATTTGGATTAATTGGAAAGGAGGGCGTTGATTACTTTAAATCTTATTTTCTAGAAGTTTACGAAAAAACTACTCCTGATAAAAATTTTTCTAGATAAATTGAATAAATGAATAATATTTCTGACAAATTAGTAATGACTATTATTTTGATTACTATTCTTTTTGTATTTGGATTGATTTTTTCAGTAAGATCTCCCGAAAGAAAGGTCATAGATTCACCAATATTGTGGAAAGATGATTATTCGAATACTAGGATTTTTAAAAACTACAAAATAAATATCGAAGAAGAAAGAACAATTTAAATAAAATTAATGTTTCAAAATAGAAAATTATATTTAACCCTAATTCAAAATACTTTTTAGTAATCTTAAATAAAGTATTATTTAAATTTAATTTAAGTAGTCCAAAAGAACTGAAGCAAGTTTTAAATCATCATTAAACCATGCTCGTATTGCCATAGCTCTTCTAGGATCATAGAATTTTTGTTTTCTGTACCAACCAAGAACTTCCGAATCTGATTTCTTCCCATTACAAGACAAACAACATGGCACGCAATTACTTGTTTTGCTTTCCCCACCTTTTGACATTGGATGAAGGTGATCAAGCGATTCTGAAGGTTTACCGCAATAAATGCACTTATATTTAGTGAATTTATGAAGCGACTCTCTCCAGCTTTTATTGTTTATCTTGGGACATAGCTGATCAAGATAAATTGCATCTTGTCCATGCATAGTATTCTTGATAATTATTTCCGATAATAACAGTTTTTTATAAAATTATGATCAGAAGATAGGACTGAGTAATTTATACTTTTCTCTATAAAATAAAAATATTTAATTATTAAAAATTAAAATTAAAATAAATGCTTTATTTATTAACGACATTTGTATTAAGTGTTGATAATTTTTTAAATAAAAATATATTTATCTTTTTGATCTCTTTTTTATCTAATACGTTTTCAGCAATATCTGGAGGTGGAGCCGGATTATTACAATTACCCGCATTGATTTTATTTGGTATTCCTTATCACCAGGCTTTGGCTAGTCATAAATTAGCAACAGTAGCATTAGGAATAGGTGGCTCTTTAAGAAATTACAAATCTCTAAGAAGTGATATTTGGATCGCTTGGCAAATATTAATTTTTGGATTGCCAGGAGTTATTTTTGGTACCTATATAGTTGTTTATATATCAGAAAAATATTTATACTTATTCTTAGCCATAATTTCAATATTATTAGCTTTTTACTCATTTCTTACACCAGGTTTGGGTTTATCATCTGGAAATATTAAACTAAATTTAGTTCATAAAATTAGATTTTTTATTCTTGTTTTCCTAATAGGAATTATGAATGGTTCTATTTCTTCAGGAACTGGATTACTTGTAACAATACTTTTAATAAGAACTTTTGGAATGGATTTTCTACGAGCTATAAGCTTGACATTCCTTACTGTTGGAATTTTTTGGAATTTTACCGGAGCAATTTTTCTGAGTAAAATAAGTTCAGTTCCTTCAAATTTATTAATAATATTGATAATAGGTTCTTTTGTAGGCGGATATTTTGGGGCTCACTTATCAAAATTAAAAGGAAATCTAGTTATTAAGAAGTGTTTTACAACAGTTTGTCTGTTGGTTGGCCTTAGTTTATTAATAAAATCTATAAAAACCTTTTATATTAATTAATTGTGAATACCAACATAGTTGTCGTCAAAAAAAAGCCAACTACTGCAGTTACCGTTAATAAAGAAAAATTAATATTTTATTATTAATATAAATTTTAAGAATCAATTATTGCGTTAAAAAATACTTTTGGTTGAAGACTTATTAAAAAGTATAAAAAAAGGCCTCACAAAGGTGGGGCCGGGTGATGGGGAACCTTATTTTTAAACCAATTAAGCGATAAATGCAACCCCCTATCCATAGCGCAAATTGAACCATAAGGAGACACTACGGATAGTGCTTTTATGATTTTATGTGTGTGATTCTTTCTATTATGAAATAATTTTGTGATTTTGTACTTCATGGATAAACTTCTTATTTCAAAATTTCAAGTGATTTCTTAGTGAATAAACTTGTTAAAAATTTCATGCATTGTATTATTCATATGAACTTTGTTAGTTGAATGATTTGATGATTGAATTAACATTACTAACTCTTTTGAATTATGTGGGAGATAATTTCTGCGAATATAGAGATTTAGGTCATGATAATTACAAATCTTTACTACTTTCCTATAGTGATGCAAGTAATAAATTTGGACCATTAGAGGTAAAAAAGGTTATTGAAAAGTCAGAAAATTTTAAAGTTACAGCTGTCGCTATTGCAGCAATAAAGTGTCCCCAGCACATAGTTAAATAATGAAGTTTGAATTAAAAACTGAAAATGAAAATTATTCAAAGTCAATTTCATATTTTTTGGGTTTAGTTTTTATTTTCTCACTAATAATTATCCTTGGCGATGTTGCAATTAAATTAGGAATCATTTCAAGGCATTATCAAATTCAATACCACTGTAGGCTTTTACCTTTTGAAAAATCTACAACTAATTTTAAGAAGTTATCTAGGCTTTCTACCCTGAATAGTAAACAGCGAATTTGGGAATTATGTAGGGAGGTTGTTAAATAATATTTAGCTAGATGCCGATGAATAGAATTTCAATGCAAACAACCAGAACTTTCTAGAGGTTATAAGAAATACTAGTGCAACGATAATTTCAAGCAATATTTTCCAAGATTGAGAAAGACCAAGGAAAACTTCAGAAGGAATTGTAGTTATAAATGCAATAGGAATAAAAACACTAAAAAATATCCTAAGAGAAAATGAAAAAGAATTTAAAGGAAATCTTCCAACATAAAGGAAAGATCTTAATACTTCAGTTGCGTTCCATGTCTTAACAAACCAAATAGTAGTTGTAGAAATAAAAAACCATAAGCTATATAAAATACATATTGAACACGTTACCGTAATTAAAGATAAACTCAAAAAACTTAAATTCAAATTTATTTGATTGATTTTGATGCAGAATAACAATAAGCAGAGCCCAAGCATTATTTCTAAAAAACCGGATGGGTTAATTTTTTTTAATGAGATAAAAAATTGACTATCAATAGGTTTTAAAAGTACAAAATCTAAAGTCCCTTCTCTTACATGTTTCACTATTTCTGAAAGATTAGGATTGAACCATGTATTAGTTATTCCATTGAGAATTGTATAAATACCTTGAATTATTAGGGCCTCTTCAAATTCCCAGTCTCCAATACTCACGTTGTTTTGAAAGAATATAGATAATAAAAAAATACTCCCTATTAAACTTAAAATTGCAGTGATTAAATCAATTAATATATTTGTTTTATACTCCAATTCAGAAGCGAAAGAAGTATGTAAAAATTTTTTGTAAACTTTTAAATATTTTCTTGGATTCATGATCCCATTGCAGTATATTTTTTTGTTCCTGCAGACCACATTTTTTTAAATGCTGGGAAAAGTAATAAAACCCAAAGAACTTGTATACTTAAGCCTCCGGCAATATTTGTTGGGTTACCTGATAGTACGTTTGCAGGGAAATCTATTAAATATGGAAAAGGAGTTAAATAAATCCAAGATTTAACATATTCAGGAAAAGAAACCACTGGAGCTAAAAGACCCGAGAGAAATAAAGTTGGTATAAATAACAATCTTTCGATGGATGATGCTTTTTCTGTCCAGAAACATAGACATGCAACTATTGACTGAATTAAAAATTGAATTAAGAAAGATAAAAAAGTTGATAATATAGATAAGAGTAAAATACCCAGATTTGGAATCCATATGCTTTCTGGGTTAAAAATAAAAAAGAAAAATGCGATTATTATTGCGAAAGGGAATCTTGTTATTTGTTCAGCAAGATGTTGTGCAAAATATCTGAAAAACGGATTAAGAGGTTGTATTAAATAAGGAGATACTTTCCCCATAAGAGAATCTTCTTCAAAGCTAAATACAACCCAAACGACAGAAAATTGTCTTACAAAAAAAGCACATAAGAAATACCTAGAAAGCATAACATTACTAATGTTTATGGATTCATTGAGGCTGTTATTTGTCCATATATTTAACATGAAAAAAGGAATGACTCCTGAAATCGCCCATAATGCAATCTCTACCCTATATTCCAACATGTTTGAATATTGGACTTTTAATAAAGTTAATATTTTGCGGTTAATTAGATTAGATATCATATATTTTTTTTTATTAATATTTTCCCAATAACTTCATCTATGGGTGGTTCATTTATATAGATGTCTTCAATATCAAAATTATTAAAAATAGTTTTCAATGAAGAAGTAATAGAGTTATTTTCCACATTTATTGTAATTTCATTCTTTATTTTGTTTTTAATAGTAAAACCATAATTTTCTAATTTAAGTGCATCTTCATCTGAGCGAAAAACTATTAATATTTCTTTAACAGGAGATAGTTTTTTTAATAATAAATCTAGTTCTCCATCATATGAGATGGACCCATTGTGAACACATATAACCCTCTTGCAAAGCGAGGTGATATCTTTCATGTAGTGACTCGTTAGGCAAATCGTTGCGTTAGTTTCTTTATTATATTTTTTGAGAAATTTTCTTAAATTTCTCTGAGCATTAATATCTAAACCAAGTGTAGGCTCATCTAAAAATAGAATATTTGGTTCATGAATCAATGCTGCTAGTAATTCTGACTTCATACGCTGACCTAAAGAAAGTTTTCTAACAGGTATGTATAGTTCATCATCAATCTCAAGCATATCTGATAATTTTTTTATTCTTCTTTTTGCTTCGAACTTATCTAGGTCATATATTGATGCATTCAAATAAAATGATTCAATAGGTGGAAGATCCCAAATAAGTTGTTGCTTTTGACCCATTATTAATGTGATTTTTTTTAGGAAATTTTCTTTTCTTCTAAAGGGCGAATAGCCTGAAACTAATATTGAACCTTTACTTGGATAAATTAAGCCACAAAGCATTTTTAAAATTGTTGTTTTCCCAGCTCCATTAGCACCTAGAAAACCTACTATTTCACCTTCTTTGATTTCAAAACTTATATCTTTTATAACCTTTAAACTTTTTGTTTTCCTTATAAAAAAATGTTTAATCGTACCTTTCAATCCTGGTTCTTTTGAAGAGACATCAAATGACTTAGACAAATTTTCTACATTGATAATATTTTTTACCATTACTATTTTTTATTCTATTGATGTTTTATTTATTATTAATATTTTTCTATTTTAGAAAATTTTTTGATAATTTAAAAAATATCTTTAAACGAAACAACTAGCCAGAGAAAAAAATTAATTGGATTAAGTAATTCGCTAACCTTATTTTTATTTTCATATTCTAGTCTTTTTAAAATATTGAATGCAAAATTATTATTCTCTTCATTATCATTAATTTTTTTTATTAAATTACCATTCTCATCTAGAAGATCAATTTCATTTTCAAAAAACCATTGTTCTTTACCATTAGATAATTGCAAAATAACTCCTATACCTTTTCCATCAGTTATTCTAAAATCGAGTATCTTGCCCACAGAAGAAACATTTATAGCTTCAATAATTTCTTTTGTAAGTCTATC
This sequence comes from Prochlorococcus sp. AG-424-P23, assembly GCA_003210135.1. GTDB lineage: Bacteria > Cyanobacteriota > Cyanobacteriia > PCC-6307 > Cyanobiaceae > Prochlorococcus_A. The sequence continues at coordinate 38,659 of QCNK01000013.1, read as the reverse complement.
CTTTGATTGTTCTATGTTTACTTGAACAGAATTACCTACTTTAACTTTATCTAGAATTGACATTTTTAGGTTATTATACCTACTCTTAAGATAATTAGGCTATTAATTAAAAATAATTAAATTACTATATTTGTTAGGATTTTTTAAAAATAGCTTCGAGGATTCTTTTTATTAATATTGTTAATATTCTCAGGAAGATAAAAAATAATCCTAACCAACCTAAAATAACAGCAACTGAAAGTAAACTTGAACCTAGATCGCGTTGTAGCAAATTTTGCATGTATTTCTAAAACAATAGTGGCCACTCTACCTTATAACTCACTTAATAAATAAAAAAAAGATTCAATATACTGGACTTTATTTTAATTTTTTTGTTATGGGACTATTTAATAGAAATGATTTATGAGCTAATATTTATTAAGAAACTTAATTAAATATTTTGGAGCTTTCCTTAAACTCTTACATAGGAATATTGTTTATAATTATAGGATTAGTTGTGAGAGTTGATTTTAAATTCTCCATGCAAAAGGATCTCTAATAATTACTAATGTACTCCTTTTTAAAATGGTAAAAATTTTCAGTTTACAAACCTGATTGATTTCTGAAACTAATTGCTATCATTAAAAAAACCCGCTCGTGGCGGGCTTTATCATTGGTGGCGGGGGGGAGATTTGAACTTCCGACCTTCGGGTTATGAGCCCGACGAGCTACCAGACTGCTCTACCCCGCGGCATATACATAGCATACATCTGAAAGTGTTATTTTTTCTATTTATTTAGGATTCTTGGAAATTTAATTGACCTTTAACTTCAATTCTTACCCCTTCAGAAAAATTAAACACTTTTTCTTCAATGTCTTGAATTCTTAAGTCAGATATCCACTCTAACTGTTTTAGTAAGTGAAGAGCTACGGCATGCTTGGCCCTTTTTGATCCATCTTCAACTTTTAAGGCAAGTCCTATACCTTCATTTACCTTACATAGGCATTGTATTCCTTCGGCACCACCTTTACCTATGACTTGACCATGAGAAGCCTTGATTATTTCTGTATCAAATTTATTGTTGTCACTTATCATGATTGGATTCGTTGTCATGGCTCTACTGATTTGTTCTAATTCAGCATTTTCGGAGCTGCTAAGAAGAGAATATAACTTGGACATTTCTATTAGTTTTAAATAAAGAGTTGGTGCACCACAATCGTCACGCTCTGCTTTAATTTCGGATATTGGAATTTTAAGTAATTCAGAAATAATTCTGAATATTTCAATTTGAAGTGGATGATCTCCCTTTAAGTAACTATCTAACGGCCAATTCATTTTTTTACATGTAGCTAGAAAAGCTGCATGTTTACCTGAGCAGTTATGCTCTAATGGACTAGTCTTCGATTTTGGACATTTTAGATTATTAATGTCAATATCATATTCCCATAAAATTTTGAAGGCTTCCCTTGAATGAAGTTTTGATCCACTATGTGAACCGCATGCTAATGCAACTGATTTAGAATCATTATTTATTTTTGATGCAGCTCCACTACTAACAAATGGTATTGCCTGAAAAGGTTTTAATGCTGACCTTATGAAACTTTTATATTCTGGATTGCCTGCACACATTAAAACTCTTCCTTTTTTGTCACTAATTACAGCATGAATTTTATGGATCGACTCAATATTTGAACCCCTCATTAATGTTGCTTGTAAAGGAGGATTATTTGATGTATACAGATTTTTGAAGTTTGAACTCATTTAGAAATTATTATATTGAAAAAGTAAAATGCCTGATAAAACTAAGACTAAAATAATAGAAAAAATTTGAATTAAATTATTTAAAATTGGTTTCACTTCAATTGTTGCGATTAGGGATTCTTTTTCTCTTAAAACTAATGGTTTTATCCATACTTGACCGTCATACCAACCCGATTCTTCGTACTCAACTCTTTCAGATGTTAATCTTTTAAATACATGCTTCCAACCAAGATATAATCTGATAATAATTAGGAGCGGTATTGATAAGCTACTAAAAAAACTTAACAGGATATATTTTAAAAGTGATGTCTTAAAATAAACACTTCCTGAAGAAATAACAAGAAAAAGTGCAAAAGCACTTACCCAGAATTTAATCAATATGAGAACTAATGATTTTTTTGTTTTTGGCCAAGAAAAAATGATAGATTTTGACAATTCGATAAATTCATTTGTGGGTTGTTGCTCTTTGGGAACAGGACATTTAGATTCGTTCATGAATGACGATTATGGAAATGAAAGATTATCTCCATTACTCCAGAATGATTCAAGGTCATAAAATTTTCTTATTTCTGGTTGAAAAATATTTACAATTAAATCGCCATAATCAAGTAAAGCCCATTTCGCCTCGTTTACCCCTTCCTTTCTTATAGGTTCAATTTTAGCCCTCTCTCTCAGCTCTCCCTCTACAGAGTTAGTTATAGATCTTACTTGTACATCTGATAACCCTTCTGCAATCAATATCCACTCACTTATGAACGAGACCTTGTCAATTTTTATAAGTTTTATATCTTTAGCTTTTTTATCATCACAAGCTTTAGCTGCCATTAAAACCAAACTTTTATTGTCCATAAACATTTTCGCTTGAGACTGATTTTTCTGAACCTTCTTGCTGAGACAACTCTGATCTAGCTTTTTCAGCACTTTTTCTTAAAGCGTCTAATCTATCCTCAAAAAAACTTCTTTTTTTCTTTTTTCGCGTTTTGTCGATTAATTCCTTTAATGCTCCTCCAAGACTTTTGTAAGCATTTGGGATGCTGTATCCAAATCTACAAGCAAGATCTATAGCTTTTTCATCTGCAAAAATTGCATCTTGAAGTTTTTTTTCAGAATTGTTTTTTAAATATAATCTATATCCTGCAAAACTTGATAAACCAAGAGCTAATAATAAAAGAAGACCATCTTGTACCCACAACTCCCCTATCGCCCCTCCGAGCCCAATGGCAAGTGCCGCCATTTCCCAACCATCTCTTGGAATTGTATCATTTTGGATTTTGCCAACTTCATGCCAAAACAATAAATTTCTGTGGTCGATTGCAAAGTTATCCCATTCATCTAGATCTATTTGGATTTCTACTTCGTCACGACCAATTTCCTCAAGTGTTATTAAAGGTGGATCTATAGCAGCAGCAGCTTCAATAAATACCCAACTTTCATTCTCTGGAGGCAACAAACTTTTAAGTCGCTGAAGTTCGCTCATAAAAAATATTTTATTCCAATACTATAGAAACAAATGTTGCTTTTCAAGTAACTTGATTAACATCTGATGATTTATAAGTAGCATGAAATAAATAAAGGTTTTAATTATGCCTCAAAGGGGTGATCTTAAAAAAATTCTTATTCTTGGTTCTGGCCCGATAGTTATAGGACAAGCTTGCGAATTTGATTACTCTGGCACTCAAGCTTGCAAAGCTTTAAGAAAAGCTGGTTATGAAATTATATTGATAAATTCTAATCCTGCATCGATAATGACTGATCCTGAGATCGCAAGTAAAACATATATTGAGCCATTAACTTCCGAAATTGTCTCTCAGATTATTTTAAAAGAAAAACCTGATGCTATTCTTCCCACTATGGGCGGTCAAACAGCTTTAAATCTTGCAGTTAAATTATCAGAATCAAATTTTTTAAAAAAAAATAATGTTGAATTAATAGGTGCTGATTTGAAAGCTATTAATAAGGCTGAAGATAGAAAATTGTTTAAAGAATCAATGGAAAAAATAAATGTAAATGTTTGCCCATCTGGTATTGCTTCAAACCTAAGTGAAGCTAAAGAGGTATCAAAAAAAATAAATTCCTATCCTCTCATAATAAGACCTGCATTTACCCTAGGCGGTGTAGGAGGAGGAATTGCTTTTAATCTTGAAGAATTTGTTGAATTGTGTACTACAGGTTTAGAGGAAAGTCCAAGTAATCAAATATTAATTGAAAAATCACTGATTGGATGGAAGGAATTTGAATTGGAAGTAATGAGAGATACTGCCGATAACGTTGTAATAGTTTGCAGTATTGAAAATTTAGACCCAATGGGTGTCCACACCGGAGATTCTATTACTGTAGCTCCCGCACAGACCTTAACAGATAAGGAGTATCAGAGATTAAGAGACTTATCATTGAAAATCATTAGAGAGGTAGGAGTTGAAACTGGAGGAAGTAATATTCAATTTGCAATAAATCCTAGTAATGGAGAAGTAATTGTAATAGAGATGAATCCTCGTGTCAGTAGATCCTCTGCTTTGGCAAGTAAAGCAACTGGATTTCCGATAGCCAAGATTGCAGCATTATTATCAGTCGGTTATACACTTGATGAGATTATTAATGACATTACCAAAAAAACACCTGCATGTTTTGAACCGTCAATAGATTACGTAGTTACCAAAATTCCTAGATTTGCATTTGAAAAATTTAAAGGCTCATCAAACACCTTAAGTACTGCTATGAAATCTGTGGGTGAGTCAATGGCAATTGGTCGTTCTTTCGAAGAATCATTTCAGAAGGCTTTGAGATCCTTAGAAGTAGGTGTTTTTGGTTGGGAATGCGATTCACTTGATGAATTTAATAATGAGAATCACCTAATGAATAGTTTAAGAAATCCTACCTCGGAAAGAATTCTCATAATTAAAAAAGCTATGCAACTTGGGAAAACTAATACTTATATTCAAAAAGTTACTAATATAGATTTATGGTTTATAGAAAAATTAAGAAATATCTTTAATTTTGAGCAAGATTTTTTGAAAGGCAAAGAACTTTATTCTCTTGATAAGGATTTGATGTTATGTGCCAAACAATTAGGCTTTTCTGATCAACAGATAGCAAAGTTAACTTTTTCTGATTTCTTTGAAGTCAGAAAATATAGAAAAAATCTGAACATAATACCAATTTATAAAACTGTTGATACCTGTTCAGCAGAGTTCTCCTCATCGACTCCTTATCATTATTCAACTTACGAGGAAGCTTTTATTAATTTAGATTCTCAAATTTTTGATAGTGAAATTTCAAAAAATAATAAAACTGAAAAAATCATGATACTTGGAGGAGGTCCAAACAGAATTGGTCAGGGAATTGAATTTGACTACTGTTGTTGTCATGCGTCTTACCAAGCTTCTGCAAATGGTTACAAAACAATAATGGTTAATAGTAACCCTGAAACAGTATCAACAGACTACGATACAAGCGATATTTTATATTTTGAGCCAGTAACTTTGGAGGATGTGCTCAACATAATAGAAGCTGAAAATCCTTTTGGTTTGATTGTGCAATTTGGGGGGCAAACCCCATTGAAATTATCATTACCTTTATTTGAGTGGCTTAAATCTAGTGATGGGCTCAGAACCGGATCAAAAATTCTTGGGACTTCTCCAATTTCTATCGATTTAGCTGAAGATAGAGAAGAATTTACAAAAATACTTGAAGAATTAGGTATTAGGCAACCTTTAAACGGAATAGCTCGTAATCTAAATGAAGCACAAATAGTTGCAAAAAATATTGGATTCCCTCTGGTTGTAAGACCCTCATATGTTTTAGGAGGCAGGGCAATGGAAATTGTTAAAGATGAGAATGAATTATCGAGATACATTTCTGAAGCAGTTAAGGTATCGCCGGATCATCCAATCCTGCTTGATCAATATTTAAATAATGCTATTGAGATAGATGTTGATGCTTTATGTGATTCAGAGGGTTCGGTTGTAATTGCTGGTTTGATGGAACATGTGGAACCTGCAGGAATTCATTCAGGAGATTCGGCTTGTTGTTTACCTTCCATTTCTCTTTCAAAATCCACTCTAGATAATGTAAAGAACTGGACTAAATTAATTGCAAAAAGACTGAATGTTATTGGTTTAATTAATTTACAATTTGCGGTGACAAATTTAAATAATGAAGAGAATAAATTATTTATACTTGAGGCAAATCCAAGAGCTTCCAGAACAGTACCATTTGTTTCAAAGGCTATTGGGAAACCGGTTGCAAAATTAGCCACCCAGTTAATGCAAGGTTTTACACTTGAAGATGTTGATTTTACTAAAGAGTTTTCTCCAAAATATCAAGCAGTAAAGGAAGCTGTATTGCCTTTCAAACGATTCCCTGGATCTGATACATTACTTGGCCCTGAAATGAGATCTACTGGCGAAGTTATGGGTCTAGCTAAAGATTTCGGCATTGCTTATGCTAAGTCCGAATTGGCAGCAGGTAATGGTGTTCCTTCTGAAGGAGTAGCTTTTTTGTCTACTAATGATTTAGATAAAAAGAATCTTGAAGAAATTGCTAAAGAATTATTGATTTTAGGATTTAAATTAATAGCAACTAAAGGTACGGCTGCATACTTAGTGGATTTAGGCATACAAGTAGAAGAAGTACTGAAAGTACATGAAGGTAGACCGAATATAGAGGACCAAATTCGCTCGGGACTTGTTCAGCTAGTAATTAATACTCCAATAGGATCTCAGGCACTTCATGACGACGCGTATTTAAGACGTGCAGCTTTAGAATATAATATACCGACTTTCACTACTATTCCTGGAGCTAAAGCGGCTATTAAAGCAATTAAAGCCTTGCAAAGGAATAAAATAAATACTTACTCTTTACAAGAAATCCATAATTATTAAATTTTACTCTATGTTTTTTAGCTTTTCTCTTAATTGATTCGCTAAAAAGTTTCGGCTAATCGAAAGTAACTTTAAAGTGTCTTCATGCATTTTAAGCTGGGTTTCCGCTACTTGTAATCCTTTTATAGATTCTTTTATGTCATTGGAAAGATCATTTATGGAATACTTCTTTCCTTCAAAGGTCAAAACTGGGTTGGAAGAATCATTTTGTTTTTCACTCATGGGTTTAACTATTTAATAAACAAGATAGAGTTATAATTTTTTGATCAATTGTTTTTCACATAATTCTTTATAAATACCTTTTTTATTTAGTAAATCAAAATGTTTTCCAACTTCAACAATTTCGCCCTTATCGAAGACAACTATTTTATCAGCCTCTTGAGTAGTGGCTAATCTATGCGCAATTACTATTACAGTTCTATCTTTCATGGCTCTATTAAGACCTTCTTGAACTTCCGCCTCAGATTCTGCATCTAATGCACTTGTAGCCTCATCTAAAAGAAGAATTGATGGGTTGCCTAGTATTGCTCTTGCAATTGCTATCCTCTGAATTTGACCCCCCGAGAAATTTGATCCTCTTTCAGTTATCTTAGTTTCATATTTATCCGGCAATTTTTGAATAAATCGATGGGCATTTGCTTTTTTTGCTGATTCTATAACTTCCTCTTTAGTAAAATTCCTACCCATCCTTATTACATCAATTATCCTTCCTGAAAATAAAAAAGGTTGTTGTTGTACTAGTGCAATATTTTTTCTTATATCTTTTGTGTTTAATGACTTTAGATCCTTATCATCAATAAAAATATATCCATTATTTGGAGTAATAAATTTCAATATCAAAGCCATCATTGTACTTTTCCCAGCACCTGAAGCTCCTACGAAAGCTGTAACTTCACCTTTTTTAATTTCTATATTTATATTTTTAAGAACTAGATTATCTTTTTTGTATTCAAAATCAACTGTCTTGAAACGTATATTGCCTTCAATATTGGATATATTTGTTAAATTTTCTTTGTCATCTTCAATAGGTTCTCGATTTATATTTTTTAACCTTTTTATTGAGGCTTCTGCCTGTTTAAAGTCATTAAAATTTGTACTTACATGGCTTATTGGATCAATGAGCATTAATATCGCAGCAAAAAAACTGCTAAATTCTTCACTAGATAAAAGGCCAAGGTTAATTCTAGTTGCTCCTAAACCTAATATTGCTAATATTCCAAATGCTTCAACAAATCCAACAACCGGATGTTGAAATGCAAGTAATTTTAATGTTTTATATTTTGCTTTTTTATTTGCATTTAATCTTTTATGAAATCTATTCTCAATCCATTTTTCTGCAGCAAAAGATCTTATAGTCGACATTCCATTTATAGATTCACCTATTAAACCTGCTAAATTACTTGTTGACTCTTGACTTTTTTCAGATGCGAATAAAACTCTTCTTCCAAAACTATTAACTGAAAGAATAATCAATGGTGCTAAAACAAAAGTTGATAATGTTAGTGACCAGTCTAAATAAAACATATAGATTATTACCGCTAACAACTGTAAAGAGCATGGAATAGTATCCTGAGCTGTTTTATAAATAACTTCGCTTACCCTGTCTGCATCTTCAGTAAGTCTATATGTAATGTCTCCGGCTGAAATCTTTTCAATAGAATTCATCTTTATTTTTTGAATCCTGTTAAATAAATTTCCTCTCATCACTTCACTAATTTCTAAAGATGGTTTTGCTATGAATACATCCTGTCCAAATTGAGCAGTTTTCTGAACTAAAAATACAAATAAAGACTTAATTATTATGCTAGAAACTTTTGAGAGATCACCAGACCCAATTGCTGGAATTAAGTTTCCAGCTAAATAAGCTAATAAAGGCCAACAAGCTACGTAAATAAGCATGCATATAAAACCCTTTATGAACCTATTTGTATATTGTCTGACTGGTGGTATTAGTCTCAAGATATTATATATTTAATTATTTATCCTACTTTATCAATATCTTTGGGCATAAAAAACAATGAAATTGGATCAATTCTTAAAATGGAAAAATTTGGTATCTTCTGGAGGCGAAGCAAAAATTTTTATTAAATCCGGTTCTGTTAAGGTTAATGGTATTACAGAAACTAGGAGAGGAAGAAAATTAAATAAGGGAGATAAAGTTATATTTCTAAAAAATGAATTATTCTTCGAATAATTGGCTTATTAAACTCAATTTATATTAGTATAATTTTCTTGGAGATAGTATTTTGAGAAAATCTGTTATTGCTGGCAATTGGAAAATGCATATGACTTGTGCTGAGGCTAAGTCTTATTTAGAAGAGTTTATTCCTTTAATAAAAAATATAAATAAAGATCGTAAAGTTGTTATTGCGCCACCTTTTACCGCTATTTCAACCTTTTCTGATCATTCTGATTTTGATTATTTAGATATTTCTAGTCAAAATATTCATTGGGAGGATGAAGGTGCATTTACTGCAGAAATTTCTCCTAAAATGCTTCTTGAACATGGTGTTTCATATGCAATAGTTGGCCACAGTGAACCAAGGAAGTATTTTAGTGAAAGTGACGAACAAATTAATAAAAGAGCTGTTTTTGCTCAATCTAGTGGACTAACTCCAATAGTTTGTGTTGGAGAAACACTTGAACAAAGAGAGAGAGGAGAAGCTGATAGAGTTATTACTAGACAGGTTGAACAAGGCTTAGAAAATACAGATCCATCAAATTTAATTGTTGCCTATGAACCAATATGGGCTATTGGGACAGGTAAAACATGTGAAGCTATAGACGCTAACAAGATATGTTCTTTAATTCGGAAATTAATAGGTTTTGATGATGTGATTATTCAATATGGAGGATCTGTTAAACCTAATAATATTGACGAAATTATGTCAATGACTGATATAGATGGGGTGTTAGTTGGAGGGGCTTCATTAGATCCGAAAAGTTTTGCAAGAATTGCCAATTATCAATAAGAAAGATCCATGGCCAAAAGGCTGGGGACAAAAAACTTCAATTATGGGGGTTATTAATTTAACTCCTGATTCATTTAGTGATGGTGGAGAACTAAACTCTTCAAAAAAAGTTTTGGATCAAGTTAACCATTTTTTGAGTAATGGTGTAGATGTTATAGATCTTGGTGCTCAAAGTACAAGACCTGGGGCTGAAGAAGTCGGTTCTTTTATTGAAATAAAAAGATTGATCCCATATCTGAAATTAATAAAATCTGAATATCCAGATGTTTTAATTTCTATTGATACTTTTAATTCTGAGGTCGCTTATGAAGCTCTTTTGAATGGTGCTAATTGGATAAATGATGTCACTGGAGGAAGAAGAGATATAAAGATTTTGGATGTTGTATCGAAATTCGACTGCCCATTCGTCATAACTCATAGTCGTGGAAATAGTCAAAATATGAATGAACTCTCTAATTACGAAGATGTATTGAATGATGTTAAGGATTCGCTTGATAATTTAATAAAAAATGCTTTAGAAAAAAATATTTCTAAAAGAAACATAATAGTTGATCCTGGAATTGGTTTTTCAAAGGATATTGTTCATAATTTGGAAATCTTAAAAAACTTAGATGTATTTAAAAAATGGAATTTGCCAATTTTGATAGGCGCATCAAGGAAAAGATTTATTGGAGAAATTTTGAATGAGAAAAATCCAAAAGAAAGAGATATTGGAACACTTGCTATAAGCTGTCTTTGTTCTCAATTAAATATTGATATTGTGAGAGTTCACAACGTGAAACTAAATTATCAAATTCTGAAAGTAGCTGATATGATCTACAGAAAATAATAAATTTATTATTCTTTAACTCCTTCGATTTTATCTTCTACCTCTTGGTATAGTTCCTTCAACTGTTCAATATTTTCATCTGAAGTTTCCCAATAACCTCTACCATTAACTTCTAGCAAAGTTCCAACAATTCTTCTGAAACTATTAGGATTAAGATCCATTAATCTTTTCCTCATCTCTTCGTCATTTATAAATGTTTCATTAGTTTCTTCATATACAAAATTATCTACTTGACCACTTGTCGCACTCCAACCAAGAGTGTAATTAAGTCTGTTAGAAAGTTCTCTAACTCCTTCATAACCAGATTTAAGCATACCTTCATACCATTTAGGATTTAAAAGTTTTGTTCTTGAGTCTAATCTGATAGTTTCTCCAAGTGTTCTAACTTGAGCATTAGAAGTGGTTGTGTCTGCTATATAACTACTTGGTTCTTTTCCGTCATCTCTTAGTGTCTTAATCAATTTTGTTGGATCTGAATCAAAATAATGACTTACATCTGTTAATGATATCTCTGAGGAATCAAGGTTTTGAAATGTAACATCTGCTGTTTTCATTACTGACTCAAATACCTCTCTTTTTTGATTCATTTCACCTGGATTATCAGCATTAAAAGCATATGTTTTGCGTGATAAATACATTTCTTGTAATTCATTTTCTTCCTCCCAAGTTGAGTTTTCTACGGCTAAATTAACATTTGAACTGTAGCTTCCACTTGCATTAGAGAATACTCTCGCAGAAGCTTCTCTGATAGAAGTACCTTCTTTTTCTGCTTGTTCTAGAGAATGTTTCCTTACAAAATTAGATTCCAATGGTTCATCTGCCTCAGCAGCTAATTTGACCGCCTGATCTATTAATGCCATCTGATTTATAAATAGATCTCTAAATACTCCTGAGCAGTTAACGACCACATCTATTCTTGGCCTACCTAATTCTTCTAAAGGTATTAATTCTAATTTGTTGATCCTTCCAACAGAATCTGGTTTTGGTTTTACCCCAACAAACCATAAGATTTGAGCAAGTGATTCTCCATAAGTTTTGATGTTATCAGTACCCCATAAAACACAAGCAATTGTTTCAGGCCAGGTCCCTTGCTCTTCCTTTTGTCTCTCAATTAATTTGTCAACAACCGACTTTGCAGCAGCTACTGCTGCTGTAGTAGGGATTGATTGTGGATCAAGTGCATGGATATTTTTACCACTGGGTAAAACACCTGGATTTCTTATAGGATCTCCACCTGGTCCAGGTAAAACATAATTTCCATCTAATGCTTTAATGAGGCTATCCATTTCTTTATCAGCACAGACCTGTTCCAAACAGAAAAGTAAGTAATCAAATAATTTATTTAATTCCTTCTGGTTAACTTCACTAAATCCATTTAAATTACAGACTCTTAGCCAAGGGGTTGGTAAATTCAGACCAAATACTTTAAGAAAGTCAAACAATTTGGAAAGAAGTGATTTTTCTAAATAAACTCTGCCATCAACAATTTTTAAAGAGTTGACCATCGCAAAAATAGACTCTCTTGCAGTCTTTATGATTTTTTCATTTAACTCTACAAATTTGAGTTCACCTTTATTATTACCATCATAAATTTGTTCAATAGTTAGACCCATGGATTCAGCAAGCAGTCCTGGAAGAGATCTTAATCCCTCTTGTTCTCTCTCCAAAGATGCAATATTTACAAGAGTGGCAACAGCTTCTTCTGCTGTTGGAGCTTCTCCAATAGTATGTAGACCGCAAGGTAATAATCTACTTTCAATTTCCATCAACTGTTTATAGATATTACCAACAAATAAATCTCTTTCATCTATAGAGAGTTCTTCTATATCTTTTGAAGGGAGTTCAACATCCTTGTCAAGATTACATTGTTTAGAAGTCTCGACTATTGCATTAACTATTTGAATACCCCTACTATTTTCTCTTAGTTGTTGATAAGAACCAACAAGTTCGCTTAATTCTTTAAGTCCTTTGTAGAGTCCTGCATTTTCTGCTGGAGGAGTTAAATAACTAATAGTTGAAGCGTAGCCTCTTCTTTTTGCGATTGTTGCTTCTGAAGGATTATTAGCAGCATAGTAATACAAATTAGGTAATGATCCAATGAGAGAATCCGGATAGCATGTTTCACTCATGCCCATCTGTTTACCAGGCATAAATTCAAGTGATCCGTGAGTTCCAAAATGGAGGACAGCATCAGCTCCCCAGATTTTTTCTACATAGGTGTAATAAGCTGCAAAACCATGATGAGGACTAGCACTTCTTGAATAAAGCAACCTCATTGGATCACCTTCGTAACCGAACGTAGGTTGAACACCTATAAAAACATTTCCAAAATGTTTTCCGTAAATAAGAAGATTTTGTCCGTCACTATTAAGATTTCCAGGAGGTTTACCCCAATTCTCTTCAAGTCTTTGTGAATATGGCGTGAACTCTTGGTATTCTTTTACTGACATCTTATGGGCAATATTTAACTCGGGTGAGCCGTCCATTGCTTCAGGGTTATTAATTACTTTTTCCATTAATTCTTTTGAATTACTAGGAAGTTCATCTATTTGATATCCTTTCGATTTCATTTCAAGGAGTACTCTATAAATTGAACCGAAAACATTTAAGTATGCTGCCGTACCAACATTTCCTTTGTCTGGTGGAAAACTAAATACTGTGATGGCTAATTTTTTTTCCTTTCTTTGTTTAACTCTTAAAGTTGACCATTTTATGGCTCTTTCAGCGATTACATCAACTCTATCTTGAAGCGTATGTGCTTTACCTGTAGCATCATCACGACCTGAAAGAATAATGGGTTCAATAGCACCATCAAGCTCTGGAATTGCAATCTGAAGTGCTACCTGAACTGGGTGTAACCCTAGATCACTATCTTCCCATTCTTGTGTAGTTTGGAAGACTAATGGAAGTGCAACCATATAGGGTCTGTTTAACCTTTTTAGGGCTTCAATAGCTTTAGGATGATCTTGTCTTGCTGGCCCACCAACTAGTGCAAATCCTGTTAGAGATACAACTCCATCTACTATAGGTTGATCCTTATTTATTGAATCATAATAAAATTCATTAACTGGTTTAGAAAAATCTAGACCTCCACAGAAGATAGGTAGTACTCTTGCACCTCTGTATTCCAATTCTTGAATAACAGCAACATAATGAGCATCATCTCCCGTAACGATATGACTCCTTTGAAGAACTAAACCTATAGTTGGAGTTTTGTCATCTTTAGGGTTTATATCTTTTCTATTATTTTCCCAATATTGATATTCTTTAAGACTTTCAAACATGCAAGGAGCGAGAGGATGCCAAATTCCTAAATCTGGGAATGTTTCAGGGTCTTGAATTTTGAATTCTTCTATTTGATCCTTTATGGTCTCTGAAACAGCGTACTTTTCAGAAATCATTAACAAGAAGTTTTTTAAGTTCTCAGTGGTACCACCTAACCAGTACTGAAAACTAAGAATGAATGTTCTTGCATCTTGAGCTTTTTCTACTGGTAGATATTTAAGTATTGAAGGTAGTGTATTTAATAACTTCAACATTGAATCTTGGAAACTTGCTCCATCAGATTCTTTTTTCTTTTTTATTAAATCTCCAATAATACTTTTAGATTGACCAAGTTGGGCCATACTAAATGAACCTAACTTATTTAATCTCATTACCTCTGGCATAGAGGGAAAAATAATTGATGCTTTAAGTTTGTCTTTAAATGGCGATACTGCATCAACTACTTTTTGAGCAAGATCTTCAATGAAAATTAGAGAAGCAACAAATATATCTGCATTAGCTATGTCTTCTTTAAAATCTTCAAAATTACTATCATTCCTAAGTTCTTCTATAAGATAGCCGCTAAGGTCTATACCTATTGGCCCATTCATCTTATTTATTGATTTTGCAGCTTCCGTTAAGGAATTTTGGTATTGTGGCTCAAGGACAACATAAACTGCTTTTATTACAACTTTGTGTTTGTTATCCTCAACAGGAGATACTCTGCGGTTTGCTGAGCGGACCTGCGTAAACATTGATTTTCTTTAAGTATTTCTACCAGCCTACGAATGAAAAGACGTTATTGTGTGCAATATAAATAGCGTGTAACAACCTTTAAAAAAAAAATTTTTAAAAAAATGATTGAAAATTCTAAAAAACCTATACCAGTACTAGTTTCCGGAGCTTTAGGCAAAATGGGTAGCGAAGTTGTTAATACTGTATTAAATTCCACAGATTGTGAACTTGTTGCAGCAATTGACATAAACGAAAAGAACAATGGCTCAAATATTTCTGAATTATTAAATGTTGAAAATTGTGATGTTTTTGTTTCAAATGATTTTGAAGGAACTTTATGTTCTGTAAGTCAAAACTATAGAAATGAAAAAATCAAACCTGTTCTTGTTGATTTTACGCATCCTGATTCTGTATATGAAAATACCAGATCAGCTATTGCATATGGTGTATCACCAGTCGTAGGAACTACCGGTCTAAGCCCTTCGCAAATACAAGATTTGTCTGTTTTTGCTCATAAAGCATCCGTTGGTTGTGCAATTATTCCTAATTTTTCAGTAGGTATGGTTCTTCTTCAGCAGGCGGCATCCGTAGCTGCAAGGTTTTATGACAATATTGAATTAATAGAGATGCATCATAATCAAAAAGCTGATTCTCCTAGTGGGACGTGTATAAAAACTGCAGAAATGATTGAAGAATATCCAAAGAAATTTAATCAGAATTTAGTAAAAGAGACTGAGTCATTGAAAGGTGTACGAGGCGGGCTCAGAGATTCAGGAATTAATATACATTCTGTACGATTACCAGGATTACTTGCTCATCAGTTAGTAATTATGGGATCTCCAGGTGAAACTTACACAATTAAGCATGACACTATTGATAGAAAGGCATATATGCCTGGAGTTTTACAGGCGATTAAAAAAATAGGTAATTATGAAACTCTAGTTTACGGGCTTGAAAAATTGATTTTTTAAAATGTTAATTCCAATTAATTCAAGTCAAATTTCAAAACTTATTCCTGCGGTTGGTACAGGAAGTCAATTTAAGTATGCGTTGGGGAATCCGAGAAAAATTCTTCAAAGAGTAATAGTTTCTTCAATTGGTGGATTTATCTCATTAATTATAAGTTCGACTGGAGATCAAACTAATAATTTCTGGTTATTTCTATGTGTAGGTTTCTTTTTGTATATCATCTGGGGCCCAATTCTTGAATCAAGTAGAAAAAATTTGCAATTAAGAAAATATAAATTTTTTTCTATATTCGATGGTTATATATCAGATATCTACCAAACAGAAAAGATTGAAAGTTCAAGAGAACAATCTAATAGGCAAGGTCGATTAGAAGTTGTCGAAAATAAAAGGACTTGGTTAGTACTAGAATTAGAAGATGAAGATGGTTATTTAGAAAAGTTAAGTTTCCCTATGGAAAATAAGCATAGTCAAATAAGGATTGGTTCGAGTATTAGATGCTTATTAACATCTAATAACAGAAATTTTGATAGAGATTTTTATTTGACCGATGCTTGGTTGCCAGAAAATAACTTATGGGTTGGGGAGTATCCTTATTTATTAAGACCTGCATTTGAGGAAATTTGCTATATTTATTTGAATAGATAGGTGATGATTATATTATCTGATGAAAAATAAATTCAACTTTAAAATTGTTGGCTCGGGTCCAACTGGTTTATTACTATCAATTGCACTTTCAAAATTTGATTGCAATATATTCTTAACTGATTTATTAACAAAAGATAATTTGATTGATAAAGATAAAACTTATGCAATTACTCACTCAACAAGAAAAATCTTATCTAAATTCAGACTTTGGGAAAAATTAGAACCATACTTATTTGGCTTTGATTCCCTTTCAATATCAGATAGCGTAACTTCTGCTAATACCAACTTATCAATTAATGATTTAGATGATGATATAAGTTGTGCTGGAAATATTGGCTGGGTAGTAAAACATTCAGATCTAATGAATGTATTTTTTCAAGAGATTGATAATTATGAAAATATTTTTTTTATGACTACACCAAAATTGTTACGTAAAAAACTATTATTTGATTACCAGTTCTTCTCCACCGGAGCAAAATCACTTGATAATAAATTGTTAGATTTTGTAGATATAAAAAAATCCTATAATCAGTCCTGTTTAACTTTTAAGGTTTCTCTTAGAGGTAATTGTGAAAAACGTGCTTACGAAATCTTTAGAAAAGAAGGCCCTCTTGCATTATTACCTTTAGAGAAAAACTTATATCAAGTGATTTGGACTTCCAGTACATTAAAGGCTAAAGAAAGATTAAATTCTGATAAGAATTTTTTGATGGATAATTTATCTAATATTTTGCCTGATGACTTTAAGTTGGATCAAATAGTTGGCGAATTTAATATATTTCCTGTTTCATTATCTTTGAACTTACCCGTTTTAAATTTTAAAAAATTTGTTTTTGTAGGGGACGCATTTCATACATTTCATCCTGTGGGTGGTCAGGGTCTAAATAGTTGTTGGAGAGACGTTAATACAATTTTTGATCTTTTTAATAAGAATATTACTTTAAACAAAATGGATTTAATCCTATTTAAATTTAAGTATTTTTCAAGCAGGATTATTGATATTATTTGTACTATTTTAATTACTGACACCTTAATATCAATTTTTGCAAATAGAAACTTTTTATTATTTCCTATAAGAAAATTTTCATTTTTACTTTTAAATAATTTTCTTTTTATAAGAAAATTAGTCCTTAACCAAATGACAAAATCCATCATTTATTCAAAAATTAAATAAAACTAATGAATAATTATTTATACAAAGAGATGATAATTTATTTAATTAATGAAATTGGTTTAGAAGAGTCTTCCATTGAACTTGGTCTTAAATTATCTATAAAAAATAAAACTCCAATACCGATCTTATTATGGAGTTATGGAATGCTAACTATTGAAGAACTGGATAAGTTATATTCATTTTTATTTAAAAAAATGGAATAATAATTCTGTTATAATGGCTAGTATCTTATTCAAGAACAATTACATCTTTAACAAAAGGAAATCAGGTATCAAGGAAATCTGTAGAGAAGCTTGATTTATTATTATTAATACTAGAGACTATTGATTTAAATGGAATACAATCCCTTTATTCAATATCAAATAGACTTAATTTGAATGAAGTTTTGCCTAATAAAATTACTATTTGGAAATTAAGGAATAACAATCCATTGAGAAAATCTTATGTGAATAACAATATTAAACCAAGTGAATTTGATGCCTTAATTAAAATTACCGTTGAAATGTCTAGATATTTATATCCTTATATTAGAGAGATACTTAAATCTAAAGAAGATCTTGAAAAGAATTCAGTTATTTGGAAAGATTTTAATAAGAGACTTATCGAGTTGATTAAAGAGAGATTTAACTTAGATAGTATGAGAGTGAAAAAGCTTTTAAATCAAAATGAAAATGATGAAATTATTGTAAAGTCACTGCTTACATTATCTCTTTGCATTTCAAATAAGGGTTATGAAAAGTTGAAGAATTTTTTATTTGAATTTTAATAATATGCAAAATAAATTATCATTTCATCAATCATCTGTAAGTCTCGAAATAGTAGGTTTGCCAGATTATTCAAATAACGAAAATAAAGATCAAATATCAATTATTTCACAATGGAAATTAAACATAGTTGATAAACCACTTATTGAGGGCAAAATTGAACATTTAGGCCCTATTATGGAAGCTTTTTATATTTATTCAAATCTTTTAATCAAAAATGAAATCCCAATATATGAGTCTGAATTAATTGATATAAAAGCTGATAATCTCCATGTACATAATATTGTTCTCAAGAGTTCTAAACCAAATGTAAAACCATTAATCTTAAAGATTGGTAATTCATTATTGTCAGACACCATAAATTGTTTTGATCAGTTAAGTGAATCATCAAAGGTCAGAATAAAAAAAACTGGTTTTTCTAAAAATATTCCTAAAAAAGTAAGATTTGGGGTATTTAACAAAGTTAGAATTATTAATTTCATTATTCCTCCGTTTATTGCAATTTTTTCTTTAATTCTATTATCTTCTGCTTTTATTTATTTTCATAATCCTATTGAAAATAAAGAAAAAAATGAACAAATAAATTCAAAATAAAGTCCAATTAGCATCCTAAATACAAACACGATAGTATAGGTTAACTTTTATTCAGAATAATTTTTAAGTTATTCTTTGAGCTCTGATGTATGGCAGATTTAAACATCCCAAATTTGAATATGAAGTCTGATAAATATATTTTCAAAAAAAAATTAAGTTTAAGAAGAAAATCTAAAAGGAGACTATTTTCAGAGTCTGTCTTTTTGTTTATTATGAGTCTTTTTTTAGTTTATATAAATTATTTAATACCTAATAAGAATTTGCTCTTAGAAAATCTGCCAAATACACTTAATAAAACTTTTAAATTAATAATTGAACTTTTTTCAACTCTATACGAAATATTTTTGGTGATTTTTATTTTTGTCTCTTCTTTTACCGCTTTGGTATTAATGATAGGTTCTCTTTATAGACTATTTCGAGTTTCTAAGAGAAAGTCAAAACAATTAAACTATAAGTAGCATCAAATTGGTTGCATTAAACCTCCACTCCCTGAATCAGAATCATCATCATCATTCTCAGTTTCTATTCCAAATAATGCATAAATACCGAGTAAAATTGAAGACAAAATAATTGTTAAGGGTAAAATCGAGTTTTGGATTCCGATGTCTATATATTCACCCATATGAGAAATAAATTTCAATAAAGCTAACCGAAATCATACTCTTTCGCGGATTTTAAATAATTTTTTAATAATTTACTCTCTTTTAATAAGAAGTTCCTTATCGAAATTCTTTATTTCTCTTTCAAAAGAACCGAACCACAACATTAGTTGATCAATTTGATTTTGAATTTCAGTTACCCCTAAACCCCTTATAGTAATAATTGATAATTGTTCTCCTTCATCAAAATTAAATTTATTTTGAACACTACTTGCCAAGGAATTTTTTAGGATTTTAAAAGTAGAATTTTTCAATTTAGTCTCTATTACGATGTTTGGCTTTTTGAGTTTAATCTTATTAAAACCACATTTTTTTGCAAGTAATTTTAGTCTCATTATCATAATTAGGGACTCAACAGGCTTGGGTAAGGTTCCATATCTATTCACCCAGTCTTTAGCAAGTTCAGTTAGTTCATTATTATTTGAACATTCAGTAGCAGATTTATAAGCCTCAAGCTTCTCTTCCCTGTTTAATATCCATGTTGCAGGTATAAATGCATTTATAGGGAGATCAATTTGGGTGTCGCTAACTTCTGGTATTTCTTGGCCACTGATTTCTGAAATAGCCTCATGGAGCATTTCTATATATAAATCATATCCAATAGCATTAACTTTCCCACTCTGTTCTTCTCCTAATAAACTTCCAACACCTCTTATCTCCATATCTTTCATTGCAAGTTGGTATCCACTTCCAAGTTCGGAAAAGTCTTTTATCGCTTTCAATCTTTGTTTTGCAGCGTCATTAATCATATTTATATTTGGATAAAATAGCCAAGCATGTGCTTGTACACCGCTTCTTCCAACTCTTCCTCTAAGTTGATAAAGTTGTGATAGTCCAAACTTGTGAGAATCTTCAATAATGATTGTATTTACTTTAGGGATGTCTAATCCACTTTCAATTATCGTTGTGCATATCATTAGGTCTACTTCTCCATTATTAAAAGCAATCATTGCATTTTCAAGCTCCGTTTCGTTCATTTGCCCATGAGCAACAATAAATTTTAAGCTGGGAAACATATTTTTTAATTTGTTTACTGCTTGATCAATATCAGCAATTCTTGGAAGAACATAAAAAATTTGTCCACCCCTATCAAGTTCTTGATTAATCGCAGTTCTTATAACATCCATATCTATTTCAGATAAATATGTTTTTATTGATCTTCTTGATGGAGGAGGAGTATTTAGTAAGCTCATTTGTCTCAGTCCAGATAAACTCATATAAAGAGTTCTTGGAATTGGAGTTGCAGAGAGAGTTAAAACGTCTATATTAGTTTTGATTTTTTTAATTTTCTCCTTTTGCCTTACTCCAAATCTTTGTTCTTCATCAATAACAAGTAGTCCTAAGTTTTTGATTTCTATTTCTTTTCCTAAGATTTGG
The DNA here is from genome assembly GCA_003210135.1 of Prochlorococcus sp. AG-424-P23. Taxonomy (GTDB): domain Bacteria; phylum Cyanobacteriota; class Cyanobacteriia; order PCC-6307; family Cyanobiaceae; genus Prochlorococcus_A. Next base: position 18,056 of record QCNK01000013.1, on the reverse strand, counting down.
TGCGTTGCTACAACTAAATCAATTTTGTTATTTTTCAAACCTGCATAGATTTCCTTTCTTTCATTAACGGTTTTAAATCTATTGAGTAATGATACTTTTATTGGATAAGGAGAAAATCTATTATTTATTGTTCTCCAATGTTGCTGAGCAAGGATTGTTGTAGGTGCTAGCAATATTACCTGCTTGCCTGATGTAATAGCCTTAAAAATAGCTCGAACAGCGACTTCTGTTTTACCAAATCCTACATCTCCACAAACTAGCCTGTCCATTGGCTTATCGCTTTCCATATCAGATTTTATATCTTTTACAGCAGTAATTTGATCAGGTGTTGGTTGATAAGGGAATGAGTCCTCTAATTCATTTTGCCAAGGACCATCTTCTGGGTATATGTACCCCTTTAATTTTTCTCTCTTTGCATAAAGTTTTAAAATATCGACAGCAACTTTTTTGATTTGCTTCTTATTTTTATCTTTTATTCTTTCCCATTCTGTACCTCCTAATTTATTTATTTTTGGTTTTATTTTTCCGCTTGATCTATATCTGTTAACGCTACCAAGTTGATCAGCGGCAACACTTATCTTCCCATCTTGATACTGAATGACTAAATAATCTCTTGAATCTCCAGTTATATTTATTTTTTCTATTTTTAAAAATTTTCCTATTCCATGATTTTTATGAACTATAAAATCACCTGGACTAATCTTATTCACATTTATATTTGAATTGATACTTCTTTTTTTTCTTCTTATGAATACATTATTAAAAAGAGATTGTTGTGAAAATAATTCTTTATCTGTTATGAGGACAACTTTCCAAATCGGAAGATAAAAACCCTCGATTTCATAATTGTTCTTATTTTTTAAAATTAAAGGAGTTGAATTATTAATTGACTTAAATGCCTCATCAATATCATTAGGATTCTTTAAGAAATTTGTATTACATTCGTGCTCAAAAAGCAAAGTCCTAGTTCTCAATGGCTGTGCTGATAATATCCATACTTTTTCATTATTTTTTATATTTTTATTTATATCATTGGATAATTTTCCTATGTTTTTAGAGTATGAATTTAATCTTTTATCGTTTAACAAAAACCTATTATCAATATTGACTTTTGATTCAAATTCATAAAATTTTATTAAATTAAAATTTCCTAGTGAATTTAATATTTCGTCAAACTTTATATGCAAATTAGGTTTGGCCTCTAAATTAATGTCATTATTTTTAAGGTTCTCATTTAATTCATGCACACAATTATCAAAATTACTTTCTGAATCTAGATACCAATTATTTGCAAATTTCGTACAATCTTCTAATTCATCAATTACAAGAATTGTTTCCCTATCAATAAAATCTATTAAATTTGAGGGTTGTTTTTCAATTATTCCTAAATAACGATCAAGATTATTTTTATTTATATCTTCTGAATTAAAAATACCGTTCTTAGAAAAATTATTTAACTTATCTTTTATTAGCAAATCAAATCCAGCCTGTATTATTTCAATATTATTGATACTTTCTAATGTTTTCTGTGTATGGGGATCATATTCTCTTATCTTCTCAATTACATTATCAAAAAATTCTAATCTTATAGGAAACTCATTATTGACAGGATAAATATCTATTATTTCCCCTCTCCTACTCCAGAATCCTTCTGTTGAAGTTACATTATCTTTTGTATAACCAAGCAAAGTAAGTTTATTTGCTAATTCTTGAATCTCAATCTGACCCCCTTTTTGCAAATCTAACTTGTTTTCAATTAATAAGTTTTTATTTATTAGATGAGGTTGTAGTGATCTCTCTGTTGATATAACAATATTAAGTTCATTTTTCCCTTTTTTTATTAATTTGGATAAAACAGTAAGCTGACTAAATTCAATCTCTTTGGATTTATTAATTGATGAGTATGGAAGATGTTCTGTTGGAGGATAATATAAAACTGCTTTGTCATTTATACTTTCAAAATAACCAATCCATTTGTAGGCAATTTCTACATTAGGACAAATTAATAATATATTTTTTTTCTCTTTTTTTGCGATGCTATCTAAGATTATTGATTTTGCATATCTACTTGAACCAACAATATTTAATTCATTATTTTTTGAAATTCTTTTTATTAATTCAGAAGTAATTTGTGCGTTCGAAATATAATCAACTAAAGTATTTAAACTCATTTATAGTTATCAATCTTGATTACAAATATCCGATCCATTATATTAGATTTTATACTGATTGTGAATAATATTTGATGGATTCAGCTGCAATAAATTCTTTTATACCCACACTAGATCAAGTAGATAGTTGGTACGAAATCTTTACACTTTTACCAATATTAATTGCTCTAGAATTATTATTATCGGCAGATAATGCTGTCGCTCTAGCTTCTCTTACTAAATCCCTTGAGAGTTCAGAATTAAGGTCAAGAGCCTTAAATATTGGCATAACAATATCTTTATTATTTAGGATTATTCTGATCATATTATCTAATGTTCTTCTCAAGTTTATTATTATCAGAGTTTTTGCTGGTTTTTATTTAATATACTTATTCTTCTCAAACGTTTTTTTAAATTCAGATATAGAAAACACTGAAAATGGGACAGATAATAATAAAACTAATTTTAGGTTCTTAAGGGTTGTAGCGCTTCTTTCAATTACTGATTTTGCTTTTTCCATAGATAGTATCACTACTGCAGTAGCTATTAGTGATCAATACATATTAATTATATTTGGAGCAGTGATTGGAGTATTAGCCTTAAGATTTACTTCTGGGATTTTTCTAAAACTTCTGGATATATTTTCTAGATTAGAAAAAGCCGGTTACGTAGCAATTTTAATAGTGGGGATAAAACTTTTACTAAATACCTTAATTAAAGAATCTATTCTTCCAGATTATTATTTTTATTTTTTGATTCTTTTTGCCTTCATTTGGGGATTCTCTAAAAGAGAATCTAAAACTTAATCTGAGAGATATTCACCTACTGATGGCTTTAACTGTTGTATCAATTGCTTTTTGCTAGAAATGTTTTTGCCTTCAAGTTTTGCTTCTAACAAAATAATCGGATCAGTTTTAGTTGAAATTATTATTCCTTCATTTTCTATTACAGCAAGAATAATACCTGGTCTTGAATAATTGCTCATGAAAAGGTATTTTTCATTCTTAATTTCATCACTACTCAAAACTTTGATTTTAAGTATTTTTAGGTTCTTGCCTCTAAATGATGTATTTGCTCGTGGGTATAATCCTTTTATTTTTTGAGAAATTTCAATGGCCTCATTATCCCAATCAACTCTAAAGTCTGATTTTTCAATCATTCTTGCGTAAGTAATTTCTCTTCCAAAGGAATTTTGTTTTGTTAATTGAAAATTAGTATTTTTATAAATATTTTCTTCGAGTAATGATGTGGCATTTAAAAATAATTTTGCAGATAAAATACTAAGTTTTTCCGATAGTGTATTTAAATTATCGTCATTACCAATTTTAATTTTTTCTTCCAATAATAAGTCTCCAGTATCTAGTCCCTCATTCATTTTCATAATCCCTACACCAGTAAATTCATCACCTTTTATTAGTGACCATTGGATTGGGGCTGCACCACGCCATCTTGGAAGTAATGAAGCATGTGCGTTCCAACATCCAAATTTTGGGATTTCCAATATCTCTTTGGGTAATATTTTCCCGTAAGCTATAACAATAAATAGATCACAAGATAGTGATTTAAGTTCATTTATAAAATGTATATTGCCCCTGATTTTTGCTGGAGTATAAATTTTTATAGATTCTTGCTCGGCAAAGCTTTTAACAGGTGAGGATATTAATTTATTTCCCCTTGATCTTTTCTTATCGGGTTGGCTAACTACTCCAATTACCTCGTGCTTAGATTTAATAAAAACATCAAGGCTCGCAATTGAATATTCAGGTGTTCCCCAGAATATAATTCTCACGCGTCACCAGTTATTGATAATTCATCTACCCATATATGTGGAGAAATTCCACTTGTTGTTACTTCTTGGTTTGATTCAATATTCACTATATTCTTCAAAAGATATTTGATATCCCCCGCTACAGTTGCAGATTCTATCGAGATTTTTTTACCGTTTTTAAAGAGCCATCCGTCAAATGGAAGAGAGAATGAACCTTGACTTGCTCTGACACCTGCATGGATTGCATTTAATTCTTCAATATAAACAAATTCTCCCTCATAAGTAGTGTGATCTAATAATGTTTTTATATCTGAGTTTTCCTCTGATTTCTCAACAACTATCCAATCAGGAGATACTGATACTTTTGATCCTAGTCCAGCGTGGCCTGTGGGCATTGTTTTAAATATTCTTGCAGTTGATTCAGAATGTATAAAATTTTCAAGTCTCCCTTTGTTAATTAAACAAAGTCTTTTGGTAGGAGTTCCCTCTCCATCAAATGGTGATGAAGAAATATTCTTTTCGTGAAGACCATCATCATAAATATTAAGTGCTTCTATAGATAGTTTCTCTCCAATAGAATTTTTATTAGATAAGCTAACTCCATCTAAAATGCTTCTAGCATTAAACATTGAACTAAAGGCATTAATGATCGTTAAAAAAGACTCAGGGGAAAAACATATTAAATATTTATGAGTTTTAATAGGTGAATAATTTAAATGAGAAATTGTTTTATTAGAAGCGTCTTTAATACACGACTCTATATCTATATCTTCAACTCCATATCCAAGTTTTACAGAACCAGAACTACGAGGTTTCTTATTTTTCTCTTCTGCCCTTGCATATAAATAAAGTGCAGCTTGACTTTTGGTATAACTCCGAAAGGCACCATCACTGTTAGCATAAACTCTCTCGTAAAAACTCTCAGATAGACCATTATACGGAACAGATTTTATGGATTCATGGCTTTCTAGTAGTTTTACTTCCGCTTCTCTTAAAAGAGTAAGTAATTTTTTTATTCCAACAGGATTTCTTTTTTTTGAGTCCTTAACCTCAATAGGGTCCTTGGCTAGTGGTGAGAATTCTGTTCTTTCATTCTTGTTGCCAAAATCAGATGCAATATTTGCTTGATTTAAAGCTTTTTTAATACCAGATTCACTGATATCACTAGTTGTTGTAATACCAACTAAGTTAGATTCGTTCCAAACTCTTATAGTTAAAATTTGCTTTTGTGATGCCTTAAGTTGTTTAGCCTCACCTTTATCTACTTGCACAGAATAATCATTAGAAAAGCTTGCACCATAATCCCATTTTTTAAGATTTAGAGAATCTGCAGCTTCAGAGATTTGAGTTGTTATTTCTTTTGAATTCATATCCTATCTTCCGCCAACAGTGATTGAATCAACCTTAATATGAGGTTGGCCTACAGTTACGTTGACACTTCCACTGATGGATCCACAGAATCCAGGAGCTAATTCAAGGTCATTCCCGCACATTGATATTTTTGGCATAACTTCTTTAGCCTCACCAATCAAAGTTGCCCCCTTTACTGGATTAGTTAATTTTCCATTTTTAATAAGATATCCTTCTTCTACTGCAAAATTAAATTGTCCTGTAGCACCTACACTGCCACCACCCATTGATTTGCAGTAAAGACCATCACTAATACTATTGATTAAATCCTCTTTCGAGTGTTCTCCTTTAGCTATATAAGTATTTCTCATCCGTGAAGCTGCAGCAAAAGAATAATTTTGTCTTCTTCCACTTCCTGTTCTTTTATGGCCAGTTCTTAATTCACCTGCCCTGTCGGATATGAATTTTTTTAAAATTCCATCTTTTATAAGAACTGATTTTTCGGGTTCCATACCTTCATCATCTACTGATAATGAACCAAATGATCCTTCTGAAATTCCTTCATCTATTGCTGTTACAGATTCATGTGCAATTTTTTCATTCAACTTATTTTCAAATGGTGTTGTTCCTCTCTCTATTTGAGTAGTTTCAAGTAAATGACCGCAGGCTTCGTGGAATATAACACCACCAAATTTATTAGCTAATACAACTGGCATTTGTCCCGCATCAACATAATCTGCATACAGCATATTCATTGAGCTTTCGAATACATCATTAGCTGCTTTTTCGTGATCCCATGATCTGAATTCATGAGGCATTCCTGACGATCCAAATCTTCTACTTCCACTAGATCTATATTGGGCATCACTAGCAATCACGTTGAGTCCAACTGTTTGATGCAACCTGATATCTGAGACATAGGTTCCATCGCTGGAGGCTATAATTACCTCTTGAAGATTTCTTGAGTAACTTCCTTTTCTAGTTATTATTTTATTATTTTTTTTAAGTGACTTTGTGCTGACTAATAGTTTCTCACTTATCTCATGAATCGATGGGACTTCATTAATCCATTTTTTTTTGGATAAACTATAGTCTCTATGTTTATCTAGACCGTTAAATACTTCTCTTTTTTTATTATCTGTTATGTCTAACATCTCAATAGCCTGAGATACCGACCTCATCAAGCCATTCTTTGTTAAATCATTTGTACTTACAAATCCATCCTTTTTATCTTTGAAGATTCTAATACCGGCACCCCTTCCAAATGATGGACTTACACTTGTAATGAAATCCTCTTCAGCTAGAACGCTTGAGTTATCTGTATTCTCTATAAAAATTTCTACAAAATCAGCTCCTAGTCCCATCCCATAGAAAATAATTTCTTCTAATAAATCTTTATTGCAACTATCAAAAATGATTTCATTTGATTTGATTTGTGACGAAAGCATATGACTTTATAAATCTTCTCTGTATGAAAGATTATCTAATCGAAGGTTGGAAATCTTTGCTATCAAGAGGTTTTAATAAGTATAGTCTTAATAACTGGTAACCGTTTGATAAATATTTAGGTAATTTTTTAATAGTTTTAGATACTTTATTTCCATCACTGCTTGCGATATCGGAAAGAACCTTATTATTCTCTACTATTTTATCTAATCTTCCATAAAAAGATTTATCATAAACGTCCATTACTACAGGGAAAACTCTAGCTGCAGTTTCATTTGTTTTATTAATAACAAACTGGTCGTAATCTTTGGCATCTAAACCTAGTGAACTATAGAAATCTTTTTTAATTCCAAGATCTCTTGCATACATGGTTGCAAATACAGCGAGTAGGAAAAACCTAGACCATAACTTGGATGCTAAGGGAAGATTGTTTAAAAAGTATCTAAATCTATGGAAATAGTCAAATAGTGGATGTGTAAAAGTAGAGCCGCCAATAGTAATTTTTTTGCTTAAGGATTTAACAGTACGTGGTTGTGCTTTCATTAACGCATCGAAGAAATCACCATGTCTATTTTCATCTTGACACCAGTTTTCAAAGTAATTAAATAAGGGAAAAATCTTACTATCTGGATTTTTTTCAAGATGCCTGTAAATTGCTATGTATCTCCAATAGCCTATTTTTTCAGATAAGTAAGTTGCGTAAAAGATGCTTCTTGGCGGAAAGTAAGTGTAATCTTTATTCGCTGTTAAAAAACCTAAATCCAACTGTAATCCAAAGTCACTCATTGATTTATTCAAGAAACCTGCATGTCTAGCTTCGTCTCTGGCCATATGGGCAAAACATTCCGCAAGAAGTGGGTTTTTATCTTTAATTCTCCTGCTTAGCTCTTTATAAAGTAGAAAACCTGAAAATTCTGAAGTACAACTTCCCTCAAGAAAATCTACAAAGAGCTCTTTTGTCTCAGGATCTAATTTTTCTGCGGCCCCTTCAAATTCACTATTTCTTACAAAATGATGCCTATTGTAATCTTTTCTAAATTCTTCACATATAGCTTCTAATTCCTCCTCATTTATTGATAAATCCATATTTTCCATTGCCTCAAAATCTGTTGTATAGAATCTTGGAGACAATATTGTTTCCTTTGCTGGTATCTTGCCATTATTTAATTCTTTTTTATTTTTTGATTCAATAGTGGATTGAGTCATATTTGAGTAGATTTATTAATACCATTATTTACTATGGTTTGTATTTTCGAGGGAAAAGTTAACCTGGTGTTATTGTTTTTTAATTAACTCCTATCAATTTTTGTCCATTTAATCTCTGCAGTACTCTTGAAATGATCAATTTAAGAGTAATTCTTTTTTCGTCAATAAGAAAAGATTCAATAATGCTAGGTTTTTGGTTTGGTTTGGATAAAGAAATACTTTTTAATGAACTTATGTCTTCCTTCTCAAAAGATAGCCAAAAGCTGCAGGTATCTTTAATATCACAATTTATTACCCAACACTTATCTCCAGCAATAGGTCTATTGGTGTTTTCTAGATTAATATTGTTTACTTCTAATCCTCTTTGATCAATTTCTTCTTTTAAAGCAGGAATCAAATGCATATTAATGAATTCTTGGAATGGTTTTTTTTCTATAGGTAATTCTTTTTTTGGTTTAGGAGTAGTTTTAACAGGAGTATTATTTTCGTTCTTTAATTCAATTTCAGGAGCAGAATTATTTTGAGATTTAACATTATTTTCATTCATAATGACAACTTTTTCTGATTTAGGTTGTTTTAATTCCTCAGCATTGGATTTAATCGTATCGTCAGATATTTCATGATTAGCTTTATTATTTGGGTCTAAATTTTCTGCCATAAAAAATTCCATACATTAACATTATAATTTAAAAAAACAATTTTTATTCAAATTATCTAGATTTCTACCATTCACTATCATCATAATTCCAGTCGTCTTTTTTTTCTGCACTATTTGAAAAATTTTTACCCCTTTTTAAATCATTTTCATCGGTATTTTTTATTACTCTGTAATTTACAGATATAGTAGGTTGAGCATCTCTTATATCCCTTTGTGGTGGCATCTCAATATTAGATTTTAGATCTTCATCATTATTTAAAGGTTCATAATTTTCTTCAATTTCTTCGAAAGTATTTTTTTTAAAGCTGGTAAAAGTTGTATTTAATAAAGTACTTACAAATAAACCAGAAAAAAATGAAATGCTGATTAACTGCCCTATACTAACTTCTTGGACAGTCCATTTGAAATATCTAAATGATGTCTTTTGATTATTATTTATATATAATAAAGCCTGAAATATAATTATAAAAAAAAGAGTTAATAATAAAAAATTTTTTTTAAAAATCATTTTAGTGAGTTATCTTTTTTTTAATTTTCATCGTAATTTTTTTTTATTATTTAGTTTAACTCCAAATCAATTTGATATTTAAGAATATCGACTTTTATTATTTTTACTTCTATTTTATCTCCAACTTTATATGAATTTTTGGATTTCCTTCCAATTAATAAATTTTGTCTTGATCTATATTCATACCAATCATTATTAAGAGTACTAACATGGACTAAGCCTTCTACATTTAGTTCTGATAACTCAACAAAGAATCCATAACTTTGAACTGAAATAATATACCCACTGTAAATATTGCCTAATAATTTTTCTGCTTTTCTTACTTTTTTTATACTTATCATATTCGATTTATATTGATTAACTTTGGAATTATGTTCAGTAAGTTTATCTATTACAAATTTATTAAATAACGTATCTATATTCTTTGAAACTGATGAATTAAATATATCCGAATTAAATGAATTCAATGATTTATTCTCAGCACTATCATTTACTGCATGGGTATTATATTTCTTTGATTTCTTTGAATTTATTAGAATATTCAAAATGCAGTACTGGTTCATAAGATTAATGAAGTCATATCCAGGAATTGTCCATGGAGAAATAAATATTTTTTCTGAATCATCATTATCTATGTCTGAAGAACTAAGGCTTATTTCATTTTCCATAAATTCATTAATTAAAAGTTTATGCAAGATTCTTTTTTTATTTTCATCGCCACATAACTTAAGAACTTGACTAAATGTTAAATTACCATCTTCATTTAGTTCTAAATTATTATCGATAAATTCCGAATATTTGATTATTTCATTCGCATTGATGTAATCTACCCCCCTCGAGAAGTATCCTGCACTTTTTAAGCCATATTTATTTGAATGTTTGAACCATATTAAATTCGCTTCATGTATCAATGGTGAAATGTAAGTTTGACAATCTTCTTTATTTAATGGTTCAAAATATCCTTTTGAATTATCAGCTGGGCTGTGAATAAAAAATTCATTTAAAGATTCTATTTTATTTAGTGGAGCAGGGATTTCAACTTTACCTTCCAAGAGATGCCTTTGCCTAAATGATGTAGATATCTCCAATATTTTGTCTAAATCTTCAATATGTTCTTTTATAGGTTTTAACAACCTTGAGGTGATTCTATTCTTACTTTTTCTGGATAGAAGCGCGTCCGTGTGATCACTCCCAACAATAAAAGTACATCTTACTAAAGTTAGATGAAATGACCATTCAGTTATTTCATTATCGCTATTTAAATGCAAACATAGACTTATTGCTTCATTTTTTTCTCCTAATTTAAATTCAGACGTATCTCTTATACTTTCACTAAGGTAGTTTTGCCAACTAGTTAGTAAGGGGAAGGATTCAAAGCTTCTTAGGAATATATCTAATGATTTTTTACTATTTAGCTCTAATCTTTCTGCGATACTATTTGTATGGATCCATAGTTTAGTACTTTTATCTTTTCCTTGATCTATTTGAAAAATTGGGAGAAGTGGAGAATCATCATAATTCCAACTTTTAAACAAATAAGAGTTTTTATCCGTTAAGTCTATCCTTTCCCTTTTCTCTATCTTCTTAGATTCAATATCATCATTACTTTTCAAATTGATAATATTGCTTTTAGATAAAACAAAATCTGTATCTAATTCCTCATTATTATTAAGTTCTAGTTCTTGAATCACATGGCCTAATCCTTCTTCTTGTCCTATTGGAAAGCTATCAACTTCAACTTTAACTATATTTTTGTTTTCTGGTTTATAGGTATATTTTTTATCTTCTTTGGGAAGTTTTATTTTAGAAAGAATCCTATCATCGATTGGAATGGCATATATATCGTCGTTTATTATTTCAACTTTAGAAAGAAGTATTTGATTCGATCTTTCAAGAATACAATCAACTATTCCCTCCGGTGATCTTCTTCTGTATCCCTCTTTAATTATCCTTACTAAAACCTTATCTCCATTCCATGCAAAATTAAGTAAATTTTCTTTTATATAAATATCTTCTTTGTTTTTCCCCCTTACTGCAAAGCAATATCCTTTACTGCTACATCTAATTTTTGCAACAATGTGATTACTATCTTTAGTACAGGTATACTCATTATCTGCATTTTTATTAATTATTTCAAGTTTTTCTAGGGCTGTTAAAGCGATATCTAATTTATCCTTATCAGATTTCTTCGTTATTTTTAATGATCTGCATAATTTTTTATATTCTAATCCTTCTGAATGATTCAGATTATCGATTATTGATGATGTCGTAAACATAGTAAGGAATAAAATTATAAATCAATTAGGTTGGACATACTTCTTATCTTACACCTTTTATCTAAGCATAAACTAATTTTATTTTTTGTCTTCTTTTTCTTCTTTGTTGATTGCAAATGAGTTTATAAAAAGTCTGATACCAATAATAAAAAATGTTATTGAAGCTATTGATTTAAGAATTACTTCGGGTAAAAAACTTGAAATAGAACCACCTGTTAAAGCACCTAGTAAACTGGCCAATACAAGTGCAGAAGAAGATCCTAAAAAAACTGCAAATGGTTTATTTGATGTGCCGCTTATAGTTAATGTGGCTAATTGGGTTTTGTCACCTAATTCGGCTACAAATACGGTGAGAAATGTTGATAGCAATAAACTTAAAACCATTTATAAATAATTTTTGTAGATATCATAGGCTAAAAATATACTTATTATTATCATTAAAAAACCAGTAAATAATGCAAATTTACTTGGAGATATTTTTTTTGATAACCATTTACCAATAAGAACTCCTACTACACTAGAGCTTATCAAAGCAAGAGAACTTCCAAGAAAAACAATTATTGGCTTCCCCGATTCGGCTGAAAGCATTAGCGTTGCTATCTGTGTTTTATCGCCAAGCTCTGCTATGAAAATTGTTGTAAAAGTAGTAATAAATATAGATAAGAAACTTTTTTCTATATTGAGCTCTTTTTTTTCTAATTTACTATTCATTTTTCTGAAATTGCCACTTTAAAACTTTTCATCTCTTTACTTTTGTAACCATAATTTGATGAAATATGCTGTTTACAGCAATCTATAAGAAATTTATCGCCAGAATTCAAATATCCCTTAAAAGTAGTTGAAAATTCACTTACCCTGCAAAAATGAGGTCTATTTTCGTAAATTAAGCATTTTTTATTTTCTCTATCTAAATTTTTACACCAACCGTCCTTAGCTGTCATTGAATTAATTAAATCGATATCGTCCTTATTAAGTTTGTCTGCTAAATCGCTCCTTTCGTTCAAGTTGAACTTACAACAAGCTCCACAATTTTCTATGCAAGTCCATGTTTTCATGATTTAATTCAATCTTGTAACGTATCAGTACAGTTCAATCATTTATTTGTAAAAATAGTATCACAAAATATATTCATTTAATCATGGCAACACTTATTCCTTTAGCTGTAGTTGCGTTAGCAGGCCCAGCAATAATCGCTTTAGTATTTTACCGCAGATAAAATTATCCTTTGTGACTTATCTCGAAGGTGTTTATTGGGATTTAGATGGAACTATCGCAAATACCGAATTGGAGGTTCATTTGCCTGCATTTAATAATGCATTCAAAGACCTCGACATAAATTGGAATTGGGACACTAAAAAATATATTCAACTTTTGAGAATAAATGGAGGCAAAAATAGAATTGCTCATTATTCAAAATTAAATAATAATAACTTTTCAGATGATTTTATTCTCAAAATTCATGAGAAAAAGCAGTTTCATTATTTGGAATATATAAAAAAAAATTCCGTTAACTTAAAAACTGGTGTTTTTAGGTTGATAAAAGAATTACATAGGGAAAAAATAAGGCAATTTATAGTTACTTCAAGTTCTAGAAATCAAGTTAATTTACTCGTTGAAAATCTATTTAATGGTTTTAATCCATTTGAATTTATTATTTCAAGTGAAGACGTTAAATTAAAAAAACCAAATCCATTGCCTTATTTAAAGGCAATTCAATTAAGTGGGATTAAAAAAAATAACACAATAGTATTCGAGGACTCTAATCCAGGATTAATATCTGCTAAGGCGGCTAAATTACCAACAATATTTGTCCCATCTAATATCCCAACAGTTTTAGATGAAAATATTAAATTAGATTGTATTTTAGATACCTTAGGAGATGAAAATAATGTGGCAAATGTAATTAAAGGTCCTAAACTAAAAAAATCATATATTGACTTAAGTTTCCTAAATGAATGTTTAATAACTTTTCACAATGCAAAAAACTAATTTCTTAAGAATTTCCTCTCAACTCAATAATTTATTATTTGGTTTCTTAAGTGATTCATGGAGATCAAAATCTATTGGTCTTATTTCTGTTTTGACAGGATATTTTTTATTTGCCAATTTCCTTACAAAATTCATATCTGAAGGTAAAAATGAATTGATTATGGTTCCAATAATCATTGTATTTATTGAGATTATTATAAGAATTAAGCCTCCTTCAAGTTCAAGATTTTATGATCTATGGTCAGTAATTGATAAATTAAGAATCGGTGCAATCTATGCCGTTATACTCGAAGCATTTAAATTAGGATCTTAAAAGCTACTCTTCTTCTTCTTCTTCAATAGGATAAACAAATCCTTGAGCTTTCCCAGTTAAAACTGATTTACCTAAAGATATAGCTTTCTGAGCTGCTATTGCTGCTTTTCCTTTCCAAACAGCGTGCCTTTGGTTCCTTTTGCTCTTTGATTTTTTCTTCTTTGGTACAGCCATTCTGTTTCTTTATTTCCATATAATAATATAACCTTTAACTGGTTATCTCCAAAACTTTTGAGTATATTTTGTTTATATACGTCAATTTTTTAAATAAGCATATATGCTTTATTAATCACTTATAAAGATTAGTGTTTAGATCAAAATTCTCATATTCAGATTCACAATCAAGTTATTCGGATCTTCTGGAAGATATTGAGACGGGAAAAATAGAATCTATATTTTTCTATCCAAGGCAGAGAGAAATTGATGTTCTTTATAAAAATGGCGAAAAATTTAAAATACCTATCCTTTACAACGATCAATTAATCCTTGAAAAGGCTACTGAAAACAAGGTAGATCTTACAATTAACAATAGTAGAAAAGAAGCCTCAGCTGCTAATTCGTTTGCTTCAATAAGTCTTTTTCTGATTTTCATATTAGCTATAGTCTTAATCTTGAGAAGTACATCTAAATTGGCTTCCAGAGCTTTTGGTTTTACCAAAAATCAAGCTAAATTTGTAACTATTGATGATGTAGAAACGAGATTCGATGATGTAGCTGGCGTCCCTGAAGCCGCCGAGGAATTAAAGGAGGTAATAACATTTTTGAAAGAACCAAAGAAATTTGAAAATCTTGGAGCAAAAGTTCCTAAGGGAGTTCTTCTAATAGGCCCACCAGGAACAGGTAAAACATTATTAGCTAAAGCAATTGCTGGTGAATCAGGAGTGCCTTTTCTCTCAATATCTGCATCAGAGTTTGTAGAACTTTTTGTTGGTGTTGGAGCAAGCCGAGTTCGCGATCTGTTCTCTAAGGCTAAGGAAAAATCTCCTTGTATAATTTTCATTGATGAAATTGATTCCATTGGTAGGCAAAGAGGGTCTGGGATCGGAGGTGGAAATGATGAAAGAGAACAAACCCTTAATCAGCTTCTAACTGAATTAGATGGTTTTGCTGATAATTCTGGGATTATTGTTTTAGCAGCAACAAATAGACCAGATATTTTGGATGCAGCATTATTAAGACCAGGTAGATTTGATAGGAAAATTGAAGTAATGCTTCCAGATTTAGATGGAAGAAAAAAAATTCTTTCAGTTCACTCACTTTCCAAACCACTTTCAAGCGAAGTTGATCTAGGATATTGGGCTTCTAGAACAGTTGGATTTTCGGGAGCAGATCTTGCAAACTTGATGAACGAGAGTGCTATTCACTGTGCAAGAGACGAATCTAAATTAATCACTGATCTTCATATAGAAAATGCTCTTGATAAAATTTCCATTGGCCTGAGAACCTCATTAATAACTTCTCCTAATATGAAAAAAATTATTGCTTATAACGAAGTAGGTAGAGCAATTGTATCTGCTGTGAGAAATGGAATTGAATCAGTCGATAAAATTACGATTTTACCTAGATCTGGATCTATAGGAGGATATACAAAAATATGCCCTGACGAAGATGTAATTTCTAGTGGATTGATTTCAAAAAAATTATTATTTTCAAAAATTGAAATTGCTCTAGCTGGAAGAGCAGCAGAAACGATAGTTTTTGGTGAAGGTGAAATTACACAATGCTCCATAAATGATATCTCTTATGCGACTAATATCGTAAGGGAAATGGTTACAAAATATGGATTTTCGATTATTGGTCCAATTTCAATGAATTCTGATAATAATGAAATGTATTTGGGAGATGGATTATTTAGAAGAAAGCCTCTCATAGCAGAAAATACAAGCTCTAGAATAGATAATGAAATCATAAATATTTCTAAAATTTCATTAAATAATTCAATAAAAATATTGAAAAAAAATAGAGTCTTACTAGATAAATTAGTTGATATACTTTTAAATCAAGAAATTATAGATAAAAAAGTTTTTAAATTAACAACTTCTAAATTGTTGAAAGTTTGATTTAATTGATTTAAATTAAAAAAAATATTTTCTTGATAATAAAATACAATACAAATAAGTTATTAGTAACACTTTCATTTTTACTTATTCTTCCATTTGTACAAAAACAATGGTTTAATTTGTATTCACTAAATAATAATGATATTTCCTTTTATTCAATCCTTTACTATTTAAGTGGAGCAATATGTCCATCTTTGGTGTTTATAAACTCTTTAAAAAATTTTACATACTATAATTTTGCTAAGGGTAAAATTAATAGTATAAAAATAATTAATGGAAAAAGATTATTATTTTTAGTAGCAATAAATTTAATATTTCTCTCTTATTTAATAGCTGATTATATATATATAAATTTTGATCTTTTATTTAATTTATTTCTTGAAGGAATTAATGTACCAAAACCGGATATTCCACATTTAATTTTTTTCATATCTTTAATTTGTATCCTATTAATTTTTAAGAAATCAAGGTTTCTGTTAAAAAAAATAATATTGATAAATTTTATTTTGATTTCTCTCTATCTTTGGCATCTTCAAATTAATAATATTAGTGTTGATCATCAGTTTCATATTTATAGATATTCTGGTTTACATGACTTAAATTTAATTAATCTTTTTATTCTAGTCGCTATAGAAATTTCTTTTTACACGTGGTCCTTTTTATCATATAAAACTAATTTGAGCGATTGGATAGTGCCCAAACCTCAAAAAGGGGATGTTATCCCCTTTTTGAATATATCTATTTTTTATTTTTTTATAATTATTTACTACTCACTGCTTACTTAAATGTTTCTAATTTTTCTATAGTGCAGAAAAATATTCCTTACTACCTTTGGGGTCCTCTAACATTGTTTTCTCCCCAGGGGTCCAGTTTGCTGGACATACTTCATCGGGGTTTGCCGCAACGTATTGATAACCTTGAAGAATCCTTAGCGTTTCATCAACATTTCTACCTACAGGAGCCTTGTTAACAGTTGTATGCATAACTACTCCTTCTGGATTGATAAGAAATAAACCTCTATCAGCCTCCCCATCATCATTTAGAACATTGTAGGCCTGGCAAATTTCTCTTTTTAAGTCAGAAACTAACGGATAGTTAATATCACCTATACCACCTTCATTTCTTGGGGTTTGTATCCAAGCCAAATGACAGTGTTTGCTATCAACTGATACTCCAAGTATTTCCGTATTTAGTGCCGAGAAATCTTGGTATCTATCACTAAATGCAGTGATTTCAGTTGGACATACAAATGTAAAATCTAGTGGGTAAAAGAATAGAACAACCCATTTCCCTCTTAGACCTGAAAGTGTAATCTCCTTAAACTCTTGATCATATACTGCTGTAGCACTAAAGTCTGGTGCTTCTTGGCCAACTCTTAAGCTCATGAAAAAATTTGTCCTTATTTAAATTATGTATGGTCTTAATGACCGTAATAAGTATTATAATTTTATTGATAATGAATTAGCAAGTTTTTTTTTAATTCAATGAAATGGCACTATTCCTTTACTAGGAAATTTACAATTTTGAATCACAACAAACTTTTAAAAAATCTCAAAAAGGAGTTAATTAAATATCCCATTAACAGGATTGACAATAAAAATTCGAATTAAAAGAAATTTTATTTTATTTAAGATTCCTTAAAATTTAACTCTCTATAATTAGAAAAATTCTTTCTAGTAATTTTAATTATGGCTAAATATATTGAAAGACTAAAGGAAAAAGTTAAAATAAAAAAATTTGATTCTAATCAGCCAATTGGAGCTTGGATTTTTGTTGTAATTTTGAATATAGTTGGATTTGCGGGTTATTTTTACTTAAAGGTGAATCATATACAACTAGGCAGTTAAAAACTTATTTTATTTCCTTCTTAATTGAGCGACAAAAATTTTTTAGTCTTTCATTTCTCGTTAAGTCAGGTAAAGTCCAAATTGATTCTGTTTCAGGTAATGGATCTTTGCTCCATTCTTTGAATTCTTCCATTATCGAAGCATTATTTAATTTTGATGTATACCTTTTTCGTTTTATTAAATATGTTCTTATCACTGTAAGATTTTCCTCAATATATTCCCTCATAATAAATACTTTAGTCTTATATTAATTTATCATCTTGCAAGTTCTACTTTAAAGAAAAGATTAATTAGACATTTTGAACTGCTTGAAAAAGTCCAAATGAATAACCCCCAATTAGGATCCAACCAAGTACACTTGAAATTATTGTTGATCTTCTGTTGTGTCTTCTGAGAGCTGATTCAATCATCTCATTTACTTCATCTCTATTAAGATATTCTTCTCTAGAGTCTTTTTTCATTTTTTTTTCTTTTTACGATAAACG
>QCNK01000012.1 GCA_003210135.1 Prochlorococcus sp. AG-424-P23 | reverse complement strand
TCTCGAATCTGGAGATGGCTTGGGTTTTGAAGTTAATTATTATGATGATGTCTATATAGATACTGAAAAAGACTTGGATTTTCTCTTATTTTCGATGCCATCCTTATAATTTATCTTTTACTTTTGCCCATCATCTCCTTTATTAAATGCATTTAAGGCTTGCAAAGCCATATTAAGGTGAACTTCCATAGCACCAAGTGCAATTAAAGAATTTGGTGATTTATCTTTGTGTAAATCCTCTTTTCTCTTTGATAACTCATTAACTACGTTCTTAGTTGAAGCTTCCCAATTGTTTATCAACTCTTCAAATTCTTTTTTTTCGGGGCTTTCTATTTCTGTTAATTCATCAGAAAAATGAGTTTCTTTTTGTGCCTTAAGCATCAAATAACTTAATTTTTTATGACTTATTGCTTGAGGTAAATTGTTAGATTCACTCATTGCTTGTAGTTAATTCATAGTCAAAATCTAACTAATTAAGTGAATATTTGCTAGAGGGTAAACGGTTGTGATGACCGACCTGAAAATCACGAAATGATACTTGAACAAAAAATGGGTTTACTAACCTTTAATTTTTCAATTATTAGTTTCTTGAAATAATCTCCACGCTCTTCATAATTCTTAAATTGATCAAAACTAGAGCATGAAGGTGAGAATAATAATGTTCCAACCCTATTATTTTGAAGATAATGAAAAACAAAATTTAAAAGCTCTTTTAGTTCTGAAAATTCGAAAATATTTTTTTTAAATCCTTCATTAATAAGCGCCATTTTTAGGACTTTTGAGCTTTCTCCAAAAAGGAAAACACATTTAACTTTTTTCTTTAAAACTTTTATCCACTCGCTATATTCATTGCCTTTTAATCTGCCCCCTGCAATGATTATTATTTGACCTTCAATTGAACTAATTCCCGCAATAGATGAGTCAAAATTTGTGGCTTTACTATCATTAATGATTTCCAGATTATTATTTTTATAAATTGTTTCCATCCTATGGGGTAATTGTTTGTAATTAGATAAAGAATCTTTAATCTTCTTGCCCGATAATCCAACTTTTCTTGCTGCTGCAATTACCAATAAAAGATTTTGAAGATTATGCATCCCTTTTAAAGAAAAATGTTCAAGTTTGAATAATTTTTTCCCTCTCTCAAGAATGTATGCTTGATCATCTATCCAATAATCGCAATGAATAAAATTTGATTTATCGAAACTAGTTGTTATCCAAACCCCTCTTGATAGCGAACTGTAGTGATTTCTTAGGTTTTTATCGTCATAATTATAAATTCTAAAATCAGATTTTTCTAACAAGCTTTTTTTTATGTTGAAATAGTTTTCAAGTGTTTTATGTCTTTCAAGATGATCTTCTGTGAAGGTTGTCCATATTCCAATATTAGGTTTTACTTCTGGAGATATTTCTATTTGATAACTGCTTAATTCAGCTACAACCCAATCAATTTTTTCATGTTTTTTGGAGTGAGCATATTTACATAAAGGTGTACCAATATTTCCAGCAAAAGGAGCATATAATCCAGTATCGCAGAGTATATGGCTTAGTAGATGAGTAACAGTAGTCTTGCCATTAGTGCCTGTAATACCTATCCAATTTGTGTCTTTTAAAATTTCCCATGCAACATTAATTTCTCCAATTACTTTAATTCCCTTTTTTTTTAATTTAATAATAGTTATATGGTCATAAGGTATTGATGGACTTACAACAACAGATTCGATCTCTTTCACAAAAGGTTGAATTTCTTCAAATACAAATTCTTTATTTAGAGAAACTATTATATTAAGCTTTTCTAATGCTGTTTTTCTTTCTAAGAATTCTATCCCATCTTTACTTTCCCAAACAATTACTCTCTTATTGATGCTTCTCAAATACTTGGCAGCCCAAAATCCAGATTTACCTAATCCAATTACAAGATTAATATTTCTTTTACTTGAATGATTATCTATCATTAAATTTATAATTGTATTTATATTAATTGTGTTTAAGGTGTAATTCAATCATGAAATCTTTCTTCAGTATTTATAGTATTCGCCCAAGAAAAGTTAATTAATGGAAGATAATACTGCAAAATATTGGTTCTCTTGGTTT
Source organism: Prochlorococcus sp. AG-424-P23 (assembly GCA_003210135.1). Classification (GTDB taxonomy): domain Bacteria; phylum Cyanobacteriota; class Cyanobacteriia; order PCC-6307; family Cyanobiaceae; genus Prochlorococcus_A. The sequence goes on along the minus strand of QCNK01000012.1, from coordinate 44,148 downwards.
TATGAAAAGTGGGAGAAAAATGCTCCAGGTGAATTAATTGAACAGGGTTTAACCCCGTCTCAGATTGCTGAGCGCTTTGTTAATGAAAACCATGATAGTTTTATTCAATTGTCAAAAAAAATTGATGAAAAAAATTATGATGCCTTAACAGAATTTATGAAACTCTCAGAGAGTGAATTACATATTTTGAAGTATTTTCTAAAGTTAGTAAAAATGAAAAATTTATAAGAAGTTATTAAGTATTTCAATGCTTTTCCCCCATAAATTTTTTCTTTCTTTTTTATTCATGGCGAAAGGAGAAGTAGGGGATAGTTTTGGATGCCCTCTGAAATTAAATCTAGGACCATAATGATCACCGCCTCTTGCGTCTGGTGAAGTAGCTGCAAAAAGTTGAGGTAAAGCACCCATCTCAGCAGTTTGAAAAATAGGGCTAAATAATTCCAATGAGAATGTTTCTAATGGACCAGGGTTAGGTTTTTGAGCAGTAAAGAGATTTGTTTTTGCAATTCCTGGGTGAGCAGCTAAAGAAAGTATATTTTTGTGCTTTAAGTTCTCATTTAGTTCCAAAGCAAACATTACATTTGCCAATTTGCTATTGGAGTAAGATTCCCATTTGTTGTAGTAGTTCTCGGCTTTCAGATTTTTCCAACCAACTTTGCCAAAAAATTGTGCTCCGGAAGTAACTGTCACTATTCTAGATTTTTCTTTTTTTTCAATAATTGGAAGCAGCTTTAGAGTCAAAAGCATGTGAGCTAGATGATTAACTGCAAATTGTATTTCATATCCCTGGGCACTAAGAGTTTTAGGCGGATGCATAATGCCTGCATTATTGATTAGTAAATCTAAATTTTCAAAATTATCAAAAATTTTGGACTGAACTTCAACAATATTTTTTAAATCTGACAAATCTAATTCTAAAGGTGTAAATAATCCTTCAGGGTTAAGACCTTTAAGTTTTTTGATAGTTTGATTAGCTTTTTCAAGCGATCTACAAGCTATAACAACATGAGCATTTTTTTCTGATAAGGCCTTTGCGGTGTAGTATCCAAGACCACTATTCGCACCAGTAATTAGCGCTATTTTGCCTGCAAGGTTTGGAATATTAGATGATTCCCAGTTGGAGATTTTAGGTCTTGAAATAGTGGCAGTCATTTAGTAATCCTGCAAATTGCTTTGGAATTTAACCAATTTATTTACTATTCCACTGTAAATACTGGAAATAAGTATCGTGAGCTCTTTTTGAAGGTACTATTTATTATTATTTTTGAATTGCATATTGCCATTCGTTATTTTGAGATAAACTTTTCTCTCTAAGTAACTGTAATTTCCTACTATTTATTTTGATAACTATCCCATTAGTTGGATATTTCGCAAATATTTTTCTCTCTAACCAATTTTTTTTATATATTTGGATTTCGCTTTTATGATTTGTGAAGTAACTTTCAGGGGTGCTGAAGCCACATTTTTTAAGATAGTTAAGGGTTTCGTATTGATTAAGTCTTCCATTAAGTATTTGGAAACAGCAAAAGCGGAGACTTTCTCCAATCCCTTTCTTATCATTGAGGTATTTTCTTGTAATTCTTTGGGAAATGCCGGCAACTTGGTTTGTAGCGTATAGTTCACCTCTAATTTGAAAATCTCGTTTGATAGGAATACAATCGGGGACATTTTTAATTTGTTGAATTTTGCTTGTGACATCTAATCCTTTTTTTGTAATAGCTTTATTAAAATTGCCATCTATATATTTAATAGCAATAGCACAGCCATCAATTTTTGGTTGAATGCTTAATCTTGTTTTTGTTAGTAAACTTTTCAAAAATTCTTTATAGTTTTCTTTAGCTAATTTTGGCAAAAGTTTATTATTTTTTTGATTAAAGTAGTCAGCCTCTGGATCAACAGGAATGAAGAGCTTTTCAAGTTGCTTAAATGCATTATCTGAAATTATGCCTTCACCTATTCTGTATTGTTCATCTAGATACTTAACATCTCTAACTAATAAATTATTCATAATAATTTTGAAAAGTATTTAAAAACCTTTTAGAAAAAATCATTTAAATAAAGATTTGAAAATGTAAATTATATTTAAAAAGTAATTGACCACAAAATATCCTCCTACGCAGAGAGCGATTTAAGAGTATAAAATGTACTATTCAGGAGTTTAAATTAAATACTTCAATCAAACATATTTACCTAAAAGTGAAATAGAAAATTTTAAGGATTAATTTGCAGGCAAATTTTTGAAATTTCTATCAATACAAAAAAAAAATTTTTAGAGTTATCAGAAAATGTCATTTTTATTAAAAGCTCAAAATACCTGGGAAAATTTTGCGAAATACAAAATTAATGATTATGCAAAATTAAGAAATTTTGATTTTGGGCCAAATAACGAAAGTTCAGTTTCAAAATTATCGCCTTTCATTACTCATAGAATTTTATCGGAATATGATCTGATTCATGATATTAAAAGTAAGTATAAAATCAAAAACTCAACTAAATTTGTTGAAGAAATATTTTGGAGAGTTTACTGGAAAGGGTGGATGGAAAATAGACCTACAGTTTGGAGAAATTTTCTTTCAGAAAACAATCTCGATTTTGATTATGAGCTATATGAAAGTGCAATTAATGGCAATACAGAATTAGATTTTTTTAATTCTTGGGTCCATGAATTAAAGCAGTACAACTATTTGCATAACCATACAAGAATGTGGTTTGCGAGTACTTGGATATTTAATTTAGGCCTTCCATGGCAATTGGGAGCAAAGTTTTTCTTTAAATATCTTTTTGATGGTGATGCTGCATCTAACCTCCTTAGCTGGAGATGGGTCGGAGGATTGCAAACGAAGGGTAAACAATATCTTTTTTCATCATCAAACCTCAGAAAATTTTCAAATAATAGATTTAATGCAGAAAAAATAAGTAATCAACAAATTTTTCTTGAAGAATCTAATCAAATACCATTAGAAGATGAGATTTATAAAAATGACATGGATCCTAAATCAGATAATCTGATTATGTTTGAAAATGATCTGCACCTTGCAACCCTTAAAAATTTACTTACAAGCTATAAAAAAGTATTTATTATCCTTATAAAAAATGAACAAAGACAAATTAAATTGTCCGAATCTGTTTTGAAATTTAAACAAGATTTGGTCTCTGAATTTGTAGAGGATTTTGATAATGTTGAACAGATTGATCCTTATTCACTTGAAAATACTTTTAAAAGTACCAATGAAATAGACATTATTTATCCTGGAGTGGGTGAAAATTATGATTTCATAACTGAGTTTAAAAATTTACACGATAAAAAAATTTTTAATCTTGTTAGGGATGAAGATTTATTTGCTTGGAAATTTGCTAAAAAAGGGTTTTTCAAATTTAAAGAAAATATTCCAAAAATAAATCAGAGAATATTAGAAAATTATTCAAAAAATAATTTTTAACTTAGTTGAATTCCTAATAAGAAAATAAACCTTTTGGTGAGTAAGTATAAATACTTATTTAGGTGCGACTTTTGCCCTTTAATCCACGATGGATACTGTGACTAGTTATTTTTACTTAAGGATAATTTTTTTTATAGTGCTTTCAACAATTCTTACTAAGTCGTTAAGCAAAGATACTGCTTTATTAATTCTTAGAGTTATAACTGGGACTGTTCTTATTCATCACGGTTATGAGAAATTAGCGAATATAGAAAATTTTGCTGATGCTTTTGTCAGACCATTACATCTTCCATTCCCAATATTTTTATCATACATAGCGGCATTCTCAGAAATAGGTGGTAGTTGGTTATTAATTATTGGCTTAGCTACAAGATTCGGAGCTTTGGCAATTGTAGGAACAATTTCAGTGGCTATATATCATGCACTTGTTACTTCAGGTTTTAATATCTTCTTATTAGAGCTTTTACTTTTGTATTTCGCTTCAGCAACTTCAATTGCATTAACAGGACCTGGTAACTTTTCCTTAGATGAAGTCATTATCAGAATTTTGAAATCAGAAGATGAGGAGGAAATTACAACTTCACCAAAAGTAAAATCTTCCAAGCAAGTTGAAGTTAAAGAGGAAACAACCAAAGGTGGTTTATTTCAATTTCTCCAAGCAAACATACTCTCAGATACTTCAAGCTAACTTTTTGGGATAGAGACTATTAATTAGTTCTATCCTTTTTCGATAACTGTGTCTTTTCTCAAGTTTTATCTTAATTGTTGCTTCAGAAAGACTTATAAACAGCCCTATAGCAGTCACCCAAGATAGAAAAATAAAAGGATTTTCTGGAATTTCTGAGAAATTCATATAAATAATACTTCTTTTTTAAAACTGACCGATCACTATATTTTTTTCAACCTAAATATACAATTTAGAAATATTTAAGGATTAATTTCAACTTTTTCCCATTTATTAACCTTTTCCCAAAGATATCGTTTATGAACAGGCTGTTCTAATTTAAGAAGATCTACTGAATCGATTTCAAAATTTAGAACAACAAAATTTTCCGGCTTGGGTAGATTTGATAATATTTTATGAGTAAATTGGACTTTTGGGTTTATTTTCTCTCCAGGAGAATCCCAAAACCACGAAAATTTTGATTTTTCTGATAATGAATCCCAATAATTTTTGTTATCAGTTAATTCATGTATTTTTCCTTTAAATCTATATTGTGATTTGGTTTTCAAAAAGAACCATAATATTTCTGCATTAGGGTTGGATTTTAAATGCCCAATTTTTTCACTTCTTCTATCTGTAAAAATTATCATTGAACTATCTTTATCCCATCCTCTGAAAACAACTGTTCTTAATCTTGGCTCATTTTCTTCGCTAACTGTTGCAAGCTGTATCCATCTATTAGAGGGTAATTTCCCCTCTTTTTTTCTAGAAGATTTTAAATCTTGTCTCCAACTTGGTAAGTTGTTATCAAGCATTTAATTTAGGCAAAATAAGACCACTTTTCTTTTTGTATTCTTGGAATGAATCATATTTTGAGAGTGATTTATCTTTTTTTATCATTCTTGGGAGAAAAACTATAGAGAAAAATATTGCAAGAATTGCTAGTGGAATGAAACTCATTGAGAGGATGGCGAATGATAGATAAATTAGTATTTCTCCTAGATAATTTGTATTCCTTATATTTTCGAAAAATCCTTCTTTAATTAGATCTTTTTTTAATTTAAGAGAAAAATATTTTTGGGCATCACTAGCAAAGTGTAAAAACACACCAATTATATTTATAGATATAGAAGTAGCTATTACAATATTTGGAACAGATTTCTGAGATGAGATAAGAATGTAGGGAGCTACCCAGTAACTCCCAAGGAAAATAAAACCAGTAACTGAAGTTAAAAAATTGATTTTTTCTTTAAAGTAAGGATCTGGGAATATCTTTTCTTTTAAAAGCCAAAGTAATCCATAAGTTCCGTGCAGAGCTAGATAAACGTAGGGAGCGATTGTGTAATTATCAAAAAAAATCATAAGACCAATCACTACAAATGCAGTGAGCCCCTTATGCAGATTAATTATTTGATTAAGTTTCATCTTTTTGAATAATCTAAAAAATGAAATTATTTTCTGTGGATATAAGCTAGGTGCTCAAAAGTTTTAATGGGCGATACTGGATTCGAACCAGTGGCCACTACCGTGTCGAGGTAGTGCTCTACCACTGAGCTAATCGCCCAAATAGAGAATTTTAAAATCCCCCTTATAAGAAAATAGCAGGTTAAGTTTCATTTTCTAAGTAATTTAACTTTCCATCTTTCTCTTTTGGTTATTTCTAAATCCAGAATTTCGATAAATCCTTTATTTTCTAATTCTAGTTTGTCGCCAATTTTTAGATTAATAGTTGGCTTATTAACTTTGCTTCCATTTAATTTGAGCATTCCATTTTCTATCCTTTCTATAATTTTAGTTCTTGATATCCTAAAACCTGCTGAAGCTATAGCGTCTAATCTTGTTGAAGCTTCTACTGTATTAACAAGTTTTTTTGATCTTCCAGAAGGTATTTGCAATTCATCTATACCAACTAAATTAATTTTTACTTTTACGTCTCTCAAATAAAAAATTTTTTCATCTATATTCTCAATATCTAAATTATCAATAATCCCTTGTGCTCCCCTATCGCCAGTAGTCCATATATCTCCTACTTTTAATTGATTTAACCCCATCTCATTTAAGAGGGATCTAAAGTCGTCTTGTGTGGCATTATCAAATAAGAAATTGCCATTTATTTTTATTCCTTGAGCTGGAAAATTACTTTTTAGCGTATCTTCTCCAGGAATATTATCTCCTCTAAAGCAAGCTATCCTAGATCTTTGAGAAGAGGAGAATCCTCCATAAACAAAAAATTTGAAATCATTAAAATTGTCAAAATCTTTTAAAATCTCTTCGCAAACATAAGTTGAATAAAATCCCGTCCAATAAGTTTCCCAGTGTTTGTAAGCTAAGTTAGCAATATTTATTAATTCTTCAGTTTCTTTTTTGTAGTTTGAATTTATTAAGATTCCTTTTAAATCAATCATTTAGCCTTCTAAAAAAATTATGTCTTTTGCTTCTGATTGTTTTATCAAAGCCCAAGGTAATTCAGTTCCAATTTGATTTTCAAGTAGAACAAGCCATTTACCCTCTTTATTAAAATTAATAATTGATCTCAACTCTTTATTTCTATTGATGTTGATACTTGAAGAAGAAACAATGCTTCCTAAATAACCTGAACCCATACCTAAGAGACCTCCAATTAATGATTCCCCGATGGTATTTAAACCAAGAAAGCTGAAGGTAGATAAATTAGTCATATTAGAAAAAGCTATTCCAGCTAAAAAACCAAATGGCATTAGCCATCTACTCATATCTTTTTGTCTAATATTTCTATCAAGTTTAGGATTTAAGATTCTTATCTCTTCAAAATTTTGAGATTTGAATAAGATATTTGCTTTTGCATTTAGCAATTCTGCTTCATCTGATGATATTTTCTCACTTATTGGTGGGATCAAAATTGCTTCAGAGAGCATTACAGATTTTTCTTTGAACACTTCAAATAATTGGATACATTTATCAATGTCTTCAAATATCACGATACTTTTAGTCAAAATTTAATCCTCAAATGTTTGTGTGTTATTCAAATTAATAAAATAAGATACTTACACTATAGATTAAGTTAAAGTAAAAGATTAAAGAACCAATCTTAAATGACAAAAGTTCTCATTACAGATCCAATTGATCAAACAGGAATCGATATTCTTTCACAAGTTGCTCAGGTTGATCAGAAAATAGGAATCTCAGACTCTGAGCTAGCATCCATTATTCAAGACTATGATGCTTTAATGATTCGCTCTGGTACTCAAGTGACTGAAGAAATTATTAACTCTTCAAGTAAGCTGAGAATTATTGGAAGAGCGGGAGTTGGAGTAGATAATGTCGATGTTAAAGCTGCTACTCAAAAAGGAGTTCTTGTTGTTAATTCGCCTGGAGGTAACACAATAGCCGCCGCTGAACATACCATAGCTATGATGTTGGCTTTATCTAGACATATCCCAATTGCTAACAGTAGTACTTTGTCAGGTAAGTGGGAGAGAAAGAAATTTGTTGGTAATGAGCTTTATAAGAAAAAATTAGGTGTAGTAGGTTTAGGGAAAATTGGTGCTCATGTAGCGAAAGTAGCTAATGCATTAGGAATGGAAGTTTACGGATATGATCCCTTTGTTTCAACTGAAAGAGCTCAACAAATTCAAGTTAAACTATCTGAACTAGCGGATTTATTCCAACAATCCGATTATGTAACTTTGCATTTGCCTCGCACACCAGAGACAGAGAATTTAGTAAATATAGATGTGCTTAAAAGTATGAAAAGTAGCGCAAAATTAATAAATTGTGCTCGAGGAGGCTTAATTGACGAAGAGGCATTAGCAGAAGCTTTAAATAAATCATTGATTGCAGGCGCTGCAATAGATGTCTTTTCTAAAGAACCTTTGGAATCTAATTCACCACTTTTGAAGGTTGAAAAGAATCTTATTCTCACCCCACACTTAGGAGCATCTACTCGGGAAGCACAAGAAAATGTAGCTGTTGATGTTGCAGAACAAATAAGAGATGTCTTGCTTGGTTTATCTGCTAGAACAGCAGTAAATATACCAGGTTTGAGCCCTGATATTATGGATAGTCTAAAACCTCATTTGCAATTGGCTGAAACAATGGGTCTGCTTATAAGTCAGCTTTCAGGAGGCCAGATTCAAAAATTAGAGGTGAAGCTGCAAGGCGAATTTGTTCAACATCCTTCTCAGCCATTAATAATAGCTAGTCTTAAAGGTCTTCTAAGCAAAGCTTTGGGAGATAGGATTAATTATGTAAATGCTTCGCTAGAAGCAGATTCAAGAGGTATTTCAGTAGTCGAGAATAAAGATGAGGCAAGACCTGAATTTGCTAGTGGATCGCTTCAGTTAACCACTTATGGAGATAATGGCGACCATAGCGTAGCAGGAAGCATTTTTGCTGATGGGGAATTAAGAATTATTAGTATTGATCAATATCCTGTTAATGTATCGCCGAGTAGATACATGTTGGTTACTAGGCATAGAGATATGCCCGGTATTATTGGCAAGCTTGGGTCTTTATTAGGTAGCAACAATGTGAATATTGCCTCAATGCAAGTTGGGCGCAAAATAGTTAGAGGGGAAGCTGTTATGGTTCTAAGTATTGATGATCCAATACCAAATAAATTGCTTGATACCATTATTGAAGTAGAGGGAATTACCAACGCTAATCCAGTCACATTATAAAAAAGGCTTGCTTTATTAATGGCTATTAAAGATTGGTATAAACTAACCTTTCAGATAGAAAGTGATTCAGAAGAAATCATTATTTGGAAATTAAATGAGCTTGGAATATTTAGTTTTTCATTTGAATATATAATTAAAAATGAACAAAAAAAAGAGGTGAATATTTGGCTTCCAATTGATGTTTGGGACGAGAGTTCTAGAAGTGATTTAGAAAAAATAATTAGAAAACTTCTAAATATTAATGACCCACAGAATCAATTTTTTGACTGGAGTATAATTAAAGAGCAAGATTGGTTGACAAGCTGGAAGAAATATTGGAAGCCTGAATTAGTAGGAAATCGTTTTTTAATTTTGCCTTGTTGGATAAATCTAAATGAAAAATTTAAAGATAGACAAATCATAAAAATTGATCCTGGTGCAGCCTTTGGTACAGGAGGTCACCCTTCGACTTATCTTTGCTTGGAAAAAATGGAGAATATTGTATTTTCTGATAAAAAGGTCTTAGATATTGGGAGTGGTAGCGGGATTTTGAGTGTGGCCGCAAGATTGCTCGGTGCTAAAGAGGTTTGTGCAGTAGATAATGATTATTTAGCTATAAATTCAACTAATTCTAATTTTCAATTAAATTTCGGTAATTTAAAAAATTTAAATACATATTTGGGATCTTTTAATGAGGTAATTTTAAAAAAACAACTCAAACAATTTGATTTTGTTTTATGTAATATTCTTGCTGAAGTAATAAAAGAAATGATTCCAAATATATACGGGTGTTTAAAAAGTAATGGAGAAGTCATTTTCAGTGGAATTCTGAATTCACAAAAAGATGAAATTATAAAAATATTAATCCAGAATGACTTGAAATTAATGGATGTATCAACTAGAAAAGATTGGGCATGTATTTCTGCTCAAAAACCCAGCTATCCAACCTAAGTATAAGTTTTTCTTATAGATACTCGTTAATACATTTTATTGTGTCATTTTTTACTTCAAAATCTCACATATCGTCCCAATCGATGTTAAAAATGTATTTGATAGGTATTAATTACCAACAATTTTTTATTTAAATGGCTTCTTACAAAGTTACACTCATCAGCGAAAGTGAAGGTATCAATTCCACCATTGAAGTACCTGACGACCAATACATTCTTGACGCAGCTGAAGAGCAGGGCATCGATCTCCCTTATTCTTGCAGGGCTGGTGCATGTTCTACATGTGCTGGGAAAGTTACTTCTGGTAGTGTAGATCAATCAGATCAAAGTTTCTTGGATGATGATCAACTAGAAGCTGGCTTTGTTCTTACATGTGTTGCTTATCCAACCTCCGATGTAACAATTACAACTCATGCTGAGGAAGAACTTTATTAATTATAAAAAATTAACTTTTTTAAGTTGATTATTTAATATTTCTCTGCCACCCTCTATGAAGGTGGCATTTTTTTTGTGAATGAATAAGTTTGAATTTTTCGAGAATGGTAGCGTTCAATCAAGTTATGGGGGGCAGTACAGTTATAAAGTGATTGGACCATGTTGCAGGTTATACGATAGAGAGGAGCTCCCTTGGCCCTGTTCAAGACTTGCTTGGAGAAGTAAGGAGCCTAGTTGGAGAAGAATAGGTTCTAGGTTTGTAGCTGATATGGCTTCAAAAAAATGTCCCTCTTACTCAGTTCAGATTTTCGAGCCTGGATCAAAACCGGTTGAGACAGTTATAACTCTTTTTTCAAAGAAATTTTCTTCTGATGTACAAGAATGGTGGTATAGCAAAAAACCAGGCTCTAAAGAGCCTGGTAATATCTTCCCTTCTGAAGTTAGTTAGCTTTAATATTATGCTTTTGGCTTTGGAGGCATGTATCCTTTTAAGCCGGTACATTCAAGACTATCAATTGTATTAACTCCAGTTTGCGAGTTAGTGCCACTAGCTCTTTCACATAATGATTTTCTCTGAGATAGATCAAGATTTGCATCAGTAAAATCTGCTCCATCAATAATTGCCCCATCAAAAACACTTTTCATTAGCTCACCATTAGTAAGATTTGCATCAGTAAAATCTGCGTTATCAAAGCGTGTTGCGTATGCAATAAGGTCCTTCATGTTAGCTCCTTTAAAACTAGAGTTTTTTGCAGTTGTAACACTCATGTAGGCACCCTGTAAATTAGCTTCACCTAAATCTTGGTTAGATAAATCATATTTAACATATTCAGTATTATGAAGGTCGGCGCCGTGAAGATCATCTTTTAGTACATCAACGGATGAAGGATCACTAGGATAAAGTGCATTAGCAGAAATTGGATTAAGAAGTAAACCAATAATTAAAGGAAGAAAAATAAATAGTCTTTTACAAGACTTATGTAGTGATGAAAAAATAGAGACCATTTCGATCGACATCAAATAGAAAAACCTATGACTATTATTTCATGGGTTGGTCATTTACAACGATCCTGCTAACGAACTGTTGCAGTTTATTTAATTTCTGAAGTTAAAAAATCTTTGGCGAGGTGAGTATTTGGGAAAACTTTTTGCGCTTCTTTAAGCAAATCGGTTGGTGTAATTGCATTTTTATTAGTGTATCTTGGACTAAAATGAGTAATAATTAATTTTTTTGTATTAGATAATAATGCTGTTTTCGCGGCCATAATTGTTGTGGAATGTAATTTTTCATGGGCCATGCTCTCATCCTCCTGAGAAAATGTTGATTCATGTACAAGTAAATCGGCATTTTTTGATAGTGATACTGCTGCTTCGCAGAAAACAGTATCTGTGCAATACACAAAACTTTCACCTTTTCTTGGAGGTCCGCAAAATTCTTTCCCGTCAAATGTCCTCCCATCTGCTATTTGGACTTTTTTACCTTGTTGCAATTCAGAATAAATTGGTCCAGGAGCTATCTTCATGGCTTCTGCCTTTTTGACATCAAATATACCTGGCTTGTCTTTTTCGCTCACTCTATAACCATAGGCTGGAATTCTATGTTTAAGGCAGGCACAATTTACTTGTATTTTGTTGTCTTCAAATAAAGTTTTATTTTGTGATGCGTAATTTTCAACCTCCACGAAATGCAATGGAAATGACAATTTACAATAACTAGTATTGAGGGCAGAATTTATAAAACCTCGTAATTCTGAAGGACCATAAATTTCAATACCATTACTATTTCCTGATAAACCTAAGGTAGCTAAGAGGCCAGGTAACCCATAAACATGATCTCCATGCATATGGGTAATAAATATCTTCTTGATTTGAGAAGATTTAATATTGCTCTTAATAATTTGATGTTGTGTTCCTTCTCCACAATCAAAAAGCCAAACTTCCGAAGATTGCGATAATTTAAGAGCTAATGAAGAGACATTCCTCGTTAAGGTTGGAACTCCAGAACTCGTTCCTAGAAAGGTGATGTTCACTTATTATAATATTGTTGTTTTTTTATCTGGATTAAATCTAGACTTTTAGTCAAACTTAGGCAATTTCAAAATTTGTTTTTCAAACAAAGTGATATTAAAGAACATAAAAACCACTTATAACTTTTTTTTATTAAGCATAATAATTTTATGTTTGCCCCAGCCCAGAATTGTACTAGCTTCAACAGAACCTATCATAAATGTTTTAATTTTAAAAGACAAACAAATAAGAATAAGGGCTGATAGATCTATTCCATTAACAATCAAAGGTCAAAGATTTTCGAATAAAAAAATTAAAGGTTTAACTTTAAAAAAACAAAATAACGGAACTACTTTAAATTTTGATAAAAATAAACAGAAAATCTATTACTTGAAAAATGAGGAAAAATTTGTAGTCAGGTCTTCAGATAGAAGAGGGATTTGGGTTGGTCAGAAAAGATACGCAGGTAAATTGAATCTATTCATACGTGAAAATGACATATTGGTGGTTAATGTTCTTGGGATTGAGAAGTATCTTGGTAGTGTTGTTGGTTCAGAAATGCCCGCTAAATGGCCTTTGGAAGCATTAAAAGCTCAAGCTATTGCATCAAGAACTTATGCTTTGAAGCAAAAAGGAAATCCACTTTATGATATTGATTCGACAAATAAGAATCAAGTCTACATTGGACTAGAGGCTGGGACGCAGAGGACTAAAAGGGCAGTAAACAGCACCAGATCATTAGTTTTGACATATAAAAACAAATTAATTAATTCTTTATTTCATAGTAGTTCGGCTGGTATGACAGAAAATAGCCAAGATGTATGGAAAAATAAATATCCATATTTATCAAGTGTTAAAGACTTTGATAAAAATAATCCAAAACTTCGATGGAATAAAAAGTTCTCAAAGTCTCAATTGCAAAATCTATTCCCAAGCATTGGAGGAATTAATAAAATTGAAATTTTAAATGTAACAAGTACGGGTCGAGTAAAAAATGTAAGAATTCATGGGGAATTTGGAACTGATCAAATTTCAGGAGTTGATATTCGAAAAATAATGAACCTTAAAAGCACTTTAGTAAGATTTAAATTTATCGAAGATAATGAAAATAAATCTAGTGATGAGAGCCCTAAATTATTTCCAACAAATTCATCAGAAAATGAACCTCTTACCCATATTGTTCGAGTTGGAGATAGCTTGATACTTATAGCTGATCAATATGATGTAAGTGTTGAAGCAATAGTTGCCTTAAATAATATTAAAAATTCATCATTAATAAATATAGGTCAAAGATTATTAGTTCCAAGAAATACTCTTAATTCATCATCTTCGGACAAAATTTTAGTAGTTTCGGGATATGGATCTGGACACGGTGTGGGGATGAGTCAATGGGGTGCTAAATATATGGCAAATAAGGGAGAGAAAGCAAATGCTATCCTAAAACATTTTTATAAGGGGGTTGAAATAAAATCGTTTAAAAAATATTTTTTATAAAAAAATTATTTTGCATTAAGGACCAATTTTGGATTTATATCAGTTTGTTCTTTATTAAAAAAGCCTATACCAAGAAGAGCTTTTCTTTTGTCCAATACCTTTATGGGTCTCTCATAATCAAAAGTTTTGCTTTTTTTTAAGTAATTAATATTAACTTTAATAGCTCTTCCAGTTCGCCAAAACTTTATTTGTTCTTCATTACTTAAGACTAATGTTGAAATGTGATTAAGAGCAGAGAGTGTCGGAATAATATAATTTTTTGCGTTTTTTTTACCTTTTTCTTTTTCAATGTCAGATATTTTAATAGAGTTTTGTTCATCAAAGCCGCAAGCTGAAATTCTTTTTAGTTGTAGAAGGCAACCCTCGGAATTGAGAATTTTACCCAAATCTCTTGCAATTGATCTTATGTATGTACCAGCGGAACATTTGATTTTTATTTCTATGATTCCATTTATTTGGTCCCATTTCATTAAAAGGAGTTCGTCTATTATTACTTTTCTTGGTTCTAATTCAAAATTTTCATTCTTAAAAGATTTTTTATAAGCTCTCTCTCCATTCACATGCACACTAGATACTTTTGGTGGAACTTGTTTAATTATTCCTCTAAATTTATTTAAGTATTGATCTAATTTCTCATCACTGATTTTTGGCCAATCTTTTTGGTTTATTATTTTGCCATGAATATCATCAGTGCTTGTTTTAATACCTAATTTAATTTGTCCAATATAAGTTTTCCCCTGAGGAAGATATTGAATAAATCTTGTTGCACTGCCTATAGCAATTGGTAATATTCCTGTAACCTCTGGATCAAGAGTTCCTGTATGGCCAACTTTTTTAGTATTTAGTAAGTTCCGTATTTGTTTAACGCAATCATGAGAGGTACAACCTTTCTCTTTATTAATAACTAAGAATCCATCTTTAGTTTCCATGTTTAATATTAAGAATACTTTGATAAAGATTTATCAACATCCTATGATTTTTGTATTAGAGACTTGAAGTAAGAAATTGAAAAAGAATAATTTTATATTAAAGGAGTTTTTAAATAATGCATTCAATTTGAAATCACATTTAATGGAATATTTATCTATTAAAGAATGCGATTTAGATGGATTTCTTTCAAATGCAAAGATGAATTTGGCAAATTCACATCCTGGAGATGCGCTTGGGGATGTTTCAGATTTTTATACTGAAATTGTTGGAGATCGACATGTAGCTGATTTAGCTGCGTGGCATATTACAAGCAAGGATTATATAGCTGATACTTTAAAACTTCAGCAAAGATTTTCTAGAGATTTAGTTTTAGATTTTGGAGGAGGTATTGGCACTCATGCCTTAGCAAATGCAATGTCTTCAAAAGTTGAACATGTTTTTTTTGTAGATATTAATAAAACAAATAGAAACTTTGTTGAATACAGAGCTAAGAAATTAGGAGTCGAAAAAAAACTTACTTTTTGTAAGACAATTAAAGATACAAAAATAACAAAATTCGATACGATAATTTGTTTTGATGTTTTGGAACATCTTGCTGACCCAGCTTCTCAAATTGAGATTTTTAATGAGTTTATGGATTCAAAATCTATTGCTTTATTTAATTGGTATTTCTATAAAGGAGATAAAAATGAATATCCCTTCCATATTGACGATCTACAAATTGTTGAAAAGTTTTTTAATACACTTCAATCAACGTTTTTAGAAGTTTTTCATCCTATTCTTATAACTACAAGAGCTTATAAGAAAATTTAGATAACTACATTGACTCTTTTTCTATTTCTCAAATTTCTTTTAATGCTTTCAAAACTCACAGTTCCTTCTTTGAGTGCAAAAAGAGTGTCATCTTTCCCTTTGCCTACATTGATTCCTGGCAAAAAGGATGTTCCTCTTTGGCGAATTAAAATTGAACCTGCAGTTACTTTCTCTCCACCGTAGGCCTTTACCCCTAGTCTTTTGGAATTTGAATCTCTACCGTTTCTTGTAGAACCTGTACCCTTTTTATGTGCCATTAGAAATTTTTAATTTGTAGATTTTTCAGATTTTGGTTTAGTTTCCTTTTTAACAGTTTCTTTTTTTGAAGAAGACTTAGGAACACTTTTACCTAATGATATAGATTTTACCATAACTCTTGTGAGTTCTTGCCTATGGCCCATCTTTCTTCTTGTCTTCTTTTTTGGACGCATCTTGTAAACAAGAATTTTTTTATCTCTTTTATGCGAAACAACTTCTAATTCGATTTTTGCATCCTTTACGTAAGGTTTACCAATTGTGATTGAATTTTTATCCTTTAAAAGTAAAACTTTTTCTAATGTTATTTTATCTTTCTCTTTCGCATTTAACCTGTCTATGTCATAGTATCTGTTAACTTCGAACCAAAATTGTTGGCCTGAGGTTTCTGCAATTGCATACAATTCTTTATTTTCAAAAGAATTTTTTGAGGAGTTTTTTGAATTTGTCATATCTTAAAGACGCTATTAGGTCCAAATTTTTAATTTGATTAAACCAAATGAGCAATCATAATAATTTGTTTATTCTCTTATTTTGTAGTGTAATAAGTCAAGGTTTGTTTTAAATTTTCTATATCAATTTTGGGAAACATCAAAATGGCAGCAAGAAAAACTTATATTTTAAAACTCTATGTTGCTGGAAATACTCCTAATTCGATGCGAGCATTAAATACTTTAAGAGAAATTTTAGAGAATGAATTTAAAGGAGTTTATGCCTTGAAGGTTATCGATGTACTTAAGCAACCACAGCTTGCAGAGGAAGATAAGATTTTGGCTACTCCAACCTTGGCAAAAATTTTACCTCCACCAGTTAGAAGAATAATTGGTGACCTATCTGATAGAGAAAAGGTTTTAATTGGTTTAGATTTACTTTTTGATGAATTAACTGAAACTGAATATAGTGGGGATAAATAACATATAGAAAATTTTATAATTAAAGTAAATTTAAAGTTTATTTTTATTTAATTTTCTTTTAACAGAACTATGAAAGATAAGAAATTTGGTAAATCAAATAAAATGCAAGTACAAAAACTACCTACCGGTATAGAAGGTTTTGATGATGTCTGTAGAGGTGGGTTGCCCGTATCTCGAAGTACTCTAGTTAGCGGTACATCAGGAACTGGTAAAACTGTTTTCTCGCTCCAATACTTACACCATGGAATTTGTAATTTTGATGAGCCAGGTATTTTCGTTACATTTGAAGAATCCCCTTTAGACATAATAAGAAACGCTGCTAGCTTCGGATGGGATTTACAAGAATTAATTGATCAAAATAAATTATTTATATTGGATGCCTCTCCTGATCCTGACGGGCAAGATGTGGCAGGTAATTTTGACTTGTCTGGCCTTATTGAAAGAATAAGTTACGCAATAAGAAAATATAAAGCTAAGAGAGTTGCAATAGATTCTATAACTGCAGTTTTCCAACAATATGATGCTATTTACGTAGTTAGAAGAGAAATATTTAGGCTAATTGCGAGATTAAAAGAAATTGGAGTTACAACGGTTATGACTACAGAAAGGGTTGATGATTACGGACCCATTGCAAGATATGGAGTAGAAGAATTTGTTTCTGATAATGTTGTCTTATTAAGAAATGTTCTAGAGTCAGAAAAGAGAAGAAGAACTCTAGAGGTCTTGAAGTTAAGAGGAACTGTACATATGAAAGGGGAATACCCGTTCACTATGGGAGCAGATGGTATAAGTGTATTCGCACTTGGAGCAATGAGATTAACACAGCGGTCCTCAAATATTAGGATTAGTTCTGGAGTTAAAGATCTCGATGATATGTGTGGAGGAGGATATTTTCAAGACTCTATTATCCTTGCTACGGGAGCTACTGGCACGGGTAAGACTATGCTTGTATCGAAATTTGTAGAAGATGCTTATAACAACAATGAAAGAGCCATACTTTTTGCATATGAGGAATCCAGGGCTCAATTACTTAGAAATGCGACTAGTTGGGGAATAGACTTTGAAAAGATGGAAAGTGATGGTTTATTAAAAATTATTTGTGCCTATCCTGAATCTACTGGTTTGGAAGATCACCTGCAAATCATCAAAACGCAAATTAATCAATTTAAACCAAAAAGAATGGCAATTGATTCTCTCTCAGCATTAGCTCGAGGTGTAAGTTTAAATGCATTTAGACAGTTTGTAATTGCAGTTACAGGTTACACAAAACAAGAAGAGATAGCAGGGTTTTTCACAAATACCGCAGAAGAATTTATGGGAAGTCATTCCATTACTGATTCTCACATCTCAACAATTACAGACACAATATTGTTGCTTCAATATGTTGAAATTAAAGGAGAGATGGCTAGAGCATTAAATGTTTTTAAAATGCGAGGATCATGGCATGATAAGCGAATAAGAGAATTTATAATCACTAATAAAGGCCCGGAAATAAAAGATTCTTTTTCTAATTTCGAACAGATATTTAGTGGTGCCCCTCATAGAGTTATTCCTGATCAGAATGTTCAGAATATTTTTAAAGGATTAGATAATAATTAGACTATTTTACTTATTTCAGAGCTGGGGAAATTATCTGAATTATTAATAGTTTGAGTTAATAATTCGTCTTTATCTGATTGTGCCAACGCCAAATCAAACCAGAAGGTTGTTCCAACTCCTAATTCACTAGCCATTCTAATTTCTCCACCATGTTTTTCTATAATTCCTCTAACTATAGACAACCCTAAACCTGTTCCTTGCTCAGTATGAACGGCATTCTCTACTCTATAAAAACGGTCAAAAATTTTCTCTTGATCCGCTTGAGATATCCCAGAACCTGTATCAGTAATCTCAATTCTTACTCTAGGTAATGGTGAAATTAACTCGCATTGAGGTGCTCCATCATTGTTATTATTCGGAGGAAAAGCAGGACAGGAATCTGGCCAAGTATAAGCTCTTATAATTAAGTTGCTATTTTTTGGGCTAAACTTTAACCCATTACCAAGCAGATTATCAAAAACTTGTAGAAGTAAATCAAAATTCCCAAGTATTGGAGGAATAGTTTCTTCTATATCATGAGCTAATGAAACATTTTTTTCTATAGCGTTAAGTCTGTAATTTCTGAGGGTCTGTTCTATTGCAGGTTTAATATCCATTTCCTCTAGTTGAATTATTTTACCTGACTCTAATCTTGATAAATCTAATACATCATTCACGAGTCTTGTTAACCTATCAGTCTCTGAATTTGCAATACCCAGAAATTCAAGTTGTTCTTCATTTGAAAGCTGATCTTTTAAATCATGAAGAGTCTCCACGTAACTTTTTATGTTAAAAAGTGGTGTCCTTAACTCATGTGAAACATTACTAATAAATCTGTTTTGTGCTGCATTTAATTCTACCTCTCTAGTTAGATCCTGAATTGTGACCGCGATACCTTTAAGTTCAACTTTGTTAGTGTCTAAAACTGATTGTAAAACAATTCTTAAAGTTCTTGCTGGTTCACCTAAGCTAAACCTTAAATCATCCTTTTCTTTTTCTCTGTTTAAAATCGATTCTATATTTGTATGTAAATCATTAGATAAAATTTCGGGTATCTCATTTAAAAAATATTTTCCTTCTAAGAACCTTCCCTCCCAACGGAATAATCTTTTAGCTGTTGGATTAGTAAGTACAATCTTTCCTTCAGAATCCAATAATATTGCACCATCAGCCATAGTAGCTATTAAGGATTGCTGCTTTATTTGAGCGGCTTTAAGTTCTTCAATGTTTGCCTCGTCATAATTTTCTAACTGAGTAGCCATTCTGTTAAATCCATTTAAAAGTTCCCCTAAATCTCCTGTCATAGGCAAAGAAATTCTTGATTTAAAGTTTCCTTTTGAAATTTCCCTAACACCTCTTACTAACTCTCTCACAGGTCTAGTAATTGTTAGTGCATTAAACACAGCTCCAAGTATTACTAAAACCCAAATAGAGATAAAAACTGCAATTGTGACCTCTCTAGTTAGTGCGGCACTGGCTAATGCTTTTTTATTAGGTGTTACTCCTAAAGCTAAAGTTCCAAGATATTTCCCTTTCCATAGCATTGGGACAAATACATCTGTTACTTGACCCTGAGGTGTTGTGTGCTGCCTAACTAAGGGGAATTGTGGTCTTTTCTTTAATTCCGATGGGAGTTTTAATCTTCTAGTGAGCTGGAATTGACTATCCGAACTTGTTGGCGTGGCACTAATTGGGATCCCAAGTTGAACTATATCTTCAGCATCAGTAAAGAATATGTAACGTAGATTTCGGCTTGATCTCCAAAACTTTTCAGCTACATTTGAGATTTCTTTTTTTTGATTATTAGCCACTAATTCAGTGACATTACCAGACAACAATAGTCCAAGATCTCGAGCATATCTTGTATCATTCATCCCTGCATCTCGTTGAATACTATTAAGTGCAAAAAATGTTATCCCTGTCATTAGAAGACTTACAACAAGGGTTGCTATCGCTAACAATTTTGTTCTTAAACTAAACCTACTCCACCAATCAATAAGTTTATTTGTCCAAAATTTATTATTGAAATCTTCATTTTCAGAGACATCATATTCTCTAATTTTCTGATTATTCGTTTTCTGATTATTTGTATTTATCATAAGCTAATTCTCTGAAGAAAAGTTTTTTCTCACTTGATGACCTATATCATTTCTAAAGTAAATTCCCTCAAAGTTTATTTTTTTAAGATTTTTATATGCTTTTTCAAAAACCATATCGAAATTTATATCTTGACAGACAATACTTAAAACTCTTCCTCCATCTGTTAATAATTCGCCATTCTTATTGTGACAAGTACCTGAATCAAAAATTTGACAATCACTCGAATCAATTTTGCCTATTCTTATTGGAAATCCAGTTTTATATTCATGCGGATAACCTTTTGAAGTCGCTATTACGCAGCCACTAACTTTATCAGGGGTATTAATTTTTTCATCACCAGTTAAATTTCCCATCGAACACTTTTCTAAAAGAAATACAAAATTTTGATCCAACAAGGGCATTATTGTTTGGCATTCTGGATCACCAAATCTACAATTATATTCTATAACTTTTGGCCCAGAGTTTGTGATCATTAATCCAAAATAGATTACGCCCTTATAGTCAATATTTTTTTTATTTAATCCATCTATTGTCGGTTCAATTATCTCTTTGATTATTCTTTCAAGATAGTCTTTTGTTAATAATGGAGCAGGCGAATAAGCTCCCATCCCGCCTGTGTTTGGACCTTTATCTTTCTCATAGAGGCGCTTATGATCTTGTGCAGTTGGAAGTAATATATATCTCTTACCATCACAAAGAGCAAAAACAGAAACTTCTGGGCCCTTAATTTTTTCTTCTAGAACTACAACCTCCCCAGAATTCCCAAATTTACCATTAAAGATTGATTCTGCAGCTCTAAAACATTCATCTTTTGAATCAGGAATAAAAACACCTTTTCCTGAAGCTAGACCATCTGCTTTAACTACTAGTGGTAGAGATGATGAATGGATAATTTTTGTGGCTTCTTCTAAAGAATTGACTTTCCAAAATTTTGCAGTGGGAATATTTGCTTCTTGCATAAATTCCTTTGCCCAAGATTTGCTATATTCCAATCTTGCTCCATCTTTACCAGGGCCAAATACTTTATAGTCTTTTTCGCGAAGAAAATCTGCTAATCCATTTGCTAAAGGTATTTCCGGCCCTATTACAATAAAATTTATTTTAAAAAAATCAAGCTTTTCGACTAATTCATTTTTATTATTTATGTCGATTCTTATCCTTTCACATTTATTTATCCTTTCTGAGCCTGCGTTGCCAGGGACTAAATAAACTTTTTTGACTAATTCGTTTTTTTGAATAGCCCAAGCCAAAGAATTTTCTCTACCGCCATTGCCAATTATTAAAACATTTTCTAATTTAATGTCATCTTTGGAACTTGTTGAATTAATACTCATAAATTTGTTTTTGAAGGTTATGAGGTTTCATTGAATAATCAGTTAAAATAAAAAAAACTATTCAAAAAGTTGATCTCTATTAAATATGTTAATTACAATTCTATCTTTTAGTAATCAAATGAGGTCCTAAATTTTATGAATAATAAGTATGAATTAATTTATGAAGGTAAAGCGAAAAAAGTATTTTCTCATGAGGATTTAGATAAAGTATTTATTGAATTTAAAGATGATGCTACAGCTTTTAATGCGTTGAAAAAAGCCAAATTTGAAGGTAAGGGCAAGCTTAATTGTCTTATAAGTGCAAGTATTTTTAAACTTCTTGAAAAGAATAAAATTCCAACTCATTTTCTTGAACTTAAAAATGAACATACAATGATTGCACAAAGGATAGATGTAATTCCCTTAGAAATTGTGCTTAGAAATATTGCATACGGATCTTTATGTAAACAAACTACTATTAATTCAGGTACTATACTAAAAAAACCATTAATTGATATTTATCTTAAAAATGATGAACTAAATGATCCGCTAATTACAAAAGACAGGATTGAATTAATGAATATACTAAGCTCTAGTGATTTGGATTTAATAATAAATTTAACTTTAAAAATAAATTTAATTTTGAAAAGTTTTTTTAAAAAAATTCAACTGCAACTTGTTGATTTCAAATTGGAGTTCGGATATGATGCCAATAATGAAATTCTTCTTGGTGATGAGATAAGTCCTGACAATTGTAGATTGTGGGATCTTAGTCAGAAAAATGATACAATAGTAAGTCTAGACAAAGACATTTTTAGAAATGATTTAGGTGGTCTAATCGAAGCTTATAGTGAAATAAACCGAAGAATAAACAATTCCATTTAACTCAAATCAAAAATTAATGCTTCAAATCCCATAATCAAAAATATTATGCAAAAACATTTTTTAAAATTTAGAAGGGTTTTCACAAATTTTGCTTGTTCTCCTCTGATTTTGATATCAAATAATTCAGAACTTGCAGCAAAGTATTTGCCAAATGAAGTTGATCAATCCATAACAAATTTAGAAATTAACAACATTCAAAATAGTTTTTCCCAAGGCTTAGATACTAAAGAAGAGAAAAATTTTTTTATTGCAGAAAATAAAAAAGATACCAATCAAGACAGTGTTCTTATCTCAGAAATAATTATCGAAGGTTGGGAAAATCATCCTGAGGGGAAAGATCTTGAATTAAGAGCATACGATGCTATGAGTATAAAGCCGGGGAGTATTGTTGATAATCGAGCTTTGAATAAAGACTTAAATTCAATATATGCGAGTGGCTGGTTTTCAGGAGTTAAAATAAAACCTCAGGATGGTCCATTAGGAGTTCGGCTAATTGTAAATGTTGTGCCTAATCCAATTTTAAAGAAAGTTGAACTTAATCCAACTAGCTCAGTAGTTTCTAATGCGTATGTAGATGATGTTTTTAAAAATTTTTATGGAACTACACTAAACATAAATGAATTTCAAAATAAGATAGAAATAATAAAAAAACGATATGAAGATGAGGGCTATTCTTTAGTAAGAATAAAAAGTCCAGATAGAATCTCTGATGATGGGATAATTAAATTAAATGTTTCTGAAGGAATAGTATCTGACATAAAATTGAGATTCCAAGGATCTGATGGTGAAATCATGGTTGATGGAAAACTTAGGAAAGGGAAAACAAAAGACTGGGTCATAAAAAGAGAACTAAAAACGCAACCAGGTTCAATATTTAATAGGAAAATTCTAGAAGCAGATATTAAAAGACTTTATGCCACATCGCTTTTTGATGATGTCAAGGTTTCTCTCGGCCCTGATACCTCTAATCCAGATCATGTAATAATTTTTCTAGACTTAAGTGAGCAAAGAACAGGATCATTAACTGGTGGACTTGGCTATAGCACTAGTTCAGGTATATTTGCCACAATTGGTTTACAAGAAACGAATGCACTTGGTAGAGCATGGTCTACCAGTATCAACTTAAATTTTGGAGAATATTCAACTACCTATAATTTTTCTGTAACTGATCCATGGATTAAAGGAGATAAACATAGAACTGCTTTTAGAACAAATGTTTTTTTAGGTAGAAATTATCCAAAAGAATTTAAAAGTGCAGAAAATGGAAAGTTTTATGCTGTAAATGACCAAACACCATCTAATACTGATACTTTTTCATCAGTAGTTTTAGAAAAAACAGGGGGTGGATTTTCTTTCTCAAGGCCTCTTAATGGTGGGGATCCATTTAAGACCTCTAAATGGAGAGTTCTTGCAGGGATGAATTTTAAGCAAGTAAAGATGATTGATGGTGAGGGTAACAAAAGACCTTACGCTGATAGGACGCCAACAACAGTAAGAGGAAATGTCACAGATATTATCTGTATTGGATTTACTCCTAATGATGGATCCTGTCCTGCAGAAAATACATTGGTTAGTTTTGTCGCAAATACATCTAGAAATAATTTGAATAATTCTTCAAATCCAACTTCAGGGGATAAATTAAAACTTGGTACTGAACAGTTTCTTTCAGTGGGGGAAAGCTCTCCAACTTTCAATAGAATGAGAGCCTCATATTCATACTTCATACCAACAAAATTGATAAATTTAACAAAGGGATGTAAGTCAAGTGAATCTGCTAGCGAAGATTGCCCTCAAACTATTGCTTTACAATTAAAGGCTGGAACTATTATTGGCGAATTGCCTCCTTATGAAGCATTTTGTTTGGGCGGAACATCATCTGTTAGAGGTTGGGGAGCTTGTGAACTGGGTGTAAGTAAAAGTTATGTTGAAGGCACAATAGAGCATAGATTTCCTATTTGGAGAATGTTATCAGGAGCTTTGTTCGTTGATGCAGGAAGTGATTTGGGCACTCAAAAGGATGTTCCAGGAAAACCTGGGACATTATTACAGAAATCAGGCTCTGGATATTCACTTGGTGGGGGAGTTGGAATTAAAACGCCAATTGGTCCATTAAGACTAGATGTTGCTAGTCAGGACCTAAGTGGAGATTGGAGATATACACTTGGAGTTGGATGGAAGTTTTAAGTGTTTTCTTGGCCTACTAATTATGATTCTTGCTATACCTTGGCTGGTGCGTTTTCCAGAGAAGGTGTAGGCCTTCATAGTGGAGAAAAAACAAGAGTTAAAATTTCTTCTTATGAAAAAGAAGGATATTATGTTTCTTTCAGGGATAAACCTAAAGAGATTTTTAAGTTAAGTCAAGATTTAATTGGAAGTACGATGCTTTGTACGGCGGTTAAATTAGGTGGAAGAAATCTATATACTATTGAACATTTATTATCTTCAATGGCTGGGTGTGGGTTAAGTTATATTCATATTGAAGTTGATGGGAAAGAGATACCGCTTTTAGATGGATCCGCAATTCAGTGGGTTAAAGAGTTTGAAGCAGTAGGAATAAAAAAAGCCCCCAAACCAGATAATTTTTTTCGAGGGATTAATAAATCAATAACTTTAAATAAGGAGGATTCTGTTATAGTAGCAACCCCTTCCGAAAAAACTACAATTATATCCACCATAAGTTTTCCATACAAGGCAATTGGAATTCAAACTTTTGAGATAGATTTGAATCCAAAAAGTTTTGTTGAAATGATTGCCCCAGCAAGAACATTTGGCTTTAAGGATCAATTTCAAGAGTTAAGTGAACTTGGATTAATAAAAGGAGGAAGTTTGGAAAATGCCCTAGTTTGTAATGGTGATAAATGGGTTAATCCACCATTAAGATTTGATAATGAACCAATAAGACATAAAATTTTAGACCTAATTGGGGACTTGGCTTTGGTAGGGTTACCTAAGGCACAAATTTTAGTTTATAAAGGATCACATTCTTTAAATGCTTTGTTGGCCTCATCGCTAAAAAATTAACATTATCTTTAAAAGTCTTGGAAAAGAAATTATCTAGTGAAAATAATCAACTCTCGTCTGAGAACATACTAGGTTTATTACCTCATAGATATCCTTTTGCTCTTGTGGATAAGGTCATAGAAAATATCCCAGGGGAGAGAGCTGTTGCAGTAAAAAATGTAACTATAAATGAGCCTCAATTTCAAGGACACTTTCCTGAAAGACCCTTAATGCCTGGGGTACTTATTGTTGAATCAATGGCTCAAGTTGGTGGAATAATAGTAACGCAAATGCCCAATCTTCCTAAAGGTCTTTTCGTTTTTGCAGGAATTAATAATGTTAAATTCAGAAAACCAGTCGTACCTGGAGATCAATTAATAATTTCTTGTGAATTGTTGAGTATTAAAAGACAAAGATTTGGCAAGGTTAAAGGTGAGGCACATGTTGATGGGAAGTTGGTTTGTGCTGGAGAATTAATGTTCTCATTAGTTGATTAGATAAATGGAAAAAAATTTTTTTGAATTCAAGTCAAATATAAGTGGTGCAAAAGTTCACCCAAATGCTTATGTTGATCCTAGAGCTGTTTTACATAATGATGTCATTATTTCTCAAGGAGCCGTTGTCGGCCCTGATGTGACAATTGGGGAAGGAACTGAAATAGGACCGAATGCTGTTATTACTGGCAGAACTCAAATTGGTATTAATAATAAAATTTTCCCTAATGTTTTTATAGGTCTTGAGCCTCAAGATCTTAAATATAAAGGAGCTTCTACTGAAGTAATTATTGGAGATAATAATACTTTTAGAGAATGCGTAACTATAAATAAGGCAACTGATGAAGGAGAAAAAACTATTATTGGCAATAATAATTTATTAATGGCTTATACTCATATAGGTCATAATTGTGAGCTTGGAAATAGGATAGTTATTTCAAATAGTGTTCAAGTAGCGGGCCATGTAAGTATTGAAGATAAAGCCATTATTGGTGGATGTTTAGGTATTCATCAATTTGTACATATTGGTTATTTGGCCATGATTGGAGGAATGACAAGAGTAGATAGAGACGTACCTCCTTTTTGTTTAGCAGAAGGACATCCAGGGAAATTGAGAGGTTTAAACAGGATTGGAATTAAAAGAAGTGGTTTGATGGAAAATAAGGATTTTGATTTAAAACTTTTGCAAAGTACGTGGAATTTACTTTTTAAATCGAATAATGTAATGACTGATTCATTGGATACCTTAACAAAAGGTAAGTTGGATTTTTCTTCAAAAAAATTATGTGATTTTTTAAAAGATTCAATATCAAAAGGAAGACGAGGACCGATGCCTGTAGTTAATTTATGAATAAAAAAATATTTATAAGTACTGGAGAAGTCTCTGGAGATTTGCACGGTAGTTTGTTATCAAAAGCATTATTTGATGAAGCGAAAAAAAAATCTATAGACCTAGAAATTTGCGGATTAGGTGGGGAAACGATGAGGAAAGAAGGCGTGAAAATTCTTCAAAATACTACATCAATTAGTGCAATCGGAATTTGGGAGGCTTTACCTCTTATTATTCCCACAATAATAATTCAAAAAAGATTTTATAAACTATTAAAAAAATATCCTCCAGATTGCTTAATTTTGATTGACTATATGGGTCCCAATATAAAAATTGGAACTAAATTAAAAAAATCGAAGACCAAAATTCCAATATTTTATTATATTGCTCCTCAAGAATGGGCATGGAGGGTTGGGAATAATACTACGACTAATTTAATCAATTTTTCTGATAAAATTTTTGCGATTTTCAAGAAAGAAGCAGCATTTTATAAAAAGAGGGGCGGAAATGTTTTATGGGTTGGACATCCAATGATTGACTTAACAAAAAAACTTCCCTTAAAAAAAGATGCCCGAAATAATCTAAAACTTCGCCCTGATCAAAACATCCTACTTTTAATGCCTGCATCAAGGCCTCAAGAATTGAAATATATATTACCTACTTTTATGTTGGCGGCTAAAAAATTACAACAAAAATATCCAAGTTTAATTGTCTATATACCATCTTGTAGAAAAGTTTTTGATGAAAGATTCAGAAAGGCCTTAAGAAAATATCAAGTTAAAGGAAAAGTGATTTCTCAAAAAGATAACGGAAGATTAAAGCCTTATATTTATTCACTTACTAAAATTGCACTTTGCAAATCTGGGACAGTGAATATGGAATTAGCTTTACATGGAATACCACAAATTGTTGGTTATAAAGTAAGTAGAGTTACTGCTTTTATCGCTAAAAGAATTCTCAATTTCAAGGTAAAATTTATTTCTCCTGTAAATTTGTTAGTTAACAAGTTAATAATTCCTGAATTTGTACAAAGAGACTTTGACGCTAAGAAGATCTTTCATAAATCTTGTAAACTTCTTGAAACGAAATCAGAAAAAATAAAAATTAATAAAGGCTATGCTTTGCTAAAAAAAGAATTAGGAGAAGAGGGAGTAGTTCAAAGAGCTGCTGAAGAGATTATTAATTCTATTGTTTGAACTTTATAATTAGGAATATGAAATACTTTTTACCCTTAATAATTGCCTTTTCAATATTTATAAATCCTCTAAATACACTTGCAGAAGAATTGATTCTTGCAGGGGGTTGTTTTTGGTGCCTAGAACATGATTTAGAGTCCTTAAAAGGGATAAATTTTGTACAAAGTGGCTATTCAGGTGGGGATTTACAAAATCCAACCTACGAAAATCATGAAGGACATCAGGAAGTGGTTTTGGTGAATTATGATTCCAAATTGGTAACTTTACCTGAGATACTTAGACTTTATTTCAGAAATATTGATCCTCTGGATGGCAATGGTCAATTTTGCGATCGTGGAGATTCTTATAGGCCAGTGATTTTTTTTAAAGATGAAACAGAGGAAAGTGATGCAAAAAATGCAATTGTTTCGGCCTCTAATGAATTGCGTGTGCCATTAGAAAAAATATCTGTAGAACTAAAATCAAAAGGTCAATTTTGGTTAGCTGAAGAATATCATCAGGATTTTGCTGAGAGAAATGAATTAAAATATAAGTTCTATAGATTCTCATGTGGGAGAGATCAGAGGTTGGATAAATTATGGAGAGATAACGCTAGATCAACAAATCTTTGGAATGAATGATTTAAATATAGTTATTTATTTTTAATCCATTGAACAAGAGTTCTAACTCCAAAACCGGTTGCACCTGATGGGTTAATTCCCTTATTCTTATCAGTCCAACAAGTCCCAGCTATATCAATATGAGCCCATTTAATCTCTTTATCGAAGAATTCCTCTAAAAACAAAGCAGCAGTTATTGAACCACCTGCTCTAGGACCTGTATTTTTCATGTCAGCTATATGAGACTTTAAACCTTCTTTATAAGATTTTTGCAAAGGCATTTGCCATAATTCCTCTCCAGACTGGGCTGATGCAGCTTTTAGGTCGTTTGCAAGATCATCATTATTGCTCCAGAATCCAGCTACATCATTCCCTAATGCAACAACAATAGCTCCTGTTAAAGTTGCTAGATCTATTATTGAATCCGGTTTTAAATTTGAAGCGTAAGTTAAAGCATCAGCTAATGTGAGTCTACCCTCTGCATCAGTGTTATTTATTTCAATTGTCTTACCATTAGATGCTTTAACTACATCTCCAGGATGCACTGCAGATCCATTTATCATGTTTTCGCAAGATGCCACAATAAAATGAATTTCTAATCCCTTTGGTTTTATTGCTCCAAGTGCTTTTGCTGCTCCTAAAACTGCGGCGCTTCCGCCCATATCATATTTCATCATTTCAATTTGAGATGCTCCTACTTTCAGATTGTATCCTCCAGAATCAAAGGTTAAACCCTTCCCAACAAGTGCAATCTTTTCTTTTATAGGCCCCTCTGACTTTATAGTAAGATGTATAAATTTTGGATCTAGATCAGAACCTTTTGCTACAGCTAAATATGCACCCATTCCTAAATCTTCACAATCTTTTGCCTCCAAAATTTTTACTTCCAAACCATGATCTTTAGCTATTTGAGAAGCTTGTATAGACATTTCCTGAGGGGTAAGACTATTTGGAGGAGCGGCTACAAGTCTTCTAGCTAGTTCTACACCTTCACATATTTTATCTGTATCTTCAAAGCTAATATTCTCAAATTTTTTTAAATTCAAAAACTCTATTTCTTTAAGAACTTTCTCTTCATCTTTTTTCTTGTTGAATCTATTGTCCTTGTAAGCAGATAATCTGACTGACTCTGCTAATTGATTAATTTCTAGTTGTGGATTTATTAATTCCCAAGGAAGCAAGATGCTTATTTTTTCATTTTTATCAACAGTTTTCCTAATTAGATTTCCTATGGAGTTTTCTATATCACTTTTATTAAGGTCTTTCGATTTGCCAAGTCCAACTATAATTAAAGTTTCTAATTTTTGATCTAAAAATTCAAAGCTTAGAGTTTTTCCTTTTTCTCCTTTGAATTTTTTTTGAGTAACTTTTTTTAGTAATAATTTCGGGTCAACAACAAATTTTATGTTTTCAAGTTGGCTAGCAATTTCTTCCTCAAAAACTCCAAAAATTAATGAAGCGCCTTGCCAGTTATCTAGATTTTTTTGGAATGTGGAAAATTGCATTTGTAAAATCGATTTAATTAACTTTTAGTTGTTTGTGAAAGTAGTTGCCCACCTATCTCGGGTTTCTTTATTAAAAGGTGGTAACCATAAATATATCAGTTGCTGTTCTAATTTACGTCTTAATTTTACTTCTTTAGGTACATCTAAGAAGAAACGAATATCTTGGTGACTTAAAAGGTTGTTATTAGCTAAGGCTTCCTTATAATTCATGAGGTAATTTTTACAGTCATGTTCTCCCTTCCATCTTTTATTTGCTGAATTTGTTTCTCCTATATATAGGATTATTTTAGAACTTCCCATCGAGTCAATCACAAAATACATTGCTGGACCATTATGTATGTATTGATTAGTTCTCCAAAAGTTCAATGATAATGGCTGCAGGGAAAAGGGATCAATTTTTTTTTCATCGAAAATTTTATTTATAGGAAGGCTTGTTTGACATAAAGTTTTATTGTGAGCATCTTTTGAAATTTTAAATTGGTGATTATGGATTCTATTTCTCCATTCAGTTAGAATTTCGCCTTTGATTTTTAGATTATTTGAGTGTTGAAAATTTATTGATGTATTTACATTTGAACCAAATAATTCAAATTGCCTCTCTTGATTTGAAATATTATTTACTTTGAATTTTTCCAATATTTTTGAAACATGTCTACTAAATTTAATTCTGAATAAATATAAATCAAAGAATTATTTATAAACTAAAATTTATTAATGTTCTAATCAATTTAAAAGATTCTTGTTATCTTGTAATTGAGCCTTAATCTTGCGAAGTAAAAAAATAGAAATGGGATTCTTTGAGTCAGACATCGTTCAAGAAGAAGCTAAAAAGCTTTTTACAGATTACCAAGAACTTATGAAACTTGGCTCTGATTATGGAAAATTTGATAGAGAAGGGAAAATAATGTTTATCAAAAAAATGGAATCTCTTATGGATCGATATAAGGTTTTTATGAAGAGATTTGAATTGTCTGAAGATTTTCAAGCCAAAATGACAGTAGAACAATTAAAGACACAGTTAAGTCAATTTGGGATTACTCCTGATCAAATGTTCGATCAGATGAATAAAACCTTAATAAGAATGAAGGATGAACTTGATAAAACTTCTTAAATTTAATGTTTAAAGCTTCATGTCAGATAATTTAATATTGCCATCATGGCTGTCAAGAGGAATAGAAGAATATTTCCCAATTAAGGGAACAGATCAAACTTTCTCGGAAATAATTGATCATGCGAAAAAAAATAATAAAAAATTAAGGGTTAAACTCGGAATCGATCCAACTGGAACAGATATTCATCTTGGGCACAGCATATTGTTCAAAAAACTTAGGGCATTCCAAGATAATGGACATGTTGCAGTTTTAATTATTGGAGATTTTACTGCTCAAATTGGAGACCCAACTGGAAAAAATAAAACAAGAGTGCAGTTATCGGAAAAACAAGTTAAGGATAATGCAAAAACATACTTAACCCAACTAGGACTGGGTAAACCAGCTAATGAATCTATTTTAGATTTTGATTCAAAAGATAGAATAGAAATCAGATATAACAGCGAATGGTTAAAAGGATTAGATCTTAATTCGATAATTGAATTAATGGGGAGTGCAACAGTTAGTCAAATGCTAGCTAAGGAGGAATTTAATAAAAGATACACTTCACAAGTTCCAATTGCTTTGCATGAATTTTTATATCCACTATTACAAGGCTATGATTCGGTGGTTGTTCAATCAGATATTGAGCTTGGAGGTACAGATCAGAAATTTAATATTGCAATAGGAAGAGATCTTCAAAGGCATTTTAAACAAGAACCTCAATTTGGAGTTCTTTTGCCAATTTTGACAGGTTTAGATGGAATTAAGAAGATGAGTAAATCTGAATTTAACACCGTCGGTTTAACTGATGATCCTCTTTCAATGTATTCAAAATTAGAAAAAGTACCCGATAATATAATACCTACATATTTTGAATTGCTTACTGAATTAGATTTGAGTTTGCTTGATAAGTCAAATCCTCGTGAACTACAGAGAAGAATGGCTTTAGAGGTTACTACTTTATTCCACGGGGCTGAAGAAGCATTAAAAGCGCAATCAAATTGCGAAAAATTATTTCTTGGACACAAAGAAAAAGTTGGAGAAATTCCAGAGATTTCATTAAAAGAAATAGTTTTCCCAGTTAAGTTTTTTTACTTGCTAAGCGCGCTAAAACTTTTCAAATCTAGTAGTGAATCCAAAAGATCTATTAAAGGTGGAGGTGTAAAAATTGATAGTCAGAAAGTAATAAATCCTGATTTAGTTTTTAATTCAAAAAATGATTTGGAAGGGAAAATTTTGCAAATTGGGAAAAAAATAATTAAGAGGTTTGAAAACTGAAAATTGATGAATAAAAGATTTAATTCAGAAGATAAAATAATATTGGCAATTGATGGATTAGATGTAAATCAAGCAAAATTACTTCTGGAAAAATGTCCAAATATTAAGTGGGTTAAAGTTGGTTTAGAGCTTTTTGTTAGGGAAGGTCCAAGAGTTATTGAAATATTAAAAGGTTTAAATAAAAAAATTTTTTTAGACTTAAAATTTCATGATATTCCAAATACAATGCGTGCAGCATGTTTCGAAGTTTCAAAATTAGGAGTTGATATAATTTCTATTCATGCTTCAGCAGGTTTAAAAGCCCTTAAGGATTCGAAGAAGGCATCTTTAGAAGGAGCTACCTCAGTCAGTGTTAAACCTCCATTTGTAGTAGGAATAACAGTTTTAACAAGCTTTTCTCTTAAAGATTTTCAAACTGATCTTGATAGAAATAATTCAATTGAAGAAAATGTATTGAGACTTGCAAAATTGTCTTTTGATGCTGGATTAGATGGATGTGTTTGTTCCCCTTGGGAAGTAAAAATGTTGAGATCTATTTATAAGAATAATTTTGAACTTATTACACCAGGCATCAGATTAAATATTGACAGTAAAGATGATCAAAATAGAATTATGACTCCCCATGAAGCTATAGATAATGGCGCTTCTAAGCTAGTAATTGGTAGATCAATATCAAAAGCTATAGATCCTAATAAAGCTCTAATAGAAATATTTAAATCTATTGATTCTTATTAATTTTGGATTCTTCTCCCTTAAGTAATCTTTTTATGTTTGTTCTATGTTTCCAGATTACTAATAATGCCACAATTAAACTTATAAAAAAATATGAGTGCATAAATTTACCTAGGTAAAAAAACATAAAAATAGGAAGTAAGATTGCAGCTGAAATACTGGATAAAGAAACAAATTTAGTTTTTGTTAGGACTATTAAAAAAATACCAAGAGATGCGAGTCCAACTTTCCAAGAAAGAGCTAAAAACATACCTAATCCAGTTGCAACAGCTTTACCTCCTTTACCTCTAAGCCATATTGGCCAAATATGTCCTGAGATAGCGAATATCCCTGCTATAACTTCTATTAATTCTTGATTTGTGTAATATTGAGCAATTTTTACAGCAAGAAGGCCTTTCCCAACGTCAATGATAAATACAAAAAGTGCTGGCCATTTCCCAACATTTCTTAAGACATTTGTGGCACCTGTAGATCCAGAACCTATATTTCTTAGATCTATATTTTTGAGATATTTCCCAATTAAAAAACCTGTCGGAAGTGATCCTAAAAGATAACTTGTAAAAATTATTAAGATATTCATAAAGGTTAGTTTAGTTCAAGATCATCGTAAATTTCATTATCTGAACCAGCAAATGCAACCCATAATGGGAATTGAAGTATTGGAATTTCAACAGAGGTTTCTGCTGCATCAATGATAATAAATGGCAATTCTTCATTCGCTTCTAATCTATCAGCTCTCTCGATGACACCTTCAGGCCTTTCAAACAGAACAATCCCACTATTAGGTCCAAAGTCATCCCTTGTTAGACCGAGTGAATCTTGAAGAATTCTTCTCCATTCACCTAATCGTTCAGGCTGCGAAGCTAAAATAAGAGTCTGAAACTGATCTCCATATAATTCGCCAAGAATAGATATTACACCAGCTGATAACAAGGCATTTTTTTGTCGAGAACCTCTACTTTCAAGAGAACCTCTTCCGCCCATGTTAAAGAACCAATCATCCATAATTTCTATATCTGATGAATCAAGACTCCGTCTTAATTTCCAAGGTTCTGCATAAAAGTCAGGTTGTTCTGTAAAACTTGAAAAGCAACTTTTTATAATCTCTTCATCTGGCTTGAATGTTTCAGAAAGAGCAGGAACATTAACTACATTGCTCGTTACATTGTCTTGTTTTTTTTCATCGAGTGGAGATGGCTTTACGATTATTGGTTGAGAAACTAATTCAAGTTTCTCAACGTTTTGTGAAAGATTCTGCAAAGCTCCAGTTAAGTACTCCTGAAAGCCTTTTACTCTCTTAGCGATATTATCTGACTGTCCTTTGAAATTTGACTCAATGTCTTTTTCTATTTCATTTTTTTTTGTTTCTAACTCTTTTATTTCTTTAACTAAAGAGTCTTTTTTTGAAACGAGATCTGTAAAAATTTCATTATAAATTTCATCAAAAGATTTATTTGATTTGGGGGTTTTTTGTGTAATTTTTTTATTTTGCGTTGTATTTTTCTTACTAATTTGTTTCGTTTTATCATTTGCAATTGACTTATCTATTATTAATTCCTTTTCAGGATTATTGTCGGAAATTTCTGTATTGGTCATTTAAATAATTTTGATGAATAGGCAAAGTCTGAATTTTAAGAATTTTTAATTTCCAGGGAGTCAACTTTTTTTATGAGCTCATCTTTTAATTGCTTTGGATTAAATAAAATTGGTAATAAATGAGGACTGGACTTTTCTCTAAAATAAAAAATACCTGGAATAATAGGGAAAAAGAATCTCCATGAAATCCAGTTTTTGAATGGAAAAGTTCTAATCTCTTTCCCTAATTGTAAAACGATAAAATCATCATTTGTTATTTTTATTCTTAAGGTGAATGACTGAAGTAATAAAAAAAAGCTAAAAGAAGCAAAAACTATTGTTGGCAAAGAGCCAATATTCAAAAACAAAAGCATAAAACTTAAAACTATTAGAATAATTGGCAACTGAAATGATGGAGATATTATTACTGGCTCCTCTTTTTTTGATTTAGTTTTAAACATAGGATCATCCAAATAAAATTTGTGTTAGAAATACATCCATTAAAGATACAGTAACGAGAGTCATTACAACTGCGCCTGTTGTACTTGTTCCAACTTCTTTAGGACCACCTTTAGTTGTGAGTCCATATCCACAAGAAATGATTGAAATAAGTAATCCGAAGACTACAGATTTTATTAACATTGAAGTTAAGTCTGAACTTGTTAAACTCACATTACCTGATCTTACAGATGTCCAAAAAACTATTGGAGGAACTTTATAAAAAATTGTGCTCCAAATTTGTCCGCTCCATAAAGCTACAGATAAAAACAAAAGACACTGTATTGGAGACATTATTACCATAGATAGTAACCTTGGGACTACCAAATATTGGACTGGTTCGGTCCTTAACATGGTTATTGCCTCAATCTGTTCAGTAACTTTCATAGTGCCCAGTTGAGCAGCATATGCAGTTGCAACTTTTCCAGTCATTAAAGTAGCAGTTAGAAGAGGAGCCATTTCTCTCGCCATGCCTACTGCTAATAAACCTCCAATTTCACTTGAAACCCCCATGCTTGTAAGTTGTGATGCAACTTGAATATTAAAAACTGTACCTGCGGCAATTCCTGTAATTAATACAATTAACAAACTTCCAGGACCTGACTCCATAAGTTGTTCAAAGAGATCATTTTTGGAGATTTTACCCTTAAATATAAAATTAATTGCTTGCCCGCCAATGATTAAGCTGCTTAGAAGTCTTTTGAGAAAATTAAGGTAATACATATCTTTATATTAGTTTGTAATTAATTTCCGATCCCATTTTCTCATGATTAAAAGACCAATTATTACCAGTATTGAGGGTATCAAACCAATACATAATCTAATAGTTAGTTGTGCTGAATAGCATTGTTCAATAATATTTAGACCGTTTTTATCAACAATGCATGATTGATAACCAGATAAATACAATAAAAATCCTAATAATTGAACACTAAGTGCAATACCAATTTTCTGAATAAGTACCATCCAAGCAGTATATAATCCTGCGGGTTTCTCTGGATCTTCGTCTATCGCATCAGGAAGTAGTGACCAAGGGATAAGAAAAGCGGTTGAAGCTCCAATACCAATAAGACAGATTATGAAAATTAAGAGAATGAACAGAAATATGTTACCGGTATTTAGGAATAAACTATCTCCAACTCCTGAAATTTTTGATAATGAAGGTAAAAATAAAGCTGCCGTACATGAAACAATCCACATAATCGATCCATAGTTTAAAGCTGAAATTCTATTCAATTTATTTGATACTCTGGTCCATATTTGTAAACCCACTAAAGCACTAATTTGGAAAGGTATCGGGATCCACTTCGCAATATATGTTGGTACATTCAGTACATCCTCTACATAGATTAACGCTACTGTTTGCATCAATTGTAAGGCGCACCAGAGAAGAATATAAAGAGTAATAACTTTTAGAAATTTTTTATTTCTGAAGATCCTTTTGAATTGAAGTGTTATTGCCTCAACTTTTCCTGAAGGCCTTCTTGCTTTTTTTGCGAAGGGAGCCAATCCCCAACAAGAAATTAATGTTGCAGCAACTGCAATGCATCCACTTATTTTACCCATTAAAAAATATTCATTATTTGCTGATCCTTCAGAGCCTAATACAATACCAGCAATAATCAAACCAGTTAGTCCTGCAATTATTGATCCAGTAAATCTAGATGCGTTTAGTCTTGTTCTTATTGCTGTTTTTTCAGAAATTTCAGTAGATAGAGCTGCAAAAGGAAGATTAATACTCGTATAAGCAGTCATTACGACTATAGAAATTATGGCATAGTAAATAGTCTTGGTTAGCACGGAACCAGTGGGCGTCCACCATATTGCAGCTAAAGAGAAACCAAGAGGAATAGATGCTGCCACCATCCAAGGGATTCTTGGCCCCCATCTAGATTTGGTACGATCACTTAACCATCCAATTAACGGATCATTTACCGCATCCCATATTTTTATTAACATTAATAATGAACCTGCAATTATTACTGGTAAACCAGCAGAAATAAAGAATTTGAACAGAAAAAAACCAAATTGAGTTGCGACTAAACCTGTACCTGCGTCTCCTAGTCCATAAGAGAACATTAATCTTGTTGTTGATCGAGTAATATTTTTTTTCGAGTGTGAATTTTCCAATCTTTTTACTTTGTTGATTGTTTGATAATGTATTATTGCAGTGGTAATTCTATTACTTAATGCGGGCGTGGTTTAGTGGTAAAACCTCAGCCTTCCAAGCTGAAGATGCGGGTTCGATTCCCGCCGCCCGCTTTTAGAATATATTATTTTTTGCCCCAAATACTTCTTCTGAAATGATTAATAAAGAGCTTCTACTCTTTATTGAAACATTTTTTTCATTTATAGTTAAGGGTTCAAAAATCGAAGGCATGCTAGTGTCAATAACTTTTAACCAATTATATTTACATTTCGGCAGGGGGAAATCGATACTATTTGAATAAGCATTTAAACCTATCCATACCTGCGGATTAGTATTGCCTTTATTAACGCTAAAGGCAATTGTGTGAGACCAACTACTCCAATCGGGGCTATTTAACTTTGTTCCATGCCAATGATATGTTGGAATCTTTTGGTTGGGTTGATTGTTAGGGAAGAATGATGGATTAAAAATGTCTATTAGTTTCTTTCGAATTTTTATGACGTATTTAAAATATTCTAATAATTCCAAATCTTGTTGACAATGTTCCCAATTCATCCAGCCCAATAAATTATTTTGGCACCAAGAATTATTGTTTCCGCCTTGTGACCTTCCTATCTCATCACCCATAAGTACCATTGGAACACCTTTAGAAATAAGTAAACTAAGAATAAGATTTTTTTGTTGCCTTTTTCTTAAATCATTGATTAATAAGTTTGTAGTTGGTCCCTCTATGCCATGATTCCAAGAATTGTTATGGTTATCTCCATCTCTATTTTGTTCGCTATTGGCAAAATTATGTTTTCTATTGAAAGTTACTAAATCTTTAAGAGTGAATCCATCATGTGAAGTAATAAAATTTATTGATTTTGGAAGAATTTTATCTTCTTTATAAATCGATGGACTACCTTTTATTTTATCGCTCATATTCCAAGCTGTATCTTCATCTCCCTTCCAAAATCTCCGCAAGTCATCCCTAAAATGACCATTCCAAGTAAAAGTATTCTTAGATGGGAAATCACCCAATTTATATAAACCACCACAATCCCAGGGCTCACTTATAAATTTTAAATCAACAAGTTCTGGTGCGCATTCTATATCTTCAAAAATTGGAGGATTATCGAGTGGCGAGAGGTTTTCTCCTCTTGATAGGGCAATACCTAAATCAAATCTAAAACCATCTACTCCAAATTCGCTAGCCCAACATTTTAATGATTCGATTATGAGTTTTCTTACTAATCCTCTGTTTGCGGCAATAGTGTTCCCACAACCAGATACGTCCTGATAATTTTTATCTTTCCCAATAAAGTAATAAAGATTTTCATCTATACCTTTCCAAGATATCGCGGGTCCTTGGGAATCTCCTTCAGAAGTATGATTGTATACGACATCTAATATAACTTCAATGTCTGCCTTATGACATTCCTCTACTAATTTCCTAAATTCCTCTCTATTTTTTGCAGCTGATTCATTCGAAAGGTATTCAAAATGCGGAGTAAACCAATTAATTGGACTATAACCCCAAAAATTCTCTAAACCATTTGGTGCATCCGTAGGATCAAAACAAAAAATTGGAAGTAATTCAATTGTTGTAATTCCAAGTTCTTTGAGATAGGGAATTTTGGTTAAAAATTTCTTAAAACAACTATCATCTTTATCAATTGATTCAGTGAAGGCTTTGATATGGAGTTCATAAATAATTGTTGCTTCCCAAGAATGTTTTGGTCTTGGATAGTCTTTAAAATTAAATAATTCTCTATCACAAACAACACTTTTAAGACAAGAATTAGTATTTTCATGCGTTTCTAAAGCATTTTCTCTTTTATAAGACCCCCATCCAGTAA
This sequence comes from Prochlorococcus sp. AG-424-P23, assembly GCA_003210135.1. Classification (GTDB taxonomy): domain Bacteria; phylum Cyanobacteriota; class Cyanobacteriia; order PCC-6307; family Cyanobiaceae; genus Prochlorococcus_A. The sequence goes on along the minus strand of QCNK01000012.1, from coordinate 4,946 downwards.
TACCCCTCGAACATGGATCAAGTAATACTTTTTTTTCGTAATTATTATTAATACCATTGTTTTTTTGTTTTACTCTAAAAGCATAAAAACAACCTTCACTTAGATTTTTTATCTCCGCATGCCAATATGGACCTGTATTATGATTCTGATCTAGTTTCAATATACTTTTTGGGGAAATAGAGCCCTCTTTCTCAAACAATAAGATTTCTACATATTCTGCATTTGTGGCTACTAGGGAAAAATTAACCCCTTGTGAAGTTAGAGAACTTCCTAAGGGAAATGGTTTACCTTTATTGATATGAGTCACTTTCTCTTTATGATTGATTAATTAGATATTGAGATAATTTATTCAAATTACTGATATTAGAATAATAGATAAAAAATTGAGAAAAAAACTAAAATTTAAGGTTTCACTAATCAACTTTATTAGATTTTGAGATTATTAATTTACAAATTAATTTTAGTTTGTCTATCCATCTTCTTAATGCATAAAAAGATTTAGAGAGAAAGCTTAATTGTATGAAAACCAGGTTTTTCTTGATTTCAAAATACAAATTATGCTTTTTCATGTGATGAGAAGGAAATATATCTGAAAATTAATAAAACATAATAAATGGCGCAAATGCTTAACTTTATTTATCTTTGAAATTTCCTCTTTGATAAATTAAGTTAGAATATTCGAGGATAAATTAAGTGATACCAATGCTTTTTAGCAGTTTTATAGTTAAAGAGGCTTCTTTTATATAAGAAAAAAGTGAGTCTATAAAAATAAATAATAGAGCTAAAAATGTCCTAAAGATTTGTATAAAGCTTTGCGCCGCCGGCATTTTCGGTTGCCGTATTTGTATTTGCTCCATATGATATGCAAGTTCGAGGTTTTTAGGCTTGCTTAAAACACTTGTCTTTAAAATCTCCGCTTTATAAACAATTCAATGAACAAAGCTGATTTAGTAAATCTTGTTGCTGCTCGTACAGAGCTCACAAAAACTGATGTTTCTTTAGTTGTTGATGCAGCTATTGAAACTATTGTTGACTCAGTAGTGGAAGGCAAAAAAGTCTCCATACTAGGATTTGGCTCTTTCGAGCCAAGAGATCGTTCTGCAAGACAGGGATTAAACCCTAAGACAGGCGAAAAAATAGCAATTCCTGCTAAAAGGGTTCCAACATTTTCTGCAGGTAAACTTTTTAAGGATAGAGTTCAAGGGTAATCTTTTTAATCTATTTCCTCTTTTTATGCCAAGGTGCTCTTTTAGAGCATCTTTTTTTATTTCAATAAAATGAAAGTAGCTAAATGACCAAAACTATTAAAAAAGCATCTCAAATTTTGAAGTCTTAAGAAGTAATGAAATATTTAACTTTTTTATTACTAAAATTTTTGTTGTTATCTAATTTTGTTCTTGCAGAAACAATACCAACAAAATCCAAGATTTTAAAAGAAGCAAGTTATTGTATTAAAGATTCTCAAGCCCAAGTTTGTAAAAAGTTATTTTCTCAAATAGAAAAACTTCAATTACTTGTATTTGACCAAAATAGATTTAAATGTCAATCAAGTTTATTGGGGATGCAGTCGGCAATTATTGAAGCTTATTTTTATAAAAATTCCTCAAATGAGAGAATTTCATTAATGATCCCATATGTGATTAAAAATTGTTAATTATTAAAATAATTTATTTTTTTGGAATATTATAAATTTGTTATTCAATTTGTAATGGTAAAAGGTTTTTCTGATAATGAATTTAAGAAAAATACTCAAAATACTCAAATAAAAGAAACAAAAAAAGAAAAAAGAGGCTTAGCTGGTTTTCTTAAAGGCAAGAAATTTACATATACTTTGCCAGGTAAAAAACAAATAAATATTTTTGGATCAATAGTTTTAGGCTTAAACTTGATTTTAATATTGCTAGTCATTCTTTATTTAAAGAATCAAGAATTCCATGACTTTGTATTTAATGTTGGTCGTTAAATATATTTTTAGATCGAAAAAATATTTTTTAAATGATATATTTAAATTTTAGAAATGCTTATGAAGGTAGTAAATTTAGTTTTCCAAGTATTTTTTTTGTTAGTAACCCTTCTGTTTTTGATATATTTTTTAACAGGCTATGATTCTGCTTTTGAGGCAGATCAGAATTGTCATTCATATCTTGCAAGTTACGATAACTCATCTGGAAATTATGGTTGTGATCATGATATTGAGACACATAAGTGGATACTTTACGAGTCAAATGAGAACAAAGAACCAGCTAAAATTATTAAAAAATTTAGATACAAATTTTTATAAATCAAATTTCTTATAAAAAAACTTTGCACAAATTATGGATATTATTGCTGTAATTGTGAAAGTAAGATACTGATATATGCTTCCTTCTAAGTAAATTTTATTTTTATAAAGCGGATAATCTATGAAAGAACCTAACGTTCCCCAAATTATTACCCATACAGATATGTATAAAAATACTTTTATTGGATTGGATTTTTTCCCTTCCATTTTTAATTGATACCAAAAATTGAAGAAGTCACAGGCCTGCCGCTAAAAACCAACTCGGTTAATATCAGCATTAGGAAGCCAATCATAGCTGCTCTACCGTTAACAAGCTCAGCGCTGCTATTAAATCCAAAAACATTCTTTACTTCATCTCCCTGATTATCTACCCATCTTGAGTCTTCATTATCGGTGGATAACTTATCAGTAAAATCATCATTTTGGTTTTCAATTGAAGAGTCTTTTTCTTGCATAAAGTTTTTTATTTATATTAATGGTTTTTAAGTTAATTTATTATTAGATTAGCCTCGAAATTATAAAATAAATTAAGACGAAAATTATTATCCATAAAAATTGTAATTTCAAAATTAATTGACAAATTAAATTGATTTTTCCTTCAGTGCAATCATCTCCAGTTGGATTGATTATTGGCTTTTCAATAATTTCATTATTGTATTTACTTTCCCCTCCTAATTTAATATCAGAAATATAAGCAAATATAGCTTCTGAAATCCCAGCATTAGGCGAATCATATCTTTTGCCATCAAGATAGCTTTTTTTTATGATTGATCCATACTCATTAACTTTGGAGCTAACTAAAGGTAATGACATTAAAACTAATCTTGAAGGTAAAAATGTAAAAAAATCTTCGATTTTTGCACTGAAAAAACCTAAATATCTAAAATAATCATATTTGTAACCTATCATTGAATCTAAAGTACTTATAGCTTTATAAGAAAAACCAAGTGACAAAGGACCTGGGAGAAAAACTGAAAATTTCATAAAAACAATTCCAATAAAAATCCAAAATAATGGCCCAAATATTCCATCAACAGAATTTTCGGTAAGACTCTCGGTGCTTGATCTTAAGAGATGTTTTTTTGAAGATGAACTTACATCTCTACTTACTATTCTTTGAACCCTATCTTTGATTATTCTCTCATTTTGGTCATAAATTTCCTTGCTTTCTAATAATTCTACAATCTCTTTCACACTTGAAATAAGTCCCTTAGTTGCAATACAACTTGAAAGTCCAAAAAAAATTAATAATCCACTAAAAAAATGATTTCTTGATAGCACATAACTGAGTTCTATCAATTTTCCTAAACTAAAACTAATTCCAATAGAAGATATAGCTATAAAGAAACCTCCCCAAAATAATATCCTTTTATTTTCTCCAAAATTATTGATAAGGTAATCAGATATTTTTTTTATGTAAAAGCCAACTATCTGAACAGGGTGGATTAAGAATCTTGGATCGCCGATCAATAAATCAAAAGCTATCGATCCAAGAAATATTAAAAATAAATTTATTTCAGCCAACTGAACATCGAGCGTAGACCTCTGCCTACTTTCTCAATTTCATGTTTTGAGTTCTCTTCTCTTAATTTTGTCATTAAGGGTTTATTCTTATCGCATTCTTCTACAAAATTCTTGGCGAAAGTTCCATCTTGAATATCTTTTAGAATGTTATGCATTTCTTTCTTTGTATCACTGTTGATAAGTCTTTTGCCACTTACATAATCTCCATATTCTGCAGTATTTGAAATGGAATCTCTCATTTGAGATAAGCCACCCTTCACCATCAGATCAACAATAAGTTTAACTTCATGTAAACATTCGAAATAAGCAAGTTCGGGCTGATATCCTGCTTCTACAAGAGTTTCGAAGCCTGATTTGACGAGTTCTGATAATCCTCCGCATAAAACCGCTTGTTCGCCAAATAAATCAGTTTCTGTTTCTTCTTTAAAGTTAGTTTCAAGAATCCCTGCTCTCGTCCCGCCAATTCCTTTTGCGTAAGCCATCGCCAATGATCTTGCATTGCCGGAATAATCCTGCTCTACTGCAAACAATGCAGGAACACCTTGACCATTCTGATATTCCCAACGAACAGTGTGTCCAGGTCCCTTTGGAGCAATCATTACAACATCTACAAAACTTGGAGGTTTGATAAGTCCGAATCTAATATTAAAACCGTGAGCGAAACTTAAAATTTTTCCTTCTTTTAAATTTGGTTCTATTTCTTTAAGGTAAACATCTTTCTGAAATTCATCTGGAAGGAGAATCATAATCCAGTCTGCTTTTTCGCAAGCTTCAGAAACACTAAACACTTGTAGACCATCCCCTATAGCTTTACTTTCAGACTTACTTCCTTTATATAATCCGACAATTACGTCCATACCGCTATCTTTAAGATTTAAGGCATGTGCGTGGCCTTGCGAACCATATCCAATAATAGCTATTGTCTTATTATTTAAAAGACTTAGATCTGCATCTGTGTCGTAAAAGAGTTGTGTCATTAGTTGTAGCTTCTTTACATAAGATAATCAATATTTTAGACATTAAAGGTGTAAATAAACCAAAAAATTATTAATTTAAAAATGAAAATTAAAATATTTATTGAAAAAATCTAAGACTGATTTGCTTCGCTTGGATGTGTGATTACTCTATCAATGAGGCCATA
>QCNK01000011.1 GCA_003210135.1 Prochlorococcus sp. AG-424-P23 | reverse complement strand
CGTTGCTAGTTTTTATTTCTTTAGGAACTAAAAAAATGGAAAATGATCCTAAAGGTCTTCAAAACTTGCTTGAGTTTCTCTGGGATTACATAAGAGATCTTGCTAGGACTCAAATAGGTGAAAAAGTTTATAGAGATTGGATGCCATTTATAGGAACTTTATTTTTATTTGTATTTGTTAGTAATTGGGGAGGAGCTTTAATTCCTTGGAGATTGATTAAGTTACCAAGTGGCGAGTTGGGAGCACCTACTGCAGATATAAATACAACAATAGCCTTGGCTTTATTGGTTTCACTTTCTTATTTCTATGCTGGTTTAAGCAATAAGGGTTGGAGATACTTCGAATACTACGTTCACCCAACTCCAATTATGCTTCCTTTTAAAATTCTAGAGGATTTTACTAAACCTTTATCACTCTCTTTCAGGCTATTTGGAAATATTTTGGCTGATGAACTCGTTGTTGGTGTTTTAGTATTCTTAGTTCCACTAATTCTGCCGATACCTGTTATGTTTTTAGGATTATTTACTAGTGCAATTCAGGCATTGATTTTCGCAACTCTAGCTGCCTACTACATAGGAGAAGCTGTTGAAGAACATCATTAGCTGTCCTTTAATTCCTTCAGACGCTTTTACAAAGTGTCTGTAATCTGGCAAAATATCTAATCGCGTAGGTCTGAAAATATCAGACCCATTCTTAAATTAAAGGATGTCCAAGCGTGTATGACAAAAAAGATTTATCACAAGTATTAAGCTCTTTATTTCAAAATTATGGATTCGATTACTTCCGCTGCATCAGTTGTAGCTGCTGGTTTAGCAGTTGGTCTAGGTGCTATTGGCCCAGGTCTTGGACAAGGTAACGCAGCTCAAGGTGCTGTTGAGGGTATAGCCCGTCAACCAGAAGCTGAAGGTAAAATCAGAGGAACTCTTCTTTTATCATTCGCTTTCATGGAGTCATTAACAATTTACGGATTAGTTGTGGCTTTGGTACTACTTTTTGCGAATCCTTTTTCCTAAAAGTTAATATTGCTTTTATTCCTTATTAGCAATATTTAAATATAATTTTTTAACTTCAACTGAATCAAATGTTTGCCTTTAATTTTTTTGGTGCTACAGAAGGTGGATTATTCGATATAAATGCCACTTTGCCGCTAATGGCAATACAAGTAGTCGCTCTTACTTACATATTAAATTCTCTCTTTTTTAAGCCTGTCGGCAATATTGTTGAAAAAAGAGAAAAGTTTGTAAGTAATAATATTATTGAGGCCAAAAATAAACTTTCAGAGGTTAAAAAATTAGAAGCTGATTTATTAACTCAGCTTCAAAGTGCTCGTGCAGAAGCCCAAAGAATTGTGAGCGAAGCTGAAAGTGAGTCTGACAAACTTTATAAAGAAGCATTAGAACTTGCTAACAATGAGGCAAATGCTTCAAAAGAAAAAGCAAGACTAGAAATTGAAAGTCAGACATCTGCTGCTCGTGATCAACTTTCTAAACAGGCTGATGATTTAAGCGAACTTATTGTTAATAGATTGATTCTAAAAAAATGAATTTAACTCTTTTAGCTACGGAAGGTTTTGGATTGAATTTCAATTTATTTGAAACGAATATCCTTAATTGGGCCGTAGTGGTTTTCGGTCTTTATAAATTTCTGCCTGGTTTCCTAGGTAAGATGCTTCAAAAAAGGAGAGAAGGAATCCTTCTTGAATTAAAAGATGCTGAAGATCGACTTATCAAAGCTTCTCAAGCTTTAGATAAGGCAAAGAAAGACTTATCTTCAGCAGAAGAAAAAGCTTCTCAAATAAAAGCAGATTCACTCAAAAGATCTGAATCAATCAGAATGGAAAGTGAGAAAAAAGCAATAGAGGAGATGGCACGAATTAAACAAAGTGCAATCTCCGATGAGAGCTCTGAAGCATCCAGAGCAATTTCTCAACTTCGAAAAGAAGCTGTTGAACTAGCTATTAAAAAAGCTCTAGATTCTCTCCCAAATAGACTTGATAAGACAATACAAGAAAATTTGGTAACTCAATCAATTAACAATATTGAGGTGAAATAATGCCACTTTTAAATTCAGTTACTACACCATACGCAGAGGCATTACTTCAAGTCGTGAATGAAAATTCGCAAACTGAAGAGATGGTCTCTGAGGTTAAACAACTCTTGGAATTAATAAATGATTCTCCTGAATTAGAAAAGGCGTTATCCTCTCCTATTTTAGAGACAGATGCTAAGAAGAAAATCATTATTGAAATTTTTTCAAATAAGGTTAATTCTTCTTTACTGAATTTCTTAAAATTATTGGCCGATAGGCAAAGAATTGGAATTCTTACTTCAATTCTTGATAGGTTTTTAGAGATTTACCGAGAGAATAGTAATATTGCTTTGGCAACTGTTACTTCTGCAGTAGAGCTTACTGATGAACAGAAAGGTTTAATTACCAAAAAGATCATCAATATTGCTGGAACTGAAAAATTAGAACTTGTAACTAAAATCGACCCATCTCTTATTGGTGGTTTCGTTGCCAGTGTAGGATCAAAAGTAATTGATGCTTCCCTTGCTTCACAAATTAGAAAACTTGGTTTGTCACTTTCCAAGTAACTTTAAATCAACCTTAAATTCTTAAATCCATGGTATCTATACGCCCTGATGAAATCAGTTCAATCTTAAAACAACAAATAACTGATTATGACCAATCTGTAAGTGTTAGCAATGTAGGAACTGTTCTGCAAATCGGTGATGGCATTGCAAGAATATATGGCTTAGATCAGGTCATGGCAGGTGAGTTATTAGAATTTGAAGATGGTACCGAAGGTATAGCTTTGAATCTTGAAGATGATAATGTTGGAGCCGTTTTAATGGGCGAGGCACTTGGAGTCCAAGAAGGAAGTAACGTTAAATCCACAGGTAAAATCGCATCTGTTCCAGTCGGTGAAGCAATGCAGGGGAGAGTTGTTAACCCTCTTGGTCAACCAATAGATGGAAAAGGGGAAATTCCAACAAGTGATACTAGATTGATCGAAGAAATGGCTCCTGGAATAATCAAGAGAAGATCAGTGCATGAACCAATGCAAACAGGTATCACATCCATTGATGCAATGATTCCTGTTGGAAGGGGACAAAGAGAATTAATTATTGGTGATAGACAAACTGGAAAATCTGCAATTGCTATCGACACAATAATCAACCAAAAAGGTCAAGATGTAGTTTGTGTTTATGTTGCTATTGGTCAGAAGTCTGCATCAGTAGCAAATATCGTAGAGGTTTTAAGAGAGAGGGGAGCGCTAGATTATACCGTTGTAGTTAGTGCAGGAGCTTCAGAACCAGCTGCCTTACAGTACTTAGCACCTTATACCGGTGCAGCAATTGCTGAACATTTTATGTACCAGGGTAAAGCAACTCTTGTTATTTACGATGATTTAACAAAACAAGCACAGGCTTATAGACAAATGTCTCTTCTTCTAAAACGACCACCAGGAAGAGAAGCTTATCCAGGAGATGTTTTCTACTTACATAGTAGATTGTTAGAAAGAGCAGCAAAACTTTCTGATGCTATGGGGGGTGGATCTATGACAGCCTTGCCAATTATTGAAACTCAGGCAGGAGACGTTTCGGCTTACATTCCAACAAATGTTATTTCAATTACAGATGGACAAATATTCTTGAGTGCAGATTTATTTAACTCAGGATTAAGGCCAGCTATTAATGTTGGTATTTCTGTTAGTCGTGTTGGAGGAGCCGCCCAGACGAAAGCAATTAAAAAAATTGCAGGAACTTTAAAATTAGAACTAGCCCAGTTTGATGAACTAGCTGCTTTTTCTCAATTTGCATCTGATCTTGATGAAGCAACTCAGCAACAACTTGAAAGAGGCAAAAGACTAAGAGAGTTATTAAAGCAACCTCAATTCTCTCCGCTGAACCTTGCAGAACAAGTTGCAGTAGTTTATGCAGGAGTCAAGGGTCTTATTGATGAGGTACCTGTTGAAGATGTTACTAAATTTGCAACTGAACTTAGGGAATACTTAAAGTTAAATAAATCAGAATTTATAGAAGAAATTCTTAAAGAAAAGAAATTAAATGATGGATTAGAAGCGACACTAAAAGAGGTGATAAGCGAAGTTAAATCGTCCATGCTTGCAACAGTTTAAATTTATTTAGGAGATACTATGGCAAATCTTAAAGAGATTAGAGATCGAATAGTTTCCGTTAAAAATACAAGGAAAATAACGGAGGCTATGAGACTTGTTGCAGCTGCAAAAGTGAGGAGAGCTCAAGATCAGGTTCTTAAAAGTAGACCTTTTGCAGATAAACTCGCTCGGGTCTTAGAAAATATTCAATCTAGAGTACAATTTGAGGCTGTAGATTCCCCTCTTTTGTCTAAGCGAGATGTTAAGAGCATCACTTTAGTTTGCATCACAGCTGATAGAGGTTTATGTGGAGGTTACAACACAAATATAATCAAAAAAGTAGAAATAAGATACGCAGAACTAGTTAAACAAGGATATCAGCCAAATCTGATTTTGGTAGGTAAGAAAGCTATTGGTTATTTTCAAAACAGAAAGGATAGATATTCAATTAAAAGCACATTCAAGGAACTAGAACAGGTTCCCACAGTAAAGGATTCTGAGGGCGTTACAAACGAGATTTTAGCTGAATTTCTCTCAGAAAGTTCTGATAGGGTAGAAATTATTTATACTAAATTTATTACGCTAGTAAGTTGTGCTCCTGTCGTTCAAACCTTGTTGCCACTTGACCCTCAAGGTATCGCTGAGGAAAATGATGAAATTTTTAGGCTAACTACTAAAGATAGTAAGTTACTTGTTGAAAAATCAAATATTGAAAAAAGTGATTCAGATAAATTACCATCAGATATTGTCTTTGAACAAAGTCCTGACCAACTATTAGATTCTCTATTACCTTTATATTTACAGAATCAGGTACTCAGAGCTCTTCAAGAGTCGGCAGCTTCAGAACTAGCATGCAGAATGACTGCGATGAATAATGCTAGTGATAATGCAAAAGAATTAGCAAGTACTTTAAATCTAACCTACAACAAAGCCAGACAAGCTGCTATTACTCAAGAAATATTAGAGGTTGTAGGAGGCTCAGCCGTCTAGAAAAATATTGAGAATATGCCCGAATATAATATCAAAGTAGAATTTGAGAAGAAAACTTTTAGTTTTTCTTGTCAAGATGATCAAGATATTATTTCAGCGGCTAGTATAAACGGGATAGATTTACCAAATAGTTGTTGTTCAGGAGTTTGTACAAGTTGTGCATCTAGGATATTGGAGGGAGCTGTTGAGCAAGAAGATGCTATGGGATTAAATGATGATTTAAGAGAAAAAGGATTTGCTCTTTTGTGTGTTGCTTATCCTAGGTCAGATTTGCATGTTGTAATTGGCGATCAAGTTGAAGATGATTTATATAATGATCAATTTGGAAAGTATCAAAAATGAAATTAAGTGTAGTTGATTTTAATCTGGATTGGCCAGTTTCAATAAAATTAAAAAATTTAAGGGAATTTATTGTTTCAAATTTAGAAAAAAAAGGAGATGTAGTTCGATGGTCAATTGTTGATATTCAAAACTCTATGGACTCTAATAATACGAAAAGACTTAGAATTAAGGCTGTCTTAGCTAATTAAAGAAGAATATAAATTGAAAATTATTTATTAATGGAAAATTCACCAACAATATTCATTGTCCCAACTGGTATAGGTTGCGAGATAGGAGGTTTTGCTGGGGACGCACTTCCTACTGCTAAATTATTAGCCTCGGCAAGTGGATGTTTAATTACGCATCCAAATGTAATGAATGGTGGGACTCTTTCTGAAAAAGATCAAAATATTTTTTATGTTGAGGGTTATAGTTTAGACCGACTTGCTAAAGGAGAAATTGCCCTAAGAAGCGTAAAGAAACAGAAAATTGGAATAATTTTTGATTCAGGAATTGAAAGTGAAATATTAGTGAGGCATTTGCAAGTTGCTGATGCTTGTGTTTCTACATTAGGAATCAATGTTCATTCATATGTGGTTACAAAAGAACCATTGAACATAGTTATTGATTCTGATTCCTCAAGAATGAGCGGGGGCATAATTGAAAACCCTAATACTTTAATCGATGCCGGTAAACGTTTAATAGAAAAAGGTGTTACGGCAATAGCAATTGTGGCAAGATTTCCCGATGATTCAGATTCTCCAGAAACAACTATTTATCGAGAGGGCAAAGGGGTTGACCCTATATCTGGAGTAGAAGCTGTAATAAGTCATCTGATAAGTAAATTCTTAAAAGTTCCTTGTGCTCATGCCCCAGCTTTAGATCCAATTGAGTTGAATGAGAATTTAGATCCTCGTGCTGCTGCAGAAGAAATTGGATATACCTTTTTACCGTCAGTATTGATTGGCTTAAGCAATGCGCCTGACATTGTTGAATTACCTAATAAAGATGATCTAATTACACTACATCCTAATCAAATTGAATCAATTGTCGTTCCTAATGGGGCGCTCGGTGGAGAAGCAGTATTAGCAGCAATTGAAAGTGGTTTAAATATTATTTCAGTAAAAAATAAAAATACATTAAAAGTTACTAATGAGTTTTATGAATATCCTAACCTTTTTGAAGTGAATAATTATTTAGAAGCTGCGGGTCTAATTATTGCTATAAAGAAAGGTATTAATCTTAATTCAATTAAACGCCCTTTAAAAAAAATTCAAAAATGTTCTTATAACGATTAATAAGTTATTGCAATTGGAACTCTCCAGTCACTTCCTAATGATTGACTGCTTAGTTTGAGGATAGGTGGAGCCTGCTTTCTTTTGAATTCCGCTTTTTTTATAAGTGAGATTATTTTTAAGATCAGCTCTTTTTCGTGACCATCTGCTTCGAGTTGTTTTAAATCTTTTTTCTCTTCAATAATTCCTTTGAGAATATTATCTAAAGTGGAATAAGGTGGGAGAGAATCTGTATCTAATTGGTCAGGTCCTAATTCGGCACTTGGAGCTTTCGTTCGGATATTTTCTCCAATTAAGTTTGCATTAGTATCTAACATGTATGATTTTCTATGATTAATTGAATCTTCACTATCAAGCCAATTGCATAATTTGAAAACATAAGTTTTATATAAATCCCCAATTACAGATAATCCTCCATTCATATCACCATAAAGTGTGCAATATCCCACAGCAAGTTCAGATTTGTTTCCTGTTGAAAGTAATAAATGCTTTTCTTGATTTGCTAAAGCCATTAGAAGCGTTCCTCTGATCCTTGATTGAATATTTTGATTTGTTATTTCAGCCATCTCTAAAGCTATTGTTTTTGCAAAAGATTCTTCAAAAGAGGTCATCAAGTTTTCAATTGGTATGCTGTTGAAATGTATTTTTAATCTTCTCGCTAAATCCTTCGCATCGCTTTTTGAATGAGATGAGGTCCATTTAGAGGGCATTGAGACACAATAAATATTTTTACTGCCAAGAGCAGCTGTAGCAATAGTGGAAACTAGTGCTGAATCGATGCCACCACTTAATCCAATTAGAGCTGTTTTAAATCCGCATTTCTTAGCATAATCTCTAACACCAAGAACTAATGCATCAAAAATTGATGAAATTTCAGAGTTTTCAAATTTATTTTTTTCAGGTATTGTTTCCCCAATTTCCCAACTAAAGTGGTCCTCTGAAAAAGATTTTAATTGCTTAATTTTAAATCCATTCTTATCAAGAATAAAACTATTTCCATCAAAAATTAAATTATCATTTGCTCCAATCTGGTTTACATAAATTAGGGGGACTTGGAGATATTGAGCAGCAAAACTGGAAACTTTGGATCTTAGCTCTAACTTTTTGAAGCCATATGGGGAGGCTGATAAATTAACTAAAATATCAACTTTTTTTTTCTTTAAATCAACAATAGGATTTTTTCTATGAATTCCTCTTCCTTCTATATCTTTGTTGACCCATAGATCCTCACATATAGTAAAACCAATTCGCCATGTTTTATTTTTAATTTTTTTTATCAATACAGATACTTTTTCTTCTGATCTAAAGTATCTTTTTTCATCAAATACTTCATAAGTAGGAAGAATAATTTTACGAGCAATTATTGTCCATTTACCTCTCTCAAGCAACGCAATAGAATTATAAAGATTTGGGAAAAAAGAATCATTTATTCTTTCAGCAATCCCAACTGTGATACTTAAGTCTCCATATTTTTTATGAATATTTAAGGCTAACTTGTCCAGTATTTGAGATTGATTTCTAATTAAATTTTTCTGTAGAAGTAAGTCATTAGCTGGATATCCCCATAATGACAATTCTGGAGTGAGAACAAAATCAGCAGAAATTGAGCAAGCTTTCGAGGCAATATTAAGTATTTTTTTTGCATTACCCTCTAAATCTCCAACAACTGGATTAATTTGAGCAAGTAACAACTTCATTCAACTGGTTTAGTGGATTCGTATAAATTATTCTTCTTAACAATATCTATTAAAGATGTTGGTAAATTAGAATAATTAAAATTTAATCTGAACTTTGAACTTGAAATGTTTGGGATTTTTGTGCTTGAAATCCTAAATTTCACTTTGTAAGTTTCTAACATTTTAATAGTATTTGATTTAACAGGATATCCCTCTCTTAAAATTATAAAAAAACTAACCTCCTTGATAATTTTATCAAAATTTTTCCAGGAGAAAATATCTTTAATTAAATCACTACCTATAACAAAATCTAAATTATTAAACTCATAAATTTTTTTACATTTTTTGATTGACTCTACTGCCCATTTACTACTAAGTCTTTGATCAAATAAAATTTTAGGATTATCTAAATCTTCAATCAAAGTTTTTAATAAATTGCTACGAATTGAGATATCCTCTTTGTGCTTTTTATTGGGGTTGTTGCTTACATAACTAATTGTAAAATCATAAATTTTTGATAATTCTTCAAGTATTTTTTTATGACCAATAGTTGGTGGATCTGCACTAGTACCAAATAATGCAACGCTTTTTAACATCTTAATTTTAAGGCAGAAAACTCACAAAATTTTTATTTAAATTTCTATTTGATAAATAAATATTTAGGTGGTTAAAAATCTCTGGTTCTTTGAAAGTTATATTCTGAATCATAATAGAAGGTTCAATAAATGAAACTTTGCTTCTTGTAAAAAGCTCTTTGGCGGCTAATTTTCCAAGGATTTTTGTAGAATGTATTGCTATTGCTGCTTGAATAACTGCTATGGGTCCATAGGGTAATAATGATAACCCGTTAGTGAAAGGTGCAGTTAATAAAATTACTTTCTTAATAAGATTGAAAGATGTATGGACACCTACTTGAGTGACTCCCAAAAATAAATTATTCATAGATATATTTTTGAATATTTTTCTAGTGGATTCACCCATTAAATTTAAGTCATAAATTTTAATTAATTCGCCAATCAACGCTGTATCTAGTGCAAAACTACCTGCAACATCAAAAAAGATAAAGGGATTAAGAGCTACCGCTGATGCCTTTATGGTTGAAAATTTGCCAATAGTTGACTGAGCTAATTTTTGCCTTCTTTTTAATCTTTGCTCTTTTATCTGCATAAACAATTTGTCCGCCAAATGAAGAGAATTTATTGTTAACATCATCTCTCCATGACGATTTATTATTTTTGTTATGTAATGATTTAAATTGTTTTTATGATTAAGAATAATTGGAATATTTGAATCTTTTGGAAGCTTAAATTTTATATTTTCTATTACTTCTTCTAGTTCATTTTTTTTTAAAAGATCGATTTTATTTAAAATTATAATAATTTTCTTCCCATCTTTAATCAATGAGTTAATTTCGCTTAATTCATTTCTATTTGTATCTCCCGAAACTATAAATAAAATAAGATCTGAATGTTTAATACAAGAATAAATTTTTTCTGGGAATTTAATATTGCAGAAATCAAATCCTGGCGAATCTAAAAACTCTATACTATTGAGCATTTGATCTTTAAGAGCCAACTCTTCAGATTGTATTTCTCTTGTAGAACCATTGATAATATCTGTTTTGAATATTTCTTTTTTTAATAGAGAATTTAAGACAGAGGATTTACCTGTGCCTGATTTACCATATGCGCTTATTCTTATTTTTTTTTCTTTGAACCTTATAAGTTGTTGATTAAAAGAAATTATATCTCTATTAAAAAAACTTTTTTCATAGTTGGTAAGGCTAATATTCTCCCACCAATTTTTTAAGAGTAAATAATTTTTGTTAGGTCTCAATTTTTTCATGATTTATTTTTTCCACCAACCAGCTAATACAGATAACACTGCTTCTGCGCCAATAATTCCCACGAATCCACCAAATTCATCTACTACTACTTTCACTCCTTTATGGTTCTTGTCAAATCGTGTTAATAATTGATCTACCTTAATCATTTCTGGAATGTAGTCCACAGGTTCGCAGATTTCTGATAATGATTTTTTATTTCCCCCTTTAATTAATTCTGCTAACATGCTTTCACGCTCGACTACTCCTTGTATTTTGTCAACTTTATCTCCCAAAATAACCCACCAAGGGGAGTTATCTGACATTATTAGTTTCGAAATTTCATCAAGATTAGAAGACCCATCAAGACATGGTGCTGATACCCTAGGGGTCATTAAATCTTTAGCTTTTAGATCATTCAACTGGAAAACCTTAAATATCATTGCTGCCTCATCAGCTTCTATCAAACCTTTCTGACTCCCAATTTTCGCCATTTGTCTAATTTCTTCCTCATCAGTTGAAATTTCATTTTCTGCCGTAATAACTGGAAATATTTGCTCAATTAACATCAAAAATGGCTTCATTAAAGTATTTAATATTCTCAGGATCGGGACTGATAATAATGCTATTTGGACTGAAAATCTTGTTCCAAGAGCTTTGGGTAGTACTTCTCCAACCAAGACAACTAGCAGATAAAAAATAATTGAAAAAAGGGTTAAGCCATAATTACTTTTAATTACCAATGCTCCGTAAACCCCTAAAATTAGACTTCCAATTATGTTAAATCCATTATTAGTAATAGTTATTACAGTTAATGTCCTGCCAAGATGTTTCCTGAGCTTAAGGAGTTGATTTGCGGAACTTTTTGGCTTTTGTCTTGATGCTATTTCTATAATTCTAATTGAATTTACAGCTAAAAAGGCCGCTTCTACTCCCGAACAACATGCTGACCCGATTAAAATAAAAACAATAAGTAAGATTAAACCGTAAACATTTGGTTCCATTAAAGTAGATTAGGAATTAATTCTGTTTTAATTCATTCTTCCATTTTTTTTTTAAACACGCCAATACACAATTCATGTTCAAACCTGATAAAAAAGTTTTTGAAGAAAGGAGAGAAATTTTCCTAAATAAATTAGGTGGAAAAGCTGCTATTATTCCTGGTGCTAATCTTGTAAAACATCATGCCGATTGTGAATATCCTTTTAGACAAGATAGTAATTTTTGGTATCTCACTGGTTTTGATGAGCCTGATGCGATCGCTCTTTTCTTATCTCACAAGCCAAAGGGAGAGAGATTTATTTTATTTGTTGCTCCCAAAGATGTTATTAGTGAAGTTTGGCATGGCTTCAGATGGGGATTAGAAGGCGCTGAAAAAGAATTTAGTGCTGATAAGGCTCACTCAATAAATGAACTTAAAGATTTACTCCCAGGTTATATAAATGGAGCTGATGAGCTTGTTTTTTCAATCGGAAAGCATCCATTAACTGAAAAAATAATACTAGAAATATTTTCACAACAACTTGAAAATCGCTCAAGAATGGGTATTGGTGCAGATTCTATAAAATCTCCTGAAATTTATTTAAATGAGATGAGATTAATTAAAAGTGATTTTGAAATTAAAAGAATGAAAGAGGCTATACAAATTTCAGCAGAAGCTCATGAATTAGTTAGAAAATCTGTGTCAATTAAGGAAAATGAAAGACAAATACAGGGAATTTTAGAAGGATTTTTTTTGGAAAAGGGCGCAAGAGGACCTGCTTATAATTCTATTGTTGCTTCAGGAGATAATGCATGTATTTTGCATTACACCTCAAATAATGCACCCTTGAATAAGGGAGATTTATTGTTGGTAGATGCTGGATGTTCATTAACTGATTATTACAATGGAGACATAACAAGAACAATTCCCATAAGCGGAAAATTTTCTGTAGAACAAAAAATTATTTATGAAATTGTACTGAGTGCTCAAAAAAATGCAATTAAAAGTGCTGTAGTTGGATCCAATTCTAGTGCAGTGCACAATGTTGCTTTAACAACTTTAATAGAAGGATTAAAAGAAATTGGATTATTGACGGGCAGTACTGAAGAAATAATTGAGAATCAATTATATAAACATTTATACATGCATAGAACTGGTCATTGGCTCGGCTTAGATGTTCATGATGTTGGAGCATACAGGATGGGAGACTATGAAGTATCTTTACAGAATGGAATGATCCTTACAGTTGAACCTGGCATTTATATAAGTGACAGAATCCCAGTACCTGAAGGACAGCCTACCATTGATGCGAAATGGAAAGGCATTGGGATAAGAATTGAAGATGATGTCCTTGTCAATGATACAAATCCAGAAGTTTTAAGTATTGCAGCACTTAAAGAAATTTCTGATTTAGAATTTTAAAATTTGACTTATCTAATTAATAGATTTATTTTTTAGAAAGCTTAAATTTCAAAAATGAGTATGTCAGATTCATATGATTCGAAACTTTCCCAAGCAAGAGGTTTAGCCAGTCAGCTTGGAATGTTTGCAGAAGAAAACGATATCCCTAAAGATCTTTGGGATTCACTTGAAGCTACAATTTATGATTTTTATCAAGTCTCTAAATGATAGATAAAAATTATTTTTAAAATTATCAATAACTAAAATCAAGATATTTTGAATAAATCAATCAAAATGTGGCCATAAACTGATAAATTAATTATTGAATATAAAAAAGTGAATGTCCTCATCAGATAAATTAAATCAAAACTCAACAGAAAAAAAAGAAAAAAATAGTGATGGCCCAAACTCTAAAAATACCTCTCCTAATTCGGGAATGATGGGCGCTACAGCTGTAATGGCTGCGGCTACAATTGATGAGGATGGAGTACCTACTGGTTATACGCCTAAACCTGATGAAGGAAGATTTATTATAAAAGTATTATGGTTACCTGATAATGTCGCTTTAGCCGTTGATCAAATAGTTGGAGGAGGACCTAGCCCTCTCACTGCTTATTATTTTTGGCCAAGAGATGACGCTTGGGAAAAATTAAAAAGTGAATTAGAGAATAAAAGTTGGATTACCAATAATGAGAGAGTTGAAATATTGAATAAAGCGACAGAAGTAATAAATTATTGGCAAGAAGAGGGTAAAACTAAGAAATTAGAAGAAGCAAAGCTAAAATTTCCTGATGTAACTTTTTGTGGAACCGCCTAAAAGTTAGTTTTTTGCAGCTTGAATTCTTGCCTCAGCTTTTGAAATTTCTTTAAGAGCTTTTATTTTCTCTGAGTTCTTTTCAGTTTCAGAGAATTTACTAATTGCTAATTTTGCTTCTTTAAGGTCTTTTTCAGCATTTTGAACATCAATTTCGGATCCAATTTCCGCATTGTTTACTAAAACTATCACTTCATCTGATTCAATTTCAGCAAAGCCTCCCATTAAAGCTATTGACTTCCATTGGGAATTTTTTCTTAGCCTTAAAACGCCAATATCAATAGCTGTAACTAAAGAAATGTGTCCCGGAAGCACGCCTAGTTGCCCAGTAGTGCTTGGAAGAATTACTTCTTCAGCCTCGCCTTGATAAACATTTTTGTTGGGAGCTAAAACCTTAAGAGAAATTGACATTAATTTGAAATTATTGAGGGATAAAATATTTTTAGATTTTTATTTTTCTGATTTTATTTTCTCAGCCTTTGCTTTGACTTCATCAATGTTACCAACTAAGTAAAATGCCTGCTCCGGCAAATCATCTAATTCACCTGACAAAATCATATTGAAACCAGCTATGGTGTCTTCTAATTTCACGTATTTACCAGACATCCCTGTAAAAATTTCTGCTACGAAAAAGGGTTGAGAAAGGAATTTTTCAATTTTTCTTGCCCTGTCAACTGTTAATCTATCTTCCTCAGAAAGTTCATCCAAACCAAGAATTGCAATAATGTCTTGTAGTTCTTTATATCTCTGCAAAGTTGATTGAACAGCTCTAGCAGTTTTGTAATGCTCGTCTCCTACAACAGATGGTTGAAGCATTGTGCTTGTTGAGTCTAATGGGTCAACTGCTGGATAAATTCCCTTAGCTGCTAGGGCTCTTGCAAGCACAGTAGTAGCATCTAAATGGGCAAATGTTGTTGCTGGAGCAGGGTCAGTTAGGTCATCTGCAGGAACATAAACAGCCTGAATTGAGGTTATTGAACCTTCTAGAGTAGATGTAATTCTCTCTTGCAATTCACCAACATCTGTT
Source organism: Prochlorococcus sp. AG-424-P23 (assembly GCA_003210135.1). Classification (GTDB taxonomy): domain Bacteria; phylum Cyanobacteriota; class Cyanobacteriia; order PCC-6307; family Cyanobiaceae; genus Prochlorococcus_A. Next base: position 34,799 of record QCNK01000011.1, on the reverse strand, counting down.
CCCAGAGTTGGTTGATAACCAACAGCTGAAGGCATTCTTCCAAGTAAAGCTGATACCTCAGAGCCAGCTTGAACGAATCTAAAAATGTTATCAACAAAAAGTAGAACATCTTGTTTATTTACATCCCTAAAATGCTCAGCCATTGTAAGTGCTGATAAGCCTACTCTCATTCTTGCCCCAGGTGGCTCATTCATCTGTCCGAAGCATAAGGCAACTTTTGATTGAGTTAAATCATCTGCATTGATAACTCCTGATTCTTTAAATTCTTCATATAAATCGTTTCCCTCTCTGGTTCTCTCTCCTACGCCCCCAAAAACAGAAACTCCACCATGTTCCTTTGCGATATTATTTATTAACTCTTGAATAAGAACCGTCTTCCCAACACCAGCGCCACCAAATAATCCGACTTTCCCTCCTTGCCTGTAAGGCGCCAAAAGGTCGATAACTTTAATTCCAGTTTCAAAAACTTTTGGCTTAGTTTCTAAGTCAGTTAACTTTGGAGCAGCTCTATGTATTGGCGCTGTATCTTTGGTTTTTACTGGCCCCTGCTCGTCAACTGGTTCTCCTAAAACATTAAATATTCTTCCTAAAGTTGCTTCTCCCACTGGTACAGATATTGGTGCTCCCGTATCTATTGCTTCCATGCCTCTTACAAGGCCGTCTGTGCCGCTCATTGCCACTGCTCTGACTCTATGGTCACCAAGTAGCTGTTGAACCTCTGCAGTGAGCGCTATTTCTTGTCCAGCAGGATTTTTTGCTTCAATTCTTAGAGCATTTAATATTTTGGGCAATTTTCCAGCAGGAAATTCTACATCTAGAACTGGACCAATTACCTGACGAACTACGCCTTTTGTTTGTGAAGAAGTTGATGGAGTTGCTACCATTTTTTATTGATTGGTGATGATTAGCTGATTTTAAACAGCATATAATCCGAAAATACTACCACCTAATGGGTAGATTCGTTAAATGGGTTCGGCCACCCGCACAGTTTAAGTATGGTTTAATTGCCGCTTAGCAGATTATGTTGTTGATGATACGGATCGAGAGCTTCTCTTTCCATTTTTATGACGCAAAGCGTCCCAATCATGATCCTCCATTAATCTATGGCAGCTGTTTCACTTACAGTCTCTACAGTCAAACCACTGGGAGATAGAATATTTATTAAAGTTTCCGCATCTGAGGAAAAAACTGCTGGGGGCATCCTTTTGCCTGATTCAGCTAAAGAAAAACCACAGATCGGAGAAGTTGCTCAGGTAGGCCCTGGCAAACTTAATGAAGATGGTTCTCGACAAACTCCAGAAGTGAGTATTGGCGATAAAGTCTTGTACAGCAAATATGCTGGTACAGACATTAAATTGGGAGGAGATGAATATGTCTTGCTCTCAGAAAAGGATATTTTAGCTGTAGTAGGCTAAAATATTTGTTTCAAAAATTATTAAAACTTATTACTAAATTGCTGCCTAATCATGGCTAAAAGAATTATTTACAATGAGCAAGCTCGTAGAGCGCTCGAGAGAGGGATCGATATCCTTGCTGAGTCCGTTGCTGTAACGCTTGGACCTAAAGGAAGAAATGTTGTCTTAGAGAAAAAATTTGGTGCTCCACAAATTATTAATGATGGTGTAACTATCGCTAAAGAGATTGAATTAGAAGACCACATTGAAAACACAGGTGTTGCCTTAATCAGACAAGCTGCCTCAAAAACAAACGATGCAGCGGGAGATGGTACTACAACGGCCACTGTTCTAGCTCATGCAATGGTTAAAGCAGGGTTGAGAAACGTTGCTGCTGGAGCTAACGCAATTACCTTGAAAAAAGGAATTGATAAGGCAACAGAATTTCTAGTTGGTAAAATCCAAGAAAATTCTAAGCCTATTAGCGACAGTAATGCCATAGCTCAATGTGGAACTATTGCTGCTGGAAACGACGACGAAGTTGGTCAAATGATCGCCAATGCAATGGATAAAGTTGGTAAAGAAGGTGTTATTTCCTTAGAAGAAGGAAAATCAATGACTACTGAACTAGAAGTTACTGAGGGTATGCGTTTTGATAAGGGCTACATTTCTCCTTATTTTGCAACAGACACAGAGAGAATGGAGGCAGTCTTAGACGAGCCATACATTCTTCTGACTGATAAGAAAATTGCCTTAGTACAAGATCTAGTCCCCGTTTTAGAACAAATTGCTAAAACTGGTAAACCACTTGTCATTATTGCAGAAGATATAGAAAAAGAAGCTTTAGCAACTCTCGTTGTTAATAGATTACGAGGAGTGTTAAATGTTGCTGCAGTAAAAGCGCCTGGATTTGGTGATAGAAGAAAAGCCATGCTTGAAGATATGGCAGTTTTAACTAATGGACAACTTATTACTGAAGATGCAGGCTTGAAATTAGAGAATGCTACCCTAGAAATGCTTGGAACTGGTAGAAGAATAACTATCAATAAAGAGACCACAACTATTGTGGCTGAAGGTAATGAACAAGCAGTTAAAGCTAGATGTGATCAAATCAAGAAGCAAATGGATGAAACTGATTCATCATATGATAAAGAAAAGCTTCAAGAACGTTTGGCTAAATTAGCTGGGGGGGTTGCTGTAATCAAGGTTGGAGCTGCTACTGAAACTGAGATGAAGGATAAAAAGCTTCGTCTTGAAGATGCAATTAACGCAACAAAAGCAGCTGTCGAAGAAGGAATTGTTCCAGGTGGAGGAACAACTCTTGCTCACTTATCCCCAATTTTAAAAGATTGGGCCGATAAAAATTTAGAGGGAGAAGAATTAATTGGAGCAAACATTGTTGAAGCTTCATTAACTGCTCCCCTTATGAGAATTGCAGAAAATGCAGGTTCCAATGGCGCCGTGATTGCTGAAAATGTTAAATCTAAACCATTTAATGATGGATTTAATGCTGCTACTGGAGAATACGTTGATATGTCTTCCGCTGGTATAGTTGATCCTGCAAAAGTTACACGTTCAGGATTACAAAATGCGGCTTCAATCGCAGGAATGGTTCTTACCACTGAATGCATAGTTGCAGATTTACCTGAGAAAAAAGATGCAGCTGCTCCTGGAGGAGCTCCTGGCATGGGTGGCGATTTTGATTATTAACTAAAAACAGTTAATAAATAAATTTCCATAGAGGGATTATTCAAAATAATTCCTCTTTTTTTATTCAATTTTTATGCAATCCAGCCAGCGCTAAGGATAATTGCGAGTGACAAAAATATAACTAAAAAAGTCCAAGTAATTTTGTTAAGAGAGGCCTCTGCACTACTTGCGCTGTTGAACATAGAACTTCCACTCGCAGCTATTCCACCCATTCCGTCACCTTTTGGACTATGAAGTAAAACAAGAAAGATCAGAAAAACTCCTGAAAACACCCATATCCAGCTTAAAACTTGAATCATTGCTCGAAAAGCCTGTATTAACTTTAAACGTGTTGTACGACTTTATTATAACCCTTTAATTCAATTTCTTTAATGAGGGATTTTCCTGTCATTTCTTTTGGAATTGGAAGATTTAATAACTGTAATAGTGTTGGTGCAATATCTGCTAAGCCAGCATTATCTCTTAAATAAATCTCGTTCCCCATATTTGGGATTTTTCTTTTTTCACCCTCAATAAAAATTAAGGGAACTTTATTTATGGTGTGGGCCGTCCATGGTTCTCCAGCTGGACCTTTCATTACCTCCGCATTACCATGATCAGCTGTGATGAGAATGCTCCCACCCATTTCTCCAGTAGAATTTACTATCTGACCTATACATTTATCGACTGTTTCTATAGCTTTTATTGTTGAATCCATATTTCCTGTATGACCCACCATATCGGGATTAGCAAAATTGATTACGACAAAAGCATAGTCCCCACTTTTTATTGCTTTAGAGCAACTAATAGTTAATTCTTCCGCAGACATTTCTGGTTTCATATCATAAGTTGCAACTCTTGGAGATGGAATCAAATGCCTCTCTTCGCCTGGTAAAGGAATTTCTACTCCCCCATTGAAAAAATATGTGACGTGCGGATATTTTTCTGTTTCTGCTGTTCTGTATTGTTTAAGGCCATTTTCTGAAACTATTTGACCGATAAAGTTATTAAGAGACTCAGGCGGAAATGCTACTTTTACAGGAAAATTTTGATCATATTGGGTAAAAGTAACTAACTCTAAGTTTGGGAAGACTTTTCTTTTGAAGTCTGAGAATTCCTTTTCTGCAATGGATTTAATGATTTGTCTTGCCCTGTCCGGACGGAAGTTAAAGCAAATTAAACTATCTCCATCTTTAAGATAGTTTTCAGTCATTCTTATAGGTTCAATAAATTCATCAGTTATATTTTTGTCGTAGCTATTTTTTATATAATCCTGAGGAGAAATATTTGCCACTTCAATATCTGGATCAGTTAAATTAGCATAAGCTTTTTCTGTCCTATCCCATAATTGATTCCTATCCATTATCCAGTATCTCCCGCATATAGAGGCTATTTCACCAGTATTGAATTCTTTTATGCATGACTCTATTTGATTTAAGTATTTAGATGCACTTTTTGCAGGAGTATCTCTTCCATCAGTAATAATATGAATTGCTACTTTATTGAGTTCATTATCAGATGCCCATTTTATTAATCCTAATAAATGATCAATATGACTATGTACTCCTCCATCAGAACATAATCCCGTAATATGCAAAGTAGAGTTGTTTTTCTTTAATGAATCAGCCAATTCATTTAATTCATTGATTATTGATAACTGATTATTTTTTACAACGTTTGAAATCCTAACAAGTTCTTGTTGAATTATTCTTCCAGAACCAATAGTAAGGTGCCCAACTTCAGAGTTACCCATTTGACCATCGGGGAGACCTACATCAGCCCCACTGGCGCTTATGAGTGTGTGAGGATAAGCGTGCCATAATGAATCCATTATTGGTGTATTAGCAATTTTTATAGCATTGTCTGATTTGTCCTCTCGATGTCCCCAACCATCAAGTATCGCAAGAACTACGGGACTCTGGGGAACACTTAATTTATTTATATTTTTGCTGCTTATCTTTGACATATTTAGATCAAATTCATTTTTTGTGATCCAACCTTCAATCTAGCTTTAAACGCTACTTTTTAACAATTTATATTTAAAATAGTTAGCTTTTGCTAATTTATGAAAATATTGAACAAATTTTATTATTGATAAATCATGTCCAATAGAACAAAAAGGATTGTAATACTTGATGAAGTTGAGCTTAGAAAAACCCTTTCTCGTTTAACTTCTGAAATTATTGAAAAAGTAAAAAATCTGGATAATCTCCTATTGGTTGGTATTCCTACAAGAGGAGTTGATATAGCAGAAGTTCTAGAAAAAGAATTAATCTGTAAGACAGGCATAAAAGTAAAAAAAGGAACAATCGATCCAACTTTTTATAGAGATGATCAAAGTAGAGTTGGAACTCGTTTAATAAAAGTAACTGATATTCCAACTCCTATTGAGAAACAAGAAATTCTTTTAGTAGACGACGTAATTTACACAGGTAGAACAATTAGAGCTGCAATTGATGCGCTTTATTCATGGGGTAGGCCTCAAAGAGTTATGTTATTGGTAATGATAGATAGAGGCCATAGAGAGTTACCTATTCACCCTGATTTTTGCGGCAAAAGAGTTCCAACTAGTAAAAATGAAAGTATTAGTTTACGTTTAAATAATGTTGATAATGAAGAAGGAGTTTTTCTTGAGTAGATTTAATTTAGTGGATATTTCCTAAATTATATTCTCCTAAAAATTCATTTTTAATATCAAAACAATTAACTATTAGATCAGCTTTTTGAGTTATTTTAAAAAAAAGAATTAAGTTGTCTTTTCCAATATCAAGATTATTTTTTAGTACAATTTGGAGAGGTTTTTTGTCCCACTGAATAATTTCTTCTGCACTTTGCACATCTGCTAATTTTGGTAATCCATTTTCAAAAATAACATCATATTCTCTTTCTTTTTTTGTTTCTCCAATAATTATTTCAAATATTTTTTGATCAGTCTTACTTGCTTGAAGTATTAATTTAAATGGATTTTCAGTTGGCCATGTTTGACCTTTGCAAAAAATAGGATGCCAAAAGTGTTTTTGTTCTCTTTTATTTAACAACCTTATGGATAATCCTTTATTTAAAATATCTTTGATTTTTACACCTGGAGTCATTGCTAAGGCTCCTAAAGCTATTGATTCAATAGGGGGTGGAGACTTTATTTGAATTTCTGGAATCTTTTTTATTATCCATTCTCTAATTAATGGGATTTGAGTCCCTCCTCCAACTAAAATGATTGCACTTAAATCATTTACCGTACAATATTTACCTCTAGCTCCATTTAATAAATCTTTAAGTAAGGAATTTAGATGATTAAGAAGATTATTCTCAATAATTATTTTCTCAAATATTTCTTTACTTAGAAAAAATTCTTTTTCTTGACATCTTTCATTTAAAAATTTTATTGGATATTTTTTTTCATAATCAATTATAGGTGAACTCAATTTACATTTAATTTCTTCTGCCTTTAAAAGATTAATTGCATATTTATTATCAGGTATAAAAAAATTAACGATCCATTGATCAATATCTTTACCACCAATTTTGGAGCCACTTTTACTGATTATTTCAGCACACCTTATCTTTTGTTTTGAGATTGAGCTTACATCATTTCCATTAAATTTCAATAATTCAGCTATGGGACCTGATTTACCTTCCCCTCCCTCTATTTTTACAATATTCATATCTATTGTGCTTCCTCCAATATCTAATGTCATAATTTTTGAGCCAAATGGTATTTCAATTCCTAAACTTGCAGCGGTAGGTTCATCAACTAGAGCTATTTCATCTACAGATATTTCACCGCAAAGTTCAACTAGCCATTCTCTATAACCCTTGTATGTATCAATAGGAGCAGTTAAAATAAGCCTCTTGATTTCATATTCTTTAGGAATGTTTGCCCACAAAAATTTAAAAAATTTTTCGCCACATTCCTTAGGGTTTAAAATATTTTTTTGATTAGTTTTTTCAATGGGATTTCCAATTAATCTTTTAAAATTCGAATGAAAATATAAATCGGAGTTTGAGCTATTTTTCATCTTTAAAGCACTAACACCAATTTTTATTATTTTTGAGGACTCATCGTACCAAACTGCTGTAGGGATAACTCCAGGAGATGATGTGATATTCGGTATTTCAACTAAAGTAGTTTTTATATCTTTTTGATCTTGAAAAGCTAATACAGTATTTGTATTTCCTAGATCAAGAGCAAGAGTTCCTGATAAAATTTCTTCCATATGAATTTATAATCAATTAAGTTTTTTGTAATTTATGTTTTGAATCGATCCAATAAACTGTAAAATACATAATATAATAAAAAATTTTTAATGAACATATCAAATAATACGGGAATTGATTCTAATGATCTTGCAAAAAGAGGTGAAAGCTTAATTAGAAAATCAACTAATAGATATTTAACTACAGTGAGAATTGCTTTCAGAGCTAAACAAAGACGTTTTGATGATTTTGATGGGCTGCTAGAAGAGTCAACTATTAAACCAGTTCAAAGGTCAATTATTGAACTTAGCGATGAACAAGACCAACCAGATTTGCTTCCTGGTTAACTTTGGTAAAAGACCAAAAAAGATGGAGATTACTTAGAGATTATAAAAAAGGCAAATTCTGCTTTTTGATTGGTGTAGATGATTGGTCAATTGAGTTACAGGAAAGTGAATTTTATTCACTATACCTTTTACTTTTAAGAATTAATGAACAACTGTTAGACATTTACAATGAATTAATGGATGAGGAGTCTATCATTTTAGAATTAGAACAACTGCCTTGGTATATAAAGTTAGAAGGAAAAAAAAATGAATGGAGTTTAAGGTTTGTTTTTGAAAGTCAAGAACAAACAAGATCTTTTGAAATGTATTGGCCGATACCAATAGCTCAGAATTTATTTTTTGAAATAAAAAAGATGTGGGAATCATTGGATTAAAAGATAAATAAAATTGGAAATTTTAGAATATATTTCCCCGTTCAAAAAAAAATTTTTCACAACTTTTCCACAGTAATTACTTAAAAAATATCTGGTTATCTAAAGCATGTGGAAAACTAACAATCATATATAATTCTTTATATTTTAGTAAGATTTTATTTTCTAAAATAAATCTTCACGAATCCTCCTTTTATGACTGGATTCTCATTAATCTACTACCTGAGATTATCTCTTAATAATACTTGTTGACGATTTAGTAATTTTGAAGAAAACTGAATCTTGTAGATTTAAATTTCAACAAATTATCTTAATATGCAAGTGTCAAATCATGCCGACGAATCAATAGTTTTAAATCAGAAAGATGAAGTAATTAGCTTCAAATGTGAACTTCAGGAAAATCTTCAAAATGCTATGAAAGAGTTTGTTGAGGAACATCCTAACTGGGATCAATACAGGATACTTCAAGCTGCAATTGCAGGATTTTTGATGCAAAAAGGATTCCAAAATAGAGATTTAACTAGACTCTATATTGGAAACATGTTTTCAATGAACTTTAAGGATTAAAAATTTTTTATATTTTTCCTAGCAATATTTTTGCTACATCATTTTGGATAGGAACTATAGATAACCTATTTCCTTTTTTTACGACCATTAGCTCATCCTCGCTAAATAAAAATTTTAATTCCGGTAAACTTAAAATCTTATTTGACTTAGATAAATATTTTACTTTTACACAATCCCATCTTGGATTTTCAGGTTTTGATTTTGGATCATAATATTTTGAGTTTTTATCAAATTGCGTAGGATCAACAATATCTAGATCTATCACCTCCATAAGTCCAACAATACCTGGGGGTTTACAGTTCGAATGATAGAAAAAAACCTTATCTCCTTTTTTCATTTTCCTCATAAAATTTCGAGCTTGATAATTCCTTATTCCATCCCATAAAGTGACACCATCATTTTTTAAATTATCTATGCTATAAGCATCAGGCTCACTTTTCATAAGCCAAAACTTTTCTTCAGTCATATCAAGGGATCTCGGCAATTTTTTTAGCTTGGAGGACGTATTATCCAAACTTTTTTGTGTATAAATTTATTATCCATCAAATAATCTATTTAGGAAAGTGATGGGTGGTGTGGGGTACATACGATAGTTCTACATCTTTAAATATGACCTAAGAAATTTCTGTTTAAATTTTATGGATATAACTTATCAATAGCTTCTTTCTGTTCTTGTTTTTTCATTGCTTCAGCATCTAATACAGGGCAGGTATTTTGATTCAGTGATGCAAAGAAACTGCTTCTATTGAATAGTTTGAAAAGTGGTGGGAGGAGTTGGAGTTTCAATTTTTATTGTTAACTAATCCATAAATACATAAAAGAGGATTCACTATTAAAATAATCCAAAAAGGCGGAGGAGGTCCTCCATCAACAATTGTCCCAGCGTTAAAAGTATTGAATAGAGCTACTGCTAAAAAACAAAACATCAAAGCTAATTCACCTGATAAAACTTTTCTTAAAGAGGCTTTATCTCTTATGGAACTACAAATAATCAATAAACAACCAATTCCTAAATTACTAGCTGCTACAACATCTGCAGTACCTCTAACAAGAAGCAATGTTTCAGTTGAAGCTTTGCCTGCAATAGTTTCCACAGAAAAAATCAGTAGGAAAATAATTAATAATCCCAATAAAAGATGAAGTGCCCCAGTAGTTTTTAAAATATTTTTTAACTTCATAAATAAAGGAGCTAATTGCCCCTTATTTTATATCCACTGTCAATCATCTATTTACTGATTGATGAGTGATCTCTCTCTCTCGACTTTATCTCAAATAATTTATGGTTGGCTTCAGTTATATGCTTGCAACTACCTCATGACAACCATGTATTAATCCTAGGACTGGTAATTAAATAACAGTCTCAAAATTTGGTCCTCTACCCGTACTTTATTTTTCCTTAAACCGTACATGCTGATACTCATAAATGATATGCGTTAGTAGTTAGAACATAAGTGTAGAAAGTAGGAGGAATAATGAATAAAAGAGTTCCTTATACAATCATTCCTAAATACTTTAGGACTATTCACGATATAGATAACGGAGCAAATATTAAAGTAATTCATTGGAAACTGAAGTGTGAAGAGAACCCTTCATATCGCGGCTGCGAAATTTAAAATATTGCTATGCTATTTAGATTAAAATAAAGAGTATAAATAATGAAAAATAAAGTTCTTCCTTTTATCAAAAAATACCCAATGAGCATTTTATTAGCGATTATTGCTATTAATTTATTTTCTATTGCTAGCAGTTTAAGAACAGAAGCTTATTTAAATAGGGAAAAGAATCTTTGTATTAAATATTTAAAACATCAAATAGATCGAGACACTCTTATCAAAAAGCTAAGAATAGTTAAGCAGGCAAATCCATCTAGTATTTGTGACTCTGTTCTTAAAAGTTAAAAAAATGCAATTTAAGTCTTTTACACCATTGGTTGCAGTATTTGGTACTTCATTTCTCATAACTATTACTTTGATTAAAAGCTTCCAAGTTTTTATGGGCATATCAATATGTCTTTTAGCGATGCTGAAGCTTATGGATATTGAAGCTTTTGGTTTGAGTTATAAAAAATATGATTTAATTACTTCTCGATTTAAAAATTGGATTTATATCTATCCTTTTTGCGAATTATTAATTGGCTTATGTTTTTTACTTTCTGCACCACCCTCTTCAATTATTTTAATTGCTTTAATACTAGGAATTTTTGGAATGGCATCAGTATTTAAAGCTGTTTATTTAGATAAATTAAAATTAAATTGTGCATGCGTTGGAGGATATACAAAAATTCCTTTAGGAATTATTAGTTTTATTGAAAATCTTTTAATGGCAATTATGAGTGCTTTGATTTTGATTAAATAACAATTTTATAAAATTTCATTTATCTTATTAATAATTTTGAAAATAAGAATTCCTTACTGAGATGGCATTGAAGAAATCATTCTTTAAGAAGAATTTACTAAAGACTCTTTTATTTTCTGGATTTCTCATGGTAAATATAGTTAATGTCGAAAAGAGTAGTGCTAAAACTCAAGATAATATAGATATACCTAAAGTCGTTTCTTATAGATCAGCATCATGCGGTTGTTGTAAGAAATGGGTAAATCATTTACGCCAAAATGGATTAGAAGTTGTTGATAACATTCTTGAAGATGTTTCGGGAATTAAAAACCAATATAAAATTCCCAATAATTTAAGGTCCTGCCACTCTGCAAAAATAGGAACCTACACAATTGAAGGACATGTGCCGATTGAATCAATCACCAAACTTTTTATAGAAAAACCAAATATCTCTGGTATAGCAGTCCCTGGAATGCCTCTTGGTTCGCCTGGAATGGAAATGCATTCTCACGAATCACACTCGCATAATTATGAAAATTACAAAGTAGTTTCATTTAGTAATAGTGGTAAAACAAAAATATTCGACAAAATTTCACCCTAACAAAAATACTAATTTTAATTAATAATGACTTTTGTTTTTAGAAAGATAAAAATTCTTACTTTATTCATTTTTATATCTCTTTATTTCAATTCGTATTCACATGCTCATATGAAAGGAACATATTCTTCTGAGCAAGATGCTTTAAAAAAATCATTAGAACTTGGTTGTAAAGGAACACATAAGAACCAAGAGAAATGGCTTCCATGTGAGGACGAAAAAGAATTACATAAGTACCTAAGAATGTAAATGCAAAAATTTAACTTAGCAAAGGGAAAACACATAGAAAAGTAGCTGCAATTTCTTCAATACCTTTATTAATTACTATTATATCTGGGACTATCTATTGTTTTCTTCAACCATTAGGAGTTGATGCTTTTTGGTTGATCAAATGGCATACAGGTAATTTTGGCATTATTAATTTGCAGCCTTTTTATTCGATATTTCTTGGTTTTGCATCGATAATCTCTGTAATATCTGGCATTAGATTATTACAAAAAAATTCTTAGCTTTAATCTAAAGTACCGACAACTATGCATAGGCAATGCTTAAGCAGCCGTTTATTAATTTGTTTTCCTTCAAGTTTTTCTCTAGTTGGCATTTTCTTAATATTTAATCGCCATTTGCCAATATTTTAGATCGACTGTGAATCAACAAAAAGTTTGGGTAAAGTTTGGGTAAAAAATTACGATTCCTTGAGATCCCAGTAATAGCTAGAAGCGCTCACTTTTCATTAGCCAGTAATTTATATCAGTCATAGCAATGATTTAGAGGGAAACTACAATTAAATAATTAATAAGAATCTTAGTGCTAGAGGTAACCACAGACATAGAAGCAGCATTAGTAAAAGAGTAATAGCATGGAAATTTGGAATGTATTGCTCTTTAAAAATTTGTGTCTTCATAATCTATCTTGCTTTTTTAAGTTTGATTTCTCTTCTAATAAGCAAAGCTATAACGACAACACACATGTTCATTAGAAATATGTCTAATGGCATTTGATAAAAAAGTCTCTACATAATTAATAGCAAGATTATTGATCTACGAATCAAGAAATAATTATTTATGTTTATTGGCTTAATAAAAGCAATTTAAAAATTAGATTTATGCTTAAATATTTCAGTTCTCATAAACTTACAAATGTATTATTCAGAAACTAAAGTGATAATTGGCGGTCTAGCTCATGTTCCAATATTAATCTTCATAGTAAATTTTATAAAAGCTAAGTTTGAATCTATAACATTAAAAGTACTTGAAGCTAAAAAGGAAAAGCCAAAGGTAAAAGTAGTGGAAGTAAAAGCGGAAGAGTTAAACGCAATTGAAGTTAAAGAAGAAACAGAATAACAAGAAAGAAAAAAAAGAGTGTTTTGCTATCCCATTAGAAATCTTACTTATAAAAATTAGACTACAAATCCTCAATAATCTCATAAGTCACAAAATCATTAATTTCATCAACATCAACAAAATTTCTTGATATTAAAATTTGAGGAATAAAAACGTAAGAAATAACAAACGAGGCAAAAGTGAATCCATAAACTTTTGGTTTAAAAATGAAGACTTTAATTTTTCTAAAGAAAGAATTCTTATTAAGAGTTTTTACTTCTTGTTTATAAGAAAGTGCATTCTCAATCATTTGATTGAGACGTTCCTCTTTTAATTTAGACATGAAGTAATTCCTCCAAAATATCCTTTGGTAAAATATTTTTTAGCTTTTTGCGAGCACGAATAATAAGGCTTTCAGTTGCCTTGCTGCTTTTTTTAATAAGATCAGCAACTTCTTTCTGTTTATATCCAGAAAAATAATGTAGCAGAATTGCTTCTTGTTGATCTTTAGGAAGTTTTTCAATATTTTTAAAGATCATTTTTCTTAATTCATAGTTCCTGTCGTTGTTGTTTGTAATTTCTAGGTTGAAATAATTATCTTTAAATTCATCAGCACGCTTGTATTTTCTAATAAAATCCATACAAGTTGAAAAAACGATTTTGTAAACATATCCTTCGACACTACCTTTGTTTTCCCAGCGAGGAGCTGATTGCCAAACTTTAATTAAAGAAATTTGTACGATATCATCTGCATCTTCAAAATGTGATGAGCCCAAAATTTTAATTACTGTTGCATGCATTTTGTATCCCAAAGCATTTGCAATATATCGGAAAGAATCCTTATCACCTTCTGCTGTTTTAAGCATATAAGAATTGAGGTCCTCAGACATTATCTACTTACCTTCATTTCTTACTTTATCAATCTTTTTTTTCATTTCTTGTTTTACTGCACGTAATTCTTTTTTTGATAATTTTTTATCACCATTTTTATCAAATTTAAGAAATAGTTTATCTATATGATTGCGGTGAGCTTCAATCATTTCCTCTTTGGAAAGAAGTCCATCACTATTTTTATCAATCTTTTCAAAACGCTTACGCATTTTTACAAACTTGTTTTTCTCATTGGCTTGATTTGCATAAGAAGGTAATGCAATAAAAAAGGTTAGTAACAAAATTAAAAGTGGAAATTTTTTCATAAAAAGTATTTAAGGTGTTTAACTTATTAACGCTGAAACTAATAAAAATCCTTCGAAATAATTTTTTTAATTGAATTCTTTCATCAATAAATTCCAACCAATTAATGATGCATCTTTATCGAAGGATTCTCTTTCCTCGCACATAAAGCCATGATCAGCTCCCTCAACTTCAATATAAATAAATTTCTCCTCTAATGGATCTACTTTTTTAAATCTTTTTTTTATTTCTAATCTATCTTGTAAAGGAATTAAATCATCTGAAGAACCGCAAATAAAATTTAATTTTCCTGAAACCTTTTCAATTAGATCTATGGGTGCAAAATTATTATCGGGTCCTGGTGTTATAACCCCTGCTCCATAGAAACAAAATGTACTTTCTATTCCCTTTAATGAAGAAGCAATAAGTGCTGCATACCCCCCAAAACAAAATCCAATAATTGAGATTTTCTTTTTTGGGTATTTTTCTTTAACCCAATTTATTGCTGTAGAAACATCTTTAATAATATTTTTTGAAGTGGTCAAATTTTTATGCTGCCTCCCTAATTTTAAGTCTTCTTCGTCATATCCTAAATCTAATTTTGGAGCCGTTCTCCCATAAAGAGGTAATGCTAATACTGGTACATTTTTTTTAGCTAATTTTTCAGAAAAACTTCTTATCCAATTATTTATTCCAAATACTTCTGGTAAAACTATGGATACATATTCACATTCATTACTTGAATCTACCCACCATGATCTAAGAGGTAAATCGCCACTATAAATATTTATCCATTGACCTTTCATAAGTTCTTAATTTAAAAATTTTTCTCAATAGAAAAGAAGAGTATATCTGTCTATGTTAGATCAATAGTCAAATTAAATTTTCTTAATTCTTTTTTATAAATAAAGTTTAAATTAACTAAAGAAACTTATATAGAAGTTGTTTTTATATAAGTTATATAAATCTAATTAAGTATTCGTTATTACCAATTAAACGTGACTGTTTTTAAATGAATATTTTTGTCCTTGAAAACCACCTAAAAAATACTTTTTCTTGAAATAAAGATTGACAAGACATTCATAAAAAAAACTTCTATAAATCATTAACTTCTTTTATGAATTATGTTTCTAACAAACAAGACTCGTTTAAAAATTAAGGATATCGTTAAGAGAATTTCAATTGATGAACCTGTTTCGTTGGAGGAAAGAATTTATGTAGAAAAGTTTTCAAAACATAATTCAACTATATGGACATGGCTAAAGAAAGCTAACAGTTTGAGGAGATATGGTAAACAAAATTCAGATGGCATAAATGGATTAATCCAAAATCTTGGGCTTGATGGTTTAGAAACTGAAAACCATTTTGATCCCCAAAATGATGATCTTGCTGACTGGTTTGGTGGATCTCCTGATTGGGTGAGAAGGAGCTAATTGCAAATTTTTTGAAGATGATTAATCTTTTTAAAATTTTTGAATTTAGGATTAAATAGTAAGCATTTCATAAAAAAAGTCACTGAAAATATGCTTTTTTTAGGATTAAAAATAGTAAATCTAGGGAGGATTAAATGTCTATTATTACAGACAACACTGTACTTATTCACATTCATAGCGGTTTAGAATCCAAAAATAAAGTAACTTTAGGTTTATTAGTTGCTCTCGAAGCAGAGAAAAATGATCATAAAGTAACTCTTTTTCTTGCGGGGGATGGAGTAAATTTACTAAGTTGTAAAAAAGCTGGTGAAATAGTTGGTACAGGTACCGGAGATTTATACGAACATCTTGAAAATTTAAGGAATTCAAAAGTTAGGATATATGTGTCAGGACTTTCAGCTAAATCAAGAGGTTATGATGAAACGCTTTTAGCGGGATATAATGCAGAGTTTGCAATGCCAGATGTACTTGTTGATGAGTCAATAAAAGCCGATAGTGTTCTTTGTTATTAGGCCATTATAGATTTAGAACTTTTAAGCTGAGACTTTTGATGATTTGATGATTTCCCATGCTTCTTTTGCTGTATCAGCGTATTGAAAAATAGACAAATCATTTTCTCCAATCAAACCCATATCAGATAAGAATTGAAAATTAATTACCTTTTCCCAGTAGCTTCTGCCAAATAAAATTATTGGAATGTTCTTTTTCATCCCTGTCTGTCTTAATGTTAATAATTCAAATAATTCATCAAGAGTTCCAAATCCTCCAGGAAAAAAAACTGCAGCAGCAGATCTCATGACAAAATGAAATTTCCTCATGGCAAAATAATTAAATTTAAAACATAATCCTGGAGTGATAAAAGAATTAGGGTGTTGCTCATTGGGTAGGCTTACATTTAATCCA
Organism: Prochlorococcus sp. AG-424-P23; assembly: GCA_003210135.1. Classification (GTDB taxonomy): domain Bacteria; phylum Cyanobacteriota; class Cyanobacteriia; order PCC-6307; family Cyanobiaceae; genus Prochlorococcus_A. The sequence continues at coordinate 18,474 of QCNK01000011.1, read as the reverse complement.
ATCGATTTACATCCAGCATCAAATGCTCCTCTGTTAGCTGCTTCCATAATCCCTGGTCCGCCTCCAGTAACTATTACATGGGAATGAGGATTTTTTGTTTTGCTATCTAGCGAGATTAATTTAGATAATTCTCTTGCTGAAGAATAATAATGTGAGAGAGAGTGTAGATTTTTTAGTCTCTCAATATTTATCTTTGAAGATTTAGATTTAGGATTAATTGAAAGAAGTTTTTCTGCATCATCAAGCCTTCTTTTGGATGTAATTTCTTCTGATATGTGGACTCCTCCAAAAACAATAACAGTTGAAATTATATTTTCTTTTTCAATAACCTGTTCTGGCTTTGTGATTTCAAGGAGCATTCTCACCCCTCGCATCTCATCAGTATTCAATAAGTCAATATCTTCGTGAGCAAGTTTATAAGTACTAGATTTTAAAATTGCTTCTAGATTACTAGCAACTAATTCGACCTCGTTACTTCTTTCTTGTTCGAAATCACATTTAAATTTGTCATTCATAGTGAGTTTGAGTTTTATATCAATTTGAAGTTTTAGTTTTTTTAACTAAGGGATTAAACATTAATCTTTTAATTTGATCATTTTCCCAAATCCAATAAACGGGAGGACTTTTTCTAGCCATAATTAGGCTTAATTTGTTTAGTTTTTGAGGAGCAAATTCTTTTTTTGGATCAAAAAATTTATCTCTGATAGGTTGATTTAAAACAATGCTCCCTTCTTTTCCCGAGATTGACCTGTGATAAGTCCCAATAGGAATTTTAAGTGCTCCCATAGATCTTTTTAGATAAATCACATGATGGGGTTCGTCCCAAGTTGGATTTATCAAAATAAATTTCCGCTCACCAGTAATAACTAAATTATGATCGATTTGATGATTGTGCACGTAGTACTGCTCATACTCAAATTCATCTGGAGGGGATATAGCCTCTCCTGTATGTATTACTACATCACAACCATTAGTTGACTCTATGCCAGCATCAAAAAAAGTTACTTTGGGAGTTTCTCTAAAAATAGTTGTATGGCAGAATTTTAATTCCATAATGAAACCTCTCTGCTAGTGAATTAATAAATACGATTCGAATTTATTTGCAAAAAAATAATTATTTATTGATGCTTAGTTGCAACAAACTATACAATCTTCCTCAGATGGATAATCTATACAACCTTGCTTTCGAGTTTTTTCTAAAGTTTGCATTTTCATGAAGTAATCAATATCTCGCAAATCTTTTTTTGGAACTGTGAATTGGGTTTGCAGTTTCATTTTGCCCTCCTATTAGTATTGTTTTTTGTAGCCATTCCAAGTTTGATTGAACCTTAATCCAAGATATGCAATTAAGATTGCCCAAAAAATAATCTCTAAACTTAAATTAGTCATCTACTTTTCCTCCTTTTTTACTAACAAATCTTTAGTACGGATCGAATAAAAAAATCAAGCGTAAGAATACTTAAAAAAGATCAAATATTAATCACAATAAAGTTTGCAATGACTATTCGCAGGATGCGCTGTGCATTCTTGATCCCAATATTTTTTTAATTCTTTTTGGGGCAATTGATAATTGAAATCATGCATTCTCCACATATCTGCAGTTGCATTTCTTAGAGCGGCGAATGGAGTAGTTAATTTCATGAAACCTCCTTTATCTCTACTCCTTAATTATCTTCCTTTTAATTAGAAATTCATAGAGTATTATTACCCGAGTATTAGTGCTTTGTGGTTGTCACGACTTTCTTTACCCATTCAATAGGAGTAGAAATTATAAAGGACTCAAAAGCACTTCATCGACCTTGTGGAAAGTGAGGTGCATAAGACTTGAAGAGGAAATTAAAATTAGCGTTTCATTTTAAAAGTAAAGTATGCAAACCCACCAAGCAATAAAAGACTCACAACCCCATAAGTAATCGCTATGCCGTACATGTAAGTCATTTATTTATAAAGACATAAGCAGAATATAAATAAACTAAGAAAACTCCAATAGCTATTGAACTTCCATAAATAAGAAAGTTCCAAAATCTATATAATTGAGGTTTTTTAAATTCTTTTTCTTCTTCTTTAGTAATCATTTATTTTCTTTTTCTATTCTGGCAGCATTACCTTTTGCTCTTAATACCAAAGTTATCGTAAGGGCAGCGCTTAATATCAGAGCATCAATTAATAGGTGCGGGGAAATAATCATCAGCTGAAAAGAGAAATAAGAAGAGTAATTATCTTTTCATAAATAAATCTACTAATCATTAAAAAAGAGGGGTTTATTCCTCTAAGTTTAGATCGACTGTCAATCACAGTCTATTTTAGCTTTTTAGCTTCTCTAAAAAAACAGTATTTATTTAGCCAGAGCAAGAGAAGGCACCTGCAAGAATATTTTTAAAAATTGGTGCTTGACCCAAGGCATATAAGAAGAAAGTTGATGATGCGAGAGTAATAGCTATTTTAGAAGCCCTGTTAACTTTCAAATTTGAGACTTTTGTAAATGCAGAGTTCATTTGTTCTGTTCCTTAATTTATTGATTTTATAATAGCTGCAAAATTTAAATATTCAGCATCAATATTTACCAAAGAATAATTTTATTGCTCCTTTTTCTTAGCTTGCATTTTTACTTGTTCAAATTCTTTTTTAGAAACTATTCTGATTTTGTATGCTGGAAATCTCGTCTTCCACCATTTATTGATCGAAATAGCTACTCCTTCTAAATTTTGGGTACAAATATTGACCCATAGAGTTTTAGTTTCAACTTCTTTGTAAAATTGCCAACTTGTAGGTGAACTCATTAAAAATCGCAAATGAAAAAATTTATAATTGTTGAAAAAAAGTTTATAAATTTAGATATATGATATTGTTCATTGGCTAAAGCTTTTCTTTTGTAATGAGATTCATTAATTGAAGATATAGAGTTTTCATAAAGTGGTAATAAAAAACTTTAAACAAAAGATTTACATCACTTTTACCTTATAGGAAGTATTATTTTTATTTTATAACGAGTTTCAATTAAAAAAATATCTCCGCAAAGAAGGGGCCAAAAATTGACCCCTCTTGGTGAAACTCTTCCAAAGAAACACCATTAAAATCTTACTCTGAAAGTTGCAAAGTTAAAAAATTAACAAAATAGAGATTAACAATTTATGCGGCCTTTTTAAAAGGGTTCATATTCCTTAAAAAGTTATTACTTTTGCGGGCACTCATTTTTCTATATCTTTGATTTATATCCAGGATATACTTCCTTGCTTTCTTATCACTTTCAATTTTCTTTTTTTGAAGACGTAGAGCCCTTAAATCTTCTATTGACATGAGGCCATCATCTTCGTTTGAATGATCAAATTTCATCAGTTTAAGAAATTAAGTTTCTTCTTTAAGTGCAAGATTAACAACCTTATCTTTATTTGCAATAGAGATAATTAACCAACTTTATTCAAATTAGTTATTCAATGTTCAGAAAGCTATGAATTTAAATAATTAAACCTAAAAAAAACTTTTGATTGAATTAGATGGAACTTCTAAAGATACAAATGATTCTCCATAATGAGATTCGGCTGATCTTATTAGTAAAAAGTAAAAGAAATTGACTAAAGCTTTCTCCACGAGCATTTAGTAACTAATTTAAATGAACTCATCAATTTTGTAATATCAATATGCAGAATACATTTATTAAGCAATCAAGATATTTATCTTATAAAGCTTAGTTGCATATTAGTTAAGAAAAATTTGCACTCTCAGGCTTTAGGAAGTGGACTAAAGCCTCGAGAAGTATTAAACTCTAGCCTACTCTATTTTTTTCAGCAAAAGAATAATAGCTCTGCAAGTTATCTAGATCACCAATTATTATATTTGATTCTGAATTAGCCTTTATTGGTTAATTAACCAAGAGTATTTGCGCATAAGTTGGCGCAGTTCTTTGTATATACATGTTACAAAACTTTAGTTATATCAATGGATTCAGTATTTTTGCTCATTGATATATTCATTCTTAAAATAATATTATTGTTGATGCCTAACGAAGGTTGATTTTGAAAAAAATAATTAAATTTTTTAAACTAGTTAAGAGAAGAATTGAAATTCTCAATGCAGAGGCTGAATTAAAATTTTTATTGGAAAATAGCTAATGGGACTCCTGCATTGTCCTATTTGCTTAGTTCTAGCATTTGTTTCAGTTTTTATGGGAGTTACTCGTAGTTATATGTTCTATATTCTTTTTAGGGAGTTTCTGAGAGCAGAATCTAATTTTAAATTGAAGTTTAGTTTCTATTAATTGTTGACAGTTAAGTATAAATACTTTATAAATAGATTGTAGTGAATACTACATAATCGTCCGATCTACCATCTGATAGACCGCAGTACGACTCAAGCCATAGGACGGGGACTTGAGCAAGTTCAGGAGCTGCATCATGGTAAACATGTATTTCAATGGAAAGTCATTCGTATATTGTAAAAAACAAGAAGAAAAGGTTCTAAAGCTTACTTATAGAGGATCTATTTATTTGAAATAAGATTTATAATTTCTTTTTTAAAAATTAGGAAATATATTGAAGTTTTTTAACTCAGTATTAATTAATACGTTATAAGAAAAACTTATTATGAAGATATTTTTTTCCTATTTAAAAATTCATGTATTCGTATATTTAGTAACGAAGAATTAACTTTAAAATATCTAATTTATATTTAATTTAATTTTTAAAATGTTATGCAACCTATTTCTGAAGAACTTTACAAAAAAATAGTTGAGAGTTCGAAAAAATGAGTAAGTTACTAATAGCTTTATTAGCTTTAGATATAGGAGTTAGTCTGTCTAAAGTTTTTATTTTTACCTGAGAATCAAATGATTTAAGTAAAAAGAAGCAAATTCTTTTCAAAAAAAATAGCTACTGGGTATTCTTTATTATGATCTATTTATTTTATAAAAAAATAAATTAAAACCACAAAAGAACTACCTAAAAAGAATTATCACTATAAAAAGGCGAGTAACTTTGCTAATCCCATAAAGATTAATCCCAAATCGAAATAGAATAATTTAAAAAAAAATTCGTTAGGATGTTCGAAAAAATTAGATTTTAAGTTAAATCATGATCAATTCATTAAACAAATTGTTGCCAGTTGGCAAAAAGGTCAAAAAATATTTACCTTTCTTTATTGGATTCAAATTACTTACTTTTACTGGCTTTCTTACTTATTTAATGAATCGCTAATTGATATATCCTTAACAAAAAAGCTTAATCAAATTAAGATCTAATGAATAAAAAAGAAAGAATTAAAAGATTTAAGTCTATGTCAAGTATGCAAAGACAAGAATTGATATTAAAGAAAATGAAAGAGAGAGGGATAGAGATAGGAAGTGGAATTCCTAATAAAAAATACGATAGCAAAGAGGTTTATGAATTAATTCATATTGCGAATTGCTTCCCAGAATTAAGAAAGAAAAAATAAAAAAATTCAAATTTCTTTAATTAATTTATTTATTTTAGTTCCCTTATCCCAGCAATAATTAATCCCCCTATTAATCCTAGATTCATAAATACTGCTCTTTGATGAAAAGGGAATATATGAAAAATTATTGTTGTAGGAATAAGAAACAGTAATAAAAAAACAGAACCAATTTTTTGATTTTCTCCAAATATAAAAAACCCCGAACCCAAGATAAGACATATAATGGCTCCCACTAGAAGGACAGATGATATTGGTTCAGGAATACCTTTTGAAGAAATAAATTCAACTGTTTTTTCGAAATCATTTATTTTGCTTGGTACAGCTGAGATAAATATTGCTGAAATTGATACTCTCGAAAAAAAATCTAAAAAAAATTTGATACTTTTATTTTTTAAAAAAGAATTTTTCATAATCTTATTATAAGAAATAAATTTTATGCATTTAATAAATATTTTATTGGTCCGAAATACTTTTAAATTTTTCTTAAATAGTTTTAGCTAAATTAATAGAAATTATTTTAATTAATGTGAATCTTATTAAGGTAATTAATAGTAATTTAAGAATTGTCTTTTTATATTTATGAAATGATAAATCTAATTAAAATAAATGTTAAAAAAATTTCTTTTAACTTCTTTGTTACTTTTAAGTTCACTCATAACTATATATCCTTCAAAAAAAGAAAATACTAATTTTTTCGATTATTGTTATTCTCTAGAAAAAATAATTTCTAGAAATACATTAGAAAAAAGTAAGAATTTATCGAAGAATTTTAAGTCTTTAGCAAAAGATATTAATCTTTTTGGGACTAACAAAACTAAAGGTACTTTCGCTAATAAGATAATTGATCAATATAAAAATTCCAAAAAATTATTTATCATTACTGTTGTTCCAAATCAAATGTATTGTTTAGCAGGATATTGGATTGAGGAGGTAAATCCAGGAAAATTTGAATCCATTTTCTATGAGAAAACCAAACAAAAAATTAATGAATATAAGAATACTAAAAAAGAAGTAGATAAATTTATTAAAGAAATTAATTTAGAATATAAATCTATAAAAAAAGAAATTAATGATTTTTTTTAGAAATTTAAAAATTTTTTCTAATAAAATTAATTTATTTTGACTTTCTAGTTCCTCCATAGGAATAATTTCTTTGTGTAGAAAGTAGATTCCAACATTCTTTACAACAAAAAATCCAGTTCGTATGAATTATGGATTTAACTCTGTAATGAGTTTTGCCTGGCTTATAACATAAATCACATTTTTTCATTTATCTATTAAATTTTTTAATTGAGATATGCAAAAGTATGTTTAAAAAGATTCACGAATGAAATTTTATCGTGCCATTATACATATGCACTCTACAAATCCTGAAGCAAAGCAGTGGTTTTGATGAGTGCGATTATTTTAATTACCGGATAAAATTTCTAATTTTTACTTTTTAAAATTTCTTAAGGCAATCTCACCATTTGTATAAAATTTATTAGAAATTTTATACAGCTTTCATTAGAAATAAGTATTTGATTATACATCTAAATTAGTACTTTAAAAAGAAACTGACGAATCATATTTAATTAATTTTATTATGATTTTATTGATTTTTAATTGCATGAACATTTACCTATTCTGGATATTATTTTTAGCTCTATGGGCAATAGTTCCCTTAATGATTATCAAAGGTAGAGTAGACGAAGAGCCTAAGATTCAGACTTCACCAAAAGTTAAAGAAAAGAAAAAAGGTTGGTTTAATTAACAGAATCTCTGAATTTGTAAAATTATCTAAAAGCTAAATTTTTATAATTTTAATTAGATACAAAATAATAAACTTTATTTATTAAAAGTGAAAAAATTAGAAAATATTTTTATTTATTTAGTAGTACTTGGGGGAAGAGCAAAAAAAGCTAATATTGAACTTCATGATGTTAGATGGGTCGTTGGATCTAAAATTGAAGATACATACGATACTTTAAGAAAGGATTGGTTTGGATCTCCAAAAGGTTTGCATATTGATAGCTATAAAAAAATAAGATATATAGATGGCTATAAGATTAATTTAAGAAATTTTGAAAAAGATAAAATAGATAAAAAACAATTAGAAAAAAAAAATAAGGCAAAAAAATATCTATGGTTTGTCAATATAGGAGGCTATAGTCCAAGTTCTATGCAGGAAAAACATGAGTTTGGATTGGTTATAGCTTCAACTAAGTTAGAGGCAAAAAATATAGCAAAATCTAAATGGCTGATTGGCTGTAAAAAAAAGCATAAAGATGATCTTGCTTCTCTAGAAATGATAATTAGTTGTGATGATTCTAAACTCATACATTCAATAGATAATTGGGAAATAGTATTAACTAAAGAGAATAATTTAATTGAAGAAACTAATGATCCTGATTGGTATGGTTATAAAAGAATTGATAGGATTTAAAAAATGAGATACAAAGTCACAAACTATTGAGAATTTATGAGGTTATCCAATAAACTTGTAAAATTATTGGCATGTTTTAATGTCCGTCAATATCAAAAAAAATAAACTATCTATAAGTAATCGCTACCGTCCTGAAATTGATGGTCTCCGAGCATTTGCTGTAGTCGCTGTCATCATAAATCACTTTAACAAAGACATTCTACCTGGAGGTTACCTTGGTGTAGATGTGTTTTTTGTTATCTCAGGATTTGTAATAACTTCATCTCTTTATCAAAGACCTAGTGAAAACTTCAGGGATTTTATTAGTGGATTTTACGAACGAAGAATCAAGAGATTAGTACCTGCGCTTTCATTTTTTGTTCTAATCAATAGTTTTTTAATCTGCTTGTTTCAAGCAAATCCTTATGAATCTTTATGGACCGGTCTGACTTCTTTGTTTGGACTATCAAATCTTTATCTCTTCGACAAAACAACAGATTACTTTGCCCAATCATCGCAACTTAATGTATTTACGCATACTTGGTCTCTTGGAGTTGAAGAACAATTTTATATCATATTTCCACTTCTTATTTGGTTTTCTGGATTTGGCCGCCAATGCAAAAATGGTACTCGTAATTTATTTCTAATAGTAGGGATGTTAACTATTGCATCTTTGATTGGATTTCTGTATCTCTATCCATCTAATCAATCAGCGGCATATTTCCTTATGCCAACAAGGTTTTGGGAAATTGCATCAGGATGTTTGCTCTTTATTGGATTACAAAAAATAAGATCTATTGAACAATTCTTTGAGAAGATATCCCCAATTTTTGTATTGTCTTTAGTAATAGGAATAATGTATTTGCCGATGTCTTGGGCAGTAGTATCTACTGTTTCAGTGGTTGCTCTCACCTTGCTTCTGATAGCTTCATTAAAAAAAAATAAATTAGCATTCAAATTTTTCGCTAATCCCAAAGTCGTTTATATAGGGTTGATCTCTTATTCACTATACCTTTGGCACTGGGGTGTACTCTCTATTAGTCGTTGGACAATAGGAATTCATTGGTGGTCAGTACCTTTTCAATTAGTCTTAATATTTGGTTTGGCAATTTGTTCTTATCGATGGATTGAAGCACCTTTAAGAAAGAAATCTTGGTTTGAAAAAAGGTGGAAAACAATTCTTTTTGGAGGAGGTGTGATAGTTTTGCTTTCAAGCGGTCTAGTTGCACTTATAGAACCTCTTAAAGGCAAAATATATACTGGCAATAGAATTCAACTTGCAAAGCCATCCTTTAAGCGAGGTGAAAAATGTCTAGAAAATCTATCTAACAATACATACTGTTATTTCATTAATAATAAAAGTCAACAAACTATATGGATAATTGGCGATAGTCATGCAAATTCTTTAGCTCTTGCAGGAGAAAAAACGGCAAATTCTCTAGGTATGAATTTGAAATTATTTTCAGTAGGTGCCACTGCATTTCCCGTAGTTAGAAAATATCATAAGTCACATAAAGAGCGTGATCTAAAGAGTTTAGATGATATGAAATTTGTAGAAAAAATACTTTACAGGCAAATAAAAGAAGGCGATATAGTCTTTTTAGCGATGCGAATGCCATATCATTTTGGGGGAGTATATTATGCATATCCGCCTTCAGAATTTAAATTTATCAATGAAGATGGTTCTTTTGATTCACAAGAAAATTCCTTCAATAGTTGGGGTTTGGCAGTAGTAAATCTTGCACAATTTTTACAAAAAAAAGGTGCAAAAGTCATTATTCAAACTCCTACTCCCGAATGGGTAAAACAACATAGGAATCCAAGATGCTCTACCTTTGACAAACAGTGGTTCAATTCTCTATCAAAAATAAACTGCCAAATTCAAAGTAAATTTTTTATTGAAAAAGAGAAAGGTTTATATAATCATCTATTTGAAAAATTGAATTATTTATCACGTTTTCATGAGAATATATATCTTTTTGACACTTATAAAATTGTCTGTCCTAAAAGTTTATGTAGTTTTACTTTAGATGGGATTGATATTTATGAAGATCATCAGCATATTATGCATGAATGGGCAAGAGATTTTATCTCCCCTGAGATTTCTAAATTCATAAAAGATATACAAAATATAGATGAGTGAATAAGTCAAATCTCAATGGAATCAATATTAATTTAAAAAAATAGGATTTAGAAGATTTACATTAGTACCACAAGACAAATATCAAATTCTAATAAAAAATAAAAAAATATCTTTCAGAAAATCTTTAATTATGAATCTTTCCGATAAGCTGTTAGATATGCCAGATATGCCAAAAGAAAATAATTTACTAGTAGGGTTCTGCGAAAATTAATTTCATTCGAAACTCATTCCAAATTTCTTATTTCCTTAAATCCATTAAAAAATAGAACCTCCTAATGATTATTGAAAAGCGTTTTATACTTTTCTCAGAATCAAAGCAATCTTTATATTTTAGGAAAAAATTGAAGAGACTTAAAATTGACAAAGCTTATTTTTAAAAAAAAATTTATGAATTCGATTTTTTTAAAAAATAGAATCCACCACTTAATGAAATGAAGACTGGAAACCATGCTGCAATTATTGGAGGAAGTAAACCTTTTACGCCAAATGAACTAAACACAAAGGACATAACATAGTAGATCAATATGAGAATTACACTTAATCCAAATCCTTGGCTTTTAGAAGACCTTAAACTTGATTTAGATCCTAAAGTACTCCCAATTAATCCAAATACTAAACATGCAAAGGGTAGGGTAAATTTTTCTTGAATACGGACTTGAATTCTCCTTATCTCTTTCAAATCGCCTACTTTCTTGTATATTCTTTCAGCTTCTAAAGCTTGTTTTAGAGTCATATCTTTTGCATCCTTTGGTACTTTTGCAAGATCTAATGGTCCCTCTACAAAAGGGTAAGAATATCTTTCAAATTGAACATTAGTAGTTTGACCAACAGAATCAATAGAAACAATTTTGCCATTTCTAAATATCCAAGAAGAATTATCTTTATCGAATTTGGCGCTTCGGGCTGTTAAAATTTGCTTCATATCTTCTCTTGAAAAGTCTACGACTGTAACCTCTTTCATCGTATTATTTTCGAATACTTTGGCATGGAAAATATGAGTGAGTAAGGTATTTGATTTTGTTGGTTTATTTGTAGAGGATTGAATTCTTGATCCTTTTCGAGAAAAAATTATATTACTTCTACTATTTCCCTCATTAAAAGAACTTCCTATCCCAGATCTTAGAACTGACTCTGCTAATTTGTTACTTGCAGGAACTAAATTATCATTGAAATAAAAAGTAAGTCCAGTCATAAATAATGAGACAGCAAGAGCTGGCGCAATAATTCTTGAAGTTGTTATTCCTAAAGACTTCAAAGCTAATAACTCTGAATTAGCTGATAATTTTCCATAAGATAAAAGAGTAGACAATAAAACTGCCATAGGAAAAGATAGAACAAGAAAACTTGGCAGGCTATAAACTAAAGCCTTTACAGCTTGATAGAGTGGTAATCCAAATTCAACAATTTTTCTTACTAAATCAAACATTACCCCAACTGACAAAGAAATTACAGTAAAGGCAGAAATAGCAAATAACATTGGAGGTATTATTTGACCTATTAACCATCTATCAATTAAAGGTATTGAGTTCCAAGGGGCAGTTAATTTATTTATGGTTTTTTTAAATAGTGATTGATTTGAAATTTTCAAAAGAAGTTTATTTAATTTGTACTGCCTTTTCTTCCATTATAAAATATCAGTGATTTAGAAACCAATATGAGATAAATAGTAAAAAAATATTTTTATATTTTTCAAATAAACCAAGACATAATTAATTAATACTTGCATTAGAAGATATAATCTGTTTTCTTGAAGAAAAAGAAGAGATTAATGAAAAACAAAATTTTATTAAAAGAATGTAAGTGCATACATTGTCAACAAAAATTAGATCAAATTAATAATTCACGATCATATTGGACCAATTTGATTTTAAGTAAAAGTCAAGCTTAGTTTTTTCAAATTTACTCAAATTAATTATAATTTCAAAAAATTTATCTTTCCCATTCTTTTTTAATGGATAATTAATTTTTATGTTTACGCTGGCCTTTTGTGTACTCTTATAAAATTGAGTTCTTACTTGGCTTTTTGATTTCTTTTGTATATTTTATTCTCTCTATTGAAAAGAAAAATAATTATAAAAATACAAGAAGGAATTAGAATAAAATCTAAGGACATGTTCTATAAGTAATATATTTTCTTTCTAGCAATAAAATAGGATAATCACAGTTTGAAATTAATTAATTTTAGGCTTTAAGTAATTAATTTAGATTCAAAGATTAGTTATTTTTTATTCTTTTGAAATTAAAAGAGCTTGCAAGTATCCCACAGGCAAGCTCATGACGAACTAGTTAAATTTACTGATCTTAACCAGTTAAGCACTTCCTAAATGCTTCTTTATTCTACTAAGTAAAATTACTTATTGTGAGTATAAATGCTTATTTTGGAAATTTACGTAGACACTAAATTAAAAAAATAATTTTTAAATTATAAAAATTTTCAGTTCTTTAAATAAAAGCTATTCATTTAACTGGAAGTTTTGCCATAAAATGCTCCCCAATATTTGCTTTACAAAAATTAATATTTGTGTTACTTTAGTTAACAATTATAATTTTCTAATGTCAAATTCAGGAGTTACAACAGAGTCAGGTGGAAGACAGAATATGTTCCCATCAGAAACAAGACCATATATTGATGAGTCTGTTTCTTACGATGGTTACCCTCAAAATGCAGAAAAAGTTAACGGAAGATGGGCTATGGTAGGTTTTGTTGCTTTATTGGGTGCCTATGTAACAACAGGACAAATTATACCTGGTATTTTTTAATGTAATTTACTAATTTCTTATAAGAATAAGTAAAATTAGCTTAATTTTGAGAATAAAAAAAACCAAATAAAAGTTATGGCATTAAGACTGAAAATTACTCCGAGAAATATATAGGCAAATTTTTTGCCAATGAATGCAGTATCTGGTTCAAGTTTGACTCTCATCAAATTCTAATAATATTATTTTTAAGGATATCATTTTAATAAAAATAATTTCTCCAAAACTAATTTTCATCATTTGATTTATCTGAAATTAGTAAAAACTACAATTTTATTTTAAATATTGAGATAAAGTTTCATAATCATTTTTCATACCTTTCTTAAAAGATAATATCCAAATGTAAAAACTTATATTTATAAAAAAGAAAAAAAAGAACCTCGTTATTTTTTAACCAGGTTCTTTAAAAAGGTTTTGACGTTTATCTAGATAAAACCTGGAATGATTTGTCCAGTTGTTAGATAGGCCCCTACAAGTGCTATAAATCCCAACATGGCAAATCTACCATTTAGTTTTTCAGCAACTAATTTTTCTTTTTCAACTAATTTTGGTTCTGTGTTTTTCATTAGAACCAGCCTGGAATAATTTGACCAGTTGTTACATATGCACCAACTGCTGCAACAAAGCCTAACATTGCTGCCCAACCATTAAAACGTTCTGCTTCAGGAGTCATTTTTTTAAGATAATTTGTTAAAAAATATAACACATTTATTTAGATATGTAAAGAAAATTACTAATATTTACGGCGTTTAGCTAATAAATTTCAAATATGCGACAAATCTGTATCAAAAAATACTTTATTATTAGAATCATTTTTCTGCAATTTTATGCAAAAATTTCAAAAGAAAATATAATCTTGAGCTTTTTTTTTCAGGATTTAATCCTCATTTCGAAGTAATTTAAATTAATATGATATCTAAGGGTCAGCTAGTAGGGATACAGGCTGACTCTTTTAATAAGATTTTTAGTTTCGAGAAAAAATAATTTTTAGCTTCAAATAATTGCTATTAATGAATTAGATATAATTAAATTAATGTCATTCGCAACGTATTATATGCATTTAATTTTTGCATTAGTTACTTCTCCATTAAATTCTGATTTAATACTTTATATTTTGCCTGCACTGACGATTTCAATCTTATTCTTTAGCCTTAAAATAATGTTTTTTAAGACCCCAAAGTTGAGAAAAGTGAGATAAAGAAGATCCCTGAATATTTTTTATCTACTTCATTTCACAATTCTTTTAATTTTGGATAATAGACTTTTTTTTCCTGCTACCCAAAGAAATAGAGATTGTATAGGAGATGTATTATCCAGAAACATAAAAAAGAATTGTTCAATATTGGAAATTGGAAGTGGAAGTGGCGAGCATGGAGTATTCTTTCAAAAACTTTTTCCTGAAATAATTTGGCAAACAAGTGATCCAGATTTACTGAATAGAAAAAGTATAATTTCTTGGATAGAATATGAAGAATTAAGTAGGAAAATGCCTCCACCTCTGGATCTAGATGTAGAAAAAGTTCCTTGGCATTTACCCACACAATTAGTAAATTCTTTGCAAGGTATAGTTTCTATAAATATGATTCATGTCGCGAAATGGAATTGTACGATAGAGCTCTTTAAAGGCGCAGGAAAATTACTCAAGGAGGGACAATTTCTGATCTTATATGGACCATTTAAAATTGGTAATAAGCATATAAGTAAAAGTAATTATTGTTTCGATAATTCAATAAGAGCAAAAAATGATCTTTGGGGTATTAGAAATATTGAGGAAGTTAGTGAAGAAGCTAAAAAAAATAGTTTTTGTCAAAAAAATATTATTAGGATGCCAGCAAATAATTTTTCAATAATTTATAAAAAAGTTTCTTGCTAAGTAACATTTAATATCAATAAATTGTAAGAGACTAATTTATTAATTTATCAAATTGAAAGTTTTCTGCTCCATTCTTTATGTTTTTCATCTAAATTTAAGATCTTTTCTCCTAAACTTAATTGTCTTTCTAATAATTCCACTTTTGTGAGAGTTATTTTCTCTGAATAAAATTTAATAGGCTGCTTGCCATGTAAATTGTCACCACTCATGAGCTTTTAATATCTAACTATATTTTTTAAGACAGAAAATAAGATATTCCTAATTCTTTTATATTCTTTTCGGATTTGCGTAAACTAATGTGATTAAGAAAAAAAATTTATATTTTATGATGTTTTAAATCCTCTTTTATTGTAAGAAGATTGCCAGATATATCTTCCTTCTTTTATATCTGACTTAACAGCAACACAATTGCATGCAATATTCCAAAGTGCTTTATGTATGGGATCAGGATTAAAAAGATATGCCTTTTTAAATACTTTTTTTATTATGAAAGTAACCTTTTTTGCATGATAATGAGGAATCGTTGGACAGACATGATGAACTACATGGCTCGAACCAATATTATGGTGAAGATAATTAAGAATTTTACCGTATGGTCTATCAATAGAAAGAAATGCTCCTCTCATGAATGAAAATTCCTTGTTTGCAAGATGGGGGACATCTGAATCTGTATGGTGAAGCCATGTATAAACAACTAACCAACAATTAACTACTAATAAAGGACCAAAATAAATAGCTAATACTGGAAAAAATCCATACTTGAAAATAAAATGGAAAACACCGAATAATGTTAAGACTACACCAATATCTGACATCCAAACTTTCTTAGTCCATATTGATGGCCACAATGCTTTGGAAAATGGTTTGATTGGCCAAAAATGATTTGATGTTCCATATTTAATACCCCCAGTACTACCTGTTAGTAGGTAGGCAGGCCAGCCAAATATTAGATGTAAAACAAGTTGAAGAATACCATAATTATTCTTGCCTATGGAATTTGAAAAATGTAATTCTTTTTCTCCTCCAACCTTTTCTGTAACTCCGTTTCCATCAATGACTAAAGGAACATGAGTTTCACCATTGGTTACGTTATTTGTGAATCGATGATGAACTGCATGAGAACGTTGCCAAGAAAAATAAGGAACTAATAGTAAGGAATGTAGTAAATATCCAGTTAGAGTTTCCAAAGTTTTGTTTTTAGAAAATGCTCCATGTCCACATTCATGGGCAATTACCCAGAATCCCATTGCAGTAGTGCCTGAAATTAATGAGTAAATGAACCAAACTGGGATCATTTTTGGAGTAAATGGAATATTTAACCCTATTACAATTACTAATAATTGAATCAAAGCTGTTTGTAAGAGATAACTCAATGAAATTATCGTATTACATTTGAAATAGTGTTTTGGAATAACATCCTTAAATTCTTTTATGCTTGGAATATCTTTGTTATTTACTACAAGCGCTTGGCCTTTAAGACCTGAAAATTTTATATTAATCAAATTTGTTTTGGTAAGAATTAAGTTTAATAAAGTCAATTTATTTATCTTATCATCCATTACGGAATCTACTTATGAAAACAAATGCATCATTTTTCTTCTTCATAAGAGTTTTAAAAAGCCAGATTTTATTTAAAAAAAATTATTTGAAATTAATATTTTCAAATTTATACTTTGAAAGAAATCTCTTTATTTATCCATTTAGTTAATTTTTTTTGAAACGTCTGTCTTTATTCTTAATTTAAACCTCTTCAAACTAATAAAGCTCTTCAAACTAAAGACCGCGTATATATCTTTTGGTTTGGCCTGATTGTTTACGCGGTTTTACTAAAATAGGTAAAACAATTACTCCTACCGTAAAAAGACAGATTGGAGCTATCACCATTAATATTGATTCTAAAGACATCAAATAATTTTTAAGTTTATTTATAAATAGCAGGAATTTTTTTTAAAGTCATGCGTATTTATATCTATTGATTGAAAATTTCTATAGTATGTTAAGCAAAAAAGAAAAAAATATAAAGAAACAAGAATTTTCTCATATTTTATCCTAATTAATTATTCATTAGTTTTTATGTAGGGGTTATTGTTAGATGGATGAAGAAAAAAAATGGATGCTCATGACCTATTATTGTCCTACTCATGGTGATTTAGGTCTAGTAGAACACATTGAAATAACAAAAAAAGAATTAAGCAAAAAATTCCTAAAAAATGACAAAAATTCTAAAAATTAATTATTAAGAATTCTTTTATCTCAAAAGTAAGTATTCATAATGATTTCTAAACTTGATCATAATCGCATGTCAATTCACATTGATTAAGATCAGTAGATGATAATTTCTCTAAAATTCTTAACATATCAATTTCAGAAAGCTCTCCATCAATGTTCCACTTTAAAGTGGTTTTCCTTTGTGGGGTATTTTTTTCATTCATTTTGGGAACCTCCTTTTAAATGAATTTCTAAACAACGAGTAATACATTCTTGATGACCATCCACAATACTGCATTCAGTAATACATTCAAAATATGAATTAATAGAATCTATTTCCGTATTATGGTTTGAAGGAGTAACTGAATCATTCATAAATTCGATAGATTTATTTGGAATAGAGATATAGCACGAAATTAGACCGACTTATTTAATTTATTAAGTGAATTAGAAAAAATAAGTATTATTTACTAAATTAATATTTAATCTTTATTACCATAAAAAAGGTTGTGATGATATTGATATTCTTACAAATAAAAAAATAACAATTTGATTAATCAACAATAATTTTTTACAAAACAAATTTATAAAAAATCAGCATAAAGACTGATTTACTTTTGAAGTATTTAGTTAGATGATAAATAAGTACACTTATAGATTTTCCAATGAAATCAGTAATTAATTGGCTTTCGAAAATGCTAGAGAGTATGGCAAATGCTTTTATGCATCCTCTAAAGAATGACTTGCCACCATCTATAGGTACACATGCATATAGTAGTATTCCTATTAAAAGAAAATTCAGAAGAAGGTTGAATTAGGAATTAACTTAATGGAATTAACTTTTCATTTTTGTTATCCCAAATAATATATTTGAAACAGTCTGGGAAGTCTTTTAATTTTAGAAATGTTGACTGATTAAGCAAATGAATATTTGCTTTATGACAAGCTCTTAAGTTGTAATTTGGTATTCTCTCAGAGAGATGATGAATGCTGTGGAATGATATGTCTGCTAAGAACCAATTTAGCCAATTAGGTATATCTAAATTGCTACTACCCAAAATTGCTCCTTCAACGATATCCCAATTTTTTGTATTTTTAGCGTATGAATTTTTATAGTTATGTTGGACGAAAAAAACACATATTAAAATCGTAGCTGATAAGGTTAATATCAATGAATAAAACGATATAAAAAAAACAACACCCAATATTCTGCACATTAGTATCCACCCTATTATTACCACTATATTATTTATTATTAATTCAAATATTTCACTAAAATTATCTCCATAATCAGAAAAAGGTGGTTTGAGTCTTGAATTAATAGCTAAAAGTTTAGAAATTTCTCTGTTTTTTATTTTGATATAAGCCTCTTCTACTATATCTTTAATGAAATTAAAAATAATAATAATCAGCCCTATTCTAGGTTTTAAAACTAAGTAAAAAAAACCACCAGGGAAAAGCATTATCCAATGACGACTTACTTTATAAAATATTTGCTCTCTTTTTGAAAGAGAATTGTAGTCTTCCAGACTTAAAACATCTATAGGACCTTTATAAATTTCCCAATTCCCATTATTTCTATGATGAAATGCATGATCGATTGACCAGGATTTTTGGGGAATACCGTTTACTAAACCAAGTAAAAATCCAAAAAAGCGGTTC
>QCNK01000010.1 GCA_003210135.1 Prochlorococcus sp. AG-424-P23 | reverse complement strand
TCCTTAATATTAAATAGATAAGTAATATTGAAAACAAAATACTTATCAATGATAATAATATTCTACTACCACTAAATATGTTAAATGCTGCACCGTAATTTTTTACGAAGTCTAATTTAAATAGAAGAAAATCTTTATTAATAAAAAATTTCTTATTATAAAACATTAAATATTTAGTGAATTGGTCTAATAGAACAATAAAAATACTTAAAGATAAAAAATATAATTTTGTTTGTATTTTATTAATCATTATTTGCTACGTTTTAAACGTTCTATAGGTTTAATAAGTAATAAAAGTGGAAAAAGCATTAAAAAATGATATCCAATCTTACCTAATGAATATTTCCCTAAATTATATAAAAATAAATTAAATTGACTGTAAAATATAGTCTGTATGAAGTTGTAAAATATTCCAGTTAAATGCATAGCACCTATTGCTATAAATCCATTTCTTAAGAAATTCCCAACGTTTATTTTATTTCTATTATTTAAATTATCAATTATTTTTATTAATGGATATAAACCTAATAAATATCCAAAATTTGGAGTTAGCAAATAACCTATTGAACCTCCTTGATGAAAGACAGGAAATATAAATAACCCCAAAATTAAATATATAGAAAATGCTCTGAAAACAACTTTTTTATGAAATATAAGTGTTAATAAAATTATGGTAGGAATTTGCCATGTTATAGGCAATTCCAAGTTATTACTTGATTTATAGATAAAAGGTATTGGAATATAAACAGGTAACATTGATGTTATTACTAGTGATTGAAGACTCACCAGTATCTCAATTAATTTATAAAAATTGAGCATTATTATAAATTCTATTTATAAACTTCTCAATGCAACAATTGGATCTAATTTAGAAGCTCTTTTTGCTGGTAAAACGCCAAAGATTAAACCAATTGATCCTGAAATGATCATGGTGGAAAAAGTTGTGGTAATTCCTACTGAGGCAGGAAGTGGTGTTATCAAGGATAAAAGAAAAACACCTGATAAACCGGTTGTTGTACCTATTAATCCTCCAATTGTAGATAAAATCAATGCCTCAATTAAAAATTGAATTAAAATATCCGACTGTTTAGCTCCTATTGCTTTTCTAAGTCCAATCTCTTCAGTCCTTTCGCTTACAGAAACGAGCATAATATTCATAATACCTATGCCTCCAACCACTAAAGATACTGCACCAATTCCAGCTAATAAAAAAGTTAGTCCACTTGTAATGTTGGTTACTATATTCAATGCATCTTCTTGTGATCTAACCGCAAAGTCATCATCTCTGATGATTTTATGTCTTTGCCTTAATAAGTTAGTAATCTGAAATTTAGCAGCACTAGTTGCATTTTTATTTATCGCTTCAACACTAATGAAGCTTAAACTTACTCCATATGTCGGATCCTTCCCTGTAATCCTATTGACCATAGTGGTTAATGGAATATAAGCATTTTTGTCTTGATTACTTCCAAATACAGCACCTTTAGGTTTTAATACTCCGATAATTTCATAAGTGTGATCTTTAATTCTGATTTTTTTTCCAAGTGATGAAGATTTATCCTTGAAAAATTCGTCTTTAAGATCAGGACCTATTACAACATAACTTCTTGCACTATTAACATCACTTATTGATAAAAATCTACCCTTATCTATTTCAAAGCTTCTTACTTCAAGAAATTCAGGAGTAACTCCAGCAATTGATATATTTAAACTTTTAGAATTTGATTGAACTATTTCGTTAGCAGAGATTTGAGGAGCTACTTTTTTAACTGTTGGTACTTGATTGCTTATTGCTACTGCATCTTCTAATACAAGGTTTTTAGGAAATGAAATACCTCTTCTTCTTGTGTCATTATTTCCTGGAACAATGAATAAAACATTTGCACCTAAATTACTTAGTTGGTTTTTTGCTAATGTTTGAGCACCTCTACCAAGTCCAACAAGTGTAATAACAGAAGCATTTCCTATAATTATGCCCAGCATTGTTAACGAACTTCTCAATTTGTTCGAAACTAAAGTTTTTGTGGCCATGTATAAGGCTTCTTTTATTGTAATATTCCTAGACATATTTATATTTATCTATTGCATCATCATCTTCAATTTGTCCCATGTATATGACTCCTTCATTAAGCTGTAGTGTAATAAGGTCGCCATTACTGATTTGATGATTATCCATATTTTCTAAATTACAAATTGTAGAAATCTTTTTATTATTTTTGTTAAACAAAGCGTACACATCATTTACATTTTGGTTCGTGACAATACCAGCAATATTTTTACTCAGAGGAATATTATTCAATAATTCTTTCGGAACAAATAATATTTCACCTGGGCAAATTAAGGATATATCAGGATTATTCTCAATTATTCTTGCTTTACCTGTAACACCGATTTCACCTATTGAAATTCCTCTCGAAACAATCTTTCTTACTAAACCGACTTTTATTAAATCTGTAGAGCCGCTAATTCCAGTTAATGTGCCTGCGGTTTGAACTACTAAATCTCCTTGATTTAGGATCCCCATCTCCTGAGCAATTTGCATAGCTAAACTAAAAGTCTTTGCTGTTCTTTCATCATTTTTAACTACTATGGGAGTAACTCCCCAAACAAGTTGCAATCTTCTTGCCACACTTCTCTCTGTAGTAGTTGCCAAGATAGGTGTGGGTGGTCTGAATTTACTTACATTTCTAGCAGTTGAGCCTGATTTTGTTAAAGGGATTATAGCTCCTGCATCAAGTTGTCTAGCTATATTACTCACTGCTGCACTTATAGCATTTGGAATCGTACTAGGTAAGTGGCTGTCAATTGCTTTAAGTGGATAATCCCTTTCAATTCTTCTTGCTATGGTTGCCATCGTTTCTACTGCCTCTACAGGATAATCGCCTACTGCAGTTTCATTTGAAAGCATTACTGCATCTGTTCCATCCAGAATTGCATTTGCAACATCACTAACTTCCGCCCTAGTTGGTCTTGGATTCGAAGCCATAGAATCAAGCATTTGAGTAGCCGTAATTATGGGGATTCCTAGTGTATTAGCTTTTCTTATTAATTCCTTTTGTAAAAGAGGAACCTCTTCAGCAGGCATTTCAACTCCCAAATCACCTCTAGCAACCATAACCCCATCACATAAGGGCAATACAGTATCAATTTGATCAATTGCTTCAAATTTTTCTATTTTTGCCACTACAGGAGTTGAATACCCATTTTTGTTTATTAAGTTTTTAATCTCGTTTATATCGGAAGGATTTCTTACGAAACTTAGGGCTATCCAATCAACTCCTTCAGATAAACCGAATTTTAAATCCTCTTTATCTTTTTCTGTTAATGCTTTTACGGATAACTGAACATCAGGAAAATTAACACCTTTATTATTTGAGAGAACGCCTCCCACAGTTACAAGACAATCTAAAAGATTTGCTTTTATATCAACTTTTTCTACAATCATTTCTATTTTGCCATCATCTAATAGTATTCTTTTCCCTTCACTTACTTCTTGAGAAAGTTTGTCGTAGGTTACATTTGCAATAGTATTTGTACATTCGACTTCATTAGATGTCAGTGTAAATTTATCACCTTTTTTAATTTTTACTGGACCATCTTTAAAGCGCCCTAATCTTATCTTAGGTCCTTGAAGATCTTGTAATATTCCAATATCTATATCTAACTTTTTTGAAACTTCTCTTATAGTTTTTATTCTCTCAGCATGATCTTTATGATCTCCATGTGAGAAATTTAATCTGAATGTTGTTACTCCAGCTTTAATTAAATTTGTAATTATCTCTTCAGATTGAGTTGCAGGGCCAATAGTTGCTACTATTTTTGTTCTTCTTTTTAAATCAATATTCGACATATATAGATAATATTGCTAGATATAAATAAATTTACCATACCCAAAGTTAGTTATTTAAGTCATGGATTTTAAAACTTATCAGAAAAAAGCTAGAGAGACAGCACAATATCCAGATTTAGGCTCAAATAATATTTATCCAACTCTGGGTTTAGTAGGAGAGGCTGGTGAGGTAGCAGAAAAAGTAAAAAAAGTATTAAGAGATAAAAATGGAATATTTGATAACGAATCAAAATTAGGAATAAAAAAAGAGTTAGGAGATGTATTGTGGTACATATCAAATCTTTGTACAGAATTAAATTTCAATTTAGAGGATGTTGCATTGCAAAACCTTGAAAAATTAAAACTAAGAGCTGCCAAAGGAAAGATAAGAGGTTCAGGGGATGATAGATAAATTCAGTTATATCCTAAGCTTGCATACTGGAGATTTGTAATTAAGTTTTGAATAACATTTAGAAGTAAAAAAGCTAATAGAGAAGAAATATCAAATCCACCTATTGGAGGAATAATACCTCTAAAAATATTTAAATAAGGATCTGTGATAGAAGTTAATGCAGATAAAACACCGTTACTCCAATCAATGCCTGGAAACCATGTAAGTAAAATTCTTATTATCAATATGAAAGAATAGATTGATAAAGTTTGGCCCAGAACTGCAAAAATCTCAGATAACATTATCTTTTCGTAATTTAACATATCCTAACATTTACTTATTATTGCTGCTTATTATTACCGCTTCCTATTTTTGAAAGATATTCGTTACTGACAGCAAAAGTTTGAAAAAATTTTTCTGATAATGATAACCAGTATGATCGACCATCTTTTTGCTTCCGTTTGATGATAAATTTCTTTTCTAATAATTCTTTTATATGATCATATGCTCCCGAACCTCGAAGAAGTATAAGATCCGACTGCAGGATCTTTTTTTTGATTGCAATAGTTGCCAATGTCCTTAATTCTGATGTTTTCAAATCAGAAGGAAGTAAATCATCTACGAATTCATTAAGACTAGTTTTTAGTTCGAGGGAAAAACTGTTATTAACTGCATTTAATTCAATAGCTGAGTTGGGATTAGAGTATTTATTTTTTAGATCTTTAATTGCATCATTTATTGAGTTGATATCAGAATTGGTAATTTCTGAAAGATCCTTTTTTGTTATGGGTCTGCCTTTCAAATATAGAACAGCCTCAACTTTAGTAACTAGATCTATATCAGATATTGGCGTGTTATTAAGATCAGATTGATTGATTTTAATTACCGAAATCTTTCCTAATTTACCTTAAATACGATCTGATGCACCAAGGAATAATTTATATGTATCGTTTTGAGTTTCATCCCAGTATTTATAACCTAGAATTCTTACAAATTTATTCCACTCTAAAATTTCATTTCTATCGATTAATACTCCAATAACAATTTTCCCTACATCAGCACCATAATTCCTGTAGTGAAATACACTTATAGACCAATTAGATTTCATATTATTTAAAAAATTTATTAATGCGCCAGGCCTTTCCGGAAACTCAAATCTGTATAAAAGCTCAACAAAGTTTCTATTATCCATTTCTTTAAAACTCTTTGGTAATCTTCCACCTACCATATGTCTAAGATGATTTTTAGATAATTCATCATCACTTATGTCAATAAAGGGATAAGGAGAATTTCTAAATTCTTCTAGAAGATTTTTTTTATCAATTAATCCATAAACTTGTACTCCTACAAATATCTGGGCATTTTCAGAATTCGACATCCTATAGCTAAATTCAGTTAAATTTCTATTATTTAGCAAATTACAGAAATCAATTAAACTTCCTGCTCTCTCGGGAATTTGAACAGCCATCATTACTTCTTTACACTCTCCAAGTTCTGCTCTCTCTGCTACAAATCTAAGCCTCTCAAAATTCATATTTGCACCACATGCAATAGCAACCATTTTTTTATTTAAATGATTTGAAATTAAAATATCTTTTTTCATTCCTGCAATTGATAATGCTCCGGCAGGCTCTAGTATTGATCTAGTATCTTCAAATACATCCTTTATAGCAGCACATATTTCATCTGTATTAACCCTAATCATTTTATCTATATATTTTCTGCCAATATCAAAAGTATTTTTACCAATTTTCTTAACCGCCACTCCATCTGCAAATTGACCAACAGAAGATAATTCCACAATTTTTGATTCTTCCAAAGATTTTGTCATAGCGTCTGCATCTTCAGGCTCAACCCCAATTATTTTTACTTCAGGCCATATTTTTTTAATATATAAGGATATTCCTGATATCAATCCACCTCCACCAACAGCAATATAAATTGCATAGGGTTTTTCCTTTAGTTGCTGTTCAAGTTCAATAGCGATAGTTCCTTGTCCTGCTATTACATCTGGATCATCAAAAGGATGAATAAAACATAAATTTCTTTCTTTGCTAATCCTTATTGCTTCTTTGTAAGTTTCATCATAATTATCACCAAATAATATAACCTTTGCTTTTAACTTTTTCACAGCATTAACTTTTACAAGAGGTGTTGTAATCGGCATTAATATTGTCGCTTGGCAATTTAGCTTGAGAGCACTAAGAGCAACACCTTGAGCATGATTACCAGCACTTGAAGTAATTACTCCCTGAGAAAGCTGAGAATTGGTGAGCTTACTCATTTTGTTATATGCACCTCTTACCTTGAATGAAAATACATCTTGAAGATCCTCTCTTTTTAGAAAAACTTCATTATTAAGTGTATTACTTAAATTATGAGCTTTTTCTAGAGGCGTTTTTTTTGCTACTTCATAGACATCGGCTTGAAGTATTTTTTTAAAATAATCATTCATATATATATTTTTAGCATTAATTATTAATCTAATAAAACATTACATGATCTATTTCCAAAAAAATACTCATTTTGCACCTCGACGTTTTAGATTATATAGATACTTATTTTTATGTAATGCTTTTAAGTGAGTTAAGTCATCCAAATGAACTACATGGCTTAACAGTTTCACAATTAGAGGAAATTGCTTGTCAAATTAGAGAAAGACATCTCCAGGTAGTATCTACAAGTGGTGGACATCTTGGTCCTGGACTAGGCGTAGTTGAGTTGACATTGGCTTTGTATCAAACTCTTGATCTTGATGTAGATAAAGTTGTTTGGGATGTTGGTCATCAGGGTTATCCTCATAAATTAATTACAGGTCGTTTTAGTCAATTTGATTCTCTAAGGCAACAAAATGGAGTTGCAGGATATCTTAAAAGAAGTGAAAGTAAATTTGACCACTTTGGCGCGGGACATGCTAGTACATCTATTTCTGCTGCTTTAGGAATGGCAATAGCAAGAGATAGAAAAGGTGAAAAATATAAATGCGTAGCTGTAATTGGAGATGGAGCATTAACTGGTGGAATGGCTTTAGAAGCTATAAATCATGCAGGACACTTACCAAATACTCCTTTAGTAGTTGTCTTAAATGATAATGATATGTCTATTTCACCTCCAGTTGGAGCCCTTTCATCTTATTTAAATAAAGTAAGAGTTAGTCCGCCATTGCAATTTTTATCCGATAGTGTTCAAGAAAGTGTAAAAAATATTCCCTTAATTGGTAAGGATATACCAGAAGAATTCAAAAATATTAAAGGAAGCGTTAGACGATTGGCTGTGCCTAAGGTTGGTGCTGTTTTTGAAGAACTTGGATTTACATATATGGGACCAATAGACGGTCATGATATTGGGAATTTAGTTAATACTTTTAACGCTGCACATAAACTTAAAAAACCTGTACTCGTTCATGTTGTCACAACAAAAGGGAAAGGTTATCCTTATGCAGAAGCTGACCAGGTAGGGTATCATGCACAGTCTGCATTTGATCTGACTACTGGGAAATCTATTCCATCAAAGAAACCTAAGCCTGTTAGTTATAGTAAAATATTTGGTCAAACCTTATTGAAAATATGTGAACAAGACAGCAAAGTTGTTGGCATTACAGCTGCAATGGCTACAGGTACTGGCTTAGATATATTACAAAGAAATATTCCAGACCAATATATCGATGTAGGAATAGCAGAACAACATGCAGTTACTCTTGCGGCAGGAATGTCGTGCGATGGTCTAAAACCTGTTGTAGCTATTTATAGTACTTTTCTTCAACGTGCTTTCGATCAATTAATTCATGATGTAGGGATACAAAATTTACCTGTATCATTCGTACTTGATAGAGCTGGGATAGTTGGAGCTGACGGCCCTACTCACCAAGGTCAGTACGATATCAGTTATATGAGATCTATACCTAATTTTGTATTGATGGCCCCAAAAGATGAGTCTGAATTGCAGAGAATGTTAATAACATCAATTAACCATAACGGTCCTACAGCACTAAGAATACCCAGAGGCTCTGGGTTAGGAGTTGCTGTAATGGATGAAGGTTGGGAACCTTTAAATATAGGCGAAGCTGAAATACTTGAAGATGGAGAGGATATTTTAATAATTGCTTATGGTTCAATGGTCGCATCAGCTATCGAAACAACAAAAATACTAAAAAATATGAACATTAATGCATGTCTTATTAATGCAAGATTTGTGAAACCTCTCGATAAAAAACTTATTATGCCTTTAGCAAATAGGATTCAAAAAGTTGTAACTATGGAAGAAGGAACCCTAATAGGTGGATTTGGTTCCGCTATAGTTGAATTATTAAACGATAATGAAATTAATATTCCTGTATACAGAATAGGTATACCTGATGTTTTAGTTGATCATGCTTCACCTGATCAGAGTAAAGAAAAATTAGGACTTATGCCTGATCAGATGGCAGATAAAATTATTAAAAAATTTAAGTTAGATAATTAAAAATTTAATAAATAAATTTTTATAAAACACCACGTGAAGCTAATCCTAAGATTGCACCAATTCCGAAAATATGACCTAGGCAATTAGCTCCCACAACTGATGCGTGACTTAAACCACCATAGAATTTTGAATTAGGTATTTCAAAACCTTCATTAGGTTTTCTTATTGTTGCTCTAGCAATTGCATAAGCAAAAACATTACATGCAATCATTACGACGGCACACTTTGGAGACCAAGAAAAAGTTGCTGGATCTGCAGCTGCAAATAATGTAGTAAACATAAAAAATCGTTATTTTCATATATTCTCTAATACTTTTACCTAAAAAACACAAAATTGTAAAAGGTCTTAAGAGTTGTTTACTTCTAAGCTATTTAACAACTTTATAAATCCAAACAAAATAACAAAATCACTTAGAGTTAGGAAGGATTCTGCAAAGCCATGCAGGAAGTCAACCTCAACAAGAGTTTTATCATAGTAACTTAGTGTGAAGATAGATACTAATATAGTTATGAATACGAATAAAACAGTTAATGAAAAACCCGTTTTTACAAAAATATTAACAGATTTGATTTTATATAAATAAAACAAAAATATTGCATATGGAATTATTGATACTGCGAACAATAATGTGTTATCAATGGAACCCAAATTTTCTATAAATTTAATAAATAAATCATTCATAAGTCTCTTCCTTTTTAAAAATAGTGAATGATGCGAGAGCTAATGTTGAATTACCAATAAATGTAAATATCCCTTGAAGCGTTACTAATCCATACAATAAATCTTGATTATCATAGATATGCCAAGTAATAGCGCACATAGCTCCTATTAAGTTTGGAACCATAGCTAAGCTTAACCAAAAAAGTAAATTGTATTCTTTATATGTAGAAATTTTGTATATAACAAAGATGGTAAATATCCATTCAATGACAGAAGAGATGTGAATTAACCAAGTTCCAAATGAAAGTTCGTGCAAAATTTATATTTTTTTCTTTAGTACATTAAGTACTTCTTTGGCATGATTTATAGGTAAAACACTTATCCATCTATAAGAAATTTCCCCTTCTGGAGAAATCAAAAAAGTATTTCTATCTGAAAATGGAGGAATCCAAGAACCATATTTATCGCTAATAATTCCTTCAGGATCGGATAATAAAGTGTAGTTTATAGATTTCTCGCTGCAGAAACTTTCATGAGAATCTTGATTATCAGCACTGATACCAACAATTTCGGCATTATATCTTGAAAAATCTTTTTTTAATTCCGAAAAGCCTTTAGCTTCAAGAGTGCATCCTGCTGTAAAGTCCTTTGGATAAAAATACATAACAAGCCACTTACCTTGAAAATCATTTAATTCCCAAATATTTTTTGATTTTATGTTTTTATTAAAACCTTCTAATTGAAAGTTTGGAGCAAGATCTCCAACTTCAGGAGCAAAGTCAAAAGCAATTGCTGAATTACAATTAAATAAATAAATAAAAGATATTAATATACTTAAAACTAAATTTCTCATCAAATTTAGAATTTTTTTAAATCAACTCCATTTGATTTAGCAAATTTATCTAAACCTACTTTTTGTATAGACTTTAGTGCTTTGGTGCTAATTTTAATATTCACCCATTTATTGCCTTCTTGCCACCAAAGTCTCCTTTTTTGGAGATTAACTTGTTGCAATTTTTTTGTGCGAATATGTGAGTGACTCACTGCCATCCCGTTATTAGCCTTCGCACCAGTCAGTTCGCAAACTCTTGACATATTTATTGAGTTATATCTTCAAAAATTCTAACACATGACTCAATTTGTTGAATTAAGTAATTCTGAAATTAATTCGGCATTATTGTTTTGTAAATTAATTATCTGTTCTTGATCTAATCCGCCAACGGAAAGCTTAGCCATATCGTAAACATGATTAGCAATTTTAGATACCAATGGATTCTCAATAGGATCTTTTTCATCAATAATTATTTTGTTACCTGTAATTTTATTAAGACCAACAATAAGTGGATGTTCTTTATTAATTAAGAGCACATGATATTCAGGTAAGCCAGGCATCTTTTGTTCCATGTAAGCGCCCATATCATTAATTCTTCTCATTTGTTCTGGAAGTAAGATCATCGCTGGTGGAGCATCTTTACTTGAAAGTGACTGCACTTTAACTGTTATTTTCTCATTTTTAAGCGCCTTAACAATCGTATCTCTAAGATTATCTGTATTTGATTTGCCATCCTTATCTACAATTTCATTAGATTCTTTATCTTCTAGTTCATTTATTTCTGAATCTACTCTTTGGAATTGATAATCTTCATTTTTACTTTCCAACCATGGAAGAAATTGTGCGTCAATTAAGGGATCTGATTTAATAACTTCTTTATTATCAGATAAACAGATATTTAATGCACTAGTCTGTGCAATCAAATCTGAACAATAAATTATTTTTTTAGAATCAGTTAATTTATTTCGCTCTTTATAATTAGAGAGAGTTGTGAAATATTTATCATTGGACTTGATGAGAGATTTATTTTCAATATCTTTAGTTACGTCTTTTTCTGAATTTATTATTGTTTCGAAAATAATACTGTTATTTACTAAATCAGCAAATTTTTCATCTTCTATAGCACCAATTTTAATAAAAGCAGAGATTGAATCCCAAATTTCTGCATAAAATTCTGGAGAATTTTTTATCAAATCCTTCAGTTTATTAGCGATTTTTTTTGATATAAATGATGATATAGACCTTACTTTTCTGTCTGTTTGTAATGCACTTCTACTAACATTAAGAGGTATATCTGTAGAGTCAATAACTCCTCTAAGAGGTAAAAGATATTTTGGTACTATCTCTTTAATTGAATCGCTTACGAATACTTGATTGCAAAATAGTTTTATTTCACCCTTTTCCCAATCAGCTCTACCTGACAACTTAGGAAAATACAATATCCCTTGTATGTCATATGGATAATCTGTATTTAGATGAATCCATAACAGTGGATCTCCCTGGAAAGGATAAAGGTATTTATATAACTCAATGTAATCTTCATCTTTTAATTCACTAGGTTGTTTTCTCCAAGGAGGATTTTTCTTATTTAATTTCTCTCCTTCTAATAAGACATCTATTGGCATAAAATCACAATATTTTTTTATTAGTGATTTAATCCTTTCAGGCTCGATAAACTCTTTTTCTTCTTCAAGTAGGTGAAGAATAACATCTGTACCAATTGTCTCTCTTTCTGACTCCTCTAACGTAAAATTTGGCGATCCATCGCAAGACCATTTGAAAGCTTTTGATTCACCAATTGCTGATTTAGTTAATATATCAACTCTTTCTGCAACCATGAAACTTGAATAAAAGCCAAGGCCAAAATGACCTATAAATTCATCATTATCTTTTTTGTACTTTGTTAGGAATTCTTCTGCGCTCGAGAATGCTACTTGGTTTATGTACTTCTTAATTTCTTCATCATTCATTCCAATTCCATTATCAGAAATTGTTAGTGTATTTTTCTCACGGTCAATACTTATTTTTACCAGAGCATCTTCTGTATTTTCGCAGTCTCCTGCCATAGAGGCCATCCTTCGTTTACTTATTGCATCAACGCCATTACTAACAAGTTCTCTTAAAAAGATTTCATGGTCAGAATATACTGCCTTCTTGATAATTGGGAAAATATTTTCGGTATTAATACGAATTTCACCTTTTTCCATTTAAAAAAATCAAACATTTTAAATCCTATTTCCTAAAAACTAGTTAATCAAGCTTAATAGGGAGTATTGTCCGAACAATATTATGAATAAAAAATTAAAATAAACTATTTGAACGTTTTACTTAACCCACAAAATCTCACTACAGTTATTTTCTTTCATTATTAGATTGGCTTTAGCCAAATCATCACAAGGATTTAAATGTAAGACGGCAATAGTTCCTCTTTTCTGTATTAATTTTTGTTCATTCATAGCTTTTTCCAACAAATAAGAATCTTTAAACATTAATAAAATCTTTTTTTTATTAGTCTTTTCTTCACTAATTAAATTTCTTAAAATATCTATTGAAATTGTAAATCCAATCCCATTTAAGATTTTTTCATTAGGACTAAAGTACCTTACTAATTCATCGTATCTTCCCCCTTTTGCAATAACGCTTTTATTTTTACCATCATCACCTATTAGTTGAAAAACTATTCCTTCATATAAATTCAAGTGAGGTTGAAACGTGGGATCAAGTTGTAATTTAACATCATATTTATTTGATATTTTTGATAATGTTTCAAATAAAAAATTCAAGTCATCTAATGTTTTACTGGAGCCATATTTACTTTTCAATTTTTTTAATATTTTAATTGGTTCTCCTCTTGTGAATAAGAGATCTTTAAGTATAAATTTATCATCTTCATCAATTCTTAATTTAGATAAATCATCCAGATCAAAATTAACCAGACTTCTCTTGATTTTTTCGTAATTGTTATTCTTATATTTATTTAAGATTAAATCCATTATCTTTGTGGTGCTTACAAGTAAAAATAAATTACAACCTTCCCTCAAATTGATATTATCGATTGCATCGAACAATATATTAATAACTTCAATTTCTGGGTATTTTGTATCATATCCAATTAATTCAATTCCACTCTGAAGTTTTTCTTGTAAGTTGAATGAATTTTTATTATTTTGTTTTTTATCAAAGACCATTCCATTGGTAAATAATCTTATAGGTCTTTTCTTATTTATTAACCTGGTAGATGACAATTTAACAATAGATGTTGTCATTTCGGGTCTAAGAAATAATGAATTATTACTTACTATTCCCACAAGTTGATTTTCTTCAATAACGCCTCGGCCTTTTATCGTATCTAAAGTATTTATAAATGAGGGAGAAACTTCTTCATAGCCCCATAGTTTATAGATACTATTTAAATTATTTATGATATTTGAGTTGTTTTTTACATCGACTAATTTAATTTCCTTTATATCTGTCATTTTGATAATTAACGAATTTTAGGTATAGAGATTTTTTTTAAATGGAGAAACTTTATCTAGTTCATTTTTTAATTCATTCTCAAGGCTGGGAGAACAAGCTAAAATTCTTCCAGAACTTAAATTAAATTCGCCTGATGGATAATCAGATATAATTCCACCAGCCTCATTAACAATAATAGCACCGGCTGCTAGGTCCCATACCTCCAATCCTCTTTCCCAGTATCCATCCACCTTACCCGCAGCAACAAATGCTAGATCAACTGCTGCTGCTCCTCCTCTTCTGACGCCTCTGGTTTTATGTGTTAAATAACAAAATTCAGCATAATTATTATCCTCCGTCTCAAATCTGTCATAAGAAAAACCTGTTACAAGTAGACTATCAGAAAGATTAGATGGACTAGATACTTTAATCTCACTATCATTACAGAATGATCCTAAACCAATACAGGCTGAATATAGTTCATTTAAGTAAGGTACTGATATAGCCCCTATAATTGGCTTATTTTTATAAACAAGACCAATAGAAGTTCCAAAAAATGGATATCCATGGGAATAATTTGT
Organism: Prochlorococcus sp. AG-424-P23; assembly: GCA_003210135.1. Lineage (GTDB taxonomy): Bacteria > Cyanobacteriota > Cyanobacteriia > PCC-6307 > Cyanobiaceae > Prochlorococcus_A. The sequence continues at coordinate 44,937 of QCNK01000010.1, read as the reverse complement.
TGTACCGTCTAATGGGTCTATACACCATGTTAAATCCGAGGATTTGTTTAATTTCCCCGATTCCTCTGCATTAATAGATATGTTTGGTGTCTCGTCTAATAAATATTCTTTTATTTTATTTTCAACTTCCAAATCTACATTAGTTACAAGATCACCTTTCCTACCTTTCGATGAAATTTTCTGAATTTTATTGTAATTAATTTTTAGAATTTCATTACCAATCTGGGCAGAAATCTTGGCTATTTCATATAAACTGGATAAGTTTAATTGAATTGAAAGTTCCTCTATTTCACTTAAATCAAACATGATAATTAATCTTCCTCAAATTCCCAAGGTGGAGCAACTCTTGTATTTCCTCTCCCAAAATATTGTCCAAATTGTAAATCATAAACTTCATCTTCGTAGGTAGTTTCCACCTCGAGATCTGAGGTGGCTTTAGCGACGCAAAGTAGTGCATAACCTTTATCTTTTAAGGCTTGAGATACGCCCATGGCTTCAGGTTGTTGCAAAGTACCGGATATTATTTTAACTGCACAACTTGTACAGCAACCATTTCTACATGAAAATGCAAGTCTTAATCCTTTTTTTTCAAATTCTTTAAGTATATATTCGTCACTATTAACCTGCTCTTGGTAGACCTTTCCAGTTTCCTTATTTTTAATCGTGACCGTGAAAGTCTTTTTCAAATAACTTTCCTCAAAAATGGGTTAATAAAGGGTTAAAATGGTTATCTTGGGAGAGGTGGCCGAGTGGTTGAAGGCGCAGCACTGGAAATGCTGTATAGGGGCAACTTTATCGAGGGTTCGAATCCCTCTCTCTCCGTTTATATTAGTTTACTTAGGCTAATTTCATCAACAATATTGTCTTTAGGGGATTATTAAAATAGAAAGCATTACTTTTGACAAGTTATAAATAATCTTATTTATTTAAATTAAGTTGAAAATATTTGATTTTTACTATTATATGTAGATATCTAAGATAAAAATTAATTAACTTTTTAGTAAATTTTGCTTTAATTTAGCAATCTAAAATCATGGGGCAAATAGTTGGAATTGATTTGGGTACTACTAACTCTGTTGTCGGAGTTATAGAAGCCGGTCGTCCAATTGTTATTGCAAATTCTGAAGGTTCTAGAACTACACCTTCAATAGTTGGATTTACAAAAGACAAAGAAATAGTAATAGGTGACCAAGCAAGAAGACAACTTGTATTAAACCCAAAGAATACTTTTTATAACTTAAAAAGATTCATTGGTAGCGATTGGGACGAATTAGATGATACAAGTATTTCTGTTCCTTATAATGTAAAAGCAAATAATACTGGAAGTATTAGGGTTTTAAGTCCGAATACAGAAAGAGAGTATGCTCCAGAAGAGTTAGTCAGCTCATTAATTAGAAAATTAATAAATGATGCTGAAACATATCTCGGAGATACTGTAGAGTCTGCTGTTATTACAGTCCCTGCTTATTTTAATGAATCTCAAAGGCAAGCTACAAAGGATTCTGCAATATTGGCTGGTATAAAAGTTGATAGAATTCTAAACGAGCCTACAGCAGCCGCTCTTGCTTATGGATTTGAAAAAAGTTCTTCTAATAATGTTTTAGTTTTTGATTTAGGGGGAGGAACATTTGATGTTTCATTATTAAAAATTTCTAATGGTGTATTTGATGTTAAAGCCACATGTGGAGATACCCAACTTGGAGGAAACAATTTTGACTCAAAAATAGTAGATTGGCTTGCTGAAAAATTTCTTGCTAAATATGAAATTGATCTGAGAAGAGATAGACAAGCTTTACAGAGATTAACTGAAGCCTCCGAAAAAGCTAAATGTGAATTATCAGGGTTGCAAAAAACAAAAATATCTTTACCTTTTATTACCACAAGCAAAGAGGGGCCATTACACATTGAGGAGACCTTAGATAGAAAAACATTTGAATCATTATCTCAAGATCTTTTAGACAGATTATTAGAGCCTGTGCAAATAGCATTAGGTGACTCCGGATGGAACGCAGAAGATATAGATGAAGTAGTTCTTGTCGGAGGCAGCACCAGAATTCCAATGGTTCAACAATTAGTTAAGACTCTTGTTCCTAATGATCCCTGTCAATCCGTTAATCCAGATGAAGTAGTTGCAATTGGGGCTGCGATACAATCCGGAATAATAAGTGGAGATTTACAAGATTTACTGCTAAATGATGTTACACCTCTTTCTTTAGGTTTAGAAACTATTGGTGGTCTTATGAAGGTACTAATTCCTCGTAATACTCCCATACCAGTAAGACAATCTGATGTTTTTAGTACTTCAGAAGCTAATCAATCTTCGGTCGTTGTTCAGGTGAGGCAGGGTGAAAGACCTATAGCCTCTGAAAATAAATCACTTGGTAAATTTAGATTATCAGGAATACCTCCAGCTCCCAGAGGTATACCGCAAGTCCAGGTAGCTTTTGATATTGATGCTAATGGTCTTTTAGAAGTAAGCGCAACTGATAGAACAACTGGAAGAAAGCAAACAGTTTCAATTTCTGGAGGTTCTAATTTAAATGAACAAGAAATTAAATCGATAATTGAAGAAGCTAAATCAAAAGCAAATGAAGATAGAAAGATAAGATCTGTCATTGATAGAAAAAATAGTGCTTTAACTCTTATTGCGCAAGCTGAAAGAAGGCTTAGAGATGCTTCTCTTGAATTTGGCCCTTATGGTGCTGAAAGACAACAAAGAGCTGTTGAATTAGCCATTCAAGATGTTGAAGATTATATAGATGATGATGATCCTCAGGAATTAGAAATTTCAGTAAGTGCTCTTCAAGAAGCATTATTTGGTTTAAACAGAAAATTTGCAGCAGAAAGAAAAACTGATAATAATCCATTACAGGGTATTAAAAATACATTTGGATCATTAAAGGATGAATTGTTTTCCGATGACTACTGGGATGATGATCCTTGGGATAATGAAATGAATAGAAATTATAGAAATTCGAGGTATGGTAACTCTAGGGATGATGATCCATGGGACAATGACTATTTCCTCTAAAAAAGACTATTTGTCGATTTTGGGTTTATCCCCTGATTTCGATGATAAAGAACTTAAAAAGGCCTTTCGAAGAGAAGCAAGAAAATGGCATCCAGATTTAAATAAAAATGATCTCAATGCAGAAGAAAGATTTAAATTAATTAATGAAGCATACGAATGCCTTCGAGATCCTAATAATAGAAATAATAAGTCAAATGAAAGTAATCAGGAAGATTACGAAAATATTAATTTCAAGACAGGTTTTCCTGATTTTCAAGATTATCTTGATTCATTATTTGGATATGAATACACAGCAAGGAATCACGAAGAATATAATACCGAATCATTTGAGGATGAATCCATAAATATAGATAATGATGAATTTAATAATTATGAATACCCTACAACCTCTCCAGAAGAACCTCCACCAGTTAAACTCGACCAAGATATTGAAACAATAATTGAATTAACTCCCGATGAGGCCTTAAATGGAGCATCAATTTTAATAGAACTTGAAGATGAAACTGTAGTAGAAGTTGATACACCTCCTTTCGCTGGAGATGGATGGAGACTAAGACTTGAAAATATTGCAAGAGGAGGAAAAGACCACTATCTACAGTTAAAAGTACAAACGGAAAATGGTCTCAGAATAGATGGTTTAAGAGTTCTTTATAAATTAGAGTTATTTCCTCATGATGCTCTTCTAGGCTGTGCAGTAGAGGTGCCTACCCTTGATGGAAATGTTACCCTTCAAGTACCTCCAAAATCATCCACCGGAAGAATGTTACGTTTGAAAGGAAGGGGTTTGACATTTGAAAATAACGTAGGTGACCAATATGTTGAAATCTTGGTAGTTATACCTGCTGATATTAATGATGAAGAAATTGCTTTATATACAAGATTACAAGAATTATCACTTTCTGATTCGTAATCAAATATTATAAGAATAGAGAAATTGATACTTATGAATATATTTGTTCTTTTATATAATTCAGGAACAGATAAAGAAGGAATTCATTCAATTGAACTTAAAGGAAGAACTATAGTCCTTATGTTTGAAGACAAAGATGATGCAACGAGATACTGTGGTCTACTAGAAGCTCAAGATTTTCCTCTCCCTACAGTTGAAATGATCAACATAGATGAAATAAGAGATTTCTGTAATAAATTGGATTATGAATGCAAATTAGTAGAAAAAAATTTTGTACCTAAAACCGCTGAAGATAGGTTATTAATTTCACCACCCCAGAAAAACCTTGAAGTTAAAAATTGGGAGGAAGACAAAAATAATAATAAAGATAACATTGATATAAATACCATTAAGGAAAACCTTGAAAAGTTACTTTAGCTATTAAAATATTAATAAATTATTAAACAAATAAAACATGACAACTGCATTATTTGAAACAGAAGTTGGGAACATTAATATCGAATTTTTCTCTGACGAGGCACCTAATACAGTTAAAAACTTCACTAGCTTGATTAGTGATGGTTTTTATGATGGACTATCATTTCACAGAGTTATTCCTGGATTTATGGCTCAGGGTGGATGTCCAAATACTCGTGATGGAGCATCTGGTATGCCTGGAACAGGAGGTCCTGGATACAATATTAAATGTGAAATTAATTCTAATAAACATCTAAAAGGTTCACTTTCTATGGCTCATGCAGGAAAGGATACAGGTGGTAGTCAGTTTTTTATAGTTTATGAACCACAGCCCCATTTAGATGGAGTTCATACTGTTTTTGGTAAGACAGATGATATGGATGTCGTGCTAAAGCTTACTAATGGTTCAAAAATTATTAAGGCGACTCTAAACTAGTAATTTAACCTTCAAAAACAATACTGAATGTCTCTTTATCTAGATTAAATTTTCTTGTAGAAGAATATAAGATTTCGTTATTAATAGTGAATTTAGTATTGATTAGTTTGATGCTACTTTTTGGGTGTAATGCTTGTTCAATATTTCTAGAAACAATAATTCCAATCTTTGTACTATTTTCATATTTGGATAAAAACTGAATAAATAATTCTATATTCTTTATTTCCTCATCATTAATGTTGGAATTGGTTCTATTCTGATCATGTAAAATTCTCCATACTAATTTTGGTCGGTTCCAAAACGCCAATAATCTTGGACTACTCTCAAGTTTAATATTAATGTTTTGTTCACTGCAGAATTTAATAACATTATTTTTTATTGGAACTAAATCAATAGATTTATATTTTCCGTCAAGAAAAATTGATATAAATGGATCAATATTACTGGAATTAGAATTATCATCAATCATGTGGCCTAACTTTGTTTTTTTAACACTCAAATATTCTGCATTATTATCGTTTGGACAAATAACTAAAGGAACTCTCTCAATAACTTCTATTCCATAACCACCTAATCCAGCAATCTTTCTAGGATTGTTGGTTAGTAATTTTAATTTTTTTATACCTAAATCAGTTAAAATTTGTGCTCCAACCCCATAATTTCTGAGATCAGCTGGAAAACCTAATTTTTCATTAGCTTCTACAGTGTCTAATCCACCATCTTGTAAACTGTAAGCTTTTAATTTATTTATTAGACCAATGCCTCTACCTTCTTGTCTCAAGTAAACAACAACTCCTTCTTCCTCCTTTTCTATTCTTGATAAAGCAGCCTCTAACTGGGGTCTACAATCACAACGTAGTGATCCAAAAGCATCTCCAGTTAAACACTCTGAGTGCATTCTTACTAGTACAGGTTCACTTAATTTCGATGATTTTTGTTTAACTAATGCAACGTGCTCTGAACCATCTAGATCATTAACATATCCATAAGCTTTGAAATTACCAAAAATACTTGGAAGAACAGCATCAGATTTTCTAAATACAAATCTCTCAGTTTGAAACCGATAACTTATTAAATCAGCAATTGATATTAATTTCATTCCCCACTGTTTTGCATACTCTTTAAGTTGAGGAAGTCTTGACATAGAACCGTCAGGATTTTGTATTTCACAAATCACTCCAGCGGGATAAAGTCCTGACATTGCGGCAATATCTACTGCCGCTTCGGTATGACCTGCCCTTTTTAATACTCCACCTTTTTTTGCTCTTAATGGGAAAATATGTCCTGGCCTCCTTAAATCATCTGGATTTGTATTTGGGTTTATAGCAACTTGTATTGTCTTTGCCCTGTCTTCAGCAGAAATCCCGGTAGTAACATTATGTTCAGGTCCAGCATCAATTGATACTGTAAAAGCTGTTTGATTTTCATCTGTATTTCTATCTACCATTAATGGTAAATCTAATGAATCAAGTTTTTCACCTTGCATTGCTAGGCATATAAGACCACGTCCCTCAGTAGCCATAAAATTAATTTGCTGTGGAGTTGCAAACTGAGCCGCACATATTAAATCTCCTTCATTTTCTCTTCTTTCATCATCTACAACAATTATGCATTCACCATTTCTTATAGCTGCCAACGCATCGCTAATAGGATCAAATTCAATTTTAAAAGATTCATTTATATCCAAAATTGTTCCATTATTTGATTTGGGACTTGTTTCTTTCATTATTCCTATCAATATAGAAAAATAGTGTTTTAGTTACCTTAAATTCAACACTTTATAATCCTATCTCAAAGTCTGCCAATTCAAAGAAATGAATGTTGCAATAGTAGGTGCTACTGGTTACGGCGGTATTCAAGCGGTAAATCTCTTAAAGAAAATTAAAAAATACAAAATTTCATTTTTAGGAGGTAATAAAACATCTGGATCAAAGTGGAATGATAATTTTCCTTTTATTTATCTAGATAATGATCCTTATATAGAAGAAATTTCCGTAGATAATATTTCAAAAAATGCAGATGTTGCTTTGCTTTGCTTACCAAATGGCTTATCTTCAACATTGACAAGGAAATTATTAGATCGAGGACTTAAAGTTATTGATTTATCTGCTGATTACAGATATAAGTCATTAGAAGAATGGAAAAATGTATATTCAAAAGAAGCTGCTATTTATAAAAGGAATGATGATGATTTATGTAAAGAGGCAGTCTACGGTCTTCCTGAAATAAATAAGGAAGCCATTTCAAAAGGAAGATTAATTGCCTGTCCAGGATGCTATCCAACATCTGCTCTTATTCCATTAGTTCCTTATCTGTCGCAAGGAATTATTGAAAATGAAGGAATAGTGATTGATTCTAAAAGCGGAACCTCTGGAGGAGGTCGAGAACCCAACCAAAAGCTACTCTTATCAGAATGTGGTGAAGGCTTGTCAGCATATGGTTTGATAAACCATAGACATACCTCAGAGATCGAGCAAGTAGCATCTATAATTTCTGGAAATAAAATTGAATTGCTTTTTACACCCCATTTGGTTCCAATTTCAAGGGGTATGCATTCGACTATATATGGGAGATTAAGAGATCCAGGATTAACCTCTGATGATTGCAGAATTCTTTTGGATAATTTTTACAGAAATTTTAAAAATATTAAAGTATTACCTGTAGATACATACCCTTCAACAAAATGGGTTAAAAATACAAACCAAATTTTCCTTTCTGTTAAAGTTGATATTCGAAATGGAAGAATTATCATTTTATCTGCAATTGATAATTTGTTAAAAGGTCAGACTGGGCAAGCAATTCAAAATTTAAATATTATGAATGGATTTTCAATGGATGAAGGTCTTGATTTGACTAATAATTTCCCATAAAATTACTTCTTATCAAAAACCCAGCCTGAGAGATTGAGTGAGGTAAAATTTTATGCTCAAGCATTTGTATCCTTTTGGAAAGTGATTCAATATCATCATCATCTCTAATTGACAATGCAGCTTGCATTATCAATGATCCACTATCTACCTCCTCTTCTACAAAATGTACTGAACAACCAGTTATTTTTGAACCATTTAATATAGAATCCTTTATCGCAGAACCACCTTTATATGCTGGAAGTAATGAGGGGTGAATATTTATTATCTTATTTTTAAATTTATTAATAAAAAATGGAGTAACAATTTTCATCCAGCCTGCCATAACCACAAGTTCAACATCGTAATGAATTAAAGTATTTACAATTTCTAATTCAAAAGCTTCTTTTTGCAGAAAGTCTTTGCCTCTTATAATTTTGTGAGGTATTTTTTTAATGTCAGCTCTTTTTATACAACCAGCTTCATCTTTGTTAGTAATTAAAACTTTTATATCTATATCTAATTCCCCTTTTTCTGAAAGATTAATTAATTCCTGAAAGTTTGTTCCTTTCCCAGAAGCAAGTACACCTATTTTTAATTTTGGTGAAAATCTTCTAAATTCTGATATCTCAGGCGAAATTATGTAATTAAATGATCTATCCAAAGTTTTTTATTTTATCTAATGATAAATTCTTATGAAATAAAAAAAACCCTCAAGTTTAATTGTTTATATTCAAAAACATATTTATTTGAAGATAATAATTTAAACAAATTTAAATGATTCAAATCTATGTACTAGTCGTATAGATATAATTGAATAATAAATAAAAGAAACAAATATATAAAATGAATGGAGATTTAAACTCTTGGGATAAATTTTGTAATTATCTTTGGTTTGATAAAAAATTAAATATTTGGTTAGACATAAGCAAAATTAATTTCACAAGTAAAGAGATAAAAAATTTAGAAGATAAATTTATAGATGTTTTTTCATCAATAAAAGAATTAGAAAATGGTGCAATCTCAAATATTGATGAAAATAGACAAGTTGGACATTATTGGCTTAGAAATCCATCAATTTCACCCTCTTCAAAAATAGGAGAGGAAATTAGAGCAGATATTAATGCAATCTCTGAATTTGGAAAACAAATTTTAAATGGAGATATTAAGAATAAGAATAATCAGCATTATACTGATGTTCTATGGATAGGAATTGGTGGAAGTGGTCTTGGACCATTACTTATTACAGAGTCACTGCAGAAGTGTTCTAGAGGCTTAAATTTTTCTTATATCGATAATGTAGATCCTTTTTTAATTAGCGAAAAGTTAGAAGAGCTATCAGAAAAATTATCAACAACATTATTTGTAGTAGTAAGCAAATCAGGTGGTACGCCTGAACCTAGAATTGCCATGGAAATTATTAAAAGTCACTGCGAAAACAATTCTCTTGAGTGGAATTCTAATGCTATAGCTATAACTATGAAAGGAAGTAAGTTATTTAAAAAAGCAACTTCTGAAAATTGGTTAAAAATATTTAATTTGCAAGATTGGGTAGGAGGAAGAACTAGTATTACAAGCTCTGTAGGATTACTTCCCTTAGCTCTTATTAATGAAAATATCTCTGAATTTATTAGAGGTGCATCATTAATGGATGAAGCCACACGTATAAGTGATTTTAAAAATAATCCAGCAGCACTATTATCATCCGCATGGTATTTAACTGGGGATGGGATTGGAAAGAGAGATATGGTCGTATTACCTTATAGAGATAGGTTACAGGTTTTTAGTAAATATCTACAGCAATTAGTAATGGAATCATTAGGAAAAAAATTTAATAGGAATGGTGAAGTAGTTAATCAAGGTATTTCCGTTTTTGGTAATAAAGGATCTACAGATCAACATGCTTATGTTCAGCAACTGAGAGATGGTATTGATAATTTCTTTTGTATTTTTATTGAATTATTAGATTCTCCATCTACTAATATTTTTGATGAAAAAGAGAATCCTAAAGAATATCTTTCTGGTTTTTTGCAAGGAACCAGATCAGCACTCTCTAGTGAAAACAGACAAAGCATCACTATTACGTTAGAAAAGTTAAATTGTTTTTCACTAGGTGCCTTAATCGCTTTATTTGAGAGGGCTGTATCCTTCTACGCTGAATTGGTAAATATAAATGCATATGATCAACCTGGAGTTGAGGCTGGAAAGAAAGCAGCAGCAAATATTATTGATTATCAACAAAAAGTAAGTAATTTATTGGATGAAGGTGGAGAATATTCTATAAATGACATAACATCATTATTTGATAATTCAGTTAGTGAATCTATATTTTTCATACTCCGTGAAATGTGTTTCGGTAATGATAATTATTTAGTTAAGGGTGATTGGTCAAAACCAAATTCATTAGTTATTCAAAAAATAAATTCTTAAACAACAATATTCATAATTTTTCCTTTAACAATAATTATTTTCCTTATTTCCTTATCTTGAGTCCATTTTAATATGTTAGGTCTTTTAAGAGTTAATTCTTTGATTTGATCTTCACTCATTTCATTATTAATATTTACTTTGTCTCTAACTTTTCCATTCACTTGTATTACTAGTTCATATGAATCTTCCTTTAGTGCCTCGGCATTAAATGAAGGCCAGTGTTCTAAATGTACAGATTTTTTAAATCCTATAAGATGCCATATTTCATCTGCAATATGAGGTGCAAATGGAGCCAACAAAATACAAAATGTTTTTAAAGCATCAATTTTTAAATTATTGTTTACGTTATTAATGGAATTTGATAATGAATTATAAAACTTCATTAGTTCTGAAATCGCAGTATTAAATTGGTTATTTAATATGTCATTTGAAATTTCTTTTATAGCGATATTCATTGCCTTTATTAAACTTTTTTCTTTATCTGGATAGGAATTAGATTTACTATTTATATCTTTTGCACAATTTATATAAAGCTTCCAAATTCTGCTTAAAAATCTAAATTGTCCTTCAACATCTGTATCTCCCCATTCCAAATCTTTTTCTGGTGGTGCTTTAAATAATATAAACATTCTTGCTGTATCTGCTCCATATTTTTTTATTACTGATTCAGGGTCTATTCCATTATATTTAGACTTAGACATCTTCTCGAAAAGAATTTCGAGTTTAGAATTGTCAATTGGATCTGTAGGATTTGATAAGTCAGTAATATCGGAAGGAGAAACATATTTACCAGTTTTATTGTTTTTATAGGCTGCAGCCTGAACCATTCCTTGCGTTAATAGTTTTTTGAAAGGTTCATCAATATCAAATAGTTCATTATCTCGCAAAGCTTTAGTGAAAAATCTTGCATATAACAAATGCAGTATTGCATGCTCTACTCCTCCAACATATTGATCTACAGGCAACCACTTATTAATTTCATTCTTTTCAAATGGCTTAGTTGAACATTTTGAAGATGGGTATCTTAAAAAATACCAAGATGAACACATGAAAGTGTCCATAGTATCAGTTTCTTTTCTTGCCTCTATTCCACATTTTGGACATGTTGTATTTATCCAATTATTATTATCACCTAAAGCATTAATCTTGTTAGCGGAGATTTCTATATCTTTTGGTAATAAAACAGGCAAATCCGATTGGTTTAAAGGAACAGCTCCACATTTTTTGCAATTAACGATGGGTATAGGACATCCCCAATATCTTTGTCTAGATATTAACCAATCTCTTAAACGATATTGAATCTTATTTTCGGCCCATCCATTATTTTCTCCGTCCTCTGCAATTTTTAATTTGGCAATAGTATTTGTTAAACCATTGTATTGATTTGAATTAATTAGATATCCATTTTCTACATAAGCATTATCAAGCTCCTTACTTTGTTCACTTTTATCCTTAACTATTACCTGTTTAATATCTATATTGTTTTTCTTAGCAAACTCAAAATCCCTTAAATCATGAGCAGGTACTCCCATAACAGCGCCTGTACCGTATTCATCAAGAACATAACTAGCCACCCAAATAGGTATAGGTTCAGAATTAACTGGATTTATTGCTATTAAGCTCGTTTTTATTCCAATTTTTTCAAGTTCATTGTTTTTATTTTTTTTCAAATATTGTTTAAGTTTTTCTATATCTTGTAAGGTTGCCTGATTAGAAATATTTTTAATTAATGAATGGTTAACAGAAATTGCTAAATAAGTAACTCCAAATAAAGTATCAGGTCTTGTTGTAAATACTGTTATTTTCTCTTTTGGATTAGTAATAATATTGAAATTAATATTTGTACCAATTGATTTCCCTATCCAATTATCTTGCATTATTTTTACTCTTTCAGGCCAGTTATCTAATTTTTCTAAATCCTTCAATAATTCATCCGCATAATTAGTAATCCTTAAAAACCATTGCTTTAATAATTTTTTTTCAACTTGTGCCCCAGATCTCCATGATTTACCCTCAGAGTCAACTTGTTCATTCGCTAAGACAGTATTATCAATAGGATCCCAATTAACTTCTGATTCCTTTTGATATACAAGACCTGCCTTGTATAACTCTAAAAATAGATATTGTGTCCAAACATAGTAATTTTCATCACAAGTTGCAAATTCTCTATCCCAATCAACTGATAGTCCCAAAAGCTTTAACTGTGACTTCATATGAGAAATATTTTTTTTAGTCCAGACACTTGGACTAATTCCTCTTTCAATCGCTGCATTCTCAGCAGGCAAACCAAAAGCATCCCAACCCATTGGATGTAAAACAGATTTACCCTTAAACCTTTGGAACCGAGCTATTAAGTCTGTAATAACATAATTCCTAACATGACCCATATGAAGATTACCTGAAGGGTAAGGAAACATAGATAAGGCATAAAATTTATCTCTATTCTCAACTAATTCATCTGTTTTGTATAAATTGTTTTCTGTCCATATTGACTGCCATTTTTTTTCTATTTCAGATGGATTATATAAATTGGTATCAGTCTCATATTGTTGATCGGGAGAAATCACTTAATTATTTATTTGTTAAATTATTATTTTAATATCCATTATATAAAATAGAAATAGATTGTTAAAAGGAATAACTTATAATTAAAATTTAAAATATAATATCTAAAAATGAAAAATATAACTTTTGAAAAATATCAAGGTAACGGAAATGATTTCGTAGTAATTGATTCTAGAGGAAATGATTTATATAAAAATTACAAGATAAATAAAATATTTGATATAAAACAAATATGCAACAGGCAATTTGGTATTGGAGCAGATGGTGTGATTTTTATAGAAGAACCTAATGAAGATAATTATGCAAAAATGATAATTTTTAATTCTGATGGTTCTGAAGCACAAATGTGTGGAAACGGAATTAGGTGTTTAGTTGAGTATCTCCACGTAAATGATTCAATGAATAGTAAAAATATAGAATATAAAATTGAGACTAAAGCAGGTTTAAAAATTGCAAAATATATAAATGATGAAATTACAGTAAAAATGGGAGTTCCAATTTTAGAAAGTCAAAATATTCCAACAACAATTGAAAAAAAAATAAATTCAATACCTTCACACGAATTTATTGAAAAAGATTTTAATAATATAGGTTATGCCGTAGGAATGGGAAATCCTCATTTAATATTCTTTGTAAAAGACATAGAGTCAATTATTCTTTCCAGAATTGGTCCTATATTTGAAAAAAATGAATTATTTCCTGAAAAAACTAATGTGCATTTTTGTCAAATTTTAAATAGAGATAATATCAAAGTAAAAGTATGGGAAAGAGGAGCAGGACCAACATTAGCTTGTGGAACAGGTGCCTGTGCTATCCATGTAGCAGCTTACAAATTAGGCCTTTGTAATTCACAAACCATAGTAACTTTACCAGGAGGTAATCTTAAAATTGATTGGTCAAAAGACGATTCTGAAGTTATGATGACCGGTAATGCTAAAAAGGTTTTCTCAGGATCAATTTTAGTAAATTAATGGAAAATAATTTTATCTATTTTGATAATGCATCCACAACTCCATTATCTGAGAATGTTTTAAATATAATTAATTCAACTTACAGGAATTATTGGCATAACCCTTCATCTACATATGAGCTAGGGATAAAATGCTCTACATATCTTGAAAAAATTAGAACTAAAATTGCTTATATATTTGAAGCAGATTCAGAGGATATAATTTTTACATCTGGTTCTTCGGAATCCACAAATATTGTATTTAATAATATTTATGAGAACTTTAAAAATGGTAGAGTTGTTATTTCAAATGTTGAACATCAAGCAACAACTATTTGTGCTAATAAACTAAGAAAACAAAAGTGGGATATTTGCGAATGGACTGTAAATAATGATGGAATTTTAAATATTTCTAATATCGAAAAAATTTTAAATAATGATACTAAGCTTGTATCAATTATTTGGGGACAAAGTGAAATTGGAACAATACAACCTGTCCAATTTATTGGTTCCAAATGTGAAGAATTAAATATAATGTTTCATTTAGATGGAACTCAAATATTAAGTAATGGAATATTCAGTTGGAAAGATCTTAAATGTGATTTTTTAAGTTTATCTGCTCATAAATTTGGAGGTCCAAAAGGCATCGGTATTCTTTTAACAAAACAAAAGTCTAGAGAAATTTTAAAAAATAAAGACATATCTCTTACTCAGGAATATTCAATTAGACAAGGTACACAAGCTTTGCCATTAATCGCTGGAATGTATGAATCATTAAAGAATATTAAAGGAAAAATAAAATTATATGATTACATAACTGAATTTCCTTCTAATAATATTAATAAACTTAAAAATTATTTTTTTCAAAAAATTAAGGATAATAATCATATAATGATTACAGGTAGTATTAACCATAGACTTCCCAATCATATTTCGTTTCTACTATTAAATAAACTATTTGAGCCTATAAGGGCATATAAGATTGTTAATTTCATGTCAGAAAATAAAATAGCCATAAGTAGTGGAAGTGCTTGTTCAAGCTCATCTGGGAAACCTAGCTCAACACTTAAAAATATTGGTTTAAAAGATGATGAACTATATTCAAATATTCGTGTTACTTTAGGTTCAATAAACAATAAGTCAGAAATAGATAAATTTTTAGAACTTATTCAAATATGTATTGACAAATTTTAATGGAAACCAATTACAGACTACCTAAAGATTTAAATGAATCTCTTAAGAATATGGAGGATGCAATTGTTCCAAGTTTATTAGATTCAAATAAAAGGTTTACTATAGAATTTAATTTTGAAGGATTGAAGTTTAACAGAATTGGAATAACTATCTACAAGATATTGTCTAAAAATAATAATGTATTCATAACATTTGCTGATCAAGGTGCTGTTGCTTTGGCTCAAAGAGACTATCCAGATATCAAAGATAAAATCTTTACTTTTAAATCATTTAATGAATCAAATAATATAAATAATATTGATAGTGCAATGATATCGATACTACCTCAGCCATATGATTTCGATTCATTTGAACCAATGTCTGATAATTATCAAGGTACGCATTATTCATTAAATCCAAAATTTGAAGATGCCAATATTGGTATAGGAAGTGTTATTAGAGAGCGACGTAAAAACTTTGTCAAAACATGGGAAAATATTTATTTTATTCAGCCTTTAAATAAAGCTGCTCTTATGCATATTTATCCAAATAACTGGTTGCTTTTTAAAGAAGAAAATAAAAGATATTTTTTTAAAAAAGAATTTGAAATTAAACCCGATAATGAATCTATTTTTGTAAATTTATAGATTGAATGTGATAAAAAAAATTTATTCATTTTTCTTAATTGTTCTTGTATTAGTAACATCTCCTTTCTTAATAAGATATTTACTAGCAAATCAGAAAATAACTATTTTAAATAGTATTTATTTTAATTTCCCCGGAATAATTACTAAAAACAAAATATGTCCTACTTATGATGCTTTAATTAATCAAAAGCTTGATGATTCTTTTAGTGTCTCAATTATTAACGATAAAGGGGAAATAATAAGTTCCTACAATGAGGATGTTCCAAGATTGCCAGCATCTAATCAAAAATTATTCTCATCAGCTTATGTTTTAAGTAAATATAAATTAAATAATAATTTAAAAACTTCCCTATTTAAAAATAAAAACGATTATTATTTACAAGGTCAAGGTGATCCTGATCTTAATTATGAACATATAATCGAACTAATTTCAAATGTTAAAGAAAATAAAATTATTAACTTTAATATTGTAGAAATTGATTCAAAATCATATTGGCCTAATGGTTGGACAAATACTGATAAACTTTACGAATATGGATCTCCAATTACATCTCTTGCAATAGAAAGTAATCACAATAAATATGATGATATTTATGCATTAAAAATTTTTATTAAAAATTATTTAAAAAATAAATTTCCAAATTCAAAAATATATATAGATTTTTTTGATTCAGAAAAAACCTTTTATTTAAAAAATATTAAAGAGATAAATAAAATATATTCAACTCCAATTCTTTCATTATTAACTTTAACAAATTCTGAAAGCCATAATTTCACAGCTGAATCTCTCTTTAAAAATGCCTCAAATACATGGAACGATAATGACTATATAAAATTGAAAAGATGGCTTGAAAATAAAGGCCTACCAGTAACTAATGCATACTTTGCAGATGCTAGTGGATTGTCTCGAAAAAATAAAATTACAACAAAGTTAGTGGTATTGTTTTTAGATAAAATGAGATATTTTAATAATTTTAATGCTTATCAATCTACACTTTCAATTACGGGAGTAAGGGGAACATTAGCTAAAAGATTTGTAAATAGTGAATTATCTGGAAAGTTTTTTGGCAAAACTGGGACTCTTTCAAATGTCTTTGCATTATCTGGCTTTTTATATAAAAATGAAAAGCCAATAATTATAAGCATTATCCAGAATTCTAATAAAATTGATAAAGAAAAAGCTTTTAAATTATTACATGATATTTATTACTTGAAATCTTGTTAATAAAAATTTTATTTAAAATATTCTTTTAAATCTCTCTCAACAGAGGGGGGTACCATGTGATTAATTTCACCACCAAATTTTGCAACTTCTTTTACTAAAGAACTACTAAGAAAACTATAATTTGTATTTGTCGATAAAAATATAGTTTCAATATCATTATTAAGAGATTTATTTGTATGAGCAATCTGAAGTTCATACTCAAAATCACTCATTGCTCTTAAGCCTCTAAGAATAAGATTAGCTTTTAGATCATTTGCGCAATCAACAGTTAGACCAGAATAAGAAATAACTTCAATATTAGGTAAATGAGAAAGAGAATTTTTTATTTGTATTATTCTTCTTTCAAGATTAAAAGTTGGTGTTTTAGAAGTATTTTCTAAAACAGCAACTACAAGATTGCCAAATATTTTTTCAGCCCTTTCTATTAAATCAAGATGCCCGTTTGTTAAAGGATCAAATGTACCTGGATAAAGAATTTTCATGAATTTATTATGATCGAATTAGAAATTTAGTTAAAATAAGATTATTAGATAAATCAATTATGACATTAAATCTAGAAGCAAAAAAAATCTTATTAAGAAAAATACCTCACGGATTATTTATTTGTGGCGTTAGAGACGAGGATAAAAATGAAGTGAATGGATTTACTGCAAGTTGGGTGACTCAAGGTTCCTTCACCCCACCATTAATTGTAATGGCTGTTAGAGCAGAGGGTTCTAGTCATGAAATAATAAAGTCCACCAATAAATTCTCACTAAATGTGCTAAAAAGTGATCAAAAGGATCTAGCAGCTGTTTTCTTTAAACCTCAAAAAGCATTAGGAGGTAGATTTGAATCTGTTGAATTTAATTTAGGTGAGCTTGGATTGCCAATTTTAGTTGATAGTGTTGGTGGAGTTGAATGTAATGTTGTTGGAAGTGTTATGCATGGAGACCATACCGTTTTTGTAGGAGAGGTTCAATCTGCATATTTGAATAATGATGTTGACTCACTAAATTTATCTTCAACTGGCTGGAATTATGGAGGTTAGTCATTATAAATGAGTAATTCCTCTATTGAAAAAATAAATAACAAATATAATTTTAAAATTGAATATAAATTAATTAATAATAAAGAGTTATTAAAATCAAGATTATCGGAAATTCCGAAATCATCTGGTTGTTATCTTTTTAAAGATATTGATAATAACTTACTTTATATCGGTAAATCTAAAAAACTACGAAGTAGAGTAAGTAGTTATTTCAATAATTATTCAGATTTAACTCCCCGATTAAGTTTGATGGTTCGTCAAATAACTGAAATAGAAATAATAGTCACAGATAGCGAATATGAAGCATTAAATTTAGAGTCAAATTTAATTAAAACAAACAAACCATACTTTAATATTCTTTTAAAGGATGATAAGAAATATCCATATCTTTGTATAACTTGGAGTGAAAAATATCCTCGAATATTTATTACAAGAAGAAGAAGAAATAGAAATAATTTAGATAGATATTATGGACCTTATGTTGATGTCGGATTATTAAGGAGAACATTATTTACGATAAAAAAAATATTTCCACTTAGACAAAGACCAAGGCCAGTCTATAAAGATAGAACATGTTTGAATTATTCAATAGGAAGATGTCCAGGTGTTTGCCAAGAAGTTATATCATCTGACGATTATAAAAAAATAATGAAACAAGTATCTATGATATTTCAGGGAAGAAATGATGACTTAGAAATATTTTTACAAAAAAAAATGCTGCAATTTTCAAATGATTTAGATTATGAGAATGCAGCAAAAATAAGGGACCAAATTTCAGGTTTAAAATTATTAACTGAATCACAAAAAATATCAATACCAGATTCTTCAATTAATAGAGATATCTTTGGAATAGTTTCAGAAAATAATGTAGCTAGTATACAAATTTTCCAAATGAGATCTGGTAAGCTCATTGGGAGAATTGGCTATAGTCAAAAATTAAATAATGAAGATGAAAATCTTATTCTACAAAAGATATTAGAAGAGCATTATATGAATGTTGAAGCTGTAGAAATACCATCAGAAATTCTTATTCAATATAACCTTCCAAAACAAGCAACCATAGAGGATTGGTTAACAGAGCTAAGAAAAAAGAAAGTAAAAATCTCAATCCCAAAAAGAAATAAAAAACATGAAACTGTAGAAATGGTTTTAAAAAATGCGAAATTGGAATTAGATAGAATATTAAATGGAATACAAGATAATGAATCATCAATTGAGGATCTTGCCCAAATACTTGAATTAAGCGAACAACCTAAAAGAATTGAAGGTTATGATATAAGCCATATTCAAGGTAGTGACCCTGTAGCATCACAAGTCGTTTTTATCGATGGGATTCCTTCTAAACAGCATTATAGGAAATATAAAATTAAAGATCCAAACGTATTTGTAGGACATAGTGATGATTTTGCTTCGATATATGAAGTAATAAATAGAAGATTTAAAAAATGGTCAAGATATAAAAAAAGCGGAGGTGATTTTTCAATATTAAATGATAAAACGAATAGTAAATTAGACAATGAACTTCTATCAGATTGGCCTGATTTAATAATGATTGATGGAGGAAAAGGACAGTTAAATGCAGCTATTAAAGCACTAAAAGAATTAAATCTTGAGGAAGAAGTGACTATATGTTCATTAGCAAAAAAAAATGAAGAAATATTTATTCCAGGCTTTACTAAGTCTCTTGATACTGATCAAAATCAAAAAGGAGTTCTTCTATTAAGAAGAGTAAGAGATGAAGCGCATAGATTTGCGTTATCATTTCATAGAGACAAAAGATCTAAGAGAATGAATAGATCTCAATTGTCCCAAATAAGTGGATTAGGACCATCAAGAATAAGAGAATTGCTTGAGCACTTTAAATCAATAGACGCGATAAGAATAGCTAGTAAAGAGGATTTATCAAAAGTTAAAGGACTTGGAAAAAATTCAGTAAATGATATTTATGAATATTTTAATGAGTTATAAATATTAATTAATTTTTGAAAAATAGATTTCTTGAAATAGTTAAATATAATTATATTAAAAATATATATTTTTAAATTAATCTAGTAATTTGGCAGCTGAAGCATATCTCTGGTTTAAATCACTTCACATTATTGGTGTAATAGTTTGGTTTGCGGGACTTTTTTATTTAGTAAGACTTTTTATATATCATGAAGAATCTAAAAATATGGATAATGAATTAAAAATTGCCTTTAATAAACAATACACCTTGATGGAAAAAAGGCTGGCGAATATAATCACAACACCTGGGATGGTATTAGCTTTAAGTATGGCTATATGCATGGTTATTATGCAACCAAGTTGGTTAAGTGAGAAGTGGTTGCAAATTAAAATTTCTTTTGTTTTAGGATTAGTAATTTATCATTCTTATTGTTACAAAATAATGTATTCATTACAAAATGGTACTTCAACCATTTCAGCAAAAAACCTTAGATTATTAAATGAATTGCCTACTTTATTATTATTTATAATTGTACTTTTGGTTATTTTTAAAAATAATTTTCCAACTAGTATTGCTACATGGAGCGTAGTTGGACTAATTATTTTCATGTTGGCTTCAATACAATTATATGCAAAGATTAGAAAGAAAAATGAGAATTCACTGAGTAATGAATAGGGAAGACTTAGTAAAATTGACTTCCAATATTAATAAAAATAGTTGTCCTAAAAATATTAATTTTCACTGTCATACAAAATTTAGTGATGGAAGTCTAGAACCATATGAACTTTTAGAACAAGCATATAAAAATAACCTGAAATTTTTATCAATAACCGATCATCATACAATTAAGGCTCATGAATATATAAAAAAATATAATATACTCAAAAATTATCCTAAAGATTCTTTTACATTAATTTCGGGAATAGAAATTAATTGTTTGATTCTAGGATGTTTAGTACATGTAATTGGATTGGGAATAGATATTAAAAGTAAATACCTTAATCCCTACATCCTTGGAGAGTCTCCAATAGGTAATGATTTAAATATTAAATCAGTTATTAAAGCAATAAATTTAGCTGGTGGTTTATCATTTCTTGCACATCCAGCGAGATATAGGATTCCCTTTTATAAATTAATTCCAGAGGCCAAAATACAAGGTATTGATGGAATAGAGGTTTGGTACGATTATGAACTTAATGAAATATGGAATCCTAGTTTATTTGTATGTTCAGAAATAGATAAATTAGCAGATAAATATTCAATGCTAAAAACATGCGGAACAGATAGTCATGGACTTTCGCTATTAGGTAGATAATTCAGAATTCGTTTTTTTCAATTATTGAATCAGTATTAATAATTATGTTCTTTAAATTTTCAATAACATCTGATGAACAATTTTTCCACATTTTTCTATTTACAATTTCAAGAAATCTTTGTGCAATATCTCTTAAAGCCCAAGGATTATTCTCTAGAAAGAAATTCCTAAGATCCAGATCACATAACCATGAATTATAAACTTCCTCATAACACCAATCTGAGACTACTTCAGTAGAAGCATCAAAAGCATATAAGTAATCTATTGTAGCTGAAAATTCAAACGCTCCTTTATAACCATTATCCTTCATTCCATTTATCCATTTAGGGTTAAGTATTCTTGATATAACAACTTTATTAATTTCATCTTGTAATTTTGAAATTTTAGATAATCCAAATTTTGATAAATCACCATGATACATTTCAGGTAATTTACCGCTCAATTTTTTTACTGCTGAAGATAATCCCCCCTGAAACTGATAATAATCATCAGAATCTAAAATATCATGTTCCTTATTATCTTGGTTATGAACAACTAATTGCACATTTTTAAGAGCATTTTCTAATGATTTTTTATCCTCTAAAGGATCAAGATTATCACTGTAAATCCACTTACTCCAATTAAGAAAAGATTCTCCAAAATCATCAATATTTTCCCAATTAGAATTTGAAATTAGTTCTTGCAGACCAGCTCCATATGAACCTGGCGCTGAGCCAAATATACGATTAATTGAATCACCTGCCCTTGATGCCTCAGCAAGAGGGTTAAATTTATCATCCTCATTAAGATCAGAAACAAGATTTATTGCTTTAAAAGTTAAATTAACTAACTGTGGGAATGCATCTCTAAACATGCCTGAAATCCTTAATGTAACATCAACCCTTGGTCTTTCGAGAACAGATAAAGGAATAATTTCTAGATCTACTACTCTTCTTGAAGGCCCATCCCAAATAGGCTGTACTCCTAATAAATATAGTATTTGACAAATGTCTTCACCACCATTTCTCATTGTGGATGTTGCCCATACAGATATTGCTATATTTTTTAAATCATCTCCATTATCTTGTTTGTATAAATCAAGTATTTGTGAAGCGGATTGACAACCAACACTCCATGCTGATTCAGTTGGCAGTCCTCTCGAATCAACTGAAAAGAAATTTTTACCAGTGGGTAAAGCTTCAGTTTTACCTCTCGTAGGGGCTCCAGATGGACCACTTTTTACATATTGTCCACTTAATGAATTAATAAATGATAATTTCTCATTATATGAAGAATTAATGATTGGATATAGAATCTCTTTTTTTAATAATAAAAAATACTCATTATGTTTTTTTTCATTAAAGAAATAATCTATTATTTTTTGATTTTTATATTTTTCTAGATTTTTTATATTGGTATTCTTTTTGTAAAAAAACAAATATATTAAATACTTTGCTTGTTGTTCCAAAAAATCAATAGCCATTCTAAAGTTTAAAATATTATTGTTGGAAAAAGTCAATAATATTTTTTTATCCTTTTCACTTAAAATTTGATCATATTGATTTGTCCAAGGATTCAAATCTAGTTTTAAATGTTTTGCTATATATTGAATAACACCAATTCGGTTGGCATTTGGTACTCTAGCAATACACAAGAATAAATTTATTTCATTAATGTCATTCTGCCTATTGCCAAAAACATGCAAACCTGTCCTAATTTGAGATTCTTTAATTTTGCAAAGAAAGGAATCAATTTCTTCTATTTGATTGTTTTTATTCTTTAAAGTAATTTCGCTAAAATCATTTTTAATTAATTCAAAAATGGATCTTTCTATTATTTCAATTCGACTAGAATTTAATAATTTTGCTTCAAAATATTCGTCTAAATAGTTTTCTAATATTGAATATTTTCCATATAATTCTGATCTATCCAAAGGAGGAGTTAAATGATCAATAATTGTTGCAGCAGTTCTTCTTTTAGCTTGGGATCCTTCTCCAGGATCATTTACGATAAAGGGATATATGTTTGGTATTGCTGGACAAATAATATTTGGAAAACATTTATTGCTGAGACCTATAGATTTGCCAGGTAACCATTCAACAGTACCATGTTTACCAATATGGCAAATAGCATTTGCATTAAAAACTTTTTCAATCCAAAAATATTGTGCTAAATATCTATGGGGAGGTGGAAGATCGGGAGAATGAATATCTCTATCAGTGAAAGCGTCATAACCTCGTTGAGGTTGAATCAATAAAGTTATTTTTCCAAATTTAATACCATTTATTGAGAAGCCATTATTATCTAGATCGATCGCATCAGATGGTTTACCCCAACGATTAACAATAATATTTTTGGGATCAAGTTCTAAATAATTCCAATATTTTAAATATTCACTAAGTGGTAAGTAATCTAATGGTTTATTATTTTGAGATTCAATATCATTAGTTCTAGTTTTTATAAGCATTGACATTAATTCCGAAGAATCTTTAGGATAATTGCAAGATCCAAGGTCATAACCTTCTTCTTTTAACCAATTAAGAATATTTATTATTGAAGATGGTGTATTTAGACCGACGCCATTACCGATTCTTCCGTTCTTTACTGGATAATTACTTATTACTAAACAAATTCTTTTATCAAAATTATTAAGTTTCTGAAGTTTCACATAATTTGTTGCAAATTTTGAAATCCATTGAATACCTACTTGATCAGCTTTGTAACTAGTTATTTCACTATATAATGTATTTTTCTTAGAAATTATTTCTTTAAATGCTGAAGGAGAGGTAGTAATTCTTCCATCAAATTCGGGAATAATTATTTGCATTAATAAATCAGATGAGTTCATTCCAATAGATGAATTTAACCACTCTTTTCTTGATCTGTTAGAAGAAAGAAGCTGTAAAATTGGAATTTTCAGGGAAGTAAAAATATTTGTTGAATTTTCAATTAAATCATTATTTTTGATTTGAGATGAAGAAAATGAAGTTGTAGTAATTATTAGTTTAATATCTTCTTTTTTAAAAATGTCTATTAATTTCTTCTGAATAATATGATCTTTTAGTGTTGAAATAAAAAATGTTTTAGGAGATAGTCCGCATTTTCTTAATTGCAAGTTTAGTTTTTCATTTACTTCAATTTCATTAGCCAAAAAAGTGATTTATAGGATATTATTCCTATCTTTTCGCCTTTTTCATTTTTCCAATCATATAAATAGGGATCTGCATAAAAAGTAATATTCAAAAACTCATCAGGAATTAATTTTTCATCTACAACTAAATAATTTAAACAATTAAGAAACTTTCTATAATTAACCAATCCTCCAGATCTTAGTAATCTAGAAATATTTAATGCAATATTTTTATCTATACTACTTATTTCACATAAGGAAATTTCCTGATCGATGGTACCTGATAGGATTACTAACTTCCTTTTTTTATTAACTGCTTGCCAATTTAAAAGTTGTTCAATTCCATAGTTCCATGTACCTTTATCACCAAATATTCTAAGTACGACAACTTTTGCATAATTAATTGTTTTTAATAAATAATTATCTATTTGAGCTGAAGAATTCAAATTAGAAATTTCTAACGCTCTTATATTATTTTTTAATGAATCAAATTCTTTTTCTAATAATAAGTTTGATATAAGATTTAAATCAGCCTTGACACTTGTTATAAAAATAAAATCTGCAGCTGGTTGCTCAATTAAATCATCCTTATTCTTTTCATTTCCTGCTATATTTAATATCCTGTGCATTTTTATATATAAATAAGGTTTAGAATATGTAAGTAGGATAAAACAAGTTTACCTTAATTAAATTAATTAAATATGCATGAATTTCTTCCATACGCCTGGTTCGAAGGTAAATGTATTCCATTTAAAGAAGCAAAAATATCAATAGCTACTCATGCACTACATTATGGTACTGCCGCATTTGGAGGAATGCGAGCGATACCTAACCCTATCAATAAAGAAGAATTCCTTTTATTTAGAACTGATAAACACATAAAAAGATTATCTCAAAGTGCAAAATTACTCTTAACTGATATTTCTGAAGAATACATTTTTAAAGCCTTAGAGGAAGTTATAAAAAGAAATAAGCCAGAAAAACCTATCTATATAAGACCATTTGTATATACAAGCGATTTAGGTATAGCTCCAAGGTTACACAATATTGAAACAGATTTCTTTATTTATTGTATTGAACTAGGAGATTACCTATCACCAGATGGTGTTTCTTGTAGAATGAGTAGTTGGACTAGGCAAGAAGATAGATCTCTCCCATTGAGAGGAAAAATAAGTGGAGCTTATATCACTAGTTCATTAGCTAAAACAGAAGCTAGTTTATCAGGTTTTGATGAAGCCTTGCTATTAAATTCAAGTGGTAAGGTAAGCGAAGCTAGTGGTATGAATTTATTTATTGTAAGAAATGGAGACTTAATAACTCCTGGAGTTGATCAAGATATACTTGAGGGGATAACTAGAGCTAGTGTAATTGAATTGGCAAAATCTTTTGGAATAAATGTAATAGAAAGGCCTGTTGATAAAACAGAATTATTAATAGCAGATGAAGTTTTTCTAACTGGTACAGCAGCAAAAATTACGCCAATTAAAAAAATTGAATCAAGTGAATTAAATGGTGAAAGACCAATAATGAATAAATTAAAAAGTAAGCTTATAGAAATAACAGAAGGTCGTTCTCAAGACTATGATAATTGGGTAACAAGAATATCTCTAAAATAAATTAATCTTTTCCTAAAAATGGAATCTTTCAAAACCTATCTAAATAGAGATGAAAAGCCATTAATAATTTTTGACGGAGGCACTGGAACATCTTTTCAGAACTTAAATCTTACTGCAGACGACTTTGGAGGCAAAGAGTTAGAGGGTTGTAATGAAAACCTTGTTTTATCCTCACCAAAGGTAGTTGAAAAGGTTCATAATTCATTCTTAGAAGCAGGTTGTCATGTTATAGAAACTAATACTTTTGGAGCCTCATCAATAGTTCTTGATGAATATGATATTGCGGATAAGGCATATGAAATAAATAAAAATGCTGCATTAATAGCAAAAAAGGCTGCTGCCAAATATTCATCAGTTGATAAGCCAAGGTTTGTTGCTGGCTCAATTGGGCCTACTACAAAATTACCCACATTAGGACATATAGATTTTGATGAATTAAAGCAATCATATAAAGAACAAATATATGGTCTTACAGATGGAGGAGTAGATCTTCTTTTAATTGAAACTTGTCAAGATGTATTACAAATTAAATCTGCCTTATTAGCGTCTAAAGAAGTACTTGATAGTAAAAATATAGATATACCTATAATGGTATCGATAACAATGGAAACAACAGGTACTATGCTTGTTGGATCTGACATAGCCTCTGCATTAACAATATTAGAGCCATTTAATATAGATATCCTTGGACTGAATTGTGCAACTGGTCCGGAACAAATGAAAGAACATATTAAATATTTGTCTGAAAATTCTCCCTTCGCTATAAGCTGTATTCCCAATGCAGGACTTCCTGAAAATATTGGTGGTGTAGCTCACTACAGATTAAAGCCACTAGAATTAAAGATGCAGTTAATGAATTTTATATATGACTTTAATGTTCAATTAATAGGTGGATGTTGTGGGACAACACCTGAACATATTAAATATCTTTCTTCAATAATCGACGAAATTATTTATAGCGAAAGGTCTAAAAAAAATGGTAATAACAATTTAAATTCTTATATTCCTTCTGCATCATCAATATATAATTCTGTACCTTACAAACAAGACAATTCTATCTTGATTGTGGGAGAAAGATTAAATGCAAGTGGATCTAAAAAGGTAAGGGAGTTATTAAATAACGACGATTGGGATGGATTAGTTTCAATTGCCAAGCAACAACAAAAAGAAAATGCACACGTTCTTGATGTGAATGTTGATTATGTGGGAAGAGACGGTGTGAAAGATATGAAAGAAATAACTTCAAGACTAGTTACCAATATAAATTTGCCATTAATGATTGACTCTACAGATGCTGACAAAATGGAAAGTGGATTAAAGTCAGCTGGTGGTAAATGTATTATAAATTCAACCAATTATGAAGACGGCAATGAAAGGTTTGATCAAGTTCTAAATTTAGCCTTAGGGTATGGTTCAGGTCTTGTTATCGGAACTATTGATGAAGATGGAATGGCAAGGAATGCAGATAAAAAATATAACATCGTAAAACGAGCGATTAATAGAACCAGAAAATGTGGCTTGTCAGATTATGAGTTATTTTTTGATCCATTAGCTCTGCCAATATCTACTGGTATAGAAGAAGATAGATTAAACGCTAAAGAAACAATTACTGCTATATCAAAAATTCGTGAAAATTTCCCAGATATTCATATCATACTTGGGATTTCAAACATTAGTTTTGGTCTTTCACCATTATCAAGAATTAATCTAAATTCAATATTTTTAGATGAATGTATTAAAGCAGGATTGGATTCTGCTATCATCGCACCGAATAAAATTTTGCCATTATCAAAAATTTCTAAAGTAACTAAAAAGCTTTGCTTAGATTTGATATATGACAAAAGAGAATTTAAAGATGATATTTGTATTTATGATCCATTAGTAGAATTAACAAAGGCTTTTCAAGATTTATCTATTCAAGATTTCAAAAAAGCATCTTCAGAAAATAAAAACTTAACTCTGGAAGAAAGTTTGAAAAATCATATTATTGATGGAGAAAAAATTGGTTTAGAAGATCAATTAATTAAAGCTTTAAAAAAATATAAACCTCTTGAAGTAATTAATACATTTTTACTAGATGGGATGAAAGTTGTTGGAGATTTATTTGGCTCGGGTCAAATGCAATTGCCGTTCGTACTGCAATCTGCTGAAACAATGAAATTTGCTGTTTCAATTTTAGAACCATTTATGGAAACTGTAGATGAAAACATATCTAATGGAAAACTCTTAATTGCAACTGTCAAAGGCGATGTTCATGATATTGGGAAAAATTTGGTTGATATAATACTTACAAATAACGGTTATGACGTAATAAATCTTGGAATAAAGCAGGATGTCTCCGCAATTATAGAAGCACAAAAGAAGCACAATGCAGATTGCATCGCTATGAGCGGATTACTTGTAAAGTCAACTGCATTTATGAAAGATAATTTAGAGGCTTTTAACAATGAAGAGATAAGTGTACCTGTCATATTAGGAGGTGCAGCGTTAACGCCAAAATTTGTAAATGAAGACTGCAGCAAAATATATAAAGGAAAAATATTGTACGGAAAAGATGCGTTCACTGATCTTAAATTCATGAATGAATATATGGAAAATAAAAAAAAGGGAAATTGGTCAAATACAGAGGGATTTATTAATAAAGAAGGTATAAATATTAATTTAGCTTCATCAAAAACTAACTCTGAAGTGGTTAATAAATCAATACCAATACGAACCGATACTTTAAAATTAAATTTAAAAGAAAATTTTACGAGATCTAAATTTATAAATGAAGAAGAACCAATTCAAGCACCTTTTTTAGGAACCAAAGTTTTATACGACGTTGATATAGATTTGAATAAGTTAATTTTTTATTTAGATAAAAAAGCACTTTTTAGTGGACAATGGCAAATAAAAAAAGGAAAAAACCAAAGCGTAGATGAATACAATAACTATTTGGATTCGTATGCTAAACCATTGTTAGATAAATGGTTACAGACAATTGTAGAAAAAAAACTTATTTCACCCAAAGCAGTTTATGGATATTTCAAATGTGGTAGAAAAGATAATAGTGTTTTTTTATTTGATAATAAATCATTAAATAAAATTTCCCAATTCAATTTTCCAAGACAGAAATCTGGTAATAATCTTTGCATAGCTGATTTCTATTGTGATTTAAAAAATGGTAAACCAATAGATATATTTCCTATGCAGGCAGTAACAATGGGTGAAATTGCTAGTGAATATTCTCAAAAATTATTTAAAGAAGATAAATATAGCGATTATTTATTATTCCATGGGCTCACAGTGCAATTAGCAGAAGCTCTAGCAGAATATGTCCATGCATTAATTCGTATTGAATGTGGTTTTATGACTGAAGAGCCAAACAAAAATAGAGAAATACTAGCTCAAAAATATAGAGGAGCTAGATATTCTTTTGGATATCCTGCGTGTCCAAAAGTATCTGATTCAAACATACAATTATCATTGTTGGATGCAAAGAGAATTAACTTGACCATGGATGAATCTGAACAACTACATCCAGAACAAAGTACTACAGCTATCATTTCATTACACTCAAAAGCTAAATATTTTAGCGCTTAATCATAATTATTAGTTGTTTTCTAGATATTCAATAATTTCTTCCTGAAGTTCTTCCATTGTTTCATTATCACCCAGATCAATTCCCTCACCTGCCGCATCCTGGGTTAATTCAAGATAGTATGAAGCACCATCACTAGATAAAAATTCTAATGCGGAAGTTTCTGCACTATCTTTAAAAGCGTCATAAAGAGCTTTAAATGCTATGTTTTCAGTAAAGTCCCAATCCATAATGAAAAAAACCTTATTAGAATTATTACCTCCTCACCCCCCATACTCGTCAACCTTTTTTTAAGAAATGTTGGTGTTTTATTATTATTTAAAAAAAATCTATGACCATAAATAATCAAGTTCAATTGAATGTCTTAGGAGAAAAAATTGAGGTTTGTAGTTGTGCACCTATGACAGGCTGGTTCAGAGATGGTTTTTGCAACTATGACAAAAATGATGGAGGGAATCATTCCATATGTTGTGTAATGGATGATAATTTTCTGAAATATAGTAAATCACAAGGTAATGATTTAATAACTCCCATGCCTATTTATTCCTTCCCAGGACTAAAGGATGGTGATCATTGGTGTATTTGTCTTGATAGATGGAAGCAAGCATTATTAGACGGTCTTGCACCAAAAGTCATTTTAGAATCTACGAATATTGTAGTCTTAGAATCAGTACCTCTGGAAAAATTGAAAGAATATCAATTTAATAAAAAGTAATTACAAATTTAAAATTTTTTTTAAAATGATTATGATAAATTTTTTTATATGAGTTTAGAAATATATTGGAAAAAAGCACTAGAGCAAACTCGATTATCAATTGATGATAAATCATTATATCCTCTTAAAACTGATATTATTACAAGAGATTTATATGAAAAAGACGACTTCATAATTAGGAAACTTGATACTTCAAAATTTAATAAAAAAAAAATTTATGGTCCTAAGCAGAATCCATTTTGTCCTTGGGAAAAAATACTAGAAATTGATAAAATTGGTGATAATCATCAACTTATATTAAATAAGTACCCTGTACAAAAAGGTCATATTTTACTGATTACAAATGAATGGAAACCTCAAAATGGATGGTTAGATATAAAAGATTGGAGAGCGATCCAACAAGTTAATAAAGATACTAGTGGATTATGGTTTTTCAATAGTTCTCCAATTGCGGGTGCAAGTCAACCTCACAGGCATTTTCAACTTCTGCGTAGATCTAGAGGTGAGATATCATGCCCTAGAGAAAAGTGGTTTTTAGAAATGAACTCATATCAAGATCTAAATAGTAAGCTTAAAAAAAATATTATTGTATCTAAATTCAATTTTTTAGAAAATTCATCATCTCTTTTTGAATTTTATTTAGAATTATGCAAGAAATTAGGACTTGGGGACCCCATTAATAATAATAAACCGATATATCCATACAATATTTTAATAACTAATAAATGGATCGCTTTTATAAAGAGAAAAAATGATCATATCCATGGTTTCAGCATTAACGGTTTAGGGTTTGCAGGATATCTATTAGTTACTGAAAAATCAAATATTAATTATTTAAAGAAATTTGGCCCTGAAAAACTTCTAGAAAGTTTTGTTTGAATATTAGTTAGTAACTTCAACTTCTTTATCCCTGCTTATTTGGCTTTCTAGTACTTCTATTGATGCTGTTACAGAGGCGATTTTACGTTCAAGTGAATCCTTAATATAATTGAGCATTTCTAGTTTCTTATGTTGATAAAAACTCTTTCTCTCTTTAGATGACTTGTGATAACAATTAAACATTTTTTTTTATTTTTATTATAAAAAGATACTTAATTGACTTGTGACATGAAAATAAATTGGTTTTAATTTAAAAACAATATTCCGTATGGACTTTCAATTTTTTTTGAATAAAATTAAATAAATTCCTTACTATTTAAGAAAATATTATTGAATATTCCTGAAAATTCAACTACAAAAAGAATTTCAATTGATTTACCTGAGGAACTAATTTCCAGGTTTGATCAATTACGAAAAGAGTGGGGATTTAGAGCAAGAGGACCTGTAATAGAAAAGATACTTAAAGAACTTCTTCAAGAAGATGATTTACTACCTAAGAACCAACAGCAAGAAATAGAATTTAACGAGAATAAGGATAATGAAAAATTTAATATTGATGAAGATACTGCATTGGTATTAATTAAATCAGAAGTAAAAAAAGAAGTTAATGAGATATCTTTGAATAAAAGAGTTCCAAATAACAATCAATATAAAGAAAAAGCCAACGCAAACATAAGCCTTCCCAATTTTGTTGAAAAAAAAGTAAAGAATTTAAGAAGAAGTATTAATAGTGAAAAATTAAAGGAGAATATTAATGATATTCAAATTAATACAATTAAAGAAACTGAATTAATAAAATGTCGAATTGAGTTAATTAGTCATTGGAAAACCTTATATGGATCAGTTCCTAATGATCATGTAGTAGAAGCTTCGATGGATTGGTTTGGAAGGGATATATGGCCAAATCTTGATGGAACTGAAAATCTACCCTTTACGTGGAGTGCAGCCAATAAATTAATGACTGAATTATGCCCATTTTGGATAAAGAAAAATCCATCCCTTGAAATTGTTTTATTAATGATTGGTGTTTTAGAAGACCCTTTTGCTACATCAGATCTAATTAATAGGATACCAACACTTATGAGAAGGTTTGTAAGTAGATTTAAGCGAAATAACAGATCAAATTCATTTGAAACTTTGGACTCAACAATGACAGTACATGGAGCACTTAAATTACTGAATTTATCAACATCCGCAGGATCAGCTCATACGTTGCGTAAAATTAAGGAGGCCTATAAATCAATTGCCTTAGAGACGCATCCAGATGCTGGAGGATCAACGGATCAAATGAGAAAATTAAATGAAGCGTATCAATTGCTAAAAAATTTATATAGAAATTAGTATACTCATTCTAATATAAGACTAGTAGTGAGTCTATTTTATAGTCTTATATGAGATTAATGATAACTATTAAGTAAAAAACATCTATCCTCATAAATTATTTATTTTTTAAATTTATGGAAACTATAATTATGTATAAATGGAAATTTAAATAAAATTTATTTTAAAAAATATAATAATTTTTTGTATAGTATTTCTTATATGAGTCTATTAATTAGTCTACTATAAAGTCTCATAATAGATTAGTAAGACATTATAATTTATTAATTTGAATAAACCGCACCAAAAATGTTTATTGACTGGGAAAAATTAAAAAATTGAATAATAAATCTATAAGTCATGTCCTTTCAATGTCCAAGAAAATAATACTTGCTTTAAAGTATTGCAATTAAACAGTTTCATGTCTACCTGAACTGCCTTAAAGACAGTACTACTTAGTTTGAAGCTTTTGAATAGCAGTTTGCTTATCAATGCTAGGTACATCACTTAATCCATTTGCATCAAACCAAGGTGCATTAGCCCAATCAAAACCTTCCCCAAAAGTATTATCAGGTGCTGTAATATACCAATGACATGAAGCGTCAGGCACGTCAACAGAACATTTAGACCAATCGTCTGACCACTGGGGGACTTGGACCCACAGCACTGAGGATATCAGTAGAGATAAAAAATTGACCATGGCTTATATAATACAACATTAAACAGTTTTACAGGATTATTACTTATCTCATATAAGAATTATTTATAGACTTGTTATTAGTCTTAAATAAGACTATTAGTACAATTAATTCCTCAATTTTGTGTTAAAACTTTTTTCAATATTAGTAATGATGCTTGAATGTATTGATTTAATATCTGAGTCCAGTAATGTTTTTTCTTTATCTCTATAAGATAATCTAAATGTATAGCTTATATAGTCCTCACCAAATTTAATATCTTCAAAAGCATCCATTAAATATACATCCTCTAAAAGATTTTTTCCTGCTTTTCTTATTTGCGAAGTTATATCGCTAATTAAAAATTTCTTACTAAAAACAAAATTTATATCCCTTTCCATTTTCGGAACAGTTGGGTATTGCTTAAATATTGGAATCCATTTATTTTTTCTCGTACTAGCTACCAAGAGGTTAGGGACATTTATGCTAAATAAATAAACTTTTTTTAATGACTTCTTTTCTAGTATCAATCTGGGATGAATTTCACCAAAATAACCTGCATCTTTACCTTCAATAATTAGTTTTGCTGTTCTTCCTGGATGAAGAAAATCTATTGAATCAGTAGGTTTATCATCTATTTTTATATTCAAACATGATAAGGCTTCCATTAACTTTCCTCTAGCCTGAAAATAATTAAGATCATTATCCTTACCCGAATTTACCCATTTCCCAAATTTTCTATTGCCATAAATTGCACCATTCAGTAATTCTTCTTGAATGAACTCAGTATTCTTATGAAAAACATTTCCTATTTCAAATATAAAACAACTTGTTTGTCCAGCTTTTATATTTCGGTTTACAATCTCCAAATGTTCTTTCCAGATATTATCTCTTAGGCAGCTAGTTTCTAGTAACAAAGGATTAGAAATCTTTATGAGTGTTTCTTTATCTTCTGGAACAAGAGAGTAGCTAAGTACCTCGTTAAAACCATTTTCTGTAAAACCATTTTTTACTTTTCTCAATGCCAATTGTTCTGATGATAATTTTCCAGGCTTAATTGGATTAGGAAGGTTTAAGTCGAATCTGTCATACCCTATTAATCTTGCAATTTCTTCAATTAAATCTATTTCTCTTGTTAAATCTTGTGATCTATTAGGAATTACTGCTACATCCCAGCCATATTCTTTACTCTTTAAAGTACAACCTATAAGTTTTAGTTTATCAACTATTTCAGTATCAGATAAATTTCTTTTTTCAAATTGATCGTTAATGATTAATGGACCAAGAATCTTATGAATTCGATTTCTCCGTAATTTAATAAAAATATCCTCATCATTTGTTAAATTCGAGGTATTGATTATTGGTAAATTAATAGAAAAATATTCTTCTAAAAGATTAATTGCCCTTGTAACTGCACTTAATGTATTTTTTGATGAAATCCCTTTTTCATATCTGCTGCTAGATTCTGTTCTAATGCCAATCGCCTTTGAAGATTTTCTTATAGTAACTGGATTAAAAACAGCGCCTTCAAGGAAAATAGAAGAGGTAGTATCAGTTACAGAAGTCTCTAAACCACCTATTACCCCAGCGATAGCAACAGGTTTATTGCAACAAGTAATTACTGTAATATTTTCATTTAATTCATAATTTTTACCATCTAAACATAGAAGACTTTCGTTATCCTTGGCTTTTCGTACAGAAAAGTCTTTTGGGGAAACTTCCTTTCCAATTAAGTTAGATAGTTTTTCTCTGTCAAACGCATGCAAAGGTTGCCCTTGTTCTAAAAGAATGTAGTTTGTTAAATCTACTAGAAGATTAATAGACTTTATACCTGATTTTTCTATACGGTCTTTAAGCCATTTTGGTGATAATTTATCTCCATTTACTCCATCAATGCAGCTTATTGTATAAATGCAATCAGATGTTATTGCCTCAGGGCAAAGTTTCATCCCATTAAGTAAATGAATATTGTATTTATGGTTTAATTCTGGAAAATTTAATTTGGATTCTAAAAGGGCAGAAATTTCGCGGGCTATACCTATAACCGACATTCCGTCAGGTCTATTAGCTGTAATGGCTAAATCATATATAAAATCATTTAATTGAAGCAAGTCAGCCCCTGGAGTGCCCAATTCATGTTTTAAGGCTAAATCTTCATCAATAATCTCTATCCCTTCGCTGGAGTCTACTAATCCTAGTTCCTGCAGAGAGCATATCATTCCTTCACTCATGACACCTCTAATCTCACTTCTTTTAATAGTTAAATCAACTGCATTTAATTTCGAACCGATAGTAGCAACATAAACATAAATATTTGGCTTAATATTTCGCGCACCACAGATAATTTGTAAATTCTTTGAAGTACCAATATCAACTTGGCAAATCGAGAGTTTGTCAGATCCTTCATGTTTTAAAACAGATAAAACCTTACCTAAAACAACACCATTTACATTTTCAGAACAATCCTCTAACGATTCAACCTCAAATCCACCAATAGACAATTTCTCAGAGAGATCTTCAGGACTAGAAGTAATTTCTACTAAATTTTTCAACCAATTTTGAGAAACTTTCATTTATATTTTTAAATCAATGATGATAAGAGAAATTTGTATATCTTCAAAAAAGTTTGTTGAAGATGTACAATAGAAAATTATACAATAAAGTATTAATTAAAATGGCAAAAAAAGGGACAAGAGTTGTGGTGACCCTGGAATGTACTGAAGCCAGGACAAGCACAGATCCTAAGAGATCAAATGGTGTCTCAAGATATACTACTGAAAAGAATCGTAGAAATACAACTGAAAGATTAGAACTAAAAAAGTTTAATCCTCACTTAAATAGAATGACAATTCACAAAGAAATAAAGTAATCAAATTAAATTAAATCATGCCTAATTCAATTTTTAAAAAGCAATTATCACCTATCAAACCTGGGGATCCTATTGACTATAAGGATGTAGAACTCCTAAAAAAATTTATAACTGAAAGAGGAAAAATCTTACCAAGAAGAATGACTGGTTTAACCTCTAAGCAACAAAGAGATCTGACATTAGCTGTAAAAAGAGCCAGAATTGTAGCTCTTCTACCCTTCGTAAATCCTGAAGGATAATTTCATACGTAATATAGTCGGCACCATAGTTGATATCTCAAATATTTGAAAGATTTAACTAATTTAAAAACTTATATTATTGACTCTGATGATCCACATGAAGTTGATGACGCAATTTCTTTAGAAATAAGAGAAGGAAATATAAAAAAATTATGGATACATATTAGTAATCCATGCAAAATCTTTTCGCATGAATCTAGTATTGATTTAGATGCAAGAATGAGAAATAGCAGTTTATATTTAATTGATCAATATGTCCCAATGCTACCTAAAGATGTTCTTGAAAAGGCAAATCTTGCTCAAAATAAAATTTCAGAAACAATTAGTGCAGCAATTGAATTCAATGATGATGGATCAATAAATAATTATGAAATAATTGAAGCATTAATAAAACCAAAATATCAATTAACATATGAAGATGCAAATGAAATATTAGAATTAGAACCTAAAGAAGAAATTGAATTAATTGAAATCAAAAATTTATTAGAAAAAAGTATTAAATTCAGAAAGAAAAAAGGAGCAATTATTTTTGATAGTCCTAATAGTAAAATTAAATTATATAAGGATAAAGTTATACTAAATAAATTAGAAAATTCACTTTCACAAATTATAGTTGCAGAATCAATGATATTAATGGGTTATGTAACAAGTTTATTTTTAGATAAATATAATTTAGCGGCTGCATTTAGGATTCAGAAATTAAATTGTAATCCATCTGAAATACTTAATAGATACAATGATAGTGAAATTAAATATATAATATTAAAACAATATATGGGAAGAAGTTATATTACAACTAAGCCAGGGATCCATGAATCATTAGGACTTAAAATGTATGTACAATGTACTTCACCATTACGAAGATATCTTGATTTAATTATACAAAGACAAGTATATAATAAAATTAATAATTACGATCCACTTAGTATTAATTCAGTCTCAAAGATTATTGACTATTCAAAGAATAGACAAATAGAGAACAACAATATCTTCAAAAATGATAAGTTTAAGTATTTAACATTATTTTTTAAGAACGAAAATAAACCGATTTATAAAATAGTATTTGTTAAGTGGATTAATCATAAAAGAAATATAGCATTAGTTTTTTTTCCAGAATATTCATTAGAAATACTTATTACTCTTTTTGTATCAATAGAAATATATAGTAATAAAGTATATAAAGTAAAACACATTATAAATGATAATAATCTTTTAGAGTTTATATATTAATTAAATAATTTATAAAATATCCAATTATAAGATTAAAAAAATTTCTGTTAATATTAATAAAAAAGCTTTATGAGTTTTATCATTACTACCCCTTTATATTATGTAAATGATAAACCTCATTTAGGAAGTGTATACACAACTATAATTTGTGACTCGATAGCTAGGTATAAAAGGCTTTTAGGTGAAGATGTTATTTTCATCACAGGTGTTGATGAACATGGTCTAAAAATACAAAGAACTGCAAATGAAAAAGGTATTGAACCAAAAGAACATTGCGATGAAATCTCAGAAGTTTTTAAAATTAACTGGAAAAATTGGGATATATCTTTCGATAAATTTATAAGGACATCTTCAAAAAATCATGAGTTGGTTGTTAATGAATTTTATGAAAGAGTTAAATCATCTGATGATATTTATATGGGAGTACAAAAAGGTTGGTATTGTGTCGGTTGTGAAGAATTTAAAGATAATCCAGAAAACTCATCAACATATAAATGTCCTATACATCAAAAAAATCTGGAATGGAAAAATGAAGAGAATCTCTTTTTTAGGCTTTCGAAATATCAAAAAGAAATTGAGAAAATAATCAACGAACCATCTTTTATAGAACCAATAGAAAGAAGGAATGAAATTATAAATTTTGTTTCAAGAGGTTTAAAGGATTTTTCAATTTCAAGAACAAATGTCTCATGGGGAATTCCTGTTCCTGGCCACGACAATCACACCTTCTACGTATGGTTTGATGCTTTACTTGGATATGTAAGTGCTATTAGTTCTGATGCAACAGATAATTCATTGGAAAAATCAATTAATGGAGGATGGCCAGCTGATATTCATTTAATAGGTAAAGATATACTTAGGTTTCATGCTGTCTATTGGCCTGCAATGCTCATTTCTGCTGATATGAAAGTCCCCAAAAAAGTGTTAGGACATGGGTTTCTCACGAGAGAGGGGCAAAAAATGGGTAAAAGCTTAGGAAATGTACTCGACCCTGACATTTTGCTTTCAAAATATGGCAATGATCCTGTAAGGTGGTATCTCATTAAAGACATATCACTAGGAAATGATGGAGATTTTCAAGATAAAAGATTTGTTGACATTATCAATAATGACTTAGCCAATACAATTGGTAATTTGCTAAATAGAACATCATCTATGTCTAGAAAATGGTTTGATAACAAAGTGCCAAATAATAAAAAAATTTCAAGTGATAATAAATTAAAAAATTATGCCAAAATTGCAGTTGAAAACTATATTCATAATTTTGATATCTACAAATTAGATCTAGCAGCCAATGAAGTGCTTAGCCTAGCAATTAATACAAATTTGTATTTGAATGATAATCAACCATGGATGTTAATAAAAGAAAAAGATAATTTCCCTCTTGTTCAAGAAATTATTTACAACGTATTAGAAAGCACCCGAATTATAGGCTTATTACTACTACCTTTATTGCCAAAATTATCTTCAAAAATAAATGATCAACTTGGCACTATATACAGAGAAGATATTACTTGGGAAGAACAATTAAGTTGGGGATTATTAATTAGTGACACGATTCTTCCTAAACCAAATCCAATCATAAATAAGCTTGAGTATGACCAACATTTATAGGTTAATAATTTTCATACCATTTTTTTTTCTAGGATGTGCACCAAATGTAATTGAAGAAAATAACGTAATACAAAAAATAGACAGTTTAGATATGAATATTTACTCCAATAAGGGAGATAAAATATATTCTATTTCAAGTCCAAATTCAATTTATAACTTAAGTGAATTAAAATTCGAATTAGAAAAACCAACCATAAATATTTTTAAAGGAGAAAAGACTAAATATATTATAAGTTCTGAAAAATCTACATTATCAGACAACAATAAAATCCTAAAATTGAGAGGGAATGTAATATTAAAAACTCTTAAACAAGATGAAGATATTTTATTTGCTGATAATTTTATTTGGAATATAGAAGAGACTGACTATCTATTGGAGGGAAATATAAGATTTGAAAATCAAAATATCATCTTAAATTCATCAAAGGCCAAATTGAATTCCGATAGCATAATTGAATTTTTTAATCCAGTGAAATACATAATAAAGGATAAAAATAACAAGAACAAATATGAAATAAACTCAGAAAACGCCTACTATAATCTAAAAACTGAATCAGTAAGTTTTAAAGCAAAAGATAAAAGAGTTAAATCAATAATTTATTTTTAAATATTATTTTTTGAAAAAATATTATTGATTTTCTTCGACCAATTATTTATCCATTTTTCATCAGACTTAGTAAAACATTTAGCGCTCCAGCCTCCTATCAAGATAAAAGCTTTACTATTTATAGGTACAACTAAAATAGATGGAATATCTGCACAAAAATCAAGAAACTCATCTCTTCCTGGATAAAATTTAGTGTTGGCTAATGATATTAATTTCATATCTTTTATAGATCTCAAACAAGTTTCTCCAGGTTTAAACTCATTACTTGAGGTAATTCCTCTTGTTAGAATATTTACCCCATCGTTGTGGATTAATATTGCTGCAGCTGCGGTAGAAGTTAATATCGTTTCAGATCCCCATGCAAGTTCATCAATTACTGGATCCGGAATACTTTTATCGAAGAGAAACTTATTTTCTCCTTTTAAATCAACTTTCTCACCAGCTAAAGGTTCGAATTGTTTAAATAAGAATCCAATCAAAATAATAATTAATGAAGCTATAGCAGCAAGGACTTGTGCTCTTTCAAGTTCAGGAGTAATTGTTTCTATTGAAAAGAAATTTACTATCTGAAAAATAAAGATAACAATGCCTATTAATATTAAAGATTTCCCATTGAATCCCATATATAAAATATGTTAATTCTATTTAAATTATGCAAATATTATATTGTTTAGTACGTTTAAAAATACTCAAACATATGGTTTTTAATATATAATTAACCAAAAAGCTTTAAAATGATTTTAAAAATTAATAAATATCTTTTTTCATTTATAATTTCCGGCATAATATTAATACTTATTCCATCAACCACATATGCAGAAAGTGTTAGTAGTTTGAACACTTTTTTTGCTGTTAATCAACAAAAGAATATTATTAATTACGAAAAAAGTCAGCCTTCGTCTATTGATAACCCCGTAGTCGATCCAAATTTTAACGTAATGAGATCCAGTGATACTGAGAGTTCAACTGCTACTTATATAGTCATAGGATTATTAATTGCTGCTACTATTATCCCTTTAGCAACATGGTGGTATTTCTCTAAATAATAGAGAATTTATGAATGCCAAAAATTTCAGTCCTAGAGAAAATTTATCTCATATTATTTTTATTACAGGTGGAACTAAGAGCGGTAAAAGTGAATTTGCAGAACATTTAGCAAAGGAAGCAAAAACATTATCATATGTTGCCTTATCTCATAACAATATTGATGATAAAGAATGGCAAGATAAAATTAATTTACATCGAAAAAGAAGGCCACAATATTGGAAATCAATAGAAACGACAGATCTATTAACTACATTAAGAAAAGAAGGTGGTCCATTATTAATAGACTCAATTGGTGGATTTGTTATGGAAAGTATTGATAAAGAACACAAAGAATGGTCAACAAAAATGCACTCACTTATAAATCTTTTAATAAATAGAAAAAGTATAACCTTTATTGTTGGAGAACAAGTAGGTTGGAGTCTGGTCTCTGAATATAAAATTGGTAATATTTATATTGAAAGAATCGGCGAGCTTCAAAAGAGAATAACCAAAATATCAAAAGATAATTGGCTAGCAATAAACGGCAGAGCAATCAAAATAGATGAAATAAGTTTAGAAATACCTACTTAAAATTGGAAGTCGCTCTTTTTGAACCTAGAATCCCTCAAAATACTGGAAATATTGCCAGATCATGTGCTGCATTTAATATACCTTTAAATCTCATAGAGCCCCTAGGTTTTAAACTAGAAGATAAATATTTAAAAAGAGCAGGATTAGACTATTGGCCTCTAGTTACCGTTAATAAGTATGGGAATTTTGATAAATTTTTGGCTTCAAAACAAACAAAAAGAATAATTTCTTTTAGTAAAAAAAATGGGATATATTTAAAGGATTTTAAATTTCAGGAAGATGATATTTTGCTATTTGGGAGAGAAGATTCAGGATTACCTGATTGCATTATTGATAAAAGTGACTTTTTGATATCAATATTTATGCCAAATTTGCAAACTGGAGACAATGATCAAAAAGGTGTTAGGAGTTTAAATCTTTCCGTGGCATGCGGTATTGCCATATATGAGGCCCATAAACAAATAAATTTTCAAAATGGTAATTAATTACAATCAATGCCTTACAATATTCCCATGTCTCGGTAGCTCAGCTGGTTAGAGCGGCGGATTCATAGCCCGCAGGTCGCGTGTTCAAGTCACGCTCGAGACATTTTCAATACTTTCCCATTGAAGAGCTTAGGTGAAACTTTTAATTGACTTAAAAAAGTACAGACAATAATGATTAATTCACTCAGTAAAGTCTTAGAACAAAAGGAATCTAAAAAAAAATATTCAGAAGCGAGGGTAATAGTTCTTGATGATAGTTTTAATACTTTTCAACATGTCGCAAATTCTCTTCTGACAATAATCCCAGGCATGAGCGAAAAAAAAGCATGGGCT
Organism: Prochlorococcus sp. AG-424-P23; assembly: GCA_003210135.1. GTDB lineage: Bacteria > Cyanobacteriota > Cyanobacteriia > PCC-6307 > Cyanobiaceae > Prochlorococcus_A. The sequence continues at coordinate 3,083 of QCNK01000010.1, read as the reverse complement.
CTAACCATCAAAGTTGACAAGACAGGATCGGCGGAAGTATGGAGAGGTAATCTTGAACAGGCAGAGCTATATCATGAGCTACTCTTCAGCAAAGGATTAACAATGGCTCCGATTGAGAAGACATAAAGTATTAAGATTGAAAGAAGATTTTTGGCTTATAAATTCAAACCGTTCAAGGGTTAAAAGATTTACGAAGAATAAGCAAAATAAAGATAAATTTTTTGAATATATGTTTATTGACTCTGGAAAAATTGTTGGTGTTTTAGGAAGAGAAGCACCTCTTATGACAACCAGAGAAGAACTTAAAGTTGATACAGCTAGAGATGTATGGGAAAAGTTAATCGCTCAAGGTTGGAGAAGAACCAAACCAGTTTGGGACGAATCTTAATAACCAATATTGTTATTAGGGTTAGTTATATAAATTATGAGATTTAGGACGTAATTAGCGGGCAAATTTAATGGCTTCAAAAGTAGCAAAGCCATTCCTTGGGTCACATTAAATCCTTTATCTTCCATAAAAAAAGAACAATCTAATATTAATTCTAAAAAGACTGTCAAATAAAAACAAAAAATTGAAGAATGGGATATAAGAAATTTATTGGTTAATGATTCTAAAGATACCTTAAACTTATAAACTAAAAAAAAAATATAGATTTAAGATTACTTTTTAATTTTCTCTTAAAACAAAAAGATCCACGTAATAGTCTCAATTTCCCTACTATTAACAAATAAATTAATCATTCAATGAAAAATTTCAAAGCCAGCAAAAGAAACATAGCATTGTTTGGAATTGGAATGATTGCTATCAGTATTGGAATAATATCAAAAAAAGTAATTAGTTATCCAGCTGGAGGGTGTATGAAAGGAGCTCAAGAATTAACCTTTAATATTTAACCAATAATCTTCTTAATTGTTCATTAATTCTTAAATCCAGTTAACTTTGATAATTCATTTAGTGAGAGTACGCCTAAAATTAACTTGCCATTTATTTCCCATGTAGGAAACCCTTGAATTTTTTTATCAATGCATAATTGGGTTTGACTATTTATGCCATCTCTTGCACATTCAACAACATTCAGTTCCTTATAAGCTTGCTTACCAAATAGTTCACTTTGATTAAGGCAATTAGGACACCAATATGCTGAATATTTAACAACACCCTTATCATTAAGGTATTTTGCTAACTCGATAGATTCCCTGTTGCTTTCTGAAGTGACTATAAGTTTTTTTTGATTATACAAATGGTTGCTAAGAACAGCATTTGGTAAAGTAAGAAAAGCAAAAAGTGGGATTAATAAGCGTTTCATTTATTTACTACTTTTCCTCCATATTTTCTGACTATCTTATCAAGTAAAATTCGCATATCTTTATTTTTAAGTTTCTCTATATACTGAAGATTTTCAAGAAGATCACATATTTGATCCTGTGTGTCTTCATTTAATTCAGTTACTGTCATTTAGATTTAAAGCTTTAATATTCCAATTTTAAATCAAACGTAAATTAACATTTTTATTGTATTTATATTTATTTATTGCTACTTTTTTAAAGCGGGCTAAGGTTCATATCTCCACGAGGATTTAGTCCGCTGAATTCTAAAGATTTAATTTAATTTAAGATCCCTCTTTAAGAAGTTGATTAGAAAAGTTACATAAACATTTATTATTACTTAATTTCTAAATTTTATTGAAAAGCAATCTCATATAAATATTAGAAGTGTGACACTATCTATTCAAAAAGATTATTATTATGCTTCATTACTTTCTTAAAAAACTTAAACTCAATAAATTCATGAATCATTTTGATATCATCAGATAATACTTTTTTATTAATTGTAAAGTCTTCCCCATTAGCTGGGGATTTATTTTTAGAGAATGTTTCTTGTAAAAAAGAAAAATTCATGAAATCATCTTTAATATTAGAATATGGACTAAAAGATTCATTTAATACTCCTCGAGACCTCAATGCTTCTTCGACCAATAAACCTGTGACTTTTGACTGACTATATTCATTAGCTGTGCACAATTTTTCAATAATTTCATGAACTTCTTCACTTGGCAAAAAACCAATTCTTTTCCTCGGAGAGGGCATAATTAAATAAAAATTAGTGTCACACTTGCACAATATAAGTGTTGCACTATATTTGATTTAAGTCAACTAATTTTTGCTATGCATATTTTAATATTTCCTGTCGGATTGATTCTTTGGTATCTAGCTTATGAAGCGAAACCTATCATTAATGATGAAGTAACACTTCATTGGGAAGAGAAAAATACAAATAAAAGGAATAGACTTTTAAATATAATCAACGAAAGCTTTTAAAACTTACTATCAATAATAGATTTTGACCATTCCTTGTGCTTATAATCTAGATCTGAGATTAACTGTTTTTGATAAGTTAATTTGAGTTGATTTTCGTTTAGAGATTTTTTTGTGATTATCATCTCACTAGAGAAAAAATCAGAATTATTAGAACTATTAATTTTTTTTTTGACTTCCATATAAATAATTTATCTATTTTTTTTATATGATTCAAAAGATCATAGTCTTAATATTTTTATATTCTTTTTATATTTACTTAATATATTTTTTTAGCATGTTTGTAAAAAATATTAGTTTATTAAATAAATAAGGCTATATTTAAACAAAATATTTATTTTATTATGAATCTTAAGGAGAGAGGGATTATTGTTGGAGATTTACTGATCATACTAATAATAATTATCACTTCTACAATATTAATTAAATCATTTAGCAAGGATAAAAAAACAACAATTAATTATAGTAATCAAGAGGATGTTTCTTTTAATAAAAATAATTATCCAAAATTTATTTGAAATTCATATAAATTATTTGTAAAACTCTTTATCAATTACTTAGACTCTCATTTTCTCTTATTTATATTTCAAGAATTCATGATAATCAAAAAAAATTTTTTGTATTTTAAATATTTTTATAAAATTATTTAGAACTTTCCCATTTCAAATTATCCTTTAAATCGTTGATATCATTTGATATTGAAACTAAATTCACCATTTGAAGAATTTGAGTTTTATTCAGCCTATTAATAGCAATAAGTTTATTAA
>QCNK01000009.1 GCA_003210135.1 Prochlorococcus sp. AG-424-P23 | reverse complement strand
GAATCTATAATTATCTGAATCTACAAGTCTTGTATGTTCAATTATGTACCAATCTTTATAAGAAGATTCAAAAATCATTTCGTGTTCATCTACTTGTTTAATATTTGAAATTCCTTCCTCATTGCTTAAATAAAAATTTCCCCTCATAAGTTGATGACCCTTTAAGTATGCATGCATTTCTCCTTGTTCTTTATATTGTGGATTTTCCTCAAAAAAATTATATTTTTTTTCTGGATACCAAGTAAATTTATAATGCGACTCCCATACAGACTCATTTTTAAGAGCTTCTATATTGATATTCATGCATAAATTATAAGTTTTTTGTACTTCATCAAGAAAATATGTTCTATTAGATTTCCAGTCACCTATGTTTCTTGAAAACCATCTTTTTAAATTGCTATTTAAACCAATTTCAGGAGGATTCTCTCCAAAATTAAGATTTTTCTTTTGATTAATAACAACCATATATAAAAAAGTTTTATCTATATTCATAGCTTATTTGTAGAATAAAAATAAATATCTTAAGGTGTTTATAAGGATTAACAGCTTTTCAACACTTCAGGGCAAATCATTTGAATGATAAAAAGGAATTAAAATTAATATTGGTTGCAGCTAGAAATCAACTTTCTAGTGGTGATATTAAGTCTCTTATATCTTATTTAGAATCAGATGATTGTGAATTTGAGATATCTCTCCAAATCTCTGAGCCCACAGAACAGCCAGAATTACTCGAATTACATAGATTAGTTGCTATTCCAGCTCTTATTAAGATTTCTCCAGCTCCAAAGCAAATATTTGCTGGAAGTAATATTTTCTCTCAGTTGCAGAAATGGTTGCCAAGGTGGTCACAGGAAGGCTTAACAAAAAATCTAGGGATTAATTTGCAACCATCTAAAATAGATTCAATAAGAACTCAAAAAGAATTTCTTTTAGAAGACGAACTTCTTGTTTTAAGGCAAGAAAATGAAACATTGACAAAAAGAATTGAATCTCAGGAAAGATTATTAAGAATGGTCGCCCATGAATTAAGAACTCCCTTAACTGCCGCCACTTTGGCTGTTCAAAGTCAAAAACTAGGACAAATAGATATTTCAAAACTACAAGAGGTTATTAAAAGACGATTAGAAGAGATTGAACTCTTATCTCAGGATCTTTTAGAAGTTGGAACTACAAAATGGGAGGCTTTATTTAATCCTCAGAAAATTGACTTAGGAAATATTAGTGCTGAAGTAATACTTGAATTAGAGAAATTCTGGAGACTAAGAAATATTGAAATCGATACAGATATTCCATCTGATCTTCCAAGTGTATTCGCAGATCAAAGAAGAATGAGGCAAGTTTTTTTAAATTTAATTGAAAATGCTATTAAATTTTCTAAAGACTCTGGATCAATAAAAATTACGATGATGCACAAGACAAATCAATGGGTAGAAATAACAATTTGTGACAAAGGTGCAGGTATTCCTTTGAGTGAACAAAAAAGAATTTTTCTTGATAGAGTTAGACTCCCACAGACTTCTGAAGGAACTTCAGGATTTGGTATTGGTTTATCTGTATGTAGAAGAATTGTACAAGTCCATGGAGGAAGAATATGGGTTGTATCTGAAATTGGAGAAGGTTCCTGCTTTCATTTTACTGTTCCTGTGTGGCAAGGACAAAACAAAGAGCAACAATACTTGACGAAAGGCTAGCCTTACTCTTAATTTTTAATAAGCTGTTATGCTATCAACCTGGCCCCATCGTCTAGAGGCCTAGGACACCTCCCTTTCACGGAGGCGACAGGGGTTCGAATCCCCTTGGGGCTATTATCTTAAGTTTTTACTTAAATTATTTTATGATTTTGCTTGCCTATCTACGGCAATCAGATTTTCTGAAAGATCTTTTTTTAGTCTTTTCTCAATCATTCCTATAGGCATCCACTGACAGCCTTGAACAGTAAGATCGTAAATTAATGAATTTTTTGAAGCATTTTTAATGCTTTGAATTTTCCAACTACCTTCAAACTTTCTGAAATCGCCTTTAATTAAATTGAATTTTAAAAGTCCAAGCTCTTTATCTTCAATTAAATCGATAGTTACCTCAGCTGAAAATTTCATGCCAAGAAAATCCTGAGCTCCTACTTGTTTAAGATGCACATTATTGTTCTTTTGATATATTTTTTTGCTTGAAAGTAGATTTGGTATGTAAAGATTTAGTCGATCATAATCAGTTAAAACACTCCACAAAGAGTCAAAGCTTGCAGAAGTTGTAAGTTGAGCTGCAAGTCTTCTTGTTCCGCCAGGAAGCTTTTCCATCGTTTGCTCAATTGTCCTGTAATCATTGTTTTTATAATGAGCTAATGATTCTTGAGGATTATTCATAAATGAATTTTTTAATTAAATAAAAAATTATTTCTGTGTAACTATACAGATAAAAACAACAAATACGGAAAAATAAAAATAATTTCTTCTATTTATTCCGATCTCAAAACGTAACCATTTGTGTGAAATCACTACAAATTAAACTACAAATTGATAATCTTTTATTAAAGAAATCTTAAAAATGTATTCACAAGCAAAAGTAATCGCAGGCGGATTAGCTCATATACCAGTAGTAATAGCTGTTTTTTATTTTATACTCACAACTTTTAATAAAAGAGCTTTAAAATTTGTTGAAGAGACAAAAACAAAAAAACCAGAGGCAAAAGTTGTGGATCCTAAAAAAGTAGCCGTTTCAAAAACAGAATCTCCAAAAACAGAAGCTCCGAAAGTAGTTAAGAAAAAGCATGCAGATGTACCCGTAAATATTTATAGGCCTAAAACACCATTTGAAGGGACAGTGATCGAAAACTACAGTCTTCTTAAAGAAGGAGCAATTGGTAGGGTGAATCACATAACTTTTGACCTCAAAGATAGTGATCCATTTTTAAATTATGTAGAGGGTCAAAGTATTGGTATTATGCCTGCAGGTGAAGATGCCAATGGAAAACCTCATAAATTAAGACTTTACTCAATTGCTAGCACCAGACATGGGGATGACTTCAATGGAAATACAGTTTCTCTTTGTGTAAGACAGCTTCAGTACGAAAAAGATGGTGAAACCATTAATGGTGTCTGCTCAACTTACTTATGCGATATTAAGCCTGGAGATAAAGTAAAAATAACAGGTCCAGTAGGTAAAGAGATGCTTTTACCAGATGAGGAGGACGCAAACATCGTTATGTTGGCTACTGGAACTGGAATAGCCCCTATGAGAGCTTATTTAAGGAGAATGTTCGAACCAACTGAAAAAGAAAAAAATAAGTGGAATTTTAGGGGTAAAGCATGGTTATTTATGGGCGCTCCAAAATCAGCTAATTTGTTATATGAGGAAGATCTCCAAAGATATCTCTCTGATAATCCAGATAATTTTAAATATACAAAAGCTATTAGTCGCGAGCAGCAAAATACAAAAGGTGGAAGAATGTACATTCAAGACAGAGTTTTAGAATCAGCCAATGAACTTTTCAATATGATTGAAGATGAAAAGACACATATATATCTTTGTGGTTTAAAGGGCATGGAGCCTGGAATAGATGAAGCAATGACTAAAGCGGCAGAAGAAAAAGGTTTAAACTGGTCAGAGTTAAGACCACAACTAAAAAAAGCAGGTAGATGGCATGTAGAAACCTACTAAAATTTTGATATTTAGATTTAATTATTACCTACTAAATACTTTTTGGTTTAGACACAATATGTAGCTAATCTTAGAAAAAAAGAGGATTTTAAAAATAGAATATTAAAAATATGCCTCCAACTTTAAGTAATCCTCTAAGATTAGGTTTACGGCAGGAAAGAGTAATACCTCCACAATGCATAATAATATTTGGTGCTAGTGGAGACCTTACTCATAGAAAATTAATACCAGCCTTATTTGAACTCTATTTACAAAGGAGAATTCCTAGTGAATTTGGAATAGTTGGTTGTGCGAGAAGACCTTGGACTGATAATGAGTTTAGAGAGAAGATGAAAGTAAAGCTATCCAAACAATTATCTGGTAAAGAAAGGGAGTGGGAACATTTTTCTAATTATCTTTTCTATGAACCAGTTGACTTACAGCAAAGTGATCATGTCGTAAGGCTATCTAGAAGATTAAATGAAATTGATAAAACACAAGCTACTCACGGAAATAGAACATTTTATTTATCAGTATCTCCGAATTTCTATGCAAGTGGATGTAAAGCTCTAAAAACAGCTGGCCTTTTAGATGACCCTGAGAAAAGTCGTTTAGTGATTGAAAAACCTTTTGGAAGAGATTATTCAAGTGCAAAAAAATTAAATAAAATTGTTCAAAGTTGTGCTGAAGAAAGTCAGATTTATAGGATTGATCATTATTTAGGTAAAGAGACAGTTCAAAATATTCTTGTTTTGAGGTTTGCTAACACTATTTTTGAACCAATCTGGAACAGAAATTATATATCAAGTGTTCAAATTACTTCATCTGAAACAGTAGGTGTTGAAGATAGAGCAGGTTATTACGAAAGCTCTGGTGCTTTACGAGATATGCTACAAAATCATATGACTCAAATGCTTGCTGTTACTGCTATGGAACCTCCTGGAAAGTTTGAACCAGAAGCAATAAGAAATGAAAAAGCTAAGGTTCTTCAAGCTTCAAAACTTGCTGACGAAAATGAACCTTGGAATTGTTGTATAAGAGGACAATATGGAGAGGGAGGAAATATCTTAAATCGACTCAAAGGATATAGGCAGGAAGATGGTGTTAATTGTAATAGCACAACAGAAACTTATATTGCGACAAAAGTTTTCGTTGATAACTGGCGTTGGCAAGGGGTTCCTTTTTATTTGAGAACAGGGAAAAGACTACCTAAAAGACTTGGAGAAATAGTTTTGACTTTTAAAGACGTTCCTGTCCATTTATTTGAATCAACAATAATAAATCCTGCCCCAAATCAACTTATCCTTAGAATTCAGCCAAATGAAGGAGCTACTTTCAAATTTGAAGTAAAATCTCCTGGTTCTGGAATGAAATCGAGACCTGTTGAGATGGAGTTTTCTTATGATGAATCATTTGGAGAACCCTCAGATGAAGGCTATGTAAGATTATTAGCTGATGCAATGCTTTCTGATCCAACCTTGTTTACTAGAAGTGATGAAGTAGAGGCAGCCTGGAAACTTTATACGCCATTAATAGAATTGATGGATAATTCTCCTTGGAAATTACCTATTTATAATTATGAATCTATGACGTGGGGACCTCCTGAGTCTGATCAATTACTCTCAAAAGATAATATTTTCTGGCGTAGACCTTAGAAATGAAACCTCAACTAACACTCCAAACTCCATTAGAGCTTCCTTATCAGGAAATTTCTAATTACCTTAATAAATTATGGATTTCAGAAGATAAAGATAATACTGGAGCAAATACTTTTACATTAATGGTCTGGCAGCCTGCTTGGCTAGAGCAATGTTTGGTTCAAAAAGGATTAGTAAGTGGACCAATTACTGGAAATTTAAGTCCAGAGATAATTGAAGTTGCTAAAAAATTCATATTAGATCAAGGACTTCCTCTCACTACTTCTATTAATAGTGAAAAATTATTGAATTTGTTGAAGGAAAATTTATCTAATCAAGACTTTGAAGACTTAAGGGGACAATTTTTTGAATCATCAATAAGTACATTAAACCCAAGAAGATTAATAACTCTAGCGCCAACATTAAATAAAAATTCAGATATTAAAACTTTTGTATCCGCTTATTGTCCATTAAGTGATACGCCAGCTTTGCAACCTATATGTGGGGATTTAGTTGTTATTAGGGGAGACTCAGCATCCATATCCCATAAAGGATTAAAAATAATTGATGAATTATCTATTGGTGAATTACCTTCTTGGTTGTGGTGGAATGGAAGCTTAGATGAATCGCCCGAAATTTTCGAATATTTTACTAATCATGGTCTAAGGTTAATAATTGATACTGCTCTTGGATCGCCTAAGAGATGTTTAAAAGTTTTAGATCAATTGAATAATTCAAATAAAGCTATTAATGATTTGAATTGGGTTAGGTTAAAAGATTGGAGGGAATCATTGGCAATGATTTTTGATCCGCCTTCGAGAAGACCAATTTTAGATCACATCACTGATATTGATATTGATATCGCAGGCGATCATATCATTCAAGCTTTGTTTTTGATCTCATGGATTAGCGATAAACTTGGTTGGTCTTTTCTAAGAGTTGAAAGGGATAAAGAATTAATAAAAATAGAGTTTGAAAGAATTAATGGCGAAATAATTTCTTCATCAATTAATCATTTATCATTGGGAAATCCAAGTATACATTTAGGACAAGTTATTGGATTGAGGTTGATTTCAAAAATCAGTGAGGTTCAAAAAAATAATACTTGTGTAATACTTGGCTGTGAATCAGTGGAATGTATGAGACTTGAAGCAGGGGGAATGGCTAATATGGAATTAATAGAACAAGTTGTTCCAAATTCTTTTTCTACATCAGCGTATGATGTTAGTAAATTATTGGGAAGTAGTAGAGGTAATACAAGTCCTCTTTTTGAAAATTCTATTAAAATAGCTCTCCAAATATTTAATGGTTTTAATAACTAATAAATGCCTTGTGTAATATCTTCTCCTTCAACTGATAGTGGGAAAACTACGTTATCGCTTTTGATATCTTGTTGGGCTTACTCAAAAGGTATAAAGATACAAACTTTCAAGGTTGGCCCAGATTATCTCGATCAACAACAACTTAGTTCAATTGGGCAACCTATTTGTAGGAATTTAGATATTTTTTTAAGTGGTGAGGAATGGGTTCAAGAAAGTTTTTTTAAACATTCATTGAAATATGAATTCTCATTAATTGAAGGAGCAATGGGTCTATTTGATGGATTAGGTTCGACAACTTATTCGAGCACAGCAAATATCTCTAAACTTCTTAATGCTCCAGTAATATTTATTGTTAATGCTAGAGGTCAAGTATCTTCTCTTTTGGCTACTGTTCGAGGTTTTAGAGATTTCGATAGCGAGTTGTCCATATCAGGAATTATATTTAACAATGTTAATTCAGATAGACATAAAAGATTAATCAAAGAAGTTTTTAAAAATGAAGATATCGAAATTCTTGGTTTTTTACCATCTGATTCAAAAATAACTTTAAACAAAGCTAATTTAGGTTTGATATCTCCATTGGATAATGGTAAAGAAATTGATGTTGAATATTTTGCAAATTTCGCCGAAAGAAATCTTGATTTATTTTCTCTTATTAAATTCCTTAAATCTCCTCAAAAGAAAATATCTAATTCTGTCAGGTTTAAAGATTTTAAAATAGACAAAACTAAACCGATCGCAATTGCAGAAGATAAAATCTTTCACTTTCAATACCCTGAAACTAAGGAGTTTTTGAGTGAAATAGGCATACCCTTGATTTCATGGAGTATTTATGATGATGAAGAAATACCTAATGAGGCTTCTTCTTTAATAATTCCGGGGGGGTTCCCAGAAAAATATGCTGACCATATAAGTAACTCCATAAAAAGCTTAAATTCGTTAAGGAAATTCCGCCAAAATGGGTTTATATATGCAGAGTGCGGAGGAATGATGATTTTAGGAGACTATATAAAAGATGAAAATGGTAATAATCATAAAATGACTGGCATCCTGCCTTTTAGATCAAAAAAAAGTAAACTTTCAGTAGGTTATAGATACATTGAGGGTTTAAAAGATACTCCGATCATTAAACAAAATCAATTAATTAGAGGACATGAATTTCATTATTGGGAGATTGAAAATAATTTATCTGAACTTCAATTAAGAAAAGCTTATCATCAGAAGAAACTTCCTTCGCCATGGAAAATTAAGTCTTGGAAAACTGAATACAAAAATGAAGGCTTTTTTGATGAAAAATTACATGCAAGTTGGGTTCACTTACATTTGCCAAGTTCTCCAGAAGTCTCAAGAAATTTTATAGATGCCACACAAACTAGTTTTTCAAATGATTCTTAATTTATTATCAAATTAAGTATTTCGAGAGGAGAACCTAAAAAAAATATTCCAGGTAAAGTTATTAATGGTCCTATAAGACTACCCACCATGACCTCAAGTTTTGTATGGCCAAGCGTTTCTTTTAAAAGTAATTCAGATTGAGGGTCTATTTTTTTTGATAGTTTATTGATTTCTGCAGCTTGAATCCCAGCAGATTTTCGAACACCACTCGCGTCATACATAACTATTAGTGCTACAGCAACTGATAATGCGAATATTGAGCTATCAAACCCTAATTCATAACCTATACCAGAAGTAGCACCAGTTATTAAAGCGGAATGACTTGAAGGCATCCCACCAGTCTCGAACATAATTCCAAATCTTATTTCTCCAGTTGAAAAGAAATTGAATAAAATTTTGAAAAATTGAGCTAATAAACATGATAATAAGCTCCATAAAAGAACTGAATTATTAAAAAAGGAAAAAAAATCATGCATAAATTAAAATTAATTATCGGTCTCTATTTGTTATGAAGTCTGCTAACGATATTAAATACTTTGCATCTGAACCCCAAGGTTCAATTGCTTTTTTTGCTTTTTCAACTAAATCAAATGCTCTTTTCTTTGATTCCTCCATCCCAAGTAATTTAGGGTAAGTAGTTTTGTCAGCTAAAAGATCTTTGCCGGCAGTTTTACCAAGCTTTTCACTGCTGGAAGTTAAATCAAGAATATCATCTATTATTTGGAAGGCTAAACCAATTCCCTCTGCATATGTTGTTAGAGCTTTTAATAGTTTTTCGTTAGCGCCTGCGATCATCGCACCTGTTCTTACGCAAGCCTTTAATAAAGCCCCAGTCTTATGAAGATGAATATATTCGAGAGTTTCAAGGTCGACTTCCTTACCTTCGCATTCCAAATCAACAACTTGTCCCCCGACCAGGCCAGGTGCGCCAGCAACCAGGGATAATTCGCCAACTACACTTAATAATCTATTTGGATCGACTCCAGGGCTTCTTAAAGAGACCATTTCAAAGGCCCTGGTTAATAAAGCATCGCCTGCAAGAATAGCTATTGCATCTCCATATACTTTATGATTTGTCGGCCTACCTCTCCTCAAGTCATCATTATCCATAGCGGGCAGATCATCATGAATCAAGGACATTGTATGGATCATTTCTATCGCTACTGCAGTAGGAACAGCAAGAGAGGGGTCTCCTCCGGCTAGTGAGCAAGAGGCTAAACATAAAATTGGACGTATTCTTTTCCCTCCAGCTAAAAGTGAATATCTCATTGATTCTCTCAATGTTTCTGGATTCTCAGGGCCCAATGAAAAATCAAGTGCTTCTTCTACAACTTTTTTTGTGTTTTTAAGATATTTTTCAAAATCAGAAATATTATTGATAACTTCAGTCATTTTATACCTTTAGTAAAAATTTTTTTCATCTTGGAGTTTATGGCAAAAGGTCATTAAGAGTTGATGATAAACCAAATTGTTTTTGCCAGCTAAAAATAGTATTTACAAGTAACATTGTTACTGTCATTGGTCCAACACCTCCTGGTACAGGCGTGTAAGCAAATACTTTAGAAATGACATCTTCTAATAATACATCGCCACATAATCTGGTTTGATTTTTATCGGAACTTTTTAATCTATGTATTCCAACATCAATAATTACTGCTCCTTCTTTCACAAAACTCGAATCTATAAGATTGGGTTTTCCTGCAGCCGCGATTAGGATATCAGCTTCTTTACAGACTTTATTCAAATTTAACGTTTTTGAATGAGTCATTGTAATAGTGCCATTTAAATTCAACAACATAAGTGAAAGGGGTTTTCCAACAAGCAAACTTCTTCCGATAACAACAATTTTCTTACCTTGAATTGTAATATTTTGGGATCTTAATAAATTAATAATTCCTGCTGGTGTACATGATCTCATTCCAGGCTCGTTTTTCACTAATTTGCCGATGTTTATCTCATTTAATCCATCTACATCTTTGTTTGGATTAATATGGCTGATAAGTTTCTGCTCATCAAACTTTTTTGGGATAGGAAGTTGCAGCAACATGCCATCAATATCCTCATCAGAATTAAGTTTGATTATTAATTCTTCAACTTCTTTTTGCTCTACACTCTCTTTTAGATGAAAGATAAAGCTCTTAACTCCAATCCTTGAACATGCTTTTTCCTTGTTATTTACGTAAACACCACTTGCAGGGTCATCACCTATTCTTATTACAGCTAAACCGGGAGCTCTTTTTGTAAATTTTTTATTACTAGAGATATAGTCATTTAATCTATCTTCAATTTCAAGAGATAATTTTTTACCGTCTAATTTTAATGACATTTAGGAAAACATCTCCTTTTTACTCCTAGCATGCCTATAATTTTAAATTATTCAAATAGTTTTATTTATATTCTGTGCAAAACATCACAACTACTTTAAAGAAATTGTTTTATCTGTGGAGGCGAAGTCAAGTTCCAGTAAAACAACCAATTAAGATTTCAAGGATAGATAATCTCATAATTTTTTTAGTATGCATCTTAATTTCAATAATCTCTTCTTATAAACTACTTCTTATCTCGCCTTTAAATATCTCAGGTATTTTTTCATGGCTTTTAACTTTTACTGAAATACTTATTAGTTCCGGAATTTTGATATTAGTTTCAAAAAAAGAGAATCCCACAATATCTTCAAGACAAATCTTTTTGATCATTACTCTTCTTTTAGCGGTACAAGCTGCGAAATTAGTCTTAGCTTCAACCATAAGTCCATTATCTATTATAATTCCACCTGCATTAATAATATCTCAAGGAATGGGAAGCATAACAGCTTTAGCTTGGGTATCAATAGCAAGCTTTAGTTGGCCAGACCCAGCAGTCGCTATAAATAATAATTTATTTTTTATTTTATTAGTTTGCTCTTCAGTAGTATCTCTTCTTGGAGGAAGAATAAGAAGTAGAGCACAGTTGCTTCAACTTTCAATATTTGTACCCATAGGATCATTCTTGTGTCAATGGATATTGATAGGTAAAAATAAAATATCTCTAACAAATAACCAAGATTTTGTTTTAGCTAATGGGAATATATTTTCTGATTCCTTGCTATTGGCAATAGTAATGCTTTTTACTATTTTATTTATTCCAATTTTTGAATCGATATTCGGATTATTAACTAAAGCAAGATTACTCGAATTGGCTGATAAGGAGAAACCTCTAATTAGAAGATTGTCTCTTGAAGCTCCTGGGACTTTTGAACATACCTTACTAATATGTGGTTTAGCAGAGGAAGCGACAAGAATGATTGGTGGTGACATTGATCTAATTAAAACTGGAGCTTTATATCATGATGTTGGTAAATTACATGCACCTAATTGGTTCATCGAAAATCAGGATGGTTTAATAAATCCGCATGACGAATTAGATGATCCAATTAAAAGTGCAGATGTATTACAGGCACACGTAGATGAAGGATTGAAATTTGCAAGAAAAAATAGACTACCTAAACCGATAGCTGATTTTATCCCTGAACATCAAGGTACCCTAAAAATGGGATATTTTTTTCAAAAAGCTAAAGAAAAAAATCTCGATATTAATGAATATTATTTTAGATACAAAGGCCCTATTCCTCAGTCAAAAGAAACAGCTATTTTAATGCTTGCAGATGGATGTGAAGCAGCACTAAGAGCTATGAATATTAATGCATCTGATAAAGAAGCTTTGGAAACAATATCAAATATTATCTCCTCACGTCAAAAAGATGGGCAATTAGATGACAGTAATTTATCACAAGGAGAAATTTTTCTTATAAAAAGGGCATTTTTGAATGTTTGGAAAAGAATTAGACATAGAAGAATTCAGTATCCAACTAGCAAGAATAATACATTTTCTTGATTTTAATTTTATAGCCTTATACTTCTTCGATGTTTTGGATTACACCAATATAGAAGAGCTAATGTACTTAATAATGTTGTTAAAAGAGTAAACCCACCAATTCCAAAAATGTCTTTAAGAGTTATAAGCCTCACCACTGAATAAGGACCCGTCCCAGAAATTACCATTGATAGAGATACTAAAGTTAACGTTACGCCCCATTTCCTCTCTGCTAGAAGAGCTGATGAAGAAACTATTCCAACGATCGCAGCAGGCCAACCAAGACTAATGGCAAGAGTTATATTTGCAACTTTTAGAGGAGGACCATAACTTATTATTAATGCGATTGTTGGAAGTGCAATTATATTGCTGATTAATCCAACCCATGAAAGCGCCCAATATCCTAGTAACCTTTCTCTCATTATTAACAGCTTTAACTATTAAATTAATTTACAATATTAAGAGACATTTTTTAATGCTACTTAATATTCCTAAAAATTTAATTTGCTTTATTAGATAGAAATGTACTACTCGAATTTTCTAAATTATCAAATTGTGGGTGAATTGAATTTTTTTTCTCTGAAAAGACAAGCCTATTTATAGCATTAACGTATGCATTAGCGGCAGCAACTACAACATCTGTATCAGCAGAATGGCCAGAATATATTTTATTATCCCTTCTTATTCTTATTGTTACTTCGCCCAAAGCGTCAATTCCCTCTGTTACCGACTTAACAGAAAATTCAATTAATTCATTAGGAACTTTAGCTAATTTATTTAAAGCCTCGCATACAGCATCAACGGGTCCAGTCCCTATTGATACAGCAGTATCCTCGGTATTATCTTCCGTGTTTAGAAGCGAAATAGTGGCAGTAGGTTTAGAAGCGTTACCGCAACTTACTTGTACAAGACTTAATTGAAATTTGGCTTCTGGGAGCTGCACTTGTTCACTAACGATTGCTTCTAAATCTCGATCAGTAATTTCTCTTTTCCGGTCAGCTAAATCCTTGAAACGAGCAAAAGCATCATTTAAATCTTCTCGGCTCAAGTCATATCCCATCTCTTCTAATCTTGCTCTTACTGCACTTCTTCCACTGAGTTTCCCCAAAGATATTTTGTTATCACTCAACCCAACAGTTTTTGCGTCGATAATTTCATAAGTTAGTCTATTTTTTAAAACCCCATCTTGATGAATGCCTGACTCATGTGCAAAAGCGTTGGCTCCCACAATTGCTTTATTCGGTTGTACAGTCATTCCAGTTAGGTTGGAAACAAGTCTAGAGGTTTTTGTTATTTCTTCTGTTCTTATAGCCGTAAGAGGAGTGGGTGAATCTGAATTTCTTTTAAAAAAACTATTAAAAAAACTCTTCCTAACGTGTAGTGCCATTACTAATTCCTCCAGAGAGGCATTACCGGCTCTTTCACCAATTCCATTAATAGTACACTCTAGTTGTCTGGCTCCATTTTTTACTGCCTCAAGAAAATTGGCCACTGCCAATCCTAAATCATTATGACCATGAACCGAGATTACTGCTTCATCAATATTTGGAACATTTTTATTAATATCGGCAATTAGTTTGCCAAATTCACTAGGAGTTGTAAATCCAACAGTATCAGGGATATTTATTGTTGTCGCTCCTGCAGAAATTGCTAGTTGAATCACTTCGTATAAAAAGTCAGGATCACTCCTTGAGGCATCTTCACAAGAAAACTCAATATCATCTACTAATGATTTTGCATAATTAACCATTTCTGGAACTATTTGAAGAACATCTTTTCTGGATTTTTTAAGTTTATGTTTAAGATGAATATCACTTGTTGCAATAAAAGTATGTATTCTTTTTTTTGGAGCTGGACTTACTGCTTCGTAACATGCTTTTATGTCTCCTTTAGACGCTCTAGCTAAACCGCATATTACAGGGCCATTTTCTTTCCCGACTGAATTAGCAATTTTATGAACAGCTTTAAAATCTCCTGGACTTGCGAAAGGGAATCCAGCTTCAATAACATCCACTCCTAATCTCGCTAATTGATGGGCGATAGCAAGTTTTTCTTCGAGATTTAGACTGGCACCAGGAGATTGCTCTCCATCTCGAAGAGTTGTATCAAATATCAAAATTCTTCCAGGATCTTTTGACATCAGTTGGAATAAACTAAACTTATATTAAGCTAATTAAAAAAATTTGACTAGATTTAGTTCAATAATAATTTGCTGAAACTTTATAACTTGAATAAAATTGGTTAAAATTCTGAAAAAAAAATAAAATACTTAAATTTTTAAAGTATTCTTTTATGATCAAAGCTTCCTTTTTTAAAAAGGTTAATTTTGGTTTTTTATAGAATTTCAGGCATAAATTATAAAAAGTATGAATGGGCGATACCCTCAAAAAAATGTTTTAGGTCAGTTAGCGATAGTTTTACATGCTCATCTACCTTATGTCAGGAAAAATGAAAAAAACTCCTTAGAAGAGGATTGGTTATTTCAGGCGATTCTGGAATGTTATATACCACTACTTCAATCAATAGAATCTTCCAAAAATGAAAACCCTGAAAATACAAAACTTACTATTAGTTTGTCTCCAACATTATTATCACTTCTAAATAATAAAAAAATTCAAGAGACTTTCCCAAACTGGATTAAAACAAGGATAGATTTCCTAAACGAACTGCCACTAGAAGAAAAAAATGCATCTGCTTTTTTATTCAATAACCTTAATGATAAATACTCATACTGGCAAAATTGTTCTGGAAATTTAATTGAGAAGTTTAGGGTTTTAAATAACTCTGGAAATTTGGATATTCTTACTTGTGCTGCTACTCATGGATATCTGCCAATTTTAAGGGAGAACCCTGAAACTGTAAAAGGACAAATCAATACAGCCATTAGGAGCCATGAAAATATTTTTAAAACAAAGCCCTTAGGTATTTGGTTACCTGAATGCGCATATTATGAGGGTTTAGATGAACTACTATTTAATTCTGGAATTAGATATACAATCTTAGACGGCCACGGGATTTTAAACTCCACACCAAGGCCTAGGTATGGTGTATACGCTCCAATATGTTCGAAAAAAGGAGTGGCATTTTTCGGGAGAGATAGTGAGTCAACCTTGCCCGTTTGGTCTGCTAAGGATGGGTTCCCTGGCGACAAAGTCTATAGGGAATTTCATAAAGATTTGGGGTGGGAATTACCTCTCTTAAAGCTCCAAAAGAAGGGCATTACAACAAAAAGACCTTTGGGTTTAAAGTTTCATAAGATTACAGATGAAAACATTTCTTTAGGGGGAAAAGAGTTTTACCTTGAAACTGAAGCTAAAAATAAGGCTTCAGAACATTCTGATGCATATCTTCTAGCGAGATCCAAACAATTAGAAAAATTGACTTTATCCTCTTCCTTTAAGCCTTTATTGGTAGCTCCATTTGATGCAGAGTTATTTGGTCATTGGTGGTATGAGGGACCTTCTTTTATTGAAAATATACTAAAGAACTCTAGTAAATATTCAATTAAGCTTACAAATTTAAAAGAATTCTTAATGCAAAAACCAAATCTTCAGATTTGTGATCCATCGCCATCAAGTTGGGGGCAAGGTGGTTACCATAATTACTGGATTAATGATGCAAATGCATGGATCGTTCCAGAAATCACAAAGGCAGGCTCTACATTTGTAGATTTGTGCTTGGAAAATTTTAATAATGATTTATCTCAAAGACTCTTCAATCAAGCTGCGAGAGAACTACTTCTTTCTGAGTCTTCAGATTGGAGTTTTATTCTAAGAGCTGGAACCACAACTGAGCTCGCAAAAGAGAGAATAGAAAGGCACTTATTCAGGTTCTGGAAATTGGTTGAAATGATTAGAAATAATTCCAATATTAATTTAAAGTTTCTTGAAGATATTGAGGAAGAGGATAAAGTCTTCCCAAATATTAATATTGATGATTGGCGAAAATAAAAATACTAATTTAACTTGAGCATTCCTAATTTTACTTTTAGAGGAGAATTTATAAACATCTTACTCATCACGTAAATTAGTTTTGGGAGTGGAAGTGTATTAGTAAGAAAACCTACCCATTCATTGGTTGATAATCTAAAGAAATTTGAGAAAAAGCTTCTTAATCTACTTTCTTCAAAACTCATCAATCTTTTAAGACCGTATTGGTAAAGTTTATGCCTTTGTGTTAACTCATAAGGCCATAGGATTTCCCAGCCTTTTGTTGCAAGTTCAAAAGAGCTTAGATTAGGTTCTTTTAAAAAGATTGCTATTTTTTGTGCAAGGAGTGGGGCCCTTCTTAATAAAGATCCAACCATGTATCCTGATGCAGGATGAACCATACTTGCAGATCCTCCAAAACCAAGAACAAATTGTTTTTTAAATGGGAGGGGTAAATTCATAGGGAAAAGGCAATTCTCTTCATGAAAAATTTCACTTACCTCAACACCCTTACTTTTAAGTCTTTTGTAAAGTCTTTCTTTAAGATTTTCTTGAGATAATGCAGGATAACTAGCCAATGAAGTTTCTTCAACAAAAAAAGTCTCGTTGCCAAGATCCATTGCATAAAGAAAGGAAGGAGATGATAACTTTTCTTCATTGTCTAAATGATTTGGACGAAAATCCATTAGAACAAATTGTTCTTTATTAACAGGTGGTGATGTAAATTTACCTACAATTCCGTAAGCAGCTTGTTGAGCAATTTCATTTTGAACTGGTCTTTTTACAAAATTACTTTTATGACCACTTGCGTCAATAACTAATCTCGCCTTTAATTTGAGACCTGAAAAACAAATTACCTCAGATAGTTTATTTTTTTCTTTAATGTCTTTTGCTGTTTCATTCAACCATTCAATCCCTTTACATTTTTTTAAAAGCTCATTTTGAAAGGCTTCTTGATTTATTAAACCATAATCATAGTTGTGTTTTGTCGGAGTATCCCCTTTTTTATTTTCCCCGTCACCAAAAAAACTAACTGTTTCACACCACCTATGAGATAACAAAGACTCTAATCCTAATTCTTCTAATTCAGATGCCCAAATACCATAGGTATTCTCCCATTTCTCATTTGGAGATTTTGTTGATATTCCCTTAATATTTAGATCCTGCTTGGCTAATTCTGAAGCTAAACATAATGCTGCAGGACCTGAACCTAAAATTAAAATATCAAGTATTTCCATATTATTTAGCTAACCATAAGGCTTTTAATTTTGTTCAACTGAGCTAGGTTGGTCTTTCCCCTCTATTTGCTCATGAGGTACCAATACCACTTCAGATAAATGATCACCGTCATCTAATCTTTGTAATTTTACTCCTGTAGCTGCCCTAGATTGCTGAGAGATTTTATCTGCGTTTGTTCTTACTATTACTCCTTTTTCGGTCACAAGTAGTAATTCTTCTCCCTCGCCAAGGACCTTCAAACAAACTAGCTGATCATCTTTAATCCTAAATTTTATTGCTCTCAAACCCATGCCTGCTCTTTTTTGTAATCTAAACTGAGCTACAGGTACTCTTTTCCCTAGTCCAAATGAACTGGCTATTAATACCCATGGACCATCTGAAAAGTTTTCCTCAACATTATCATCAAGATCTTCTGTGAGATCCTCAATTTTAGCTAATTGATCAACCAAGTTAGATGTTAAAACATCCATAGAAACTAGATTGTCTCCTTCTCTCAAGTTCATTGATTTAACCCCTCTTGCCGTCCTGCCAAGTGGTCTTAATTCATTAAAATCTAATCTGAAATGAATCGCCATTCCTGTTCTTGATCCAATCAAAACGCTATCACCTTCTTTTGATAATCTAACCCAAGTCAAAGCATCTCCATCCTCGAGATTTATAGCTATTAATCCATTTGATCTGATTTTTGAGAAAGCAGAAAGTGAAGTTCTTTTTATAAATCCAGCCTTCGTTAGCATCAATAGATAACTATCGTTATCAAAAGAATCTACTGCGACAAGTGAAGTTATCTTTTCTTCTCTTGGTATTGGTAGAAGTTGAACAGATGGCGTACCTTTGGCTGTTCTGCTACTCATGGGAACTCTATATGCTGGAAGTGCATAAGATACTCCTCTATCACTAAAAAGCAAAAGAGTATCATGATCGTTACAGCTTATAAATAATTTCACTTCATCATCTTCTTGTTTCTTTGTTCCAGCTTTACCTCTTGACCCACGACTTGTAGATTCGAATTCATTAACAGGCATTCTTTTTAAATAACCTGCTTCAGTTAATAAAACTACGGATCTGTCATTAGCGATAAGATCAATATCATCTAGACCACCGCCTAAATCAAGTATTTCTGTTTTTCTTGGAGAGGAAAATCTCTCATCGATTTTATTAAGTTCTTCAAGAATAATTTCAAAAATTCTTTCTTTACTATTCAATATTTGCTGATATTCGTTAATTTTTCTGGTTAATTCATCATGTTCCCCTTTAATTTTATCTGCTTCTAGGGCTGTTAATCTTCTTAATTGCATTTGTAAAATTGCTTCTGCCTGTGTGGAAGATAACTCATGATCAGTTTGTAATTTTTCTCTTGCTGTAACTGTATCTTTTGCTGATCTTATTAGATTGATAATTTCGTCCATAGCCCCCAATGCTAATAAAAGACCTTTTACGATATGATCTCTTTCTTCCGCCTTTTTTAATAAAAATCCTGTTCTTCGCCTTATTGTCTCCACTCTGAAGTCTAAAAAAACATCTAACATTTTCCTCAGTGAAAGTGTTGTCGGCTCTCCTTTCACTAAAGCTAGAATATTTGCACTAAAGTTATTTTGAAGAGGGGTTAACTTAAACAAATTATTTAGAACTACTTGTGGGTAGGCATCCCTTTTTAGTTCAATAACAATTCTCATTCCATCTCGATCACTTTCATCTCTAATATCAGAAATACCTTCTAATTTTTTTTCATTAACCAAGTCTGCAATTCTTTCGATCAATGCCGCTTTATTAGTTTGAAAAGGAAGCTCTGTAATTATTACTGCATCTTTCTCTGCCCTGCCAATGGATTTAATTTGTTCAATATTTGCTACACCTCTCATAGTTATTGAACCCCTTCCTGTCTTGAAAGTTTCTCTTATACCATCTCTGCCTAATATTTGACCGCCAGTGGGAAAATCAGGACCCTTTATTATTTCAAAAAGTTCTCTATCTTCAATTGAAGGATTTTTAATTATTGATTTAAGACCATTAATTAATTCTCCTAAGTTATGAGGTGGAATATTAGTTGCCATTCCTACTGCTATTCCAGATGATCCATTTAGAAGTAGTTGAGGGATTCTGGCCGGTAAAACTGTTGGCTCCTGTTGAGAACCGTCAAAATTATCGGCGAAGTCAACAGTTTCAGATTCAATATCCTCTAGCAAACTTTCATCTGTAAGAGACTGTAAACGCGATTCTGTATATCTCATTGCTGCTGGGGGGTCGTTATCTACAGAACCAAAGTTTCCATGACCATCTATTAGTGGCATCCTCATAGAGAAATCCTGAGCCATCCTGACCAAAGCATCATAAACAGCTGTATCTCCATGCGGGTGGTATTTACCAAGTACTTCTCCAACAACTCTTGCACATTTTCTGTATGGTCTACCGCTAGTCAAACCAAGTTCATACATTGCATAAAGAATTCTTCTATGAACAGGTTTTAATCCATCCCTGGCATCTGGAAGAGCACGACCAACGATAACGCTCATTGCATACTCTAAATAAGAGCGAGACATCTCATTTCTTAAGTCAGTCTGAATAATTCGGTCCTTATCTTCGCTTAATCCTGAGTTATCGGAATCTAAAATATCAGACATATAAAAATCCTTTCTTTAATAATAATCGCTGATTGTCATAATGAATAAAAAAAAAGATTTATTTAATTCCCAAATACTCACATTTACACACAAATCAAAATAAAACCTGTTGTTTTTGAATAAACCTTGGCTTATTACCCCTTTAGTTGTTAATTTATTCAGAATAAAAGAAAATTATCGTGAATATTGAACTTGGTTTAAATAAAAAAGTCAGGCGGGCTTATGGCATCGATGAAATAGCTTTAGTCCCTGGTAATAGAACACTTGATTACGATTTGACTGATCCTTCTTGGTCAATAGGTGATTTCAAAAGAGAAGTTCCGATCGTTGCTAGCGCCATGGATAGTGTTGTCGATGTCAATACGGCTGTAGAGCTCACAAAATTAGGTTCCCTAGGGGTTATAAATATGGAGGGCATTCAAACACGATATGAAAACCCTGATGAAATATTAAACCAAATAGCATCAGTCGGGAAGAATGATTTTGTTCCATTAATGCAGAAAATATACAGTGAACCGGTCAAGGAGGGATTGATTGTACAAAGAATAAATGAGGTGAAAGAAAGAGGAGGTATCGCAGCTTTTAGTGGAACGCCTCAAGCTGCCATTAAGTTTAAAGAAACACTTAATAATTCCAAAATAGATTTATTTTTTCTTCAAGGAACAGTTGTTTCCACTGAACATCTCGGTATGGAAGGCAAGGAAACCTTAAATATTAAAGATCTCTGTCAATCTATGAATGTTCCAGTTGTAGCTGGTAATTGTGTTACTTACGAAGTTGCAAAACTTCTCATGGATGCTGGAGTTGCAGGATTGATGGTTGGAATAGGTCCTGGAGCAGCATGTACATCAAGAGGAGTATTGGGAATTGGAATCCCTCAAGCAACTGCAATTGCTGACTGTAGTGCGGCAAGAAATGATTACTTTAAAGAAAATGGTCGTTATATTCCTATTATTGGTGATGGAGGAATTGTTACTGGTGGAGATATCTGTAAATGTTTGGCATGTGGAGCAGATGCTGTAATGATTGGATCTCCAATAGCTAAATCCTCAAACGCTCCAGGTAAAGGATTTCATTGGGGCATGGCTACTCCAAGTCCAGTATTGCCAAGGGGCACAAGAATTGAAGTTGGTTCTACAGGATCCTTAGAAAGAATAATTAAAGGTCCTGCCTTACTTGATGATGGGACACATAACTTATTAGGAGCCATAAGAACCTCAATGAGTACTCTTGGGGCAAAAAATATTAAAGAAATGCAAGAAGTTGAAATAGTTATCGCACCATCGCTTCTTACAGAAGGTAAGGTTTATCAAAAAGCTCAGCAGCTTGGGATGGGTAAGTAGTTCACTTAGAGCAAAATTATAAATCCTTAGTGAATTAAGTATTAATTTGAAAAATTTTCTAATTAGGAGTTATTATTAAATGATGGGGGAAACCCCATACTCCTCACACACTAAATCGCCCGATTAATCGGGCTTTTTTAGATATTTTGTTACTTATATTATTTAATCTGTAATGAAATCATCACTTAAAAGAATTGCCTGCTAAATTTTCAAAAAGGAATACTTAAATTATGTCATCAGCTCCAGCCGTAACTGATTCTTCATTTGACAAAGATGTACTGCAAAGTGATCTACCAGTATTGGTTGATTTTTGGGCACCATGGTGCGGTCCATGTAGGATGGTCGCTCCGGTTGTAGAAGAAATCTCAAAAGACTTTGAAGGGAAAATTAAAGTTTTTAAATTAAACACAGATGAAAATCCAAATGTAGCCAGTCAATACGGAATAAGAAGTATTCCTACATTAATGATTTTTAAAGGAGGTCAAAAGGTTGATACCGTTGTTGGTGCTGTGCCAAAAGCAACTCTTTCGAGCACTTTAACTAAGCATTTATAAATTTAAAAGCTTTGCATAAAATTGGACTAATAGACTATGGAATGGGTAATATTCATTCTGTAACAAAATCTCTAGAAAGTCTTGGAGAAGAAATTATATTAATTAAAAACTTTAATGAAACTAAGCTTTGTAAGGCATTAATACTCCCTGGTGTTGGAGCATTTGATCCAGCGATGAATAATCTCATAAATACTGATTTGGTTACTGATCTGAAAAATTGGATTAAAAGTGGGAAATCCTTTTTTGGTATATGTTTAGGTCTCCAACTCCTTTTTGAATCTAGTGATGAAGGGAAAGTTAAAGGGCTGGGAATTTTAAAAGGAAAAATACAAAAAATACCAAATATTGTTAACCAAAGAATCCCACACATGGGTTGGTGCCAACTTTTACCTACTAAAAAAAATACTTTATTTGGGATTGAAGAATTAAATAATTGGGTCTATTTTGTACATTCCTATCATGCGATCCCTGATGACTTAAATATTATTGCAGCTCAGGTTGATTACGGCTCTGAAAAATTAACTGCAATGATTGAGAATGATAATTTATTGGCCTGTCAATTTCATCCGGAAAAATCTGGAAAAACCGGTGAAAAACTTTTGAGAAGATGGCTGAGTAACATACAATAACAGATTCTTAGGGATGAAAACTAACTTAAGATTAATAGGCGGTAAAAAAATCCAAAGTCCAAATAATTCTTATACCAGACCTACAACTTTGAGAGTGAGAGAGGCCATATTTAATATATTGAACAAAAGAGTTGAAAATAGTAACTGGTTAGATTTATTTAGTGGAACAGGTGCTATATCTTGTGAAGCCTATAATCACGGGGCAAGAAAAATAATTGCAATTGAAAAAAACAAAATCAACTCAAAAATTTGCTTAGAAAATTTGCTCTCGTTGGAAAACATAGAGAATAGAAGAAATGATATCGAAGTTATTTGTAAAGACGTTTTGAAATGGACAAAACCTGATTATGAGAGAAACTTATCATCTAGAAATATGGATTTAAACAAATTAAAATTTGATTTTGTTTATCTAGATCCTCCATACGATGTGGATTTCCATGAATTAGTTCTAAGTCAATTATTTAATTGTAATCTTTTAAACAAAGATTCAATAGTTATTTGTGAACATTCTCCAAATCTATTTATTAAAAAAAGTACTTTGTGGGAAACTATAGATGTAAGAAATTATGGGCAGTCAAGATTAACATTTTTAATCAATGTCCAGCATCCCTGAACCTCTTCTGTATTGATTCCATGCACTTACGAATAATCCAAGAAGAGTTATTGGAACTAAACCTAAAACAATTCCACATAGAAGAGGCTCGATCATTTTTTTGCCTTTTTTGAATTTCTTACTCACAATTGTTACATAGAGACTATTTTTTGTGTCAACATCTTCATCAACTGCAGCAGAAAGGGACTTTAAGAGAGAATTCTTAAAAATTTTTTTTGTTTTATTTGGATTTACATTAATTTGTTTAGCAATATTTTTCGTAAATCATCATGAAAATAACAAATATATTATTGAAACTCTTGAGCTTAATGGCTCTGCTGAGGAGGGAGATGCTCTTTTTAAGATAAATTGTGTTGGATGTCATGGAATTACAGCAAGAGGATTAGTGGGCCCAGACTTACACTCAATAACTCACCGTCTGAATGATAAAGAGATAATAAAACAAGTTACTGGAGGCCTTACTCCTCCTATGCCAAGTTTTGAAATTGATCCTGTAAATATGTCAAATTTATTAAAATATCTTCATAGCCTTGAATGATTTTGGGAAAAAATTTTTCTAATTTAAAGGTGATTTTAGTTGAACCAAAAGGCCCTTTAAATGTTGGGAGCATCGCAAGATTATGCTCCAACTTTGATGTTGAAGAATTAAGAATTGTTTCTCCAAAATGCGATATATTCTCTTTAGAAGCAAGAAAAATGGCCCTAAAAGGGCAAGAATTTCTTGAACATTGTATGATTTTTGATAATCTTGAAAAAGCAATTTTTGATTGTGATTTAATTCTGGCATCTACTGGAAGGATTGATGTAAAAAAGGATTCATTTATTGAATCTTCAGAAGATATATTTAACTGGACTAAATCTTTTAAAAAGATAAATAATTTAGCAATTATATTCGGCAGAGAGGAAAGAGGTTTAACTAATAGTGAATTACTTCTGGCAAATAAAACTTTTAATATCCCTACTTCTCAAACTAATCCTTCTTTAAATCTTTCTCATGCAGTTTCAATAGTTTTGTATGAATTAAATAAGCCTTCTAAAAAGAACTTAAATAATGAATTAAAAGTTTTCAACTTAGCATCATCGAAAGAAGTACATTATACATTTGTGGAGATAGAGGAAATGCTTTTGCGAGTTGGATATCTCTTAAAACATACTTCCAAGGCAAAAATCAGTAAATTTAAGAATTTTATTTTGAGTGCAAATACATCAATGCATGAAATAAATGTTTTAAGAGGAATTGTCCATCAAATTAACTGGTTTTTGAACAATTCAAAAAAAAAATAATTAATTATAAATTTGATTATTTATTATTCACCTATTGTTTTAATTTGATAGGGATATTTACTAAAAACATTTTCTGAAGTAGCATCTATTGATTATTTGAATATTAAGAAAACTAAAACTGTGCCTACAACAAAGAAAAGAAGAGTTTTTCCTTTTACAGCAGTAATAGGTCAAGAAGAAATGAAATTAGCTCTCTTGTTAAATGTTATTGATCCAAGAATTGGAGGGGTGATGATAATGGGTGATAGAGGGACTGGAAAGTCTACTACAATCAGAGCCTTAGCTGATTTGTTGCCTGCAATCGATGTTGTTAAAGATGATCCATATAATAGTTCACTAGTCGATCCTGATTTACAGAGTAAAGAAGTTTTGGAAAAAATTACTCAAGGAGAAAATCTAGAGAGTATTCAAAAGCAAGTACCTATGGTTGATTTGCCTTTAGGGGCCACTGAAGACAGGCTTTGTGGAACCATTGATATAGAGAAGGCTTTGAGCGAAGGTGTTAAGGCATTCGAGCCAGGTCTATTAGCAAAAGCTAATAGGGGGTTACTATATGTTGATGAAGTGAATTTACTTGATGATCATTTAGTTGATGTGCTTTTAGATTCGGCCGCTTCCGGATGGAATACAGTTGAAAGGGAGGGGGTCTCTGTTCGACATCCTGCAAGGTTTGTCCTTATTGGTTCAGGAAATCCAGAAGAAGGTGAATTAAGGCCTCAACTATTGGACAGGTTTGGAATGAGTGTTGAAGTTAAAACAGTTAGAGATGCTGAATTAAGAGTTCAAGTAGTTGATCAAAGAACTTCTTTTGATGATAATCCTGATGAATTTTCATTGAGTGTTGAGAAACAACAGGATGAACTTCAACAAAAAGTTATTAAAGCACAAGAAATATTAAATTCTGTTCAAATGGACGATGACTTAAGATTGAATATTTCTGCAATCTGCGGAGAACTTGATGTGGATGGTTTACGTGGAGATATTGTTACAAATCGATCAGCAAGGGCAATTGCAGCATTTGAGGGCAGAACTGAAGTGCAAGAAGATGACATAGCAAGGGTTATTTCTTGTTCTTTAAGACATAGACTTAGAAAAGATCCCTTAGAACAAGTTGATTCAGGTGAAAGAGTTATTCAAGCTTTTTGTAAAGTATTTGATTTAGATGAAAAAGAAAATCTTTCAAAATTCCAATTGTCTGCTGAAGCTTAATAACAGTGAGAATAATTGGGATTGACCCTGGATTAGCTAGAGTTGGTTATGGAATAATAGAGATAGAAAATGAAAGAAAGATATTATTAGACTGCGGCATAATTGAGACAAATAAAGATAAAAAAGAAGAAGATAGACTTTATGAGATATTCCAAGATCTTAATGAATTAATAAATCATTGGGAACCAAATGTAGCGGCAGTAGAAAAATTTTTCTTTTACAGGTCAAGCACTACTATTAGTGTGGTGCAGGCTAGAGGCGTGATTATGATGGTATTGGCCTCAAAAAAAATTCATGTTAGTGAGTATTCACCTGCTCAGATAAAATTAACAATTGCTGGGTCTGGAAAGGCATCTAAGAAAGATATTCTTGATGCTGTTATGTATAACCTAGATCTTGACAAGCCTCCAAAACCTGACGATTCGGCAGATGCATTGGCTATAGCACTTACAAAACTGAATGAGGATGGCTTTAACTGAAAATTTAATATGACGATCTTTGAAAATAAGAAATTGGAGAGGGATACGTTTAGAAAACTAAGAGATGGGATTTCTCTTGATCAAAGAGAAAATGTAGAAAATAATGTAAGATTATATATTGATACATTTGTTAAGGGATATAAAAATATTGGTTATATAGCCATATATTGGCCTCTAAAAAATGAAGTTGATATTAGAAGTCTTAAGAAAAAATTTACTTTAGCATTGCCTAGATGTAGAGATAAAAAAGAGTTGTTATTTTACCCATGGGACGAAAAACCTCTTACCAAAGATTCTGAGGGAATCCTAAGTCCAAATAACTCTTCCCCATTAAGTCATTTGCAGATAAGCTTGATATTTGTACCATGTCTTTCCGTTGATAAAAATTTAACAAGATTAGGTTATGGAGGAGGTTATTTTGATAAATTAAGGAGAGATAATGATTGGAGAAATGTTCCATGCATTGGAGTATTGACTTCTAATTGTGTAAGTACGATTCCATTAACCAGAGCTGAGTGGGATATTCCTTTATCGGGCTTTATCACTGAAAAAGAAATATTTGTATAATAGAAAATTCATAAAGCGATTAATTTATAGTTTTAAAAATGGAAAATCAGGAAAAATACAATAATTTATCTAAATTAGTAGAAAAGTTGAAGAAATCAGAAGATCCAAAAAGAAAGTATGAATACATTTTGTGGTTAGGCAAAAAATTGAAAGAACCAGATAGTGAAATCCTTGTTGAAGAAAATAAAGTTAAGGGATGCGTTTCAGAAGTTTTTGTTAAGGCAACTATTAAGTCTGGTAAATTATTTTGGGAAGGATACTCTGATGCTCTCATAACAAAGGGTTTGTTGGCCTTTCTAATAAGTGGATTAAATGAGTTAACACCAAATGAAATTGTAGAAATAGATAAGAAATTTATAGAAGATACTGGTTTGAAAGCAAGCTTAACCCCTTCACGATCAAATGGTTTTTTAAACATTTTATTGAAAATGCAGTCTCAAGCAAATGAATTTTTGTAGGCCTAATAATATAAAATTAAACTCAAAGTTAAAAGAAATAAAAAATGAGAAAATGCAAAATTGGGATTGTAGGTTTTGGAACTGTAGGTTCAGGGATTTATAAAATATTAAGTTCTGAAGTTGATTCACATCCAATTCTAAAAGAAATAGAAATTGCAAAAATTGCAGTTAAAGATCTTAATAAAAAAAGGGATATTAAGCTAAATACTAATTTATTAACTAATGATCCATTTAAACTAATTAATGACCCCTCTATAGATGTGATTGTTGAAGTAATGGGTGGGGTTGATTTGGCGAAAGATATTATTCTGCAATCATTAAAATTAGGTAAATCTGTTGTTACAGCAAATAAAGCAGTTATTGCAAGATATGGAGAAGAAATATATAAAACTGCATCTAAAGAAGGAGTTTACATATTGTCAGAGGCGGCAGTTTGCGGGGGGATTCCTATAATTGAACCCTTAAAAAGATCATTAAAAAGTAACAGCATAAAAAAAATGGTTGGGATAATAAATGGCACAACAAATTTTATTCTTTCAAAGATGACAAATGAAAAAGCTGATTACAAGGAGACCTTGAAATTGGCCCAAAGCCTTGGGTATGCAGAATTTGATCCAACTGCAGATGTTGAGGGCCATGATGCTGCTGATAAGATTTCAATTCTTAGTGAACTTGCATTTGGAGGAAAAATCACAAGAGAGGAGATTCATTCTGAGGGCATTAGTAAAATTAATCTGAAGGATATTGAATATGCCAATAAATTAGGGTTTGAAATAAAACTTTTAGCGCTCTCTGAAAGGGGACAAATTAATAGTAATGATTCACTCGCTTTGAATATTTGGGTAGGACCTTCTTTAATTCCAAAATCTCATCCATTGGCAACAGTTAAGGGAGTTAATAATGCCTTATTGATAGAGGCTGATCCTCTTGGAGAGATAATGTTATATGGTCCAGGTGCAGGGAGTGGCCCAACTGCTGCATCAGTAGTATCAGATATATTAAATCTGCATGCCGCCTCAGTTAAAAATAATACAATCGATCCATTATTATCTTTTTATTTCTGGAGAAACTGTCATATCATCGAATCTTCACAAATAAATAAGAAAAATTACCTTAGAATTATTTGTCTTGATAGTCCAGGTGTAATAGGAAAGATTGGAGATATTTTTGGAAAGAATAATGTATCAATCGAATCAATTGTTCAACTTGATGCAAGTGAGGACAAAGCTGAAATTGTCGTGATTACTCATGAGGTGAATAATGGAGATTTTGAGAGATCGAAAGATGAAATAAATTCGCTCAATGAAGTCAAAATTATTGCAAGTCAATTAAGTTGTATTTAAAAAAATAGTTTGCAAATTTCTTTATAACTTGGTAAACCGAAGAAAGTAAGTGTTTGGTTTTAACACCTTAATGATTCATCCAAAACTATTTGACAATAATAATGAAAATAAAAATTTAAATTTTTCTGAAAACCTTTATAAAGGTGCTTGTGTAAAAATTAAAAATAGCAAAAAGACTTTTCAAGTAATTGGTCTAAATATAGGTAAAGAAATTTGTTGGGTGAGAGAGTGGCCTTTTGCCTGTAATTCTAAAAAAACATTTGCTTTAGAAATAAGTCAAATAACCTTACAAATTTTTTGCTCAAATAATTCTTCAGAAAAATTAAGCACTTATGAAATATAAAAAAAAAGTTATTTTATCAATATTTATTATTTTAATTTCTTTTTTACAGAATTCATGCGGCTCAAAAAGAATATCTAAAAAAATCATTGTAGCAAGTTCTGGGAAAATTGAATCTTTAGATCCAGCTAGAGCAAATACTCTTAAAGCAATTCAATTAATCAGTTCTTTAGGAGACACATTATATGAATTAAATTCTGATGGAGAATTAATCCCTGAATTGGCATCGGGGATGCCAATTATTTCAAAGGATAGACTTCAAATAACTATCAATTTAAGAAAGAATGTTTTTTTTCACGATGGAACTGAATTTAACTCAAATGCTATGAAGTTTACCTTTGATAGATTCAAAAGAATTGGAACGATGAATTATATTTTAGGAAATAAGATTAAATCAATAGAAACGCCAAGTGAATATTCGGTCATAATAAATTTGAATAAACCGTCAAGTTCTTTAAATGGTTTACTCACATCAGTAAATTTAACTCCAATATCTCCTACATTTTACAAACAATATTCTGATAAGTTTTTAAATGAAAAATTCGTTGGTACTGGCAAGTATGTGCTGACCAGTTTTTCTAATGAAGTTCAATCAATTGATCCATATTTAAATTATTGGGGTGAAAAGCCCTTAAATAATGGCGTTAATTTTGTGGGATATTCAAATTCATCTTCTCTTTTTGGCGCTTTAAAAAGTAAACAAATTGACGTGCTTTTATCAAATTCAATTGATGA
The DNA here is from genome assembly GCA_003210135.1 of Prochlorococcus sp. AG-424-P23. Lineage (GTDB taxonomy): Bacteria > Cyanobacteriota > Cyanobacteriia > PCC-6307 > Cyanobiaceae > Prochlorococcus_A. The sequence goes on along the minus strand of QCNK01000009.1, from coordinate 32,965 downwards.
TAGTCAGAGAAAAAGTTTAAATAATTTAAGTAAAAATAAACAGTTTAATGAGGGTAATAGCCCTTCCACTGAATTAAGTTTTATAAGCCTTAAAACTAGTTCTTATCCCTTAAGTAATCTTAATTTAAGACTGGCTTTGGCAAAAAGTCTTAATAGAAAATTGATTAGTGAGAAAGTAAGTTATGGATTAAGGAAGCCATCTAGATCAATTATTCCTCCGATATTAAAAAAAGATAATCAAGAACTGTGGCCAAAATATGATTATTCAGAAGCGAGAAGGTTATTGCAAAAAGAAAATTATTGTAATGGAAATATTCTAAAAATACCCCTTACTTATAGATCGAATGTACCAGCTGACAAGCTTATTGCTCTGACATGGCAAGAAGAAATTAAAAGTTTTTTGAAAGATTGTATTGATATTGAAATTAATGGGGTTGAATCTACAACAGTTTATAAGAATCTAAGTTTAGGAATTTATACAGCAGTTATTCTCGATTGGACTGGGGCTTATTCAGATCCAGAGGCCTATCTCACTCCTCTTTTAAGTTGTAATGAAATAGTTGATGGCATATGTAAAAAAGGAGAATCAGTTTATAGCGGTAGTTTTTGGGGATCTAATAAAGTGGAAAGTTTATTTCTTGAAAGTGAAAAAATAAGTGGAATTAAAAGATTAGAAAAACTTGTTGAAATTGAAAAAATAGCAGCAAGTTCAATACCTTATATTCCTATTTGGATATCCTCTCAAAAAGCATGGTCTCAAAATAAAATATCAAAACCTATTTTTAATGGTGCAGGAATAATTTCATTGAGTGATCTTGAGTTAATTAATGAGTAGAAATTTAAATAAATTACTAAATTATTCCTTATTAAAAATTTCATTAATACCGATAATGTTATGGATAATTTCTTCATTAGTTTTTATTTTATTAAGAGTTGCTCCCGGAGATCCTGTCGATGCCATACTTGGATCTGGTGCGGATGAGGTTTCTAGGGAATTTCTAAGAAATAAATTGGGGTTGAATGAACCTCTAATAAATCAATATTTTTCATATATTAAAAATATATTGCACTTAGATTTTGGCCAATCTCTTAGTACCCAACAGCCAGTCCTAAACATTATTATTAAGTCATTGCCTGCAAGTCTTGAACTTGGATTCTTTTCAATATTAAGTGCCATACTAATAGGATTCCCATTGGGATTAATTGGCTTAAGAAATAGAGGAAAAAAGACTGATTATATTGCGAGAATATCAGGAATTGCTACATATGCGATCCCTCCTTTTTGGGGCGCAATGTTAGCGCAATTATTATTTTCTGTATTCTTTAATATTTCCCCAATTGGAGGTAGATTTCCAATATTTCAGCAAAAACCTCAAATTACAGGTTTTCTAGTTTTAGATAGTATTCTTTCAAATAATATTGTTGCTTTGAAAGATAGTCTTTATCATCTCGCACTTCCTTCGATTACTCTTGGCTTTTTATTAAGTGGCATATTCAGCCGCTCATTAAGAGTAAATTTGGATAAGACATTAAAAAGTGATTATGTAAATGCTGCTATATGTAGAGGAATATCAAGGAAAAAAATATTTTTAAACCATGCATTGCCTAATGCTCTATTGCCAATTGTCACTATTTCTGGCTTGACTGTGGCCTCATTAGCAGGAGGTGCTTTATTGTTCGAGGTAACTTTTTCATGGCCAGGTATAGCTTTAAGATTACATGAAGCTATTTCTCAAAGAGACTATACCTTGGTTCAAGGAATTGTAATTTTTACCTCGATGCTCATAGTTTCTTTAAATCTCTTCGTGGATATTTTAATCGCATATTTAGATCCAAGGATAGATTACTAATTTTCGGAAAGTTCTTTTATTGTTTCAAGATCTAAAAGATGGAAATCAAGTCCTAAATCTCTTTGGTTTTTAACTACTGTAGGGATCTTTTGGTCTTTAATATTTTTTAAAAATTCAACTATAAATTTCGTAGATAAGTCTTGTACTAATATTGGCTCTGAACCAATAAAAGATTCACTTATTTTGAAGACGTCATTATTTTCTTTATAGCTTTTATTAATTCTTATTGGAGAGAAATGACTTGCCCCTTCAATAATTAGAAATCTATTTGATGGATTATTTAAAGCAGAAAAAACTCTAAATTGTTCACTTATTAATGGTGTAATAAGGTCATACGTGCCACCTATTAGAAGAGTTGGTGTTTTAATGCCGGCACTATTTTCTTTTGGCCATAATAAACTGCCAAATGAATTGAAACCTATAATCGCACTGGCCTTATTAGTGTTATTTTTCTTGGGAAATGGTATTTCGCTCAACTGACATTGAAGTAATTTAGACAAATTTGTTACCGCAAAGTCTTTTAATGCCGAATCACATTTGTCCTCTAGTTGATCAGTAGGTTTATTACCTTCATGTAAAAGTGCTATTAAAGCACCAAGTGAATGCCCCATTAAAATATAAGAATCATTAGGTAAACCAAATTCTCCATTTTCATGAGCTTTTAATACAGCATCTAAATCTTTGATTCTATATAAGAAAAAGTCTACACTTCCTGGTATTGTTTCCTTACCTTCGAGTACTTTTATAAATGATTCTAAATTACTCCCTCTATGATCGATGAATAATACTGGCCACCCTCTTTTAGCCAATTCGTTGCCTATCCATTTGAAATTATCAATTTCGCCTCCAAGTCCTGGCATGAAAATTATCAGTTCTTTATCAACATTTGTTTTATTGCTTTTCCATATTTCAATTTCAAAAGGTTTAACCCGGTGAGGAGCATAAATTTTTTTATCAATTTTTGTTAGATCTTGAGTTGATTTTTTTTTAATATGTTTGAAGGCATTTTGGTTCGTTCTTTCAAGCTTATTTAATTTGGATAAAAGTTCTTGTTGCATTGATAATTCATTTTTCCAAGATGAAATTATTAAAATTAAATTATCAATATCTAGTGAAATTTCCTCTGACGGTAATGCTTTTATGATTTCTAAAGTTGAAACTTCTTTTTTTTGTTCTAATAAATTTTCTATAGTGTTATAAATTTCTGTTCCATTATTGTCATTTGGAACTTTAATGCTTTTGCTTAATTCTGTAAGAATTTTACGCCCTATCCAACTTCTTAATATTTCTCTATTTAATCCCTCTTCCTTGAAAACTGGAAACTCTAAAAATTTTGATAATTCAAAAACTCTTATTAATCCATTTTTTTTAAACCAATCCATTAATTCTGTTGAATCATCTTTGTATTTTTCTAATTTTGATAATTGTTCTATAGTAAGAGGGATTTCCATCTCTTCAAATTTAATATTTATCTTTTCAGCAGCCTTTAAACCATTATTAAAAAATAAACCACAAAAACTAAAAAAAATTATAAAAATGTATTTCACTTGTGATTAGTCCAAATAATTTAAAAATTAGGAAAAATTGGTGGATTCAATTTCCATATCATTTGAGGTTAATAACCAAGATAAGATTTTACGCTGCATTTGGCGCAGGAGGTGTTATTTATTTAACATCACTTATTTTTAATAACATAGGATTATCGGCAACAGATATTGGCTTGGGGTTTACAATTTCAGCAATAATTGGAACCGTAACAAGACTTTTTACAGGTAATTATCTTAATAAAACAGGTAAAATACAATTTCCAATAATTACTTCTTCAATACTAAGTATTGCCGCTAGCTTGTGCCTCATTCTTTCTAGAGATACCTTTTTGTACATAATTGGACAATCATTTGTTGGAGCTGCTGCAGGCATATATTGGCCCGCTGCCGAGTTTGGGGTGCCCTATTTTTGTCATCCTATCGAAACACGAAAAGCTTATGCTCTTGTTAGAAGTTCGGAGGCTTTAGGAATATTCCTAGGGGTATTTTTAGGGGGTTATATGACTAATTTTTTGTACTCTAAATCAATTTTTATTAATGATATATTTTGCATGTTAGTTATCACATTTTTAATATCTAGAAATAGTTCCTCTATTAAAAGAAACTTAGAAAATTTCCAAAAAAGATTAGTAGATTCAACTAATCAGGGACAATTGAAATGGAATAAAAATTCAAAAATAATAATTTTATCTATTTTATTGATAACTACATCTTTAGCTTTGATTCAAGTAACTTTGCCCCTGGATCTTGTTAAAGGTGGAGTATATCGCAATGCATTAAGCAAAGAAATTATTAGTCTTGTAATTTCCGTTCAGTTAATTCTATTGTTGTTTTTACAATGGCCTGTCGGTTCTTGGATATCTAAGAAAGAAAGATTATTCGGCTTGAAATTTAGTTTAATAAATTTCTCTTTCGCTTCATTTTTATTATTTATTTCTAGTTATTTAAATATCTCCGCTTTTTATTTAATTTCTTTTTCATTGATTTTAGTAAGTTTAGGAACTGCTTCATTTCTTCCAACATCAACAGATATCGTTTTCAGAATAGCCCCTTCAAATAAAAAAGGTTTTGCACTTGCTCTACTATCACAATGTTTCGCAATGGGTTATTTTTTTGGACCATTTATTTCAGGACGCATATTAGATCTATTTGGTTATGCTTCAATAATCTGGCTTTCAATTTCATGTTGTTGCTTTATTTTATTTGCCATTCTATTTAAGAGATTATTTTAATTAATCTTTTCTAATTCAATAATTCTTCTCTCTCTTAGAAATAAGAAAAAAGGTGCAGAAAATGCAAAGGCTATAAGAAAAGTTCCAATGTATACAACCCACATATTCTTCATGTTTAGTTTTTTTGATTCATTTACTATCCATATAAAAATAGCGCTTGCACCTACTAATAAGTCTCTAGAAATTGACTGAGCTGCAGGGTTTGCATTCGCTAAAGAAATGAAGTTATTTATATCAAAGCTGTTTCCATATTCCCTAGCAAAATCGAAATTTGCCATCATTGGGAGGACAGCACCCAAAAATGATAGAAAAAGGTAAAGATAAGATAGTAATTGTTTATTATCTTTTAAAATGTTAAATGAATTCACTTGTCAAAAATATTTCTTTTAATAATAGTAATTAAAAGCTTATGGTTGTTGAAAAGAGTAATAAAGTTGAAGACTACAAATTTAAACAAGGAAATTTAAATTTTGCTGTTGTTGGTCATGTTGAGTGGATAAATTTCTTAAAAGTCGATCAATTACCAAAACCCGGAGTAATTTCTCATTCTGAAAAGTCCCTCGAGTTTCCAGCTGGTGGGGGCTCTATTATCGCGAAAATACTTTCTGATTTAACTTTAAACCAAATCCATTTTTTCACGTCATTAGGTAATGATGATTATGGAGATAAGTGTTTCAAGATTCTCTCAAATATGGGAATTAAGTTGCATGTAGCATGGCGTGATAAACCAACTAGAAGAGGGTTCAGTTTAATTGACTCTCAAGGTGAAAGAGCAATAACAGTTATTGGAGAAAGGTTATCTCCAACTCATAAAGATAACTTAGAATGGAACATTTTAAAAAAAATGGATGGAATTTTTATTACAGCATCTGATTCAGAGATTTTTAAAATTGCTAGATCAGCTTCAATACTTTGTACAACACCAAGGGTAGGATTAAATACAATTAATAAATCAAATGTCCTTTTAGATGGATTAATAGGCAGTAATCTTGATCCAGGAGAAGTTTTTTCTTTTTCTGAATTATCGTTAAAACCCAAATATACTATTAAAACCGAGGGAGAGAAGGGAGGCATACTTTTCCCAGGAGGAAGATATAAGGCTCTTAAAAACAAAAAATTAAAGGTTGATTCTTATGGATGTGGCGATTCTTTTGCTGCTGGGATTCTTTATGGAATGGCATCTAAATGGGATATAGATAAAAGTTTAAGTCTTGCTAAAGTAATGGGAAGAGATGCCAGTGAATTTTTCGGACCATATGCAGATTATGATGATAAATAATTGATTTAAGACTTTGATGAAAAAACTAGAAAATAAAAATAAAAATATTCTTGTAGAAAACCTTATTCTTTTCTTTTTATTTACTGTTTTTTTAGTTTTTAAATCTTTGAAAACTTTATCTGGAATTTTTTCTTATGGAATCTTAAAAAAAGAAATATTGACTACTAAAAGTAACTTAGGCGTTGATATACAAATAAAAATTAAATAGGTAATGTATATATTTATAATTTTTCTAATTTTAGGAGTTATGTTTTTAGTCTACAAAAAAATTAAATCTAAAAAACCAAAGAACTTAAAATTAGATAAATTTAAAAATAAATTGCAGAGCACGCAAACAAATATTGAGAGAATCTTTTTAAGGGAGGAAGAAAAAACGTTCTCAAATCCTAATATAAATATTTATATTGGAATTTATGATAATGAAGAAAATATCAATAGAAAATCAAATATACACAGAGCAAGACTTTCAAAATTCAAGAAATCCAAATTAAATGGTGAGATGATATTTCAAGACGATCAACAAAGGATTTATAAATTTAATAATGGTAAGAAAGTTTACTTATAATTTTTAATGCTAACTACACTCAAGACTTTCTCTTGTTGAAACCCCTGTTGTTGGATTGATCCCATCAGCAATTTCACAAAGATTTCTTTGGTCTTCGCTGTCGAGAATGGCATATGAAAAATCTGCTCCTTCTATTTGAGCTCCAGCAAAACTGCTGCCTGAAGCTATCATATTTATTAAAACAGCATTTCTAAGATCTGTTTTTTGGAAATTTACTCGATCAGAAAGAGTATCAGTCAGGTCGATTCCATTTAAATTAGAACCTTTTAAATCAGAAAGGGTTAAGGTTGTACCATGTAAATCAACGTCACTAAAATCGGCGTCTCTAGCAACCGCTCCAGCTATAGAAGACAAATGAAGATCCTCTCCATGGAAATCAAATCCTGTAATATTGGATCTTACATAACTTGGCACTTCATCTCCTTCACCCTTAACAGCTACATTCGCTCCTGCAAAAACTGGAGAGGACAAAACTAAAAAAGAAAAAGTTATGCATAAAAAATATCTTAAAAACCTAAAAAATTTCATATTAAAAAATTTGAGTATTTTTATTTTATAACAATTAGATAATTTTTAAAATTGATGTATAAATTTGGAACTCCTTTTTAAAATTATTTAACACTATAAATTTTAAATTTAGGCTCTAAATTAGTTATGCAATTATAAAGCTTTTTGTTATCTTTGCTATTCGTAACCTTGAATTCAGATTCAACTGTACCTTCTTTATCTCTAATGGCTTGATTTAAAACTATGGAACCGTTTTCGTCAGATACTGATCTATGAAAAGTTCCTCTAGGTATTCTTAAAATATATCCACAAGATTCTAATCTAACTTTATAAAATGGATAATCCCAGCCAAAATTGACAAGATAAAATGTTCTTCCCCCAGAGATAGCCAGTAGATTATCTTCTTGATTGTGATGTATGTAAAATTGCCAATTATTAAATTCTTCATCGTTTGGCGGACTTACTGCAGGACCACTGTGAACAACTAGATCTCTATAATTTGATTCATTAACACTAATATCAAAAAATCTAACATCTTTTGTATCGCGAAATTTTTCATAACTTATCAATTCAAACATTTTAGATTTGTTTGATTTGATAAGTGGAATTTCTAAACTTGAGTTCAATTTGCTTTAAGGATTTAACAAATGAAAACAGATAAATATATCTTGGAACGTATCAATTAACACTAAAAAAGAAACATATTTTTATTTATCTTTTTTAATCTCTTAAAAAATTAAAAATTTAGTTTTATATTATTTCAAGGGGTTTTATATCCCAAGATAAACTATTTTCTAGATTATTCTTTCCTATAAAGTTTCCAGTGATTACAGAAGTTAAATTAGACTTAGAAGAAGATACTAATGTTAAATATCTTTCATCGATTAATCCTTTTCCGCTTGGATCAAAACCTCTCCATCCAGCGCCGGGGATATATAACTCAGCCCAAGCGTGTAAATCTAACTCAGATGGTAAGGGATCCTCAAAATGATAGCCACTTACAAACCTGCTAGGTATACCAATAGACCTACAAGCTTCAACCATCAGCATTGCTAGATCTCTGCATGAACCTATACGTTCTCTAAGTGTTCTGCTGGCAGGCCATGCTGGACCTGTATGTCTTTTGGTGTATTTAACCCGGTCTTGAATGATCTCTATTAGTTGGTAAGTGAATGATAATGCGTTATTGATACTCCCTGCCAAAGCTTCTTGGGCAAGTTCAACTGCAGATGGATCGTGCTGTCCATTTGGCATCCACCCTTCTAATGCTCCCTGTAAATCTCTGTTAATAATGCTTCTACAAAAAGGTAATGTTAAATCTCTATTTTTAACTCCATCTATAATGTTTGGATGTTTAATAGTCTCAACTTCGCTAATTGATTCGATAATCAAATTATCTGTTAAGCCATTGAATCTGATTCTATTAATCTCTTCTCCACTGGCAGCAAGTAATGGGTAAATAATTTCTGGTTCAGGGGTTATTTTTAATTCAAAATTTTTTAGCTTTTGGAATCCATTTGACCTTGGCTTTATACACAATCTATGCTCGCCTAATTGAACAGGATCTTCATACTTATATTCAAGTTTGTGAATGTATTTAATTCTCATTAATAAACTTCTTAATTAATAAAATATTTTTCTTGAATGAGATCATTTAATTTATTTAAATCAATTTGCAATGAATCTATTGCCTCATGTAAACCATCATTTATTATATCTTCAATTCTGATATAACTCCACTTTGCTTTAAGCAGACCTCTCATACACTCTAATTCTGTTGGGTTTTCAGGTGGAGGAGAGGAATCTATCATTTTTAGAGTATTGCTTATCCCATCTAAACAGTATCTTACTGATCTAGGAAAAATTGGATCAAGTAAAAGGAATCTTGCAACTGAATTAGGCTTTATTGAATTTTGCTCTGCTTTCCTAAACATTTGATAAGCTCCAGCTGAGCGTAAAAGAGCGATCCATTGCAACTCATCAAGAACTCCCCCAAGTTCATCCAAGCTGGGGAGAAGTAAATAATATTTAACATCTAAGATCCTAGAGGTTTTGTCAGCTCTCTCAATTAATCTTCCAAGTATGCTAAATCTCCAAGCAAGGTCTTTGCTTAGAGTCGCATCTGTAATTCCATAAAAAAGTTGACATTCTTTCCTTATTTCACTTAATTGTTCTTGTCTTGGTTTATTCCAAATTGCCTCTCCTTCTTGCATATTCCAATATAAGATATTAATTTGTTCCCACATTTCTGTAGTCAACACGTCTCTGATTTGTCGTGCGTTTTCTCTGGCCAATTGAATGCAAGAAATTATACTGTTTGGATTTAAACGATCTCTTATTAAAAAATTAATAACGTCATCAGGTTTTTTTTCTGGGAATCTTTTATCAAAAAATTCTCTATCACTTGAAGCATCAATTAACGGAAGCCAAGGTTCTGCACTTCCTGGTGGACAATCTAATGACATTGCTTCACTTACTTCCACGAAACGAGATATGTTTTCAGCACGTTCTAAATAACGATTGATCCAATAAAGAGATTCTGCTACACGACTTAAAAGCATATTATTTACCTACAACCCATGTATCTTTGCATCCTCCACCCTGAGAAGAATTGACTACTAATGATCCTTTCTTTAATGCTACCCTTGTAAGCCCACCTGGGCTAACCCATGAATCTTTTCCTCTCAAAATATATGGTCTTAAATCAACATGACATGGATATAGTTCCCCATCGCATAACGATGGCACGGTAGATAATTCTAATGTTGGTTGTGCTATGAAATTTCTAGGATTTTTTTTAATTTTATTTGCGAATTCTTCTATTTCACTTGTTGTTGAGTGAGGGCCAATTAACATTCCATAACCTCCTGCTTCTGCTACAGACTTAACAACAAGTTTTGATAAATTTTCCAGAACATATTCTCGATCCTTTTGGTAATGACAAATATATGTTTCTACATTTTTAATAATAATTTCTTCATCAAGATAATATTTAATCATTTTTGGAACAAAAGAATAAATCATTTTGTCATCTGCTATCCCAGTCCCAGGTGCGTTCGCTAAAGCAACATGACCTGCCTTGAAAACATCAAGTAATCCGCTAACACCAAGGCAGGAATCTTTTCTGAAATTAAGAGGATCTAAGAAATCATCATCAATTCGTCTATAAATTACATCTACTCTTTTTAATCCAGAGGTAGTTTTTAAATATACATAATTATCATTACAAACTAAGTCATGACCCTGAACTAGTTGGATACCCATTTCTTGAGCTAAATAACTGTGTTCAAAGTAAGCACTATTAAAAATTCCTGGAGTTAGCAGAACTATCTTGGGAGTATCTGTCCAAACTGCAAGTTCTTGAAGAGTTTTTAAAAGATATGATGGATATTCATCAATCGGTTTTACTATTCTGCCAGAGAAAAGATTAGGAAAAATATTTTTCATAACTAATCTATTTTCTAAAAAATAAGCAACCCCAGAAGGGCATCTTAAATTATCTTCTAAAACATGCCAATCTCCTTTTCTGTCCCTTATTAAATCAAGTCCTGAAATTTGACACCATTTATTTAGTGGAGGTTTAAAACCTATCATCTGAGGTCTCCAACCTTCTGAACTCTCTATTAGTTCTCTTGGAATTATTCCATCATTAATTATTTTTTGAGAATTATAAATATCATCTAGGAATAAATCAATTGCCTCAAGCCTTTGTTTTAGACCTTTTTCTAACGTTACCCAATCATCTTTACTAATTATTCTAGGAAGTGGATCAAAAGGTAATATTCTTTCAGTACCTTTTAAACCAGTATCGTTTAATCTAAAAGTTGCACCATGTCTTAGTAATAATTTTTTTGCGGCAGAATGATTCCTGTTTAATTCTTCAAGACCCATACTATCTAAAGAGGAAAGAAGTGGAATCAATATTTCTCTAGCAGAGTTAACATTATCCTTAAAGTATTCATCAAAACTATTTTTAGGCTGATAACTTGAAAACATATATTTCATCATTTAGTAACTTTTACTTTAGCTTTATATCTTTATTCGTATTTATGGCTACCAAAAATAATATCTCTTGACTCGATCTATATCATTATTTTGATCATTGAAGTATATTTTTTAAAAATCTAAGGGCATGAGTTCTAGTAATTGGCAATTTGTTTTTTTTAGATATTTCGCAAGCTTTCTTTTTATCCTCTCTCACAGTTTGCTGGTTCTTGATCATCTTCCAGTAGGAGCTGCACTTCACGGACTTGGAGAAGTTTTTATTGCGCCTTGGGCTTTTAGGGAAAGAGCATGGGATCTTGTTGTTATTGCAGTTTTATTTTTCTTCTTCGATATCTGGGGACTTATAAACACTCCTTGGAATTAACTGATATTATTTATTTACTAATCCTGGGAAAACTATATTAAAAATGAAGTCTTATTTTTATCAAATTTATAAAATAATTTCTATTTTATTACTTACGAATATTTCCAATTTGTATGCACATAATTTATTTAATGGTGGTTGCAAAGAACATTGTGGGCAAAAAGTTAAAGTATTAAGCAATAAAAACAAATTAAAAAATATTGATGATCAATTAAATATTGAGAGTAAAAATTCTTGTTTAAATAAATCACTATGTAGAGGTTAATCTCTCGAGATTTTTTTAATTGTTTTATGAAATTGTTTGTTTGATAATTATCATTAAATTACTATTTGCTTGATAATTTTTATTAGGAGGATTTATTTGATTTTTTATTAAAAAAATAAAAGTATATATTAACGGTAGAAGTAATGATGATGCAGCAACTAATGCAATTATCTGGTTCAACCTAATAAATGGTTTTTTTACAAGATCCTCTCCGCACAAGCCACAAATTAAATTACCTTTTGAGGATTGTTTTTGAAATTGATATTTAGGATTGCAATATGGGCAATAATATCGAACCATTTTAAAATTTTATTGCTTTAATCATTATCTATAAAACTAGATGAAAGTCATATTATAAAAAAAAAGAGGGCTAATTAAGCCCTCTTTTATCTCTTACTTATATTTTTACTGAAGTTAATAACGCACCTAAATCATGGATCCTTGTTGCTAACTTCTATTAAGCTAATGCTCACCAAAATTAACTAATTGTCTTTAACTGGGGCAAAAACTCTAGAATTAAGCTTGTTTCTTAAAGGGCACCTAAACGATGCAGAAGAAGGAAGCTTAGACATTAATAAAAAATAATTGGAGCAGTTAATTAAATTAGTTGGGTTTATTCCGAAATTTCAGGCAGGCTATCGATCATTTTGAAAGACCTCCTAGAACTCAACAATATAAAATTAGGAAAATATTTCTCTAAAGACAATCCGTTTTTATACGCATTGCTTTTTAATTAAAAATGTCCGAGAGTAGTAATCAGTCGTGCTAATTTTTTACAGATATTTTTAGTAAGTTTTGCTTATTTCCTTTGATATATTATTCGTCTATCTTAATTTTAAATAATTGAGGAAATCTTTTATGAATCATTCGAAAGAAGTTAGTAAAACTGATAAATCAAATCCTATAGACGAATATTTTCAATGTCTCTCATATTGCGATATTCACCCAAAAGGCATTGATAATGACTGTGAGGTCATTTGTATGGAAAGACATTTAAAAGCTAACTATTGGTAATTAATAAATTTTTCCTTTTTACTTAAATCCCTTTGAAAAAAGGTTAGTACGAACTTTAAATTTCCATACATTTACAACACCTTTTGCATTGACTGCTGCAAGTGCACAATCATCAGGTCTCCAAGATATTGCCCCTACTAAATCTCCCGCGAATGCAGCCCCAACGGGATCTCCATTGCCGTCATTTTTGAGGAAACTTGCGACAACAGAACCATCCCTAGATCCTGAGGCTACAAGCATACCTTTATTTGAAAAGGCTAGGCTCGAAATGGGTTCTGTATGGTGACATAGCTCTCCTGGCATAGTCCCTTCTGGACCATTTCCTATAAAGCTCCAAACTGTAATTCTTTCACTGCCACTAGTTGCTAATAATTTTCCGCTGTCATCAAAAGAAAGATGACTTGGTTTACCAGGGTATCCAGTCATTTCAGCATCCATTCCTGTTGATCTTCTCCAAAAATGAACTGAATTGTCTTGACTCCCACAGGCGACTATATCTCCATCAGGGCTTAATTCCATAGATACCAATGATCCTTGCCATTCGAGTTTTTGATTCGTTTTATTATTAACTATGTCAAAGAATGTCACTCTTCCATAGCAAGCAGTTGCTAGCTCATTTTTATTTGACCACGTTATTGCACTTACTGTGCTTGGATGGTCTTCTGAGATCCATTTCTCTTCACCAATTTCATTAAAAACATATACTTTTTTTGAGGAAGCTATCGCTAGAAATAAACCGTCATTAGACCATTTGAGGTGTTCTACCCAACCTTTGCCAAGATCAAGTGTTTTAATAACTTTACCTTCATGGCAATTACAAATCTGAACATTTCCATCCTGACCTGATGTTGCAAAAATTTCACCCTCTGGATGAATTGCCATTGCTAGGAGACCACCAGAGTGAGTATTTTCTTTTTTCCAAATAATTTTTCCAGTATCTCCTTCGAACGAAAAAAGACCTCCTGCTACGTCGCCAACAATAAATTGTTTTCCTTTAAGAGCCCAGCCACATGCTATGGCGTAATCGTTAACTTCAGCAGTCCATCCTTCATGGAACATGCCTCTTGGGCTAAATGGTTCTATATCAGGCATTTATCAAAGCCTTCTTGCATCTCTTTCTCATTTAAATTTCTACCGATAAAAACAAGTTGATTTCTACGAGGTTCGTTACCCCATTCTTTATCAGGTTGTGCAGTAAATAACATGTGAACTCCCTGGAAAACTATTCTCCTTGGGTTACCTGAGTAACTTATGAAACCTTTAGTTCTGAATATATCCACTCCTTTTTCTGATAGAAGTCTTCCCATCCAAGTATTTAGTTTTTCTGGGTCAACATCTCCAAAACGCTCTATAGCAATTGAACCTACTTCATCATCATGTTCGTGCTCTGCTTGCCAGAATCTTTCAGTATTAAATGGAATCTCTTTATTTTCGTTACTTTTAATGACTTTCATATTGAATTCTTCAGCAGTGTGCTGTGTAAACAAACCTATTTTTGTTGGTTTTTCTATGTTCAGGATGAAGGATTTATTCCCTTTATCCTCCAATTTGAGATTTATATGTTCTCCATATGGGATGGTATTTCCAGGATCTAAACTATTAGCTTTTTCTGCATAAAGTCTCACGGAGGATTCAGCACCATCTTTAAGTTCCTCTTCACTCTCTCCTTGGTTAGCGAGGGCTACTAAGGACATTTCTGGATCGGGTCCTTCTTCTAGCATTAATTCATATTTACCTGCATCAAGATCGTAAACACCTGTCCATTCAAAAGGATATTCTGGTTCAAGGAATGTTGGCCTGCGTTTAAGGATCTGATCAAGATCAAATGCACTTAGATTTAAGACTGTTTCAATTGGTACTTTGGCATTCTCGGCTCTAATAATTCGGGTCATTCGGTTCATATCTCTCAATCTCGATTCAAGAGTATTTAGTGCATCATCAGAGACTAAATCAGTTTTATTAAGGACAAGAACATCTGCAAATGCCACTTGTTCTGAACTTTCATCACTCCTGCCTAACTGTTGATCAATGTGGGCAGCATCAACTAAAGTCACAATTCCATCAAGAGTGAATTCAGAACTAATCTCTTCATCCATGAAAAATGTCTGAGCAACTGGACCTGGATCTGCTAATCCTGTCGTTTCTACTAAAACATAGTCAAACTTATCTCTTCTTTTCATAAGGTTGCCAAGGACTCTTATTAAATCGCCGCGAACAGTACAACAAATGCACCCGTTTGACATCTCAAACACTTCTTCATCGGCATTAATTACGAGCCCTTGATCTATACCCACTTCACCGTATTCATTTTCAATTACTGCTATTCTTTTCCCGTGTTCTTCACTCAATATTCTATTAAGCAAAGTAGTCTTCCCTGATCCTAAGAATCCAGTAAGTATGGTTACAGGAACCTTTTCCTTAATACTCATTTCTCTCTGTTTTAAAAATTTAATGCTAACCATAAATATAATAATCAAAAAATCGAAATGAAAACCATTTTTATCTATAAAATTTTATTGATTAAGTGATCCCCAGTTACTTGCTAAATCAAAACCTGTTGTCTCATCACATGAGCCACCAAGCTCATTGACGATAGTGCACGTGTTATGAACTGCCACAGTGATAGTGTTTCCTTCCATCATTAGTCCATCGACAAAAATTTGATTAGAAGAGAGTGGGATAGAACTTTGCTTGCTTAAATTATTGACTAATTTTGAAGCAGGCTCTTGCTCCTTAAATATGACTTTGACATTTTCTTCCTTTAACTCATTTAAAACTTTTGATATGTTCTGAGGCCTCAGGCTAGATGAATGACCTAAGAAATCTAATAAACTTATCGTTTCAAAACCAAATGCATCGCCATAGTAATCCATAGCTTTGTGTTTTGAGACAATTACACGATTTGAAGAAGGGATAGTAGATACTTGTTTAACAATCCATTTATCAAGATCTTCTAGTGTTTTGTCAAAAGTTTTGAATCTATTAGAGATAGCTTTGCGTAGTTTACTTTCAGGCACATCTTTTTTAAGACTTTTTGATACGACTTCACCCATCTTGATGATGTTATGAGGATCATGCCAGACATGTGGATCCACTCCTCCGTGATCATGATGGTCGTGGTCATCATGGTCATCATGGTCATCATGGTCATCATGGTCATCATGTTTCTTTGCTGAGTGTCCATGATCGTCGTGGTCATCATGGTCACTATGATCGTCAATATCAATTGCGCTTACGCCTAAAACAACAGTGCTATTTCTCTTCACCCAATTCCTCATTGCGGGTGTCATTTCTGTCCCTAAAGTAAAAACTTTATCTGCCTTTTTTAATAATCTTGCCTGTTTTGGAGAAATTTTTAAATCATGAACATCTTGTTTTCTATCTACTAGACATATAACTTCATCGGAAGGGAGTGCTATAGATTTAACGATATCGCAGGTAAGAGGCTCAACTGCTACATAGTTTTTACTTTCAGCAAAGGCACCGTTTGTATTTATTGAGAATAATGCCGCACTAGCGATAAGTGAATTTCGGATAGATACTTTTTTATGAGATATATAGCTTGAAAAAATTCTCTTAAAAATTGACATAAAAAAATGATAGATATTTTAAAATGATAATCATTTTCATTTTTATTTGCAAGTTTAGGTATAAAATGTTTTTAGAGTAAATTATTTTCCATAATTAAAATATTATGGGGTTGTAAGTTCAAGCATTAATGTCACTACTAGTAGCTGAAAATTTATCTTATTCGTATGCAAAAAATGCAAGCCCGGCTATAAGTAAAGTTTCCATAGCAGTTGAACCAGGTACATTAACTGCTCTAGTAGGACCAAATGGGGCCGGCAAATCTACTCTTTTAAGAATATTGCAGGGACAATGTATTCCTGATAATGGTCAGATAACAATTGACGGGGAGAAGTTAATTAGACAAAGATCTCAGGTGGCACTCATGCCACAAAGAAGCTCTATGAATTGGAAATTCCCAATAACTGTAGAAAAACTAGTTTCATTAGGACAAATAAAATACTCAAAATCAAAAAGTAGTAGTCCTTTTCAAATAAAAGCTCTTCTTGCCAACCCTAATGCATGGATTAATAAATGCTGTGAATTGGAGGCCACAATGCAAAGAGTCGGCATTGCAAATATTGCTAAAAGAAGGCTTGATTCTTTATCTGGTGGACAACAACAAAGAGCTCTATTAGCCAAAACATTAATGTCTCCAGCAAAAATTTTCCTTCTTGATGAACCTTGTGCAGCTTTAGATCCACCTGCAAAGGAGGATTTTCTAAAAATTGTTCGTCAACTTGCTGATGCTGGTCTTTCTTTAATGGTGAGCAGTCATGATTGGGGTACCTCGTTAAATAGTTATGATCAAGTTATTGTTTTGGATAAAGCTGTATTGGCCTGTGGAAGACCTGATTCCATAAAAGATAAATTAGAGGATATAAATATCAGCTCTATTGAGGATAATAATTGTTGTGATTAAAAAAATATTTAGTTTTAACTTTGTGCTTGATAGCAGTTCTGGCAAAGTCCGAAATACTCCAGGGTATGGAATAACAATTGGAATTTCTTTGGATTTGTTTTGGGTGTATGAATATCTTTTACAGGGCACCCTTCCATTTTTGAGGTCTCACCACATTGAACACATGTCAAATGATGAATGTCTCTATCTACGGGAGTGTAAAGAACCTCTCCTGTTGGGAGATGTCTAGAACGTATTAAACCATGCTTTATAAGAACTTGAAGATTCCTGTATACAGTTGTCAGTCCCATAGCTTTTCCCCTTTCAATCAATTGTCTATGCAACTCTTGACCGCTCAGTTCATCTTCACATTTATTAAGTTCTTCAAGAAGTTGTTCTTGTCTTTTGGTAATGTCAGGCTTAGTTACCATTGTTTCCGAAATCTTTTTTTGTCCCGTATTTTTGATCATACCGAATCAATAGATTAATGTCTTTTATTAATAGCAGTTGGTGGCTTGTTCCTTTAATAATAACTATTTTTTCAGGAATTCTATGTCCAGCCATGGGAACTGTATTAATAACCCATAGGAGATTACTTCAAGTAAATTTAATCTCTCACTGCGTTTTGCCAGGACTTGCTTTAGCCTTAGCGCTTGGAATTCATCCTTCAATTGGTGGGGTTATCAGTGGTCTTTTAGGTTCTGTAATTGCGGAAAGTTTAACTAATAAAAAGAGTGAAAACTATGAAGCAATAATGAACACAATATTAGCCGGAATGCTTGGGTTTGGAGTCCTTATAATCCCTTTACTTGGAATAAGGATCGATTTGGAGGCAGTATTATTTGGCGATTTATTGACAGCAAATTTTGGAGATTTACTTAGAACAATAATTGCTTTTTTAGTATTTATTCTTTTAATGACTTTTGGATATGAAAAGGTTGTTTATGTGGGAATGGATCCAGAAGGAGCATCCGCCAGTGGTATAAACGTTTCTTTATTAAATCTTGCTTTGAGTTTTACAACCGCTTTAGTAATTGTTAGTTCAATGTCAGCGGTGGGAGTAATTCTTGTAATTGCTCTTCTTTCTACGCCAACTTTGTTAGGGCTAAATAAGGCTCATAGTTTAAGAATTGCAATGATGAGGTCTTCATTTTTTGGATTATGCATCTCACTTCTGGGATTTATTCTCTCTATAGTCTTTAATCTTTCGCCTGGGCCCGCAATTAGTGTTATTTGTGTTGCATCTCTTTTGATTCCTAAACTTCGCAAATAATTAAATCTTAAATGTCCAATCAGAGTTTAATGCTTGAGCTTCTGGATTGTTTTTTAAAGCTACTTCCATAGCTTCTTTTTTATTATTAGCTATAACAACTTCATCAAATTCCTTGCCATTTTTTTTGAGACTTACTTTGAAACGCATAAAAATTTTTTATTTAATCAAAAGTTAACCTCTAAGCGATTGGATTTAAATGCTTTTAAAAGTTAATTGATGAAATAGAAACTTTAGTTATTTTGAAGTTTTTCAACTACAGATTCTTTCTCAATTTTTGCCACATCCTGCAATCCATTAGCATCAAACCAAGGAGCGTTTTCCCAATTAAATCCTTCCCCAAAAGTATTATCGGGAGCAGCTACGTACCAGTGACAAGATGAATCGGGAACATCTACAGCACATTTTGACCAGTCAGCTTCCCACTGTGGAACTTGTACCCACATCACAGATGCCAATAAAAAAGAAAAAATAAAATTCATAATTAATTATCGGTTAGCAAAATTTTGAAAGATTTTTTTCACATTCTTTCTTTCTTTTCTTCCAGTAATTCTCAAGTATTTGATATTTATGCTTATTTTTAAATTGACTTAAATGAATATTACTCTGATTAAGAACTGAAGTGTTTTTGATTTTCATGACTCAATCTTTCTATGTAAAACATATTTAAGACACTTTATAGATTTTTTGAAGTGAATTTATACTTAATTTTTGTCTTACTTTTGTGAAGGTAAGTATTTTTCGGGATTATTTTCAATATAAGTTAGCGAATATTTGACAACACCTGCTATTACTGAAAAAAGAGCAATTGCCGAAATAATAAAAATGATTTTTTTGTAAATACTTTTAATGAATTTTTTATGTATATGATTATTTTTTTTCATCAACGGCCAATTTTTTGAAAGATTTAAATAATTAGTAATTTATACTGTAGCCTTTTAAATCACTTACGCAGTAAATTATAGTTATCAGAAACTCCTCACACACTTTTTTCTGATTAATTAAAAGTACTCAACTGCAAAGTTTGAGTACTTTTGTTATTTTTGACCTTGTGACAATCTAAATAGAGGTCCAATAGGTCTTACATACATTAAATTCGAGTGTAATAGTATTGGTGTGTGTAGGAGGATTGGTTTAATTCAGTGGAAACAAGGAAACACTGATTTAAATCAATTTTAAAAAGATCTCTTTCTGAGAGATCTTTTTTTTTGATTATTTGAGATAAATAAATACATATTAAATCCTGAATATAAAAACATACAACATGTCTTCTTCAAAAATAATGTCAAACGGCATTACAAATTAGTAATTTGATTCGTTAGATTATAAATTGTTAAATTCTAAAGATAATGAAAATACTTTTTTTAGCAATTTTAATTTGCTCTAGCTTTCTATTCCCTTCTTCATCATTTGCCTCACATGTAGAACTAAAACCTTGTGTAGAGATTGCCCATTGTGTGCGAGAGGAATGGGAGGTTAACAATATTGAAGAACCTTTTGAAGAAATTAAAACATTCATCGAAAACACTCCAAGAACCGAGATTGTAGAAATTGATGGCGATTATCTTCATGCTGAGGCAACCAGTAAATGGATGAAGTATGTAGACGACTTAGAGGTATCCTTTTTGCCTGAATCAAACATCTTATCAATAAGATCAGAATCGAGAGTTGGAGAAAGTGATTTGGGAGTTAATCAAAAAAGAGTTAATTTACTAAAATTGAAAATGTTTTAAGATAAAATTTGATTCAACGAATTTTATATTTATTGTTTTTTGTATAACTTTTCCAATTTTAAAAAAATATCGCAGATGAAAAAGTGATAATTATAGTCATGCCTTGATGATGGCATATTTCTTAGATTTTCTCTAAAAAGATGATCATAAATCTTATTTATGTATTTTTATTTGGTTTTGTTCTTTTCTGGTTTTACAAAAATATAAAAAAAAATGGAATTATATGGATAATTAAAGGTCTTTTGCAAATTGGAATATTGGTATTATTCATTGGAGGGTTTTTCAAAATATTTTTCACATTACCACCTAATTTATATATAAAAATAATTTTTCTTATTATTTATATATGGTGCACTGTTGGAATAAATGTAAATTTCATGATCCCTTTAATTGGTTTGATTGATCAAAGAATAGTGAAAAAATAAAAACCTAAATAATCCATTAATTCTTAGAATAAAAAAAAAACTCTTATTCCTTAAATTTTAAAATAAAATTAAAAATATTTACTTTTTTTCTTTGAAAGCCTTTTTCTTGTATACCTAGTCTTTAATGCCGAATCAGTTGTTATGTATATTCCAAATAAAAGAATGATTATTCCAATAAAGTATTTCATTATTTTTTTAATTATTCTTTATTAGATTATTAATGATGCCAACTTATTTTAATATCTATTTCTTGAGATAAATTTCTTGTAACTGGACAATCTTCTGAAGCTTTTTTCAAAAAATTAACAGTTTCATTTGAAGCCCTTTCTGGTATAAAAATATCTATTATTAGTTCTTTAATTTTTCTCTCGCTATTTTGTGTCATTAGTTTTTCAATATTTAAATATATACCTTCCAATTCAAATCCTTTAGATTTAGCTTTAATTGCCATAATAGTCAGCAGGCAAGTACCTAAAGATGTAGCTAATAAATCAGTTGGTGAAAAATTTTCACCTTTACCACAGTGATCTAAAGGCGCGTCTGTTCTAATAAGACTTCCTGATTGTATATGAATAGCTTCGCAGTTTAAATTCCCTAAATAAGAACATTTGACTTTAGTCATTTTGAAAACATTTAAATAGGAAAATATTATTAATAACAAAAAGGCATGGAAAATACCAAGCTAATTGATCAAAAATAATTGCGTTAATTTGCATTTTAGTGAAGTATTAAAGAATTTATCATTAAAATTTTGAAATCAGTTTTTATATCTATATTCCTCTAAGCAATATTCAATTAATACAATTGATTCATTAAGAGTTCTTTTATTTTTATTTTCCAGATCGAAACATTCACTTAAAACACGTATAGATTCATTTAAGATCAGCTCTTCTTTATTTTTTAAATCTTTAGTTTGATACATATAAATTAATTTTTTAATTCCTATAAGGGAAAATAGGATTAATGACATTGTAAAAATTGCCGTTTTGACTTTATTCATATAATTTATTTTTACAAATATTTTAATTTATTTATATTTAAAAACTTTTTATAGCAGATAGAACTAAGTAATTACATATGTAGCTGCTGTTATTGTAATAGCAGTTAGGGATATGAAGATATATGGAACGAACTTTAAAGGTATATATAGGTTATTTTTAGACATAATTTAGAGTTAACAAGAACCTTTATAAAAATTCTTACATTCCCTTTAAACTTTATTAGTCTTCAAATATACAAATTAATTTTCTTTGAAAAATTCAATATTTTTTATGAGGAACAAATTTATATTCATTGAATTTTCATTAAATAAAGTATCTCTAAATCCTGTTTTGAGTCAGATATTTTTCTTTTTAAGAAGATTAATTCTTCTTGGCTCATTTTTGATTCTTTTATCATCAATTCTGCTTGTTCAATAGCATGTTCTATATTTCTAATTTTAATTTCTCTTATTGAGGGATCATCTTTACATGCTTTTTTAGTATTCGCATCTAACATATTTACGAAAAGATAAGCTTGAATGTAATCAAAATTTAAACCTGATTATTCTAAAACCCCAAATTTAATTAAAATAAATTACAATCTAAACAAGAACTTTAACCTTAGCTTACCCTCTCTTCAATTGATCGAGTGGGTTTTTTTTATGGTGTAATATACTCCTAGCATTTACTACTAATTTGGAAGATTCAAAACTTAATTCTGAAGAAAATAATTCAATCGAATCGGCCCCCAATTTGAATGAAGATAATAAAGATCTTAATGAGGGGAATAGAAAAGAAGAAAATGTTAAGGCATTTACAGAATTTCTAGAGAAAGCAAGTAATCAAGACTCTTTAGAAGAAAAAGTGAAACTTGATTCTAAGCAACAAAAACTAAAAATTGACAAATCACTTTTTAAAAGATTTCTTAATAATGGATTTGATGGTATTTCAACTAATCCAAACTATAAAATGTTGGCATTATTAATAATTCTTTTAATTAATTTGTCTCTATTTTTAGTAATTGGAAATATGGGTAAAGCGTTTTTAAGAAATGCAGGAATTATGGGTTAAAAATTATTTATTTCTTTTGGATATTCATCTTTACAATTTTGATTCTTCAAATGAAACTGTGATATTTTCTTGACAAATAAATATTTAAATAAAATTTGGATAATAAAGAGCCAGAAAATCCAGTTGTTTATCTTTCTAATTTAGTCAAGAAATTAGATGTAAAAAACAGAAATGGCTTAGTAGCCCTGGCAATAGTGAACCTTTTAGTAATTCTTTTATTTAAATTTTATTTGAAAGGATCTGGATTATTATCTTGAACTTGCCTGTTGGTATTATTATTCAGCATTTTCAAATTGCTTTGCTAATCTAAATGCCTTCTTAATTATTAGAAAGCCACCATATGCTCCTGCAAGTAAAGGTAATACTATTAATGGGTTAGGGGAATAATCTGAATAATTTTTCACACCCTCAACATATTCGTAACCTGAACATTTAAGAAAGATAAAGCTAAAAAAAGTGATACTCCAGCCAATGATTGATAAAAAACCACCTTTTTTATCTCCTTCGTAGAATCTGTCTAGACCTAAGCCCCAACCTCCTATTAGGAATATTCCTTTAACAACTGAATTTTTTTCTTGATTTCTAAGCATAATAAAAAAATGTTCATTATGAACATAACTTATATGTATTTAAGATGTGAGATGTTTTTATTAATTAATCTTTAAAATAAATTTTTAATGGTTTTTTCTATAAATTACAAAATTATTATTCAGTGTTTTAATTAATCATTAGAGATTGTATTTGAATTCAACAAGGAAATTGAAGGCCTTATATAAATAAAAATAGACCCATACATATCCTGCATAATTCTCATTTCATCGTCTAAGTACATTATTGAAACCTGGCAATTAGGCGATTCTTTATTCCAAGGTAACTTATTCCATACCTCTTTAACTGGATACCACCTATCCATAAGTAATTCACTAAATAATGGAATCTTATTAAGTCCATCAACTTTGGAAACTTTTGTCTTTTGTAAGTTCATATCAAGTAAATTATTTCTTAACACTAAATCACTTGCTAGGGTTATTACTCTTCCTCCAAAAGTAGGCAATAGTTTGAACCAACCTAAGATAGGAATTGTTGTGAGACCAAATATTGTAGTGTCAAAAGTAGATATAAATTCTTTTTTGTCAAAATCAATCTTTTGAGCAATTCTCCCAATAGTTGAAATACCAAAGGATCCTACTTGCAATTGATGTAATTTAAAAAAAAGATTACTTTTAAATTCATCATTTAATGCCTTTTCAATAGCAAGGAAGAAAGGAGAACTTCGAAATAATTCAACATTAGAAAAAATCAATTCCCACTCCCCAGACAATAATTTTTCTGATATTTCAAAACTAAAGTCTTTAAGAGCATCAATCAATTCATCCATTTCATTAGCTTTTTCCTCATACATAGGAGAAATTAATTTATTTAATCTTTGCCCTCTATCTGTAACAGCAGCTATTTTATATATATTTGACTTTATCTCTCCAATTTCTTTCATAACTTCAATACAAAAAATACTAATTTATCTTAGGAATTTAATTTGAAGTTGATGGCAATTTTAATAATGCTGGTAATAAAATCAATTAATATTCTCCCCACCTTTTACCAATATCAAAACCCCATTCACTGGTTAATCTAATTACTTCATCATGATTCTTGCATTTTGAAAGGGATAATTTTTTACTAGGATTATTTTTTATTAGCTCAGCAATTTGATTAAGTTGCTCTATTTTTTTTAGAAAATTTCTTAGATCTTTATTTGACATTTATCTAGGAAGTAAATTTTTGATCATAAGTAAATATGTAATAAAGAACCCAAGCAACACCAATAATCAGAATTGCAATCATTATATTTACTGACCAAACTACTTCTATCATGTAAATTTTTTGTATATTTTTAATATATCCAAAATTTAAACTAAATTAACCGTTAATAATTTAAATCAAGAATAATACACTACTTTTTCTAAGTGTATAAAATAGTCTTAAATAGTTAAAAATTATGGGAGAAGCTAAGAGAAGGGAAGAGTTAGGCTTGCCACCTAGAGAAAAGAAAAAGGAAAAACAAACATCGAAAAATCAACTAAACAAAATTTTAAATAAATATCCTTATTTACCTTTCATTTTAGGCTTTTCATTACTAGCAATATTAATTATCGATTTAGTTAATTACTACAAATAGATATATAAAAAGGGGATACTTTTAGCACAAGAGAAGATTATCTTCGCAATTGCGAAATTATTTTTCCATAATAAAAATAAAACTCATGAAACCGATTAACACTTCATGCGCCTTAATCTTAGGGGTACTAACTTTATTTTCAATATCTAATGCGAATGCAGGTGGCTGCAGTTCTCATCTTGAGAAGAAGGCAGAAATTGAATGCTTGTCTAATGATAAAAAATGTATAGAAGCGAAAGAAAAAGAATCTTTATACAAAGTTGAGGCCTAAATGTTTGATAATCTTGGAACTGCTCTAGTACAGGCATTAGGCTTCTTTGCTGTTTTTGGTTTTTTTGTATATCAAACTTTATTCGCAGATAGAAAACCCAAAAATTCAAAATCAAATCCTAAAAAAACAAAGATTTCCGACACAAAAGAAGCAATTAAAAAAGAACCTACAAAAGGGTTATTTAAAAGAAAATATATGCCTGTTGAAGAGAATCTACCAGTCCAAAAAAAGGGATTATTTGGGAGAAAAAAAGAAGTTATTAAAGAAGAGATTAAACCAAAGAAAAAAGGTTGGTTTAAATAGGTAAAGGTACTTAATCCCTATTTTGATATCTTTTATACAAAAAATATTTTTTGTCTCTTTATAATATAAATATCATAATAACCAAAAATGAATCATAGAGAAATCACAAAAAAATATAGCGAGTTACTTAACAAGGCTGATTTTGCTACTGGCCGTAAGGAAGTTGTAGGTCTTTTAAAAAAAGCTGCCAAATTGAAATCTCAGATTGAAATCAATTATTAGATCTTAAAATTATTTTAATTCTAAATGTAAAAAATTTTTTTAAATAAGTTTTTACATGAGATAATCTGCTTAGATTATTTTTCTTATGAATAAAAAAGGTTATACAACCGAAAGCGGTGGTAGACAAAATGGTTTTGCAATTGAACCAGAAATTAACCCCATATCAGAAGGCGAATCAAAGAAATCTATATTTTTATTTATTGGAATATTATTACCTTTTCTAATAGGCGGTTTTTATTATTTAAGGACTCTGAATATATTCTGATATTTTATAAGCCATTTTTGGCAATATATTCTTCTGAGCTAACTATATCTTGCATTAAGCTCTCTGATGAAGGATTAAATCCATTTTGCTCTAAAAAAGATTTAACCTTTTCAAATTTTTGTTGTATTTTTTTTGTATATGGAGTTGTCATCAAATAATCGTCCTTTTCTGTTGAATAGTTCATTTGATTAACGGATTACTTTTACAATTAAATTTTGCAAAATATGCTATCGCTAGTGAAGTTATAAATATTACATAAATAATTTAATAGGAATAAATACTTATAGAATGTTTGTATGAGATCGCTATTGGTTGTTTTTTAAAGAGTACTTATAGTAACTAGTTCCATTAAATCTCTCGACTGCAGATATTTTTGAAATACTTCAGAATAAAACGCTTTTTTAGCAGCAAATTTTGATTCGAATTCTATTACTAATCCAAGCTGCCCTCCGTCCCATTCATTTGAGGTTGATTCTTGTATTAAATCTCTTTTTACTATTACTCCTCCCACAGATTTAATCCAAGGTAATACTGTTCTTATATATTCCAGAAATAAATCAGCATTTGGAATTGAAATTTTCTTTAGCCAATAGCTCTTTGTCATCAAATCAACATATTCTGGGTAGAATATAGCACATGGAGGTAAGTATTTATCCTTAGCTATATACTCAGAGGTTATTAAATGAAATCCGAAGATGATTTATTAAATTTACTTCTTAAATCTCCAAATTCAAAGAGTATACAGACTATTTCCGAACAACTTGAAATTGATCATAATTTTTCCTTTAGCAAAGATAGAAATGATTTACAGGGTGTTTGGGAGCTTAGGTGGAGTAGTTCTAATAGTCCCTTTTTAAAATATTCTCCTTTTATTGATAATCTTCAGATTCTTGATCCCTTAAATTTAACTGGTCTTAATTTACTTAAACCTAGAGGAATAAAATCAATTATTGGTACTGGTATTCTAATAAGACTTAATTACATAAATGAAAAAAAAATTGGGGTTAAATTTACACATGCTGGTGTTATCGGTCCTAAATTCGGAAGAAAAAATATAAAGGCTATGAAAGAAATAGATAATGAACAATTAGGGTGGTTAGAGATAACTTATTTAAGTAATAGGATTAGAATCTGCAGAGGTGATAAAGGAACTTTATTTGTTTTAAGAAAAATAAATTCACCGACTTTATTCAAGAATTTTAAGGAATTTATTAATATCTATTAAAGATATAAATTAATTCTTTATCCAAATAGACTTTAATACGAAATATATTGGTAAATATTTAAAAGATTCTTTAGGTATTTCATAACTTAAGAATTTTAGTGCTTCTTCTAACCAGTAACCAATATCAAATCCTAAAAGAATTTTTTCTACAACAAACCAAAATTCTTTATCAAATATAATTCTGAAGTTTAAGTAAATATATTCCCAATGAAAGGTATTCCAATATTGGGTTAAAAATGAGGATAAAATAAGCCAAAGTGATATAAATATAAAACTTTTAAGAAATTTATAAAATTTTTTCATATACCAGCAACTGTCTTATTGAATTTCAAATATCCCTTATTATTATTAGGATCAAATTTTATTTCCATGAAATATATCCAAAAAGATATAAAAATATTGAGAAAATAATAAATTTTCGTGGAATTAATAATCTATTCTTCTTTTTTTAGATTCTGTGCCTTTAGATTTTTATTCTTAAGAAAAAATCCTAAAAACAGAAAAGCAAAATATATTAATAAACTTATGCCAAAAATCAAAAAAAGTTTTGTAATATCCATAAAAGATTTTTAAACATAAATTACAGCATTTTTTGCAAAGTTTTATCTACGGTAATGATTGTTTATTTATCACGATAACGAGCTTCAATTATTAAGCTAATAATATTATTTAAATCATATGCAAGTAGCTTTTGCCTGGAGCCTTTGTCTATCAGTTGGTGTTGTTTTATTATCAATTATTCCATTAACTATTGGACGAGTTAAAGCGGGATATTCTGTTGAAAATATGTCTGCTCCAAGGGCTTTATTCGATGAGTTACCTTCTTTTGGAAAAAGAGCAGTTTGGTGTCATCAAAATTGCTGGGAAAGTATTTCCCTACATGCACCCGCATGTCTTCTTTGTTTGATTACTTTAACTGACTCTAATATTGCAATAATTGCAGCATTTATTCATCCTATTTTTCGTTTTTTATATATTGGTGCATATGTATTTAATATCCCAACTGCTAGAGGTTTAATGTGGGCATCAGGAATTTTTACAACACTTTTGCTTTATAAAGAAGGCTTAACACAATTGATATAAACTATTTAAACAATAAACTTTTCTAAATCTTTTAATTGATATTCATTGATTAGTTTCACTTTATTTGATTTTGCTAGTTGATGAGCAGACTTTGTAAAGCCAGATTTTGAGACTATTATTGCATGTGTACCTTTCCAAAATAATTTACCAGCTGAAATCTCCTGAACTGCTTTATTCCCAATGGCTTTTTCATGATCTTTGCATTGAATACATATTCTCAAATCATTTATTGACGCAATTAAGTCAACCCCTTGATCTCCTGTATTAGGGGTTTCTTTTACTTCCCAGCCATTTTGTTTGAGAATTTCCATACAATGATTTTCAAATCTAATACCTTTTTTGTAGTTTTCCTTGTTTTTACTTGAGTAGTTTTTTTCTAGTAAGTTTAAGCATGATTTCTCTATTTGACTTGCTATGAATACGAACCAATCTTCATTCTCGAGCTTTCTAATAGATCCAATTATCTCATCATCAATAGTAGGATTTTCATTACAATATGATCTCCACTTTTCGAAAAATAATTCCATGCTGCCAAATTTTTTTAAAATTACTTTTTCCCAGAAGTATGGTATACCCTCTTTAAATTGCTTGGATCCATTTAATATATTTTTCTCAATAGCTTTTTCATCAAGAGGAGGATTGCCAATCCATTTTTTATAATCCTCGTTACCGTAGGCATCTATTTCCCTTAATCTGATCCTCTCCTCTAACAAGTTGTATTTGTTTTCTTCTATTGAAATATTAATTGTTTGAATAAAGAAATTGGAATTTAAGGCATTATTTAATTTAAACTTTTTCTTTTTAATTTGATAATCCCTCGCAATTATAAAAATTAAAAAAATGATAAAAATAATTAAAATAAAAAAAATTTTCATCTAAAAATTTATTTTCGATCTAAAAAGTTTTTGTTTTTCTAATAACAAAATTATTTTTTGTTATTACTGAAGACTCATTTACTTCAAACCCATTAATTGCTGATATTTCTCCTTTTATCCCTTCTAATGTTAATTGCTCGATAATGCCTTTTATTACTTCATCCTCGACCAATTTTCTATCAATTCTTTCAGGTGTAATATCTGAAAGCCATTTTGAAGTCTTTTTTTTTACAACCTCTGTAGGGTTAGTTATTTTTAAGTAGATAGCCATTTTTTAAATCATTCAGTTGAATTATAAGCATTAAATCTTATTAACTTTTATTATTGTCATTACTTTCCCACTCAAGAAATTGAAAAACAAAAATTGCAAAGATAGAGAAAAATACTATAAACAAACCTAACCATCCTATGAATTTGTGCTCTGTAAAAAGATTTGTAAGCATTGATTTTTCTTGATATCTTGATTCCATTTCATATTGATAAGAATCAATAACTTGAAATATATTCATAATTAATAATTTAAGGAATCATTCAATTGGCGGATAATAATTTCTACCGTTTAACTTACTAAAAGCTTCAGATAGGAAATCTGACCTTTTTCTTATTATAGAAAAATTTAGTTTATTTATTAAGACTAAATTGACTTCAGCAATCGTTAAGATTTCATTTTTCTTGTTAAGAAAATTTGAAATTACATTAATCCTAGGACTTCTATCAATGTTGAATTCGCTCTCTATTATTATTTTTTCACCAAGGAATAAAGGAGATTTATATTTTATTGAAGTATTGATTACAGGTAAATCTAAGCCATTTTTAGTTAGTTCGAAATAACTTATACCTACTTCTGAAAGTGCATTTATTCGGCTTTCTTCAAGCCAATTAAAATAATTACCGTGCCACATTACACCTACATGATCTGCATGTTGAGGTAAAACAATTTTTTCAATTTTCCAAACTGGTTTTGAGTTCATCTTTTATTTAAAAAATATTTTAATTTAATGAAAAAAACTTATCTTGATATTGTAGATTAATTTTCTTTATTAACATAAGAATTATCAAGACTATATTTATAAATTTATGTTTAATCGTAAAAAAAGAAGTAGAAAAATGAAGAAGATTTTTCAATGGGAAGAATATTTAAATTGGAAAAATATGTCAAAGGAACAAAAATTAAATTTCAAGAGGGCTTGCTTATTCCCATTTCTCGTCTATGTAGTTTATGTTTTTCTTAATCAGTACTCCTTGGCAATTCTTTTGTTACTAGGTCTTTATTTTTTAATTAGATTTAAAAATAGAAATAAGTTGGGAAGATGAATATTTTTTTGGATTTATTTAGATTTGTTTTAAAGTTATCTAGTTTTTCTAAATAACCTTATTGGCGTATGACAATAGTATTAGATATATTTTTTTTATGAAAAGAATTATTTTGTTTTTATGTGTATTAGTTTTTTCAATATTTTCTAATACCAATAATTTATTAGCAAAAGAAATTGAAAATAACATTAAAGAGAATATTTCTAATGAAATTGAAGAGATTAAGCCTGATAATAAAAAAAATAATATTTATAATTCTTCAGCAGAAGATATTTTTGGTGATGAACAAACTTTTCCATTCGTAGCAGGTTTAGGAAAAAATGCTGCCCATTGATTTCAAGGTTCTTGATAATTTAGAAAAAGATTTTTTTAATACTAATGAAAGGTCTTAGGGTCCTAGAGCTTTCTGAAGCGCTTAACGTTGACAGCTACGATTTATTAGCTGTATGTGCAATTTTAAAAATAAAAGCTACATCTAGATTAAGCATGCTTTCATTTGAAGAATGTAAGCAAATAACTGATTACTATGAAAATAAAAATTAGAATTTTTCTTATTTAAAATATTTATTTATTTAATCTCTTTAATCATAGATACTAAAGTTGAATGTATTTCTTCTTCAGATATTTCATTTTTAAAATTGATAATTGCTGACTGGCCATCGTGATTGATTTTTATATAACTGTTATTGATTTCTTCCATGTAAGCATTTTCAAATCTTGATATCTTTCCATAATGAATAAGATATTTGTGAACCGAATCAATGTGATCATTGTTCATATGATCACAAATTCTTTTACTTGTTTCTTTACTAATAATTTTCATTTAAAGAATAAAATTTGTTTTAAGCTAATGTATTTTTTTCATTATTCAAAGTTTTAATCATTTTATTTATTAAATTTTTAACTTCATTTTTATCAACAGCTCTAACCAAGTTATTTCTCAAATTTGATGCTCCTTTAAAGTCTTTGCATGTCCATGAGATATGTTTTCTTGCAATTAGCAAGCCGTGAGCTCCTTTTTCTTTTATTAATTCATCAAGATGCTCAATAATTAAATATAGTTTTTCTTCTGTGCTTGGTTCTTTAAAATTTTTAATTTTTCTAATGGCATAATCTATTTCTCCTATTTTCCATGGGGATCCTAAAATCCCTCGTCCAATCATTACACCATCGGCATTTGTTTTTTTTAGACAATTAAGAGCGTCATCTGGATTTTTGATATCTCCATTAGCAATTACTGGGATTTCCAACAACTTTTTTAGTCTCCCGATCATTTCCCAATCTGAATTTCCTGAAAAACCCTGTTTTCTAGTTCTTCCATGGAGTGTGATCATTGTTGCTCCCGCATCTTGAAGTTTAAATAAGAAATCCTCTATATTTTCTTCTTTACTATCCCATCCGAGTCGTGTTTTTACTGTTACTGGAACCTTAACAGCTCTTACAACATTTTTGACTAATTCTATAGCAAGTTTTCGGTCTTTAATTAATGCACTGCCTCCACCTTTCTTCGCAATTTTTTTTACTGGACATCCCATATTTATATCAATTAAGAAAGCTCCAGAGTCCTCAGCTTGTTTCGCAGCTTCAGAAACAGCATTTGGCCTATTATCAAATATTTGTACTCCAACTGGACCTTCTTCTAAATCTATTTGATTGATTTTTTGTGTTCCATATCCTTTTTTAAGACTTGTGGCATTTATCATTTCTGTAAAAAGTAAAGAGTTTGGAGCCCATTTACGTACAAGTCTCCTAAAAATGTTATCTGTAACTCCTGCTAATGGCGATAGCATGACCTTACTCGTAATAATCCTATTAACTCCTCTCCCTTTTAGCTTTATATTTGAAGGCATATAATTTTTAAATTTATTTAATTGTTCTTTATTATAAATTCAGACATGGAGCTGATTTTTTTTTTCTATTTATTTCTTAATTTATAAGAACTGCTTTTACTTAAATAGGCCTAATTGATTACTTTTTTTGCTAGTTTATATTGAGTTTAAATTTAAAAAAGGAAATTTTTTCTTGTTTATATTAGTATCTATTTTTCTTTCAATAATTATTTTTATTGCACCAATAAATGTAGAAGCCATACAAAGTAATTTAGATTTATCGAGTGCTCAAACTTCTGTAGGTAAAAGATTTGCTAAAGTTTTTTGTGATGCTAAAAGGGAAGGATTAGATTCTGATTTTGCTAGTGAATATGCTTTGAATAATACATATTTAAAATTTGTAGCATTTCCAGACGATGACCAATATTTGGATGATTTATGGAAATTTACCCATAATAATATCATAGATAATTGTGGTGAATTTGTTGATATAAAAGATCTAAAAGACCTAGAGATTTTTTTTAAAGAAGAAGGTTTAATTGCATCAAATAGGGAGCTTTATTTACCAACTTTTGAGAATAATTAGATTAAATTTTTAACATGTACTAAAATATAAATAGAATATGAAATTTTATGAAACTATTAGGTTTAAATTCACCTGAAATATTCATAATTTTAGTAATTTTGCTTTCAATTTTAGGTCCAAAAAGAATTGAAAAAGGTTTCTTATTATTCAAAAAATTGTTAAAATTCCTTTTAAGTAAAGATGCAGATCAAAGCTTAGCAAATTCAAAAATAAAACCAGAGGAACCAGAAGAAAGTGAAGT